>CANCXX010000011.1 GCA_947381965.1 uncultured bacterium
AATCTTCACCCCATACGTCACGGTAAAGCTGTTCATTTGTAAATACCCGCCCTGGACTGGATGCAAGCAGACAGAGCAGGTTAAATTCATACCGGGAGAATTCCAATTCCTGTGAATTGATGATAACTTCGTGGTAATCCACGTTGATAAACAGATTCCCCTTTGAAATAATGCTGGATGGCTGTTGCTTTGTCTGATTCAGTTCCGTATATCGCCGGATCAATGCAAAACCGCTGGCAACAGTTTCTTCCAGATAACTGTCCGACCATTTAATGTATTCATCTGCTCCAGCTTTAATCGCAGCCGTTTTTTCTGTACTGTCATACTGCCGGTCTAAAACCAGGATCGGGGCTTTTGTCAGTCCCCTTATAATTTTTAACGGTGATAAGTACTGCTGCCCGTCTGAAAATATAATAATCAGCAGGTAGTCCGTATTCCCTGACAATTCACCGGCAGCATCATTGACATCAGATACATTGCGAACAAATATACCTTCTTTCTGCCATTCATCTTGAAGATCGGTCAACTCTGGTACTTCATGGTGTAACATCAATATCCATCTTTCCATAATTGTCCCTCCCCCTCATTTATCGACAGTGCATTACAATTATTTCTATTTTCCGCCTTTCTTCCATATACCATATATTCCTCTGCAAAATGCAGATTTTGTTTGTTTTTTATTTTGCCCCCTGCCAATCATTCTCAGCCCTGCACAGGAATAATTTCCAATCAATATAAACAATCCCATAACCGCAATATAATCCAGATAGAAAAATACCAGTGGTTCCTCATAATCGAAAAAAACAAAATGGCTCCTCAGCAGCATGTAAACTCCGATGTCTCTCTTCATAAAAGCGCATATTCCATATCCCGCAATCATAAACGCCAGAATACGTCCCGCCCATTTCCGAACCGCAGACGGTCTCGGGAAAAACTTCTTTGCCATTCCCAGTATCATGCTCCAGTGAAACCCAAGATGAACGGACATCAGTACAAATCCCCAATATGCCGAAATCATGTGCAGATTTCTCGCAAAAGAGCGACCACCCTTTATTGGCAGAAAAGACAGCGCATAACGGGACAGGAAGCTGCCGCTTATCATCAAACCGGCCATCGTACAAAGTATCAATAATACAAGTCCGGTCTGCATCATGCGCACAGGATGGTACCTTCCCTTTAAAATGTTTCTGATCCAATTACTGTTCAAGATATGGTGAACAATAAAAAGGACAAACATTCCAATGCCAATCCATTCATGAGCCGCCTGCCCGATCAGCTCATATGCCATGAGCAGAAGCAGCGCCGCCGTCATAGCGATATCAACTGCCAGTTTCAAAATCATCTTCGGTTTCATTCCGATTCCCTCGCATTCCTAACGGATAAAATTTGTGAATACAGGCGTTTCCTGTTCCGGCAGCGCCACGCCGGCCTTACGAGCCGCCTCCTGACAACGTAACAGATACGCCATGTTTCTGCCCAGAACCCGCATGGTATACAGTCCCTCTGCATCCTGCCTTGCCTGCTCTGCATTTGCACCGTGAATCATGTTCCAGTAGCGGGAGGATACCACCGGCATTTCCTGAATGGTGAAATATTTATTCAGCTGGTCGAATGTTGCTGTTGTACCGGCCCTGCGTGCAGAAACCACCGCCGCCGCCGGTTTCATATAAAATGCCCTATTCCCATTTCCTCCAAACTCGGAGTAAAACAACCTGTCCATAAAAGCCGTCATGTTTCCGGTTGCACTGGCGTAATGGACAGGGCTTCCGAACACAAAACCATCTGCCTCACATGCTTTCTCCCGAAAACGGTTCACTACATCATCAAAAACACAGCAACCCTTTTCCCTGCATTTCAGACAGGCAATACATCCTCCTATGGGCTTATTGCCAATCCAGAAAATCTCTGTCTCAATACCCTCTCTGCCCAAGGTACCTGCCACTTCACAAAGCGCCGTATAAGTGCATCCCTCTCTATGGGGACTACCATTTACCAAAAGTACCTTCATTGCTTCCTCTCCTTTTCTTATTTTAATTATGCCTTTCTGTTTTTTACCTGATAATTCAAGCGCAATCCGCCATCGCCTATTCTTTCCACTTCTTTTAACAGAAACTCTACAGGTTCTCCTTCCGTAAGAAGGGGAATCTGTGTAAATAAAGCTGCTTTACCGCACCCACCATCTGTTACCGGCGCTAAAAACAGACTAAGTTCATCAATCATGCCTGCCTGAAGAAAACTCCAGTTTACGATGCCACCCCCACAGATCAATACCTTCTCGATGTGAAAAAGTTTGTGCAGCTTTCTCATCACTGTCTCACAATCCAGTCTCTTTTCACCTGCGATAATGTAAGATACTCCTGCTTTCCTCAGATAAGCTTTATAAGCTGGTGGAGTGGAGGCAGTCAATATTTCAATCACATGAGCCGGCTTTCTTCCCTTATTGCAAAATGTTCCTGATTCCCACCCGATTTCACCATCCACATCCACTGAAATATAATAAAATTCCGCACTGTCATCCACGATAAAGTCCCCTTCCGGCACTTCGCCAGTGTTTTCCGGAACAGGTTTTCGGAAATCAGTAAACTCCTTTGTCGTGGTGGCCCCATACAGCCACGCATCCGCACCTGTCTTTGTCCGGTATTTTCCATACTCCGCGCCAAGCGACCCCGCCGCCGTCGTTCCCATAAAAGGGCCTGTTATTTTTCCGTCTAAGGAACTCAAAATATGGCAGATCACATAAGGTCTTTTCATTCAGCTTTTTCCTCCTCAAATACTTCTTCCGAGTTTCGCCGCCTCGCTTCTATCCGTTGCCATTCCCGCATATGCAAAACCATAGAGCTTTGCGAAACGGTTCATGGTATACTCGCCCGCCTCCAGCATCCATTTTTCCGGGGAAGCGCCCTGAAACAGGAAATACAGCTTCCTCCCGGAAAATTCGCCGTTCTTTATCGGACCATAAAACCGATCCAGCATATTACGCACCGAGCCGCAAATATTATGCCAGTACAGAGGCGAACCTATCACGACCACTTCTGCCTCCTTCACCTTTGCGACAACTTCGTCAAGCTGGTCATCCTCAAATTTCTGCCCGTAGCTTCCGATCCGGTAATCTGTTAGGTGAAGAGTTTCATACTCTTTTCCCCTCAAAAGCGCATCCGCCAGTGCCGCCGTGTTCCCTTTCCTGTTCGGGCTTCCGTTGATAAATAAAATTTTCATCTTGCTTTCCTCCATTTTCTTTATAAATGATTTAACTTGCCATAACTTATAATAGCCGGATCTCTATTCCCCTTCTGCCCACAACCAGATCAACCCGTTGTAAATATACTGCAGGGCCGCGTTCCCGTCATGAGCGTTGCCCTCCTGCACCCGATACGCCAGATTTCCGTTACTCTCATTATCAGCTTCAATGAAAATACCGTTGGGCGCATTTACCATCGCCTGAATCTGATTTGTAAAGGCTGCATAAGCAAAATCCTCCGTGCCGGACATGGCATAAATAAAGAAGTCCCCAGAATCATACCCTGCATTCGTCACTAACTGCTCCATATACGCTCCGTCGGAAGTCAGATTGCCGCTGGATGGCAGAAAATACCGAAAATAGTCCAGGCAGTATTGAAAGGTATGCCATGTGGTGACCGAACCCATGGAAAAACCTGCAAAAGCGCGATGGCTGCGGCTTTCCATCAGTGCCTGCGGGGAAGTTTCTTCTGCATAGGTACTGTACTTTCCCTCCACAGCCGGAATCAGGTCATTTACAAGCTCGTTGTGATAATTGTCCGTCAGCCGCAGCGCCAGGCTGTAATCCCCGCTGTCTTCGGGGCTTGTATTGTTATAAGTCGGACATACCACGATTACCGGTGCCATTTTTTTATCCTGTATGGCATGGTCGAGTATATTTTTCAATTCATGCGGGTTCTCCGGGGTGCCGAGATAAGTTGTTTCATTGCTCCACCCACCGTGCATCAGATAAAGCACATTATACCGCTGCTCCTCGGAATAACCGTATGGCAGGTATACATATGCCGTTTTCGTAAGCTGTGTCGTCTGAGCATCGTAGCTCATGGACTCCCAGGTCTGGTACTCCAACCGCTCCACCGTCCCCTGCTCTGATGCTGACCCAAAATATTCCTTCGGTATCTGTACCAATTTTTCCGGTACCCGTCCGAAACCCGTCTGTCCATCCATAGAAACCACGTCCTCCTCTGTTAATACAGTTCCTGCCTTTTCGGTATCCGCATTTTCTGTCTCTGTCAAAAAAACTGTGCTGCCTCTGTTTCCTGTCCCTGCCTGTCTTCCGGAACATGCCGTACAGGATACTGCCACAAACAATACCAGCACCCATCCTATCCTGCGTTTCATAAAATCTGCCCCCTTGCGGTTAATATCCCAACCCTCTAAGCCAGTCAGCCACATCACCGGCAGCCTCCGCTACATCCCGTTCGCTGACCGTAAACCCGTCTGTAATCACTTCCGCCTCCGGCTCCAGTTCCTTAATGGTCTCAATGGTTCCCGAAAAACGGCTTCCATTATGCACATTAAAAGGAACGAGCGTCTTCCCGGAAAAATTGTATTCATCAAAAAAACTATATAAAGCCTGCGGCATATCGTACCACCATGTAGGAAATCCGATAAAAATAACATCATAATCATCCGGATTTTCTATATGGCTCGTCAGTTCCGGCCTCGCATCTTCCTCCTGCTCTTCCGCCGCATAATCGATCAATGCACCTCCGTCGCCGGGGTATTCCACGGATGTCTGTATGGAAAAAAGTGTACCGCCAGTTTCAGCCTGAATCATATCTGCCACTGCCCGAAGACGCCCCTTTGCTTCCCCACCCACTGTTGTTACGCTTGCGGAGGAAACCGCATCTACATCACTGTTTTCTCCTGCGGAGAAATAGGCGATCAGGATTTTACTGCCATCCGTATCTGCTGCCGCCACCTGTGTTCTGTCTTCAACGGATATATTTTCCTGATTTCCCACACCATTTTGTCCTCTTTCATCAGATACCGGACGCTCGCTCCTGTTTCCTGTAGACAAATCTGAACTTCCACAGCCTGCTGTTTGCAGTGCCAGAATCACGCCCATCAGATAAACTCCCCATCTCTTTCTGTTTTTCATTGTCAACACTCCTCGATCATTCTTTCAGAATATCCGAACTTCATTTTGCATCACTTTCTATCATTATAGAAAAATCGAGACCCCATAAGAAGTCTCGATTTGTTTATCAGTTTATACCTTAAGCTTATAACTGATTTATATTGTTCCTGTCAGTTTTCCATAACTTTCATCATCTACTTTTTCCAACCATTCATTACTGGCTTCTTCTGCCGGAACTTTAACCGCAAGATGGGCAAACCAACTATCCGGCGCTGCTCCATGCCAGTGCTTGACTTCCGGAGGGATATTTACCACATCCCCGGCACGCAGTTCCTGTGCAGGTTTTCCCCACTCCTGATAATACCCCCTACCTGCCGTTACCAACAGAATCTGTCCGCCTTTATGATGAATATGCCAGTTATTTCGGCATCCTGGCTCGAAAGTTACGTTTCCAATCACAACACCTTGCGTAGAAAGCGTTTTCAAATAGCTCTGCCCAACAAAATATTTTGCAAAATCCTCATTTTTTTCTCCTGTCGGAAAAATACTGATATTTTCTTTCTCCATATCACAATTCTCCTTAAAATCAATCTTCCGTTCCATATACTTCCTGAATCATTGGAAATGTACTCCACGCTTTCGGCCAGCCACAGTAAAATGCAAGCTGTGTCACGATTTCCACCGCTTCTTCCTTTGTAATTCCATGTTCCTTTCCAAGTACCAGATGGGATTTTAACTGCGGGTATAATCCTGCTGAAAAGAGCGCCGCAATGGTAATCATGCTCCGATCCCTCGCGGAAAGCTGTTCCTCCCTTGACCATACCTCTCCAAACAAAACATCATCATTTAACTCTGCAAATTTGGGTGCCAGTTCTCCCAGTCTGTCTCTCCCTGCCGTCTGTTTTTTTGCCATAAATTCCTACCACCTTTCCCTTTTTAATATTTCTTCCTGTTCTCCTGTTTCAGTTAGCAGGGCATTATGGCAATGCCCTGCGTTCACACCTGTATTTTCTTAAAACGTCCTTTGGCTCAGTGAATGTTCCTTCCACAGAGCATTTTGACAAAGGCCGGGTCATCGTGGTTGACAATCTCGCTGTGTCCCAGGTCCCTTGCCGCAATCTTCGCCATCTCGTCATCCGTAAGCGTAAAATCCCAGATGTCGATATTCTGCTCCATTCTTTCCACATGCACTGATTTGGGAATAATGGACACGCCGCGCTGTACATTCCATCTCAAAACGACCTGCGCCGCACTCTTGCCGTATTTTCTCCCAATCTCCACAAGTTCCGGATCGGTAAAAATGCCATGCTTACCTTCCGCCAGCGGTCCCCATGCCTGGGGCGCCACGCCATATGCTTTCATATTTTCAAGGGCTTTTGCCTGCACAAAAAATGGATGCAGCTCTACCTGATTGACGGCTGGAATCATATCTACGTTTTCACAAAGGTTGGCAAGGATTGCCGGATAGAAGTTTGCCACGCCCACAGCTTTTGCAAGCCCCTCCTTACAGGCCTTCTCAATCCCGCGGTATGCCGCAAAATAATCTCCCATAGGCTGATGCAGCAGGATGAGGTCAACATAGGACATGTCCAGCTTTGCCAAAGATGCTTTGACAGCCTCATATGCGGTTTCCTCGCTTTTTGCATCCTGCACCCATACCTTTGTGGTGATGAAAAGTTCTTCCCTTGTGGCCAGTCCGTCTGCAACCGCCCTCTTTACGCCTTTTCCAACCGCTTCCTCATTCATGTAGGACGCTGCCGTATCGAGCAGCCTGTAGCCGGTCTTGACCGCGTCATAAACAACCTGTTCGCACTGCGCCGCATCCGGAATCTGGAATACGCCAAATCCCTCAAGCGGCATCTTCGCTCCTGTGTTCAGTGTTAAAAATTCCATGATATTTCCCTCCTGTCATATGATTCCTGTTAAGAGATTTCCTTATGTTCTGTATGCAGAAAATACAGAATCAGTTTACCAGTGCGGTAAAGGTAAACTGGATCAGTTTCCATTCCCCGTTCCGGTTTTGGTAAACCTCTGTAGTCATAAAGTGGTGAGTGGTCTCTTTGCCGCCCAAAAGCAGGCTGTAATCCACATCTGTCATGCAGACAGAAACTTCCCCCCATTCCCTGACTTCCTGTCCGTGAATGTCAATTTGGGTGGGCTGGAAAAGCTTTTTATCAAAAGCCTCCATTTCCTCATCCAGACCGCAGCTCATGCCGATGTGGACAAACCAGCAGCCCGGATCACAGACTTCGCGCATTCCTTTAGAATCCGCCTTTTCAAGCGACTGCCAGAATTTTTGTGACTGTTCAATAATTTTGTCTTTCATGCTTTTACCTCCTACATACCGCAAACTATGCCTGCGGTACTGCCAACACTGAAGAGTTTGGAAGTTTGCTTCCAAACTTCTCCTCCTATCGCTACGATGTTCATTATTATTTATATTTTTTTATTGTACCATATTGTCTTCCCAGAATTCCACTGCATTGTCAAACCAGCCTGCCGCCACAGTGCCTTCCCCCAGTCCGAATCCATGCGGCAGTCCCTCAAAAACCTCTATTTCCGCATTTGTTCCCTGCGCCTGAATCTGCCGGATGCGTCCTTCCATTGTCCCATAATAGGCAATCCCGTCATTTGTACCGACACACGCGTAAGTAGGCGGTTCCTCTCCTGTCACTTCTGATAATCCGGTATACTGCATAATAACCGCGCCCGGCTTCGGATAATCCGCCTCGCCAAAAGCGGCAGTTCCATAGCTTCCAAGCCATGCCGCCATACGCGCGCCCGCAGAGCCTCCCCAGAGGGAATAACCGGATACATCCACTTCCAGTTCCTCCGCATTTTCGTGGATAAAGGCGATTGCCCTGGCCAGATCCTCGCAGGCCGTCTGTGCGCCGGGACGGTAAATCAGGGCAAAAGCATTATATCCCTTTTTTGACAGTTCCAGCGCATGGGGAAAGCTGTCGTGCATGGCGGCTACATAAGCAAATCCGCCGCCAGCATTGGCGATGGCAAATTTTTCTCCAGGTGTTCCGCGGAAAAAGAATAAACCGGTATCTTCCTTTGCCGGGTCTGCCGTCTTTTCCTCCTCCGTGTAAATGTCATAAAAAATCTGCTTTCCCGATGCCGCCTGTTCTCTCAGATAATTTGCAATCTCAACCGTCCGGCCGGGGCTGACATGGGAATACCATGTGAGAATACTTCCTACATCTCCCAGAGCCAGGCTGTCACTGATTGATCTGTCGGCAGGAAAGATTAGTCGTCCATAATCCCCAAACGCCGGATCATTCATTACATCCCATACCTTTGTATCCGCCGTAAACACAGTCTCATTCCCTCCTGCCACACCCTCGTCCTCTGTCATTCCACTGCTGTTTTCCGTCAACGTACCGCCAGTCCCGGAATGCATCTCCTCATATTCCCCAAGCTCAATGGTAATGATATCCTCATATTCCTCAAGCATGGAAGCATCTGATGTCATCTTCCCGAT
The DNA here is from genome assembly GCA_947381965.1 of uncultured bacterium. Classification (GTDB taxonomy): domain Bacteria; phylum Bacillota; class Clostridia; order Lachnospirales; family Lachnospiraceae; genus Suilimivivens. The sequence continues at coordinate 8,589 of CANCXX010000011.1, forward strand.
TGGTACAACGGGCACCACCGTTTCCCTGCGGCTTGCCTCGTAAATCATCGCAATGGACGGTCCTTCATCCCAATAGGCCAACGAACCAGGTTCATATCCGTATCCCGGTTCACCTTTCTCAGCAATCTGCGCCGGCAGGTCAAAAGCCCTTGCAAAGCCCGGCGCGGCATGCCATGTTTCTGTTGTGATTGGGAGCATTTCGGCAAATCCCTGTGCTGTCGGATTATCATACAATACGCCGTCTAATACCGTATTTCCCGCCATTATATGAATAGAGCACATGATATCCTGCTCCGGCAGTTTCTCCGCCGGACCCGTCTGTGCGGGGGCTGAACCGGCATGGCCGGATGAAGAACATCCCGCCATGCCGAGTGTGAATAATCCTATTGAAAGAAACATCAAAATCTTTTTTACCATAGCTTCTCCCCGCCGCGTCTCATGGTACAAATACTTATTTCTGCCCGTCTACATCCGGCGCCCATTTAGCATATCCTTCCAGCTTCTCAGGAGTATTGGTGTAATATCTCTTATTCTTATCGACAGCCGCCACCTGCGCCATTTCCTCATCCGTCAATCCAAAATCAAACAGGGCAAAATTATCGCGGATATGAGCCGGGTTCTTAGAACCGGGAATCACAATATTGCCCGCCTGAATATGCCAGCGAAGAATAACCTGCGCATTGCTCTTTCCATATTTTTCAGCCAGTTTTGCAAATACCGGTTCCTGAATCAATGCTTTATCCCCGTGCCCCAGCGGATACCATGCCTGAATCACCATGCCCTCTTTATTAAGGAACGCTTTCAGTTCCTTTTCCTGAAAATAAGGATGCACTTCCGTCTGCAAAATGGCAGGCTTTACTTCACAGGTATCTAAAATCTCCTGAATCTGCTCTTTGTTGAAATTGGAAAGACCGATTGCTTTCACCTTACCTGCCTGATAAGCTTTCTCCATCAGCCGGTAGCCCGCCAGATAATTGCCCGCAGGCTGGTGAATCAGAAGCAGGTCAATATAATCGGTATCCAGCCTTTGAAGCGTTTTTTCAACAGCGTCCTCCTGTTCATAGAACGCCGGCCATATCTTTGTCTCCAGAAAGATTTCCTCCCTGTGTACGCCGGACTTTTTCATTGCCCTGCCCACTGCTTTTTCATTCACATATGCATTTGCCGTGTCAATCAGACGGTAACCGCCCTGCAGCGCGCTTAATACGGAAGCCTCCGCCTCATCCGGGCTTAACAGGAAAGTCCCGATGCCCGCCACAGGCATTTCTACGCCGTTATTCAATTTCACATATTTCTGCTCGCTCATTTTTGTTTTCTCCTTTTCATCTTCTTACATTATTTTTCTTTGTTGAGTTTACACCGCAAATCCCGTAACCACGCCCAATCAATTTGTTACATGCACTCCATCAGGATTTCATAAACCTCATCCCTGCCAAGTTCGCGTGGATTGCACCTGATAATATTGCAGGTATCAGCCACCCTGCGAAGCACTTCGGGCGTGATTTCCACTTTTGACTTCAGTTCTCCCATTTTAGTCGGAAGCCCGCATTCTTTTATAAAATCGCTGAGCGCCTGTATGCCCTCCTCGGCTGTATCTTTGCCAAATACGGCCTTTGCAAACCGCTCAAATTTCTCCTCCGCATCTTTCAGAATATGCCGGTAATAAACAGGATGGATCACTGCCAGCCCCTGCCCGTGGTTGCAGTCCGTAAATGCGCCGAGCTGATGCTCGATCTGATGCGCCTGAAAGTCCGTAACCCTGCCGACTTTCAAAATGCCGTTCTCCGCCATAGCCGAATCCCACATCAGGTTGCTTCTCGCCTGCATATCATTCACATCCTTAAGCAGACGGCGCATATTGACTACCGTGTTGCGCATGACCGCCAGCGCCACATCGTCAGAAACATTGTCCTGATCGGAATTGCCAAGATAGGTTTCCATGGCATGGCTCAGCGTATCGAAAGCGCCGGAGATCACCTGCATGGCAGGAACGGAAGCCGTCAGTTCGGGATCGAGTACCGCAAAAGAGGCATATGCGCCGAACACGCCGGTCTTAATCCCTTTTTCCTCATTGGTAATGACCGCGCCGCAGTTCTGTTCGGCTCCTGTACCGGAAGCGGTGACCACCGCACCCATGGGCAGATACTCCGAGGGGATTTTCCCCTCCGAAAACTCCATTTCCCAGATGTCCTTATCTGTCTTTGCCTGCGCCGCTATGATCTTGCAGCAGTCGATAACGGAGCCTCCGCCTACCGCGAGGATAAAATCCACGCCCCTTTCTCTCGCCAATGCCGCACCTTCCTGCACTTTAGCATAGGTAGGGTTGGGCATAATGCCCGGAAAATCTACAACCTCCTTTCCTTCCTTTGCAAGCAGCTCCTTTACCCTGTCATAGATACCGTTTTTCTTCAGAGAAGCGCCGCCACAGGCAAGCATCACGGTCTTTCCATATCTGCTTAACTCCGCCTGAAGCGCCTTTTCCAGAGAGTTTTTTCCAAAATACACCTTTGTGGGATAAGTGAATACAAATTCGTTCATTACAATTTCCTCCTCTTCCTTATATATCTATCAACGACACTTACAGGCTGTGCCGCCAAATACATCCGACATTTCCATGGTATCCAGCTGTTTATCCAAAATTTCAATTTCTTTTTCTGTCAGCTTTATATCCGCTGCCCCGGCGTTTTCCTTCAGACGGTCTGATTTTCTGGTTCCGGGGATGGGCACCAGATACGGTTTTTTACAGAGCATCCATGCAAGGGAAATCTGTCCCGGCGTCGCATGTTTTCCTTCTGCAACCGTCCGAATCAATTCCAACAGTTTTTCGTTCTGTTCCACACCCTCCGAAGTAAACTGCGGCATCACGCTCCGGTAATCCGTATTTGCCTCAAATTTGGAGTCTTTTCCGTATTTTGCAGACAAAAAGCCGTTTGCCAGAGGCGAAAAGGCAACATAACCGATATTCAATTCTTCCAGTACGGGAAAAAGTTTCTCATACCAGCGGGCCATCATGGAATAGCGGTTCTGGATTGCCGTTACCGGGCAGACTGCATGGGCGCGGCGTATCGTTTCTTCGTCTGCTTCCGAAAGTCCCCAGTGCGTGATCTTTCCCTCCCGGATCAGTTCCTGCATGACGCCTGCCACTTCCTCTACCGGCACAAACGGGTCAACCCGGTGCTGATAGTACAAGTCAATATGGTCTGTTCCCAGCCGCTTTAAGGAATTTTCTACCGAGGCACGGATAACCTCCGGCCTGGAATCCGGCAAAAGCGGTTTATTTACCTGTTTACTGCTCATGTCAAAATAGATTCCGAATTTAGTCGCGATGACAACTTTATCCCGATATGGCCGCAGCGCTTCCCCCACCAGTTCTTCATTGTGATGGGGATTTTCCGGCGTACCGTAAACTTCCGCTGTATCAAAGAATGTATATCCCATATCCACAGCCTCCGCCAACAGTTCCGTCATCTCCTTTTTATCTGCCGGCGCCCCGTAAGCGTGGCTCATTCCCATACAGCCAAGCCCCACTGCGGATACTGTCAGTTCTTCTCCTAATGTTCTGTATTGCATAACTTTCCTCCATACTCTTTAATTTAATCCAAGGCTTTCCGCCCATGCTGCAACATCTTCCTCACTGTCTGCCACATCATTTCTGGACAGGGACAACGTATTTTCACTGACAAGAGCGTCCGGCTGCAGATCCGATATGGTTCTCACGGTTCCCGAAAAGCCGCTGCCGCCATGGGTTACAAATGGAATAATGGTCTTTCCACCAAAATCGTATTCCTCCATAAACGTGTAGACCGGCATTGGAAGGTCTGCCCACCAGTTCGGATAACCTAAAATAATGGTTTCATACTGGTCAAAATTGTCCACATGGTTCAAAAGCTCCGGACGCTTATTCTCATCCTGCTCCTCTGCTGCCTGGTCTACCAGCGGATCGTGGTCGAGGGGATATTCTTCTACTGTCTCGATGCGGAACAGATCGCCTCCTACTGTCTGTTGGATCACGCCTGCGACATACTCGGTGTTTCCCATCTTTTCATTGTCTTTGACTACGATACTGGCGCTGGAAACCGCATCCGTTGTCTCCACATCTTCCGGTATGGAAAAGTAGGCAATCAATATGTTGGAGCCCTCCGCAACAGACTCACTGCCCTCCTCTGCGTTTTCCTGCTCCGGGCTGTTCTGAATGTCCGCAGCAGATTCCGCCTCTTTTGTATCTCCGCTGCCGCTTTGGCTGTCGGAATCTTCCGTTTCTTCCGGCTCCTGAACAGGCGTGTTCCCGGTATTGTTATCCCTGTTTTCTTTCCCGCATCCAACCAGGCTCGATACCAGCAAAACTATCATACATAAACATAAAATGTTTTTCCGTTTCATTTTCGTCTGCCACCTCCGTTTTTTCTTTATGCTTTCAGTATAAAAAAACCAAGACCTCAAAAGAAGTCTCGATTTGTTCATCAGTTTATACTTTCAGGTTACAACCTGCCTGCTACTTTACCTGCCCTCCTGCACTGCCGCACCTCTCTCATCCGAAAACAGCCAGCCCATGATTTCTTCATCATAGGCGAAAAGACCGCCACCCCCGTGCTCATTCGACATATTTCTTTCCGTGAAATAATCATGTTCCTTTATATCCAGTACCAGCAACTTATCCATTTCATCATCAGACAGCCCCTGCTTTTCATATAAAGCACGGAGTGTGTCATAAGCTCTTTGTGTCGGTTCCGATCCATAATATTCATCATTCCTGCCAATGGCAAAATAGACCGGAAGTCTTTGCTCTGCAACAGGTTCATACGCTCCATCCCACTGGGAACTGACCTGCAGATATGCCGTAAACAGATCCGGCCTCTTTCCCATTACGATCGACATGGTTTCCCCGCCACCGGAGAAGCCGTTTCCGTAGACTTTACTCCTGTCAATGTTGTATTCTTCCAGAAAATATTCCAACAATGCAATGGTCTGATCCGCGGATGTTTCTCCCCAGTCATTCAGCTGAGGGGCGACAATGATCATCTCGTCATTATATTTCTGTGCCTCAAATCCAAATTCCTCAGACTTGATATTGGCGGCAACGCCCTGAAAATATAATCCCTCATAGCCGGGCAGTGTAAAATACAGGGCATAGGACCTGCTGCCGTCATAGCTTTCCGGTATATACACATTGTAGTGAATATCCCCTGCATCTGCAGAGTGATACACGCTGTCAATCACAAAATCCCTGTACGTTTCCGTTCCTTCTGTGACATCCCCCGTTTCTTTTTCTTCCTGTCCAATCGAAAATGTCATTTCATCCTCCGCATCTGTTCCTTCCGATTCCGGCGTCTCCTGTATAACCTGAGTTTCTGGCTGGATGATACCTGTTTCTTCTGTAGCGTCTGCGGTTCCATGATTCCTTGCAGCATTCCTGCAACCCGTCATGCAAAGAGCCATTGCAGCCAATATGATTCCTGCATATAATAACTTTTTCATAATCCGTTCCGTCCATTCTCCTGTTTTGCTTTCAGACCACAAAATTTGTAATCAGCCCCGTAATCAGAGAAAAAACCATCACAAAGACGATATATAATACAAACCTCCTGACTCCCAGTACAATCTTCAAAGCACCCAGGTTTGTAATTTTTGTGGCAGGCCCGGTAATCATAAATGCCGCCGCGCTTCCCATGCTCATTCCGGAGACCAGCCACTGCTGCAAAAGCGGGATTGTCCCGCCTCCGCAGGCGTAAAGCGGGACGCCGATGGTCGCCGCCATTAGCACGCCGAACCCCTCATTGCTTTTCCCGAAAAGCTCCGCAAAACCGTCTGCCGGAACATATCTCTGGAACAATGCGGAAAGCAGCACGCCAATCAGAAAGTAAAGAGCCGTCGCCCTGACATTCCGCCCCAGATTTTTCAAAAACCGCATCAGAAGATTGGGGTCTGTGTCATGGCCTGCACGGGGCTCAAATTCCTCAAAGTGAAAGAACGGCTTCTTCCCATAGGCAAAGTGCACCGCCAGTCCTGCAAAAATTCCGCATAGAATGCAGGAAACCAGCCGTACCGCCATTGCCGTTCCTCCAAGCGCCGTGCTGTAAAAGAGAAGCTGCGGGTTTAACAGCACACTGCTCATCATAAATGCCGCCAGCCAGTCGTGGCGCATCCCATGTCTGGAAAAGGAAGCCGCTATGGGAATCGTGCCATACATGCACAGAGGCGACGCAATCCCCAGAAGGCTTGCCGGGATTACGCCGAATACTCCCCATTTTTTGTCCCTGATTTTTTCAAAACAATTATGGATAGCGTCTTTTGCAAAAACGGATACCAGAGAACCGACCACCATACCCAGAATCCAGTAAAAGGCAATCTGCCGAAGCTGTACCATGAAATAATAACTGATATAAACAAATTCCCGTCTTATCACCGTAAACAGCTCCACGCAGACTACCTCCTTCCATTCCGGTTATTTCCTGCATTACAATGTCTTATAAAATTTCCCAAAACAACTACTTGTCAATATTTACCAGCTCATACGTGCGGCTTCCCAGGCCAATCTCCTCGGCATGCACCAGGGTATGCAGTCCTTCCCGGTCATTCACACGGGCCTGCAAAGCCTCGCTTCCCTCCGCCGCAAAGGCAAGGTCAATACATGCCTGATCGATAGCTACCGGATCAAGGGACGCAGCGATACCGATGTCGTGGATATCCGGCTCTGCCGGATTTCCGTCACAGTCGCAGTCGATGGAAATATTATTCAGAACGCTGACATAAACAATGCGCTCTCCGTTTCCAAGATAATCCGACACGGATTTCCCGGCCTCCGCCATAGACTCTGTAAAACCGGTCTGATCTCCTCCCCATGGGCTGCTGTTGCTTGCCCCTGCCGTATGGATCAGGCATTTCCCTTCTTTGGAGCCAAGCCCGATGGAGATATTTTTGATTGCCCCGCCGAAACCTGCCATCGCGTGTCCCTTGAAGTGGGAAAGGACGATATAGGAGTCATAATTGCCAAAGTGAGCGCCAACCAGATTTTTTTCCAGACGGGTTCCTCCTTCTACAGGCAGCTCCATAGAACCGTCTGCATCCAGAATGTCCACATCTGCAATAGCCGTAAACCCATGATCTTCCGCCACCTGTCTGTGCATGGCTGTCTCCGTCCTGGAGCCGCCGTATGCCGTATTGCACTCCACAATCGTCCCGTCCACGGACTGAACCAGATACTTAATCAGTTCCGGCTCAAGATAATTACTTTCCGGCGGCTCTCCGGTGGACAGCTTGACTGCAACGCTGCCGGCAGATTCCCAGTTCAAAGCTTCATAGACAGCCATCAGTCCTTCCGGTGAAATGTCGGATGTAAAGTATACCGCAGATGCTTCCCTATTGTCCTGGGAGGCAGTATCCTGTGAAGCGCCTGTTTCTTTTTCTGAATCATCATTCACAGAAGCGTTCTCCTCCTGTCCGGAAGATTCTCCCCCGTCAGCAGCCGGTTGTGTTTTTGTCGTTTCTGTGTCGTTATTCTCCGCCAATTCCGTGCTGTTTCCACATGCCGCCAAACTGAGTACCAGTAAAACAGCCAGAAACCATATCACCGCTTTTTTCATTTTTCATTTCTCCTGTCAGAACTATTTATTACTGCTGTAAATCCAGACTTTCTACCCAAGCCCGAACTGTTTCCTCAGAAGCGCTGGACGAAAATCTCTCGCCTTCCAGCCAGTTTCCGGTTCCGGCTGCTTCCTCCAGCAATTCTCCGCTCTCACCCAGATCAGAACTGGATGATGTGCAGAAGGGGATCACTGTCTTTCCCGTGAAATCGTTCGCTGCAATAAAGCCGTCTACCGGCCATGCGGCAATATGCCACCAGATGGGATAGCCAATAAACACTGTATCATAAGACTCCCAATTATCAACGGCAGCTGAAACCAGCTCTACATTTCTTTCATCCTCATTTTCATGCTCTCTGGTCACACGGCTGTCCTTATCTGTCCAGTCCAAATCCTCACTGCTATAGGGCTCCACCGGCTCCAGCACGAAAATATCGGCGTCTGTTGCCGCTGCAATATAGCCTGCCACACTTTCCGTGTTTCCTGTTGCCGAATAATAAACAACCAGTGTCTTTCCGCCTTCCGTGGACGTCTGATCTGTATCCTCTGCCGAAGTATCCATATCACCCTCTGCCTGCTGCTCTGTCTGACTTGTCGTTTCCTGCTGAACCTGTACCGCATCTGACCGGTCTCCCGTTTCCTGCTCCGGCAGGGCAGATGATTCCTGTGTATCCTCCGATGTTACGCCTTCCTCTTCCTGCCGGACTTCCGCTGTATTGTTTCCGCTGCCCTGGCTGCCACACGCCGTAAGGCCAATGGCAAGAACCACACCTGCTAATACCGCTGTTACTTTCTTCATCATTTTCTTTCTCATCATTTTTCCTCCTTAATAACATTCCTGAAAAATTTCAAGGATTTCCTTGTGCGTCATTTGCTTATAACTTCCGGCAGAAAGAATACAGGAATCCGCTATCCGCTTCAAATCCGTATTCTCATCCGCCCCTATATCACGAAGTGTAGCGGGAAGACCGACTTCTTTTATAAAACCGGCCAGCGCCTCCACTCCTTCACAGGCTGTTTCTTCCTCTGTCTTTCCCTGACTTGAAATACCCCATACGTTAACAGCGAATCTCTTGAATTTGCGGCAGCCATTTCTATAAATGTGCCGATAGTAAACAGGATGCAGAACTGCAAGTCCCTCTCCCTGATTACAGTTTGTATATGCAGCAAGCTGATATTCCATCTGCTGGCATTGAAAATCCGTCTGTTTTCCCAATTTCAGGATGCGGTTCTCCGCCATAGCCGCATCCCACATCAAGTTGCTTTTTGCCGTATAATCTTTCGGTTCTTTGATTGCCGCCCTTAAATTCTGAATCACATTTTTCATCAATGCCTCTGCAATATCATCTGAAACATTATCTTCGTCGGGTTTGCTGAAATAAATCTCCATAATATGGGACAGCGTATCAAAACCGTCTGACACCATCTGTCTTCTTGAAGCATTGCAGCTATAGGCAGGATCAATCAATGCAAATCTGGGATTACATTTTGGATAATCCCGCCCTGTCCTGACCTTTAACGCTTTATTTGTGATGACCGCCTTTCCGTTCATCCCACTTCCCGTTTCCGTTTCCGTAACAACAGCGCCAAGGGGAACCGGATCAAAATCCATAATACCATGTTTTGCAAAAAAATCATTCCAGAGATCGCCTTCATAAACCGCCGCCATAGAAACAGCTTTACAGCAGTCTATTACGCTTCCGCCTCCTACGGCAAGGATAAAATCAATTTTATTTTCCTCTGCCAGTTTCGCGCCCTCCTGCACTTTTTCATAAGTTGGATTTTGACAAATGCCTGAAAACTCAACCACATTTTTTCCTGCTTTTGTCAGACACTCTATTATTTCATCATAAATACCATTACTTATGACAGAATCGCTGCCATAGCCAAACATTACATTTTTTCCGTAACGTTTTATCAGGCAAGCCAAATACTCTTTTACACATCCTTTCCCAAAATATATCTTAGTAGAATTTTCAAAAATAAAATTGTTCATACCATACCATCCCTGTCAATGCCAGATTATTACCTGTAGTTTTTCTCTGCTTTTCCTTATTATAAAAAAACCGAGACTTCTTAAGAAGTCTCGATTTGTTCATCAGTTTATACTTTTGGGTTATAATAAAGTTGTAACCTTTTATAACACTTTTTGCAGTGCAGATAAGAATTTCCTGACGGTTGCTGACGGTTCGCGGGAATGCAACAGTCCATAAGGAATAGAATAATCCCATTCAACAGGAATCACTTTTAATAAAGGATGGACATTATCCCATACCGGAACCGCCATCAGCACATCATTTCCATTCTCACAACGGTTAAATACATCCACGTTGTAAAAATCAAAATCCACAATATGAATCTGGCTGTGGTTCTGCCAGATATCATCGCGTAACCTGTCCACGTAATGGCTCCAGTCACGATGCATCAAGAGCAGGTTCTCCCCATATAAATCCTGAACCGCAAGCTTACCCTTATCCGCAAGACGGTGGTGGATAGATACCGCACAGCATAACGGCTGCTCGAAAAGTTTAAAACCCGCACACTGGCGCAGGTTCAGCATTGTTTCATCAAAAATCCCTGCTACCACATCAATATTCTGTCCCAGGTTCTTCAGTATTTCCCTTGCATTTTCCGGAGTGTTTTCAAAGGGAACAAGCTGAAATTTGATTTCCGGGCACAGGGCATGTATCTGCGGCCAGAGTTCAACCAGAACCTGCGCAGGCGTCATCGGCGACGTTCCAATACGGATGATATCTGTGTTTTCCTGCATGGCATTTTTCGCCCGTATCACAGAATCCCTGCAATACTGAATAATGTATTTTGTATCTTTATAAAGGGAGCTTCCTGCCCTGGTCAGAGAAAGCCCCCTGTGGGTTCTTTCAAAAAGCTGTACTCCTAAATCTGCCTCCAGCAGATTGATCTGTTTCAAGACTGCCGTAGGTGTAATGTATGCCTGTTCCGCCGCCTTGTTAAAGCTTCCGGCGTCTGCAACACGGATAAATGTTTCCAGCTGTGGATTATACATTGCCTCACTGCCTTTCCTTCTGTATTGAACATATTATAGTATACAGCACTCTATAAAAGCAATATATTCACTCATAAATTAAATTCTGTTTTATACCAGTTCCAGAAGCGAAAAGATCACTTCCTCAATCTGCTTCGCAGTATAGGTCTGGGGGAAATACTGTTTCAGCCTGTCATTCTTTAATGTCACCTGCACAGGCGCGGGCCTCTCCTCCGTCAGGATGGCATCCATCACGTTCCTGTCAAGTTTCCCCTCCTGGCTGTACTTTTTCAGGCGTTTTGCCTGTTCCAGCGAAGGGACGGCCTGTAATTCCCCCATAACTTCCATAAGTTCCCTCTGCTGTTCCCGCGTCAGGTAGGACAGTTCCACGGCAGGGTTAAAGGGCAGCTTCTTATCGTCCACCATCTGGAGCAGTTCCGGGAGAAGTTCTGTCAGCCGGATAAAACGGTGGATGTTCCGGGCGCTGTCATTGGAATTTTCACTCAGCGCATCCACGCTGTACTTCTCGCCAAGTTGTCGAGAAGTGTCCTTTACGCCCTGATGCTTCAGTGCGTCCAGTTTCATTTTATACGCCCATGCCTTTTCGCTGGGAAACAGGTTTTCCCTCTGGATGTTGCTGTCCACCATGATCAGTGTAGCTTCATCATCATCCAGTTCCCGCACGATTACCGGCATAGTGGCTTTCCCTGCCAGTTCCGAAGCGTGCCTGCGCCTGTGCCCGGCAATCAGTTCATAGCCTCCCTCTGCGCGCGGCCTTACAATGCCGGGGACAAGGACGCCGTATGCCTTTATGCTTTCCACCGTGTCCTGCATGGTTTCATCATCCAGCACCTTAAACGGGTGGCCTTTGAAGGGGAACATTTCCGAAAGTGGGATTTCCTGCACGTTCCCATTCCCTCCTGGCTCCACGAGGTTTCCCCCGGAGAGCAATTCTTCATAAGTAGTCATCTGGATATTCTTTGCGCTGCTTTTCATCCCTCCATCACCTCTTTCGTCAGTGCGGCATACGCGGCCGATACTTTACCTGCGGGGTCATGGAGATAGATGCTCTTTCCCTCCGCGCTGGTCTCCGCCGCCCGCACGGAAAGGGGGATAATGCTCTCAAATATCCGCAGTTTTCCGTCATAATTCATGTGAAGGAGTTCCACAATATCCCTTGCATAATTGGTTCGCATGTCCGCCATTGTGATAAGTATCCCCGCTATGGAAAGGCGCGGGTTGATCTGCCTCCTTACTTTCGCAATCGTGCGGATAAGCTGCTCCAGCCCCTTTATGGACAGGTACTGTGCCTGGACGGGGATAATCACCTGATCCGCCGCCGCAAGCGCATTGATGGTCAGCATACCGAGCGAAGGCATACAGTCCAGAATAATCGCATCGTATTCCCCACGCACCGTGTTCAGGTACTGCCGCAGGATGGTCTCCCGGCTCATGGTATTGACCAGCGTAACCTCCATGCCGGAAAGCTCAATGTTCGCGGGGAGCAGGTCTACGCCCTCCGCATGGTGGAGAATCCCGCTTCCGGGCGGGAGTGGCTCGTCCATGATGATCCCGCCCAGGATAGTCGCAAGCGTGGTCTCCATCTGGTCGGGCTGCTGGTATCCCAGGCTGGCGGTCATGGAACCCTGCGAATCCACGTCCACCAGAAGGACGCGCCTGCCCTCACGGGCAAGGCCGACACCGATACTGATGGAGCTTACCGTTTTGGCACAGCCCCCTTTCTGGTTACATAAGCAATAGATTGTCGCCCCCATACTCACACCGCCTTTCTCACCCGGACAGTCAGCCCGTCCAGACGTACATTTTTATGTCCTACCAGATAGTAGTCTTTTCCGTCATGCTCCACGCTTGTCCACACCCAATAGGGCACTTCCTGATAATCGTCTTTTATCAGCGCCTCAATGCCGCTCCCACTGGTATAATAATGACCGCCTTTTGTCTCATACCTTCCGCTTCGGTTCTTATGCAGGCGGCTTGTTTCCATAACCGGGCGGGAAAGATATGCAATCCTGTCCGCCACATCCGAAAGTTTTTCCATGACCTCCCGGAGTTCAGACTGGAGGAAAAGCTGCTGCCCGTCCTCATAGTCTATATGCAGCCCGCTCAGATCATCATAATCGTCATATGTAGACAGCCTCAGCAGGCTCCTGATGTTCCCATTCAATTTTTGGGACTCCTTTAATACCATGTTTAAATCTGCCATATTTACACCGCCTTTCCATCACACATTCCGGCTCTTTCTTTCACAGCCGCAATCCCTTTCGGGTCAGACCACATCCGGCCTGTCCTCTCTACCACAAGTTTTCCATCCTGCAAGGTTACGGATATCCTGTCGCCAACGGTAAAACCCATATCGCGCAGCCACTTCCCCTGCATCATAATCATTGGAACCGTAAAGTCTTTACCGTTCCCCCTCGCTCTGTAAACCGTCATTTCTCTTGATTTCATTCGTACCTCCTGTTAAAATGGTGCAATAAGAAATAGGACTAAATCAGCCGCGCAGACACGATACTTGTCCGCATGAAAAGCTAATTTAGTCCTACCTAAACTCAAAAATATTCAGTTATCACCCCTTTTAGGCACACTTTTTACAACACCACTCGGCTTTGTGGTATATTAGTGTCAAGTTGCTTGATTTTCGGTTTTCTGGTTAAAAACAGGCCCGTCCTTATCCAATTTTGCTGTTTTCGACATGTCGAAAATTTTTTCACAGCAGTTTTTTCATAGGACTAAATCAGCGGAAACCCTTGATTTTACTGGCTCCTTGCTAACTTGACACTATATTACCATACGCCCCCACTCTCGCATTCGGATATTCTCTCTCTCCTCTAATCGGTTTTGCCCCTCTTCGCAGATAAGCCTTCACTTTCTCTCCGTATGCTACTGTCAAACAAGGACTAATAGTTTTTCTATTACTATAAACTTCATTTGTGAAAAAAATACTCAGGTTCTTTCTGAACTTTAGGTATCCACATATTCTTTGGATTTGTTATAAGCCAAACGAGAATAACGAATTTACCCAAACATCAGAAAGAACCAGTACTTATTAGGTGCTTTTTCTCAACTTACATAATCCAAGACATATACCACCCTCATCTCCTCTGTTCGATGTCAAATAAGAATTAACAAATTAAACTATTTTTCTCCTTCCAGACAACCTCAAACTCACTTTTTCCAAACACATAAACTGCCTCAATCATCTTCTCCGCTACTTCTCTACTAAGTTTCATTTTCCCCGGCTCCTGCTTCCTAATCCCCTCTTTTCTTTGTTCTTCCTTCCTGATTCTCTCATTTTCCATCTTCCCGATTTCCTTACCTATCCTCTGTTCTTCCACCCGCAAAGCCTCCACTTTATACAGATAATCGTTCTTTCCTAACTGTTTCATCTTAAACTGCTCATACAAATACTGCTTTTCAACTTTCAGCGCATCCAGCTTCTTTCCCGGCAACGCCCCCTTATTCCTTGCCCGTACATTCTCCATCTCCAAAGAAACCTCTCCCTGTTTCAGCACTTCCTGCTTGCTATCCGGCTTCTGCCTGCCTAACTGATCCTCATGTCTTTCTTCCAGTCTTTGCCTGATATGTCTCAAAACAGCCGCCTCCGCCTCCGGCTCATTTAATCTCCCTTCAAAGCACCCACTCCCCTCATCATATTTTGCTCTCCCACAGATAAAGCATGGCACCGTTGTACATACAATCCGGATCAGGCTCCTTTTACAGTTCCCACACCGCAGTTTTCCCAGCAGTATGCTCTCCTGCTTTCCTTTATGATCCTTCCCTCTCTGGCATCCACGATACTTGATTATTTCCGATGCTTTCAAAAACTCCTGCTCCGTAACGATAGCCTCATGCCTGCCGGAAATACAAATCTGCTCTTCATCAGCCACCCGCTTAAACTGACTGCCTCCTACCTTTGTCACTCTGTACTTTCCATTCACTACTATTCCAAGATATACCTTATTTTCCAGTATCTTTAAAACCATATTCCTGTTCCAGCAGCCCTCTCCATCTAGAAGATGATATTGCGGTTTGTCACGATTTTTATATTGTCCGGGTGTCGGTATCTTTTCCTCGTTTAGTCTTACAGCAATTCTCCCTGTGCTGTGCCCCATACAGGCAAGTTCAAAAACCCTCTTTACATATTTCGCCGCTTCCCTGTCCACCGCCAATACTTTCTTATTTTCCGAAAACTGATATCCAAAGGGCGGCCTCGGTCCGATAAAGTCCCCTCTCTTTCTTCTGATTTCTAACGCGGAACGCACCTTTAAAGATAAATCCTTGCTGTACAGATCATAAAGAAAATTTCTGAATGCAATTTCAATTCCTCCGGTAGTGCCTTCATAATCATTGCTGTCGTATCCATCCCCAACCGCAATAAACCGAACACCCATAAAAGGTAATATCTGCTCCAGATAATCGCCTACTTCCAGATAGTTCCTGCCAAACCGGGAAATATCCTTGACAATAATACAGCAAATTTTTCCTTCCCTGACCATAGAAAGCATCCGTTTCACCGCCGGTCTCTCAAAATTTGTCCCGCTGTATCCGTCATCCACAAATTCTATAGTCCGTATATTCGGATAAATGTTTTTGTCATGTAAATAACGGGTAAGCAGTTCCCGCTGGTGCTGGATGCTGTCGCTTTCCTCTTTGTCACTATCCGGCACCACATCACCGTCCTCCATTGAAAGCCTTAAGTATTTAGCCACAAATTGCTCTTTCACGTGCTCCTCGCTCCTCCTCTTCCTTTATCTTCCGCTTCCAGCTGTCTCAATAAATGATCGTACCCATTTCTGAATCTGAATATAATATGTATCCGTTTATCTCCGAACACTTCCACTTTTTCCAGCAGTTCCACCCCTATTTCCCTTGTCAGTTCCTTCTCTCCCTGAAAATGTTGAAAGTCTTCCATCCACTTGTTGAAACCATTGATGCGCTGTTCAAAATCTTCCAGTTTCTCTTCCTTTTTATGAAGCCTCTCCTGAAGCTCCGTTATCCGCAGAGTATATTTTTCCTTTGCCGCCAGAAATTCCTCCTTTGTCAAAATCCCCTGCTTCAAATCCTCATAGATACTTGTTTTTAGATAAATATACCTTCCAAGTTCTTCTTTTGCCTTTTTTTTCTCCTTAAGCAAAAGCGTGTAACGGCTGGATTTTTTTATCTGCTCTGTCAGAGATTTTGTTTCCACTGTCAGAGCAATCTGCAGCTTTATCTGCCTAAATACCATATCAAAAATTTTATAGTCAATAATAGAAGATGTATCGCATTTGGCCTGGTAATAATTGCAGGCAGAACCACAGTAAAAATAATACTGTGCCTTTCCTTTTCTCACATCCTTGTTTCTTCTCATCACCTGCTGACAATGGCCACATACAAGAGTCCCTTCAAGTATATTTCCATATCCCGGCCCGCCCTGCCTGTCCTTCCATACTTTACTGTTTTTTTCTTTTTGCTCCTGTATCTTTTCAAATATTTCCCGCTCAATGATTGCCGGATGGCTGTCTTTCCTGATCTCCCATGCTTCTTCCTTACGTTTGCCTTGCTTTTCTTTTGAATAGATTGAACGGTTGTTCTTGCCCTGCACCATATCCCCCACATAGGTGGGATTATACAGAATCCGGCTGATCGCCTGGGGCTGCCAGAGGATATGGCTGCAATTTTTATATTTTTTAGCCCCATGCTCCCCGGCATATCTGCTGGGAGAAGGGATGTTCTCCTGATTCAACGTCTTTGCAATCTCCGCAAAGCTTATCCCCTGTATTTTCATGAAAAAAATTCTTCTGACAACAGCGGCGGCTGTCTCATCAACCATAAAATAATTATCCTTCAAAATATACCCATAAGGCGCCATATTGCCTATAAACTGCCCCTGTTCTTTTTTTGTACGGAAAGCCGATATAACCTTTTTTGATATATCCCTGGAATAATAATCGTTTGCAAGGTTCTTGAATTCCGTTATTAAGCTTTTTTCCTTAAATATTTTGTCTGCACTGTCATAATGGTCATTCACCGCTATGAACCGAACCCCCAGAAACGGAAAAACCTTTTCCAGATAATCTCCCGCCTCCAAATAATTCCTGCCAAATCTGGACAAATCTTTTACAATGATGCAGTTTATCTTATGCTTTTGAATATCCTCCATCATCCGTTTCCACTCCGGCCGTTCAAAATCTGTGCCTGTACGTCCATTATCGGTGTAGGTATCCACAATTTCCGTTTTTTCAAGGCCCTCCACAAAGTCCAACAAAAGTTCAAGCTGGTTGCGGATACTGCCCTTTCCTTCCCCTCCGTTATCTTCATCTGACAGACGTAAATATAGTCCGGTTTTCATAACCGGCGCTGTATTTGGGGATAATATCCTTTCACTTTTTCTACTTGTTCTCGCCATAACCAACCTCCTTCTTTTCTTCTGGTTCCCCTTCCCTGCCCAAAAGCATATCCTCTGTCAGACTTAAAAATTCTTCTGCATATTTAAAACGGACTTCTATTCTCGGATAACGCTCTCTTTTCTTCTTTTCATAAACATATATTCTATCAATGAGAGAAACAATTACTTCCCTTGACAGGCTTTCAAGATATCCCAATCTCTTAAATTCGGTAAGCCAGCCCCAGGTATGCCCAAGTCCTGCCGCAAGCAGTTTGAGTCCTTCCTCCAATGTTTCCAGCCCCTGCTCCGCATTCTGGATCCGTTTCCCGTAGTTTTCCTTTAGCTCCCTGTATTCCTCCCTGGTAATCAGCCCGTCTATATAATCCTCATACAAATCCATCCGCAGATTGCTGTATTTCTGGATTTTCTCTTTCTTTTTTATGATCTGCCGGTTTTTCTTTTCCAACTCCCCACTTTGACACTGTATTTTCTCTATCTGCCCCAAAATGTGATCCATATCCACAACGCTTTCTATCTGTTTATTCAACAGCAAGAGGACGCTTTCTTCCAGCTTCTTTGCATTAATGCTATGGAGGCTGCATACCTCCTTATTTGCCTTATGGTTTCCGCACACATAATAAATAAACTGTTTATGTCCGGAGGGAACTGTTTTTCTGACCATGTTTCCTCCGCAGTTTCCGCACCGAACCAAACCAGATAAGTAATATACCTTATCCTGGGCCGTGCCGGTTCTAATGTCCATCCGCAAAATTTTCTGTACATTCTTGAAGTCAGCTGCCGGAATTATAGCTTCATGGGCATTTTCCACCCTGCACCATTTATCTTCTTCTTTTTTTACTTTCTTCTTCACCTTATAATTGGGCGTAGTGTTTTTTCCCTGAATAAGGGTTCCCATATACACCGGATTCCCCAATATACGCAAAACATGCACATGGCTCCACTTACCTTTAAGGTTCTTTTTGAATCCCGTATAAAAGGCGCTCCCCTGCTCTTTCTTGTAATCCATAGGGGTAAGCGCATCTTCCCTGTTTAGCGCTTCGGCTATCCTGTAGGCGCTGCTGCCCTGCAGATACATTTTGAAAATACGTCTGACTGTTTCCGCCGCCTCTTCATCTATTTCCAGCCTGTTCTTATCTGTTTCTGATTTCCGATATCCATATGGGGCAAATGCCCCTACAAAATCACCTTTTTTTCTCTTGATTTCAAGATTGCTTCTGATTTTAATACTGATATCCCGACAGTAAGCGTCGTTAATCAGATTTTTAAATGGTATGATAATATTATCCGTCTGCATATCGCTCATGGCACTGTCATAGTTATCATTAATGGCAATAAAACGGACACCCAGATATGGAAATATTTTTTCCAGATACTTTCCCACCTCAATGTGATTCCTGCCGAAACGTGACAGGTCTTTTGTGATCACACAGTCCACTTTCCCTGCTTTAATATCCTCTAACATCTGCTGAAATGCCGGACGCTCAAAACTGATTCCGGAATAACCGTCATCCACCCTTATTTTGTGAATTCTGATGTTCATCCTGGATTTCAGATAGTCGAAAATAAGTTCCTTCTGGTTTGTAATGCTATCGCTTTCCTCTTTATCCCCATCTTCTTTGGATAAACGCATATAAAGATCCGCATTATAAATTTTTGTGTTTAGATTTGTTTCCATATATTTACCTCAAATAGCCATGCTTGCTGTCAAACCTGTTCTATTTCGGGCTCTGCATTGTCCACAGTTATTATAGCATTTTGCGAAATAATTACCTATATAAAGTTTTAATATGTTTTTAATTATATCAATCTTTTATCATCTCAATACATAGTTTCCCAAGCTTGTCTTCAAGCCTTTCATCTACATCCGAAAAGGATAGTTTGACTATCATACCATTACAAATAAAACAAAAGGGATTTCTCACCTCTTGTGCAAATGCAAGGAGGCGTTCCTCCTTTGGCAGCGTCCTGTCAATCCTGATTTTTCCTATATCCTCCAAAGTACTGGCATCTACTGTCCGAACATCTGCTTTTTTTAATTTTTCTAATTCTGCAGCTGTCATTCCCGTTCCTCCGGTTTCCCTTATTCCACTATATTATTTTCTGATTGTCCATTATGTACTTTTTCATGCGCTTATTTAGGCAACCTGATTGTTGGAACTGTTTTTGGCAGCTGTACAAATGGCAGGAGCATAAGCCCCTGCTACTCTTTATTTTGCAAAAATAGCACATGCAACACTCGCATTACCATTAGATTCCTGCGTATATGTTACATGTGCCATTGATTTTTTTACTTTATTTCTATTGATTATTACACTACTTTCCATCAAATTCTAATGGAAATTTACACCATTTTCTACTCCATTACTTCTGAATATCGGTTTTCTAAAACTTTAGCTTCTCCCAGCTTTCTTTCATCTCCCGCCGGACCTTTATGTCACTTACAGATTATCCTTAAAAAACTGTTCCATGGCGGCTGCGTCAGCCTCTTCGTCCCCTCCTTCAATGATAACGGATATCGTATTCCCCTGCTTGACGCCCAATCCCATGAGAGCCATAAGTTTGGAAGCAGCGGCTGACCGGCCGTCTGCTGTAACGATGGTGACAGTGGAGCCCAATGCCTTAGCTTTTTTGGCCAGCAGGCCGGCAGGACGTGCATGGATACCTACAGGATCCTTGATGGTATACTCAAATTTCTTCATTGTAATACTTCCTTTCTTTGAATTTATTAATGTAAAATTTATAATCCTCTTTTATTCATATGAATGGGGACATTCTTTTATATAAATCTGCCATGCCTGAAACCCATTCACCGCCTCCGGAACCACAAACCCAAACTGCCTTAATGAAGCGCCGCTTATCACTTCGCCATAAGCAAATCCATAAGGCAGCCGTTTTCCGGGATATTTTTCTTTAAAATCCTCATTCAGAAAAAGCTGATAGTCTGCCTCATCCTTTAGCCCCTGTACTTTTACTCTGACTGGCACAGGATTTGCCTGTACATGATGATAAATTGCGCTGACCAGCGCTTCCCCGCCTGACGGTTCCGCAATCTCCCATACTGTACAGGAGCCTTCAAGGGGACTGGATATCCTGTAATAGTCGCCACGCTGTATCAGAGCATAATGCTTTTTAAATATGCTTATCTGCTCTCTTATCTCCACTTTTTCTTCTGGTGTCAGTCTGCTGATATCCAGTTCATAGCCAAATGTACCCGCCATTGCCATACATCCTCTGGTAGATAGCGGCGTCACCCGTCCTGTCTGATGATTGGGAACCATTGATACATGTGTTCCCATTGCAGAAACCGGATATCCGAAAGAAGCGCCATATTGGATGCTCAGCCTCTCAATTGCATCTGTTGTATCGCTGCCCCATATCTGCGGTATATAATAGAGCAGTCCAGCGTCAAACCGCCCGCCTCCGCCCCCACAGCCTTCAAACAATATTCCGGGAAATTTTTCTGTCAGTTCTTCCAGTACCCTGTACAGCCCCAGCACATATCTGTGTGAAAATTCACCCTGCCTGCCGCTATCCAGCATCCTGCTGAATTTATCACAGATTGCGCGGTTGCAATCCCATTTTACATATGTAACCGGTATCCCGCCAAGCAATTCCGAGATTCGATTTATGATATAATCCTGCACATCTTTTCTGGAAAAATCCAAAATCAGCTGTCCTCTGCTAAGGCAGGGCTTTCTGCCCGGAATTTCTACCGCCCAGTCCGGGTGGCATCTGTATAAGTCGCTGTCTTCGGATATCCCCTCTGGCTCCAGCCAAATGCCAAACTCCATCCCTTCTGCAACAATACATTCCGCCAGCTCTTTTAATGTGCAGCCCAGTTTCTTTTCATTGGGAAACCAGTCGCCTAAACCGGAACTGTCATCTTCCCTTTTCCCAAACCAGCCATCATCCATTACAAATAATTCAATCCCCAGCTTTTTTGCCTCTTTTGCAATTTCAATAAGCTTTTCTCCGGTAAAATGAAAATAAGTTGCCTCCCAGTTATTAATCAAAACAGGGCGCTGTCTGTCTTTCCATTCTCCCCGACAAATATGCTCTCTGATTGTTTTATGAAAATTCCGACTTACTTTTCCCACGCCATTTCCACTGTACGTCATCATTACTTCGGGAAGCCAAAACATATTGCCGCTATGCAGGGTCCAGGAAAAATTGTCAGGATGAATCCCACAGATAAGCCTTGTTCTGTCAAGCTGATCCTTCTCTGCCTCTATCAAAAACTCCCCACTGTAGACAAATGAAAAGCCATAACAACTTCCCATTGTTTCATTAGCGCCTTTTTCACACAAAATGACAAAAGGGTTATACTGGTGGCTGCTTGTTCCCCTGACGCTTCCAATCGCCTGTATGCCATGATGGATACCCTCTCTTTGGAAGTTCATCTCCATGCTGTGTCTTCCGTAAAAAGTTATCCATTCAAAATCACCGTATTCCCAATCAAGGTTCATACTGGCTGCTTTTTCTAAAGTAATGTCTTCCGTTCCCTGATTTGTTATTTTTACAGCCCTGGTGATCACATCCATCTCATCCAGTATTCCGTAATAAAGTTCAACCTCCATACGGGAATAGGGATCTGCCAGCCGGATAACCAGGGTTTCCGCCTCCTCCTCTTTGGCATATACTGCCGGAAGACCCGGAATCTTGTATTTCCCTTTCTGTACCCGGTATCCGATGTAACGCAGCTGTGCTGCCTGGCTTCCATCACTATTTTGCACTTTCAGAGAAGTTATCCTGTAATCCCCTGTACCAAAGCAACTGTATTCCTGTAAAAGGGAATCCAGCGAATACGTCCTGTCGCACTTCCCCATTTCATAAGGGTTTCCTGAAAACCCCCTGTCCGCCTGGTAGAACAAAAGGGATTTGTCACTGTCATCCGTTTTTTCACCATAATAGGTATGAAGCAGAACATTCTGGGCATCCGCTTTCATCTGATAAGTTGAATTTCTTGTATGTAATGTAAAAACCCGGTTCCGGTCATCAATTTTTATAGCCATAATCATATTCCCCCGTTTTGCTGTTCCAGATAATAGAAACTGTATGGGGGGATTACCAAATCTTGCAGCACATAAGTTTCGCCTGTCAGCATATCAATAAATTCACCCGGATCATGGATAAAGGTAACCCTCTTTTCCCACTCGGTAAAATTAAAAACGCCAATAATTTTCTCTCCTTCAGCATAACGCCCAACAGCCAGAAGGCCGGCATCGCCGGTATCCAGCGTCCACACATCCGCCCCTGTTCCAAAGGCAGGGGAAGTTCCCCGCAAGGCAATCAGCCCATTCAGCCCACAGAACACTTTCCCCACAGGAGTCTCCAAATCATGTATATGCTCCGCCTGTTCCCACTTAAGCCTGCCCCGGTGAAGGTAACGGCTGTCATCTGCTTTTTGGGGATCATCCTTATAGCTGTAATCATTTACCTGAGCTAATTCGTCCCCACTATAAAGCATGGGAATGCCGGTCTGCATAAACATCATGGCATGCAGTGTCAAATCAAACTGTACCGCCCGTTCCATTGCCCCACGATCCTGCTCAAAGCCCGCTTTTTCGATACCGCACAGGCTGGCCGTAGTGCCGCAGAGCCGGGCATCGCCACTGGTAATATCGTCATTATAAAGCTCCCCTCTACTGTTGCTGTAACCTGCATATCCCTGAAAATAATCATTCAGATACCGTTTATGGAGTACTTCATCTGTGCCAAAGTTCTGGTGGAGCCATTTATAATCCAGCCCCCATCCAATGTCATCATGGCAGCGGAGATAGTTCAAAAACACATACTTTTTTGGCAGGGAGTTCACTGCGTCCAGCTGCCTGCGAAGCAGGCGGGTATCACGGGTAGCCACAGTATGCCATGTGGTGCACATGGTAGTCACATTATACAGCAAATGACATTCCGGTTTATCTATACTGCCAAAGTAAGGCACTACCTTTACCGGCTCCATGACCACCTCCCCCAACAGTATCACGCTTGGGCAGACAATCTCGCCTATCATCCTCATCATCCGAACAATGGTGTGAACCTGTGGGCGGTTGCGGCAGTCAGTTCCCAATTCCTTCCATATGTAGGGTACGGCATCAATACGGATCATATCCATACCCCTGTTTGCCAGGAAAAGGTAATTATACATCATCTCATTAAATACCCTGGGATTCTGATAGTTTAAATCCCACTGGTAAGGGTAAAAAGAGGTCATAACGTAATGTCTGCAGTCATCCAGCCATGTAAAGTTTCCCGGCGCAGTCGTAGGAAATACCTGCGGTACCGTTTTCTCATACTCTGCCGGTATGGAAGGATCGGCAAAAAAGAAATACCGGCTCATATACTCCCCTTCCCCCTGGCGTGCTCTTTTCGCCCATTCATGATCCTGACTGGTATGGTTCATCACAAAATCCATACACAAATTGATTCCTTTTTTATGACAAAGGGCAGCCAGCTTCTCCAAATCCTCCATCGTTCCCAGGTCAGCGCGAACTTTGCGGAAATCCGCTACAGCATAACCTCCGTCGCTACGGCCGGGCACCGTATCCAAAAAGGGCATCAGATGGAGCAGATTTACCCCTGTCTGCTGGATATAAGACAGCTTTTCCCCCAGTCCGTTCAAATTCCCGGCAAAGTTATCAATATACATCATCATTCCTGTAAGAGCGTTGGACTTATACCATTCCGGGTTCGCCTCCCTCTCCAAATCCCTTTTTTTCAATTCCGCCGGACGCTCTTTGGCAAATTCATACAGGTTCTGGCACAACTCAGCAAACATGGATTCATTGTGATAAAGTTCCATATAGAGCCATCGCAGCTCTTCTATATGGCGGTCCATTCGGCTTTGAAATTGTCTTTCTTCTTTCCTATCCATTCTCATCCCCCCAAGCGTGCTTTACACGCATATCAATCAAAATTTGAAAGTCTGCTTTCAAACTTGCCACCTTCTTTCCTAAATTAACTGCAACTTTTCAAAAGCGCTGTAAAGACCATCTTCTGTCACCGACGGACAGACCATGTGGGCAATCTTTTTCAAGGAAGGGCTTCCATTTGCCATACAGACGCCAATTTCCACAGCCTGAAGCATCTCCAAATCGTTCATACTGTCTCCAACGGCAATTGTATCCGCCCTGGAAATATTCAGGAACTCACATAATCTTTCCACTGCCTTCCCTTTATTGAAGGACTTGCTAACCAATTCCCCATTCACAATGCCACAGGCGTCCTCTTCCTGAATACAAAAGTCAAATTCATCCTTTAGTGCCTGCATAGGTTTTTTCAGGCGCTCTGCACCCCTGCTCATAAACGCCATTCCATAAATAGGCTCGCCATCGTATTCTGACATCGGATGGATGCCCAGTTCATTCTCAATCTGAATCCGCCACCTCAGCAACTCGCTGTTTGCCTCGGATTGTGCGTTTTCTGCAAGAAACTCCTTGAAACCCTCATCGGTATAACTACAGTTTCTCCCCCCTATTGTGCGGTAAATGCCGCTTTCCTTAAAAACATCCAGTACCCTGGCCTGCTGGTTTGGGGTCATTGGGCTATCATAAACCACCTGACCATTATACTCAATATATCCACCGGCACTGGCAATCAGGCCGTCAAAGCCAAACTCCAGTACAGGAAAGAGCATCCCATAATTCCGGCCGGAACATAATACTACTTTATGCCCCCTGCCCTGAGCACGGCGAACCGCTTCGATCGCAGACGGGGGCGGAACATTTTTTCCTGGTTCTGTCAAAGTACCATCAATATCCAAAAATATTAATTTCTGATCCATGATGACCTCCTTATATATTTTATTTTGAACACGCTTTCATTTTGTACATTATAATTTTCCAGAACCCCCCTGTCAATCTGCTATATTTCTTTTTCTGTTTTCACCAAAACAAAGTTAAATTTTTTATGCAAATTGCTGATTTTATGTTTTTTTATGTACTTGTATTGACTTTTTATCAACTCGCATGCTATTCTCGCATCATGATGAACGCGAGTACATTATGTTAATTGCATAGTACAACAAACCAAATTTTTAAGGAGGAAACTATGAACTACGATTATGCAAAGATAGCAAAAGAAGTCATTCAGGCCGTCGGCGGATCGGAAAACATCAAGTCTGCCGCCCATTGCGCCACCCGGCTGCGCCTCATTGTGGCAGACCGTTCTCTGGCTGATGATGAAAAAGTTGGCGAAATTGACGCAGTAAAAGGTACATTCTTTACAGCCGGACAATATCAAATCATCTTCGGTACCGGCCACGTCAATCGGGTCTATGAGCAGATTATCAAGCTTGGTATTGCGGAGACTACTGCCAGCGAAGCGAAGGAAGCAAAAATGGACGGTAAAAACCAGGTGCAAAAAGCCATCCGAACTTTCGGGGACGTATTTGTTCCGGTCATACCCGCTTTGGTGGCCACCGGTCTTTTCCTCGGTTTGAAAGGCGCCTTACTTAATGATAACTTCCTGTCTTTATTTGGCATGACCAATGCCGATATTCCCCAGACCTTTCAGGTTCTGGTGGAGGTGCTTTCCGGTACTACTTTTGCCTTCCTGCCTGCAATTGTGTGCTGGTCCACGTTCCGTGTATTTGGCGGCTCCCCGGTACTTGGGCTGATTCTGGGACTGATGCTGGTGAACGGCGCCCTGCCAAATGCCTACTCTGTGGCAGACCCTTCCAGCGGCGTAACACCCCTTATGCTTTTCGGTTTCATTCCCATAGTAGGTTATCAGGGCAGCATCCTGCCAGCCTTTGTAGCCGGGGTAATAGGCAGTAAACTGGAAAAGAAACTGCGAAAAACGGTTCCTGCAGTTTTTGATTTTATGATCACACCTTTTCTGGTACTGTTTGTTATGCTGATTCTTTCTCTGTTGGTAATCGGCCCCCTGCTGCATGCACTGGAAAATGTTTTGCTTGTCATCGTAGAATATGCACTGGAACTTCCTTTGGGCATCGGCGGCCTGGTAGTAGGATTCTTCTGGTCTATCATCACCCTTACAGGCGTCCACCATATATTTAACATGTTGGAAATCAGTCTGTTAGCCAGCACTGGTTTTAACCCTTTCAATGCCATTTTGTGTATGTGCGGTTTTTCCTCTGCCGGTGTATGTCTTGCCATCTCCATCAAGGCCCGGAAAAAAGAAATCCGCGCCATCGGTCCCAGTGCAACCGTATCTGCCCTGCTGGGTATTGGCGAACCGGCATTGTTCGGCGTCATACTGCGTTACGGCATGAAGCCATTTCTCCTTAGCTGTTCCATTAACGGCATAGCCGGTATGATCGCCATGCTGCTTGGAATGAAGGGTACGGGCAATGGCATAACCACGATTCCGGGATTGTTGTTGTACATATACTCCCCTTCCCAGCTGATAATGTATGTAATACTTGCCATCGCTACTTTCGCCGTAGCTTTTAGTCTGTGCTGGTTCTTCGCAGTACCTCCGGAAGTCATGGAAACCGAAGCACCCAAAGGAAATAAAAAGGATGTTCCCGCTGCTGCACCGATATCCTTTCCCGATGTGCTGGGATCTGTAGCCCAGGGAGTATTTGTTCCCATGGAAGAAATTCCTGACCCGACTTTTTCCCAGGGGGTTCTTGGAATCTGCTGCGGCGTGGAGCCTGAAACAGGAAAAGTTTACTCTCCCATGGATGGCAGGATAAGCCAGCTTGCTGATACCTTACATGCTGTAGGCATCGAAGCGGAAGGGGTGGAACTGCTCATCCATGTAGGTATAGATACTGTGGAAATGAAAGGTAATGGCTTCAGAAGCAACGTCAAAGAAGGCCAGACAGTTAAAAAAGGCGATCTTTTGCTGACTATGGACTTGGAAAAGATCAAGGCTGCCGGTCATCCCGCTACTATAATGGTAGCGGTCACCAATTCTGATGATCTGGCCTCTGTTGAAGCCGTAGCTTCCGGTCAGCTTAAGCCCGGCGACCAGCTGATGCGTCTGAAAGCATAATGCCTCCAACACGAAATGCCCGTGTTATAAGCTTGCTTATTGGAAGATAAGAGCCACCCTTTCGGGTGGCTCTTATCTTCCATTCTTGACAACAGCGGTAGTCAGGACTAGAATATTCCTATATAAGATACTGCATCCGACAAATCCAATAACTGTTATTTGTCTGACGCTATATAAACCACCCATGATTCCATGTATGAAGAAAGGAGGAATTACCGTGGTCAATATGCAGGATATTGCCGATAAGGCAGGAGTTTCCAGAGTTACTGTCTCCAGAGTTCTCTCTAATCATCCTTCCGTCAAAGCGGAGACACGTCAAAAGGTACTTCACTGGGTCAAAGAACTGGATTATGAACCAAATCTCATTGCCCAGAGCCTGGCAGGAAACCGGACAAACATCATTGGCCTGCTGGTTCCGGAAATCGCCTATCCTTTTTTCAGTGAAATCATAGAATCTATAGAAAACCAGGCATTTTATGAAGGATACAGTGTGATCATCTGCAACACACACCGCAGTCTGGACAAAGAAAAAAATATTCTTGCCCAGCTGCGCCAGCGGAAAGTGGATGGCGTAATCGCAGTTCCTGTTTCTACGGTGCAAAGCCTGCCCGCTTTTCAGCGCCTGCAAGTTCCGGCAGTAATGATCACCAAAAAGATGGAAGGCTTCAGCAGCGTATATATCTCCCACTATAATGGCGGTCAACAGATTGCCAGGCATTTTCTGAACATGGGTTTCCAGAAAATAGGTTATATTGGTCCTACAAAAGAGTCTACTTCCGCCCTGAAATATGCAGGATTTAAACAGTATTTGTCTGACAACCAAATAAATCTGACCGATGTAATCGAATGTCCGGCACCGGAGAATATGAATGCCAGTCTGGTTTATAAGCTGGTAAAGCAATATGCCGAAAACTCAGGACTCCATTGTGAGGTCTATCTGGCCAACGATGATATCACCGCCTGTGAATCCATCACTGCTTTTCGCGAATTGGGTTATATAGTTCCACAGGATATCGCCATTGCCGGCTTTGATAATTCCCTGCTGGCAAAGGAAATCAGCCCCAAACTCACCGCCCTGGCCCAGCCCTTAGATGAAATCGGAAAAAAGTCCGTGGAAATCCTGCTGGAACAAATAAACAACAACGCAGAGCCATGTATGTATGAACTGGAATCCCGGGTCATTGCCAGAGAATCCACAATCCACTTTGTATCCGCTAAAGGATAGAGAGCCGTATGTTTTGTTTTTTAGTTTTCCGCCTTATAAAAATTCGGCATGTCAGGTATCGCCTAATGCACAGGTCCGGGCATTGAAAACCCGCTAAAGTAGAATTGGACTAAGCAAAATTCCCTGTTTTACAGCTTTTTCTCCTTAGTCCAATTATAACAGCATCATACAAAAACGCATCATTCCCTCTTACAATCCCCCACTCCATCATAAGCGCTGTACTGCCTGTTACAAAAGGCGTAGCAAAAGATGTTCCTGAAACCTGTACAAAAATGTTATCAGGCCCAATTGTTGCTATATTTACTCCTGGCGCCACAATATCCGGTTTAACATTTCCTTGCAAAATTCTTTCACCGGAAATACTTTTTAAGGGATACCCCCTGCCTGAAAAATCCGCATATGATTCGTAAACGGTGTCATATGCTCCCACGGTAATAACTTTAGAGGCCGTTGAAGGTATTGTGAGTGTTTTATCTGGCGTTGGAGTAAAAAAACGGGTAGACGTATTTAGCACCACACTGCTTGGCAGATAAAAATCATAATTACCTGTAACTGTTTTTACCGGATAAAGATAAAATGTCCAGATCCCCTGGTTGATATAATTTTCTACAGGCAAAAAATCAAAATAAATTTCCTGATTAACAGAATAAGGCGAGGGTTCTCCTACATAGATTAGTATTCTGGTTTCCTCTAAAACAATGCTTTTTCCTCCTGAGCTTAATATATCCACTTCTGTCTCCCTTCCCCCAGGAGAAACCAACTTTATTTTGAAGATATCCGTATATTCTTTCCACAACTGAACACTAACCGTCCTCTGGTAATTTCCAACACTAAGCTCTATTCTGCGGCTGTCCTCCAGGTTTGCGTTCATTCCAAAGCTGCCTGCCACATGCCCCCCTGCCGCCCCTTCATTTCCGCTTCCCACACAAACCACACACCTTCCAATTTCCGCTGCATTATCCATATAACGTTCAACCAAGGAAGTTCCGTCATGAGAACCATAAGTATTTCCAAAGCTTAAATTCACCGCAAGAGGCATCCCCATTTCTACCCCTTTCTTAACCGCATAGGTCATTGCCCGCATCAGCTCCGTTGTTCTTGGAAAAGAATCCGGGGCAGGAGTTCCCATTTTTATAACCAAAAGCTGGGCTTCCGGCGCCACCCCCTGATACTGGCCCTCCAAAAGCCTTCCTCCTGCTGCTGCAATTGCAGCCACAGATGTTCCGTGCCCTGTGGAATCAATGCTGGGAACAATCTGTTTTGGCATAGTGCTTCTCAAAGCGGCATCTATCCTGTATTTGTCAAATTCCACTCCTGTTTCAAAGCCTTCCGGCGGAGCAGCTTTTCCTGCAAATTCTTTGGCTTCCTCTGGCAGCATACGATTTACCTGTTCCGGAGTCAGCGTCTGATCCCACAAAAACTGAATTCTCGTATTTCCCTGATTATCTCTAAATTCCGGACTCTCAAAATCTATTCCCTCTTGTGCGCAGTAATTGCAAAGGTCTGGATGGTTCCGGCAATCAGCATACGGAAATAAACCATAAAAAAATAATTTTATTAAGATCTGAATAAGGCACAGGAAAATCCTGTGCCTTATCTTTTCTATTTTTCCCTAGTATTTTCCAAAACCATCGCCTAAGGAAATCACCTGTTCATTATAATCATCCATTGGCATAGAGGAAGAGCTTCTGTAAGAAGAAGAGCTTCTGCCGCCTCCCATATTCGCACTTCCTGCACCCAAATTATAAATGGTGAGCATATCACGCATTCTGGATGCCTGGTTAGAAAGTTCCTCGCTGGCTGCCGCACATTCTTCACTGGTTGCAGAGTTGGTCTGCACAACCTGTGATACCTGAGAGATTGCCTGCTCAATCTGTGCCACTGCAGTTGCCTGGTAATTGGAGGATTCTGCAATGCCATTGATAATCATTTCACTTTCCTGTACTACCTTGGCAATTGCATCCATAGCCTTTGCCGTATCATCTGCAATCTTGGAGCCTGAATTAACCTTCAAAATGGACGCCTCTATCAACTCTGCTGTTTCAGCAGCCGCTGACGCACTCTTAGCCGCAAGGCTTCTGACCTCTTCTGCCACCACTGCAAAGCCTTTACCTGCGTCTCCGGCCCTTGCAGCTTCCACTGCAGCATTTAAAGCAAGAATATTCGTCTGGAATGCAATATCATCAATTACTTTAATGATTTTTGAAATACTTTCAGAGGATTTATTGATATCCTGCATTGCAGCCATCATATCCTGCATCTGCTTATTTCCACGTTTTACATCGTCAATTGCCTTGACAACCAGACCTGCCGCTTCATTTGCCTCAACTGCATTTTGTCTTGTCTTATCCGCAATCTCATCAATAGACGCTGTAATCTCCTGGATAGCGCTTGCCTGCTGAGTGGATCCTTGCGCCAGTGCCTGACTTGCACTTGCCACCTGTGAAGAGCTAATCGTAACCTGCGCCCCTGCATCGCTGATATTGGAAAGTGCATTTAAGTTATCTTCCACCAGTTTCTTTAAGGAATTTCCAAGCAGGTCGTCTGGGGACTTGGGAACCACTGTAATGGTCAGATTTCCGTTTGATACCTCTTCCGCAACCTTGGACTGGTATTTAATGTTGTCAATTACCTTATTGTATTCATCAACCAATTCGCCAAATTCATCATTGTTATACTTCACCATCTCAATATTCACACGCCCGGCAGCAATATCCTTTGCCGCATCGGAAAGCTGCTTGACAGATTTTTCAATTGTCTTTATCAGAAGTATGGCAATTACCAGCGTAATTGTAACACTGACCACTGCAACCGCAAAGGTAAAAATAGTTGAATTTCTTGTGTAAGCCTGCTTCCGCGCTTCGTCAGTAATGGCTGCCGCTGACTTTGTAGTGAGGTCACTGAATATAAGATTTAAAATCATAAAAAAAGTAGGAACAAGAAAACCAATTATTAGCTTCGTTTTCATCTTCATGTTTTTCATTTCATAATACCTCTCAATCTTCATCTAAAATCATATCATTTGCCTGTTCAGCAATTGACAAATCATCATCATTTAACAATTTATCAGGATCAAGCAATAATTTGACCGAATCTCCCACCTTACCAATTCCATATACATATTTGTGATGCGCCTTATCCACACGTCCGATAGTAGGGGGCGGCAGGATATTTTCCTCCTTGATCTCAACAACTTCTGCTATCTTCTCCACAATTAGACCTACCACTGTGGACTTTACATTAATCACAATAATACAGGTTCTGTCATTATACTCAAAAGGCTCCTGCTTAAACCGCAGGCGTACATCAATTACAGGTATCACTTTTCCCCTTAAGTTTATAAGTCCCTTAATATAATCTTCTGTCTCCGGAATTGCAGTGATGGCCTGAAACTGAATAATTTCATTTACATACTGAATTTTTAAACCAAAATATTCATTTCCTGACTTAAAGGTCATGTATTTTTCTCTTTGTGTATCAAATTCGTTTGAATCAGCCCCAGAATCCCCTACCCTTTTTCTCAAATCGCTCTTTTCACCCATTGGCCAAACGTTCCTTTCTTTTTTATTATATTAGTCCGCCTGGATCAAGTATCAAAGCAATACTGCCGTCACCAAGCTGTGTACAACCGGATAAACCTTTTACTTTTTTAATATATGAAGGAATTGGTTTTACAACGATTTCCTGTTCACCAATCAGCTTATCAACAAACAGGCAAATTTTCTTGTCCTCCACTTCAAGAATAAGCATCATTCCATCTTCCACCGATTCCTGATATTCATGCAGACCATACCACTTTCCTAACCGTATAACAGGATAGCATTCTCCGCGGATCATAATATATTCATCACCGTCAGGCTCATGAATCATCATTTCTTCCCGCACGCTGACAAACTGTTTAATGACGCCGGTTTCCAGCACAAAAGAAGAATTTCCGGTTTCCATAACAATTCCGTCAATGATTGCCAGTGTAAGGGGTATTTTAAGACTCATTATAGAACCTAACCCCGGACTGCTGTCAATATCAAGCACACCGCCAATAGACTGGATATTCTGGACTACCACATCCATGCCAACGCCTCTGCCTGAATATTCAGTAACCTGCTCATTAGTTGAAAAGCCGGCGAGAGTGATAAACTGGTAAACCTCTTTATCCGTATAAGCAGAATCCGGTTTGCCATCTTCAAGCAGCCCCTGCTTTCTTGCCTTGGCTAAAATCTTCTCCCTGTCAAGCCCCTTTCCATTATCCTCCACACTAATCCAGACCTTACCAGCCTCTGTTCTTGCAGAAAGCGTAACTTTTCCTTTATCCGGTTTTCCGCTTTCTGCCCGTTCCTCATTGGTTTCAATGCCATGGTCAACGGCATTCCTTACCAAGTGCATCAGCGGGTCAGAAATGTGTTCTATAATGTTTTTATCAACTTCCGTCTGTTCTCCAATCATTTCAAATTCAATGTCTTTTCCCAGTTTTCTGGAAACGTCAAAGACAATACGATTCATTTTCTGGAATGTATTGGTTAGCGGAACCATTCTCATGGACATTATAACATTCTGTAAATCCGTTGAAATTTTGGACATCTGGGCTGCTGCCTTATTAAAGCTGTTCAGGTTTAAACCAGGCACTTTTAGATCAGGATTTTGCAGCACCACTGACTCTGAAATTACCAGTTCCCCAATCAGATCCATTAACTGATCCATTTTGCTTACATTGACACTAATGAAGGAGGCCTTTTCTGCTTTACTGCGATCCTTCGCCAGGGTTTTGGGCTTGCCTGGGGCCTTGGATTTGATAACAAAATCTCCTGGGGCTATCTTAGGCTTTTCAGCGGCCTGCTGTGCCGCCTCCTTCTCATCCTGGGCAGCCTGGGCTTTGCTCTCAATCTCTTCCACACTGGATTCCAGGTCAATCTGCAATTTGGGCTGGCCAAAATCGAATCCCTGCAAAAACTCTTCCGCATGACATTCATAAATATCAACCTGTTTAATGTCATATCCTACGCCAATCAGCTTACGGATTTCATCTTCGCCGCATTGTGCCTGCAGCAAAATTCTAAACCCTTCTTTTATAATAAGCTCAGCGCTTGACTCATCCGAAATAATGTCCTCCGGAGAGTAGAGCAGATCCTCTGCCAGCTCCTTTAATGCGTATACCGTTTTGTACGCATGCACATTTGCCATTTCCGTCTCAGGGAAAAAGGTAATATAAATTTTATAGAACCGGCTTGCGCTTGTAGCAACAGGCGCTATATAAAACTGTTTTGGTTCTTCATGAACATTTTCCGGCGGCGGCTTTACCCCCGCTTTCGTCACACCATTCTTGATCATATTCAAAAATTGATCAAGATTTGCTATTAATTCGCTGGCATCTCCGTCAACCGGATCCCCATTACGAATTTTCTCCATTTCATTTGAGATAAAATCTTCTACCTCCAATACATGTTCCACCAGCTCCAGATGAGGCACGTTTTCCGGATGGGATTCTCTTAGGTAGTAAAAGACATCTTCAAGCTTATGCGACACAGCCGTTATATTATCAAACATCATGATACCTGAGGAGCCTTTAATGGTATGCATCGTTCTGAATATTTCGTTTATGCTGTCTTCGTCAAAGCATTCGGCATCCTTCTGGTCAAGAACTCTTTCCTGCAGCTGCTCTAAAAGCTGTTCGTTCTCAAACAGATACATGTCTAACATGCCTTCTGTGCTAAATTCCTCAGCCATATCCTTCTCCTTTCCTGCAAGTTCTAATAGACTCTTTTGTTATATCAGTTCCAGTTTCTGCAGTGCCTGCTCAAACCGTCCCTGGTCAATGGGCTTGCCGGAATACACAGTGCATCCCAGCTCAAATGCCATTTTTACATTTTTTTCATCATTCAGCGCAGTTGTCATAATAACCTTTACTGCCTTATCCGGGGAGATATTTCTTTCCTTCTCAAGGTTACGGATACCAAGAAGCGCCTGATATCCATCCATAACCGGCATCATGATGTCCAGACATACCAGATCATAAGGTTCATCATCTTCCAAAGCCATCATAAATGCGTCCACTGCTTCCATTCCGTCTACAGTAACATCACATTCCCCATACTTTGACAGGAAATTCACCATAAACTTCCTTGTTACAAAATCGTCTTCTGCCAGTAGAATTTTCATGCCTTTTCTCCTTTATCATTCAAATTTATCTCATTCTGTTTAACAGTGCATAGGTTCTTTCAGGAATCTTGGATAATTTCTCCTGATATTCCACTGCACCTATATCATACGCAACTTTAGGCATGCCATATACCACACAGGTGGATTCGTCCTGCCCTATGGTCCTGGCTCCCGCCTGCCTCATGGCAAGAAGGCCTTTTGCCCCATCGCCTCCCATACCGGTTAAAATAATTCCCACCGCATTGGCTCCCGCCGCCTTTGCAACTGACTGGAACAATACATCCACGGAAGGGCAATGACCATTTACCTTAGGTCCCTTCTTAATCTCCACTTGATAAGAGCCGTTCACCTTTACCAGGTGCATGTGCATATCCCCTCCCGGAGCAATCAGAAGGTGTCCGGGCAGAACTCTGTCTCCTGTCCTTGCTTCCTTTACCTGAATCCGGCACTGGTCATTTAGCCTTTTTGCATACATTTCCGTAAAGCCCGGCGGCATATGCTGCACTACCACAATTCCCGGAATATCTGTTCCATATTCCTTTACCACTGATAAAATGGCTTCTGTTCCGCCAGTGGAGGCTCCGATTGCCACAAGCAGATCGTTACCCTTTACGGAAAGCTGATGCTGACCCTGCATCATAACCGCTTTTTTTATGTTGCCAATCCTGGCAGTGGAAGCAATTTTAATCTTTACCAATAGTTCATTTCTTATAAAGTCTTCCAGCTGCTTCCGGCTGGAAACTGCAGGTTTGGCAACAAAATCCACCGCCCCGGCATTTAAAGCGTCAAATACTTTATCACTTAAAGAACTGATTACTACAACAGGCAGGGGATACTGAGGCATCAGTTTCCGCAAAAACTCTATTCCGCTCATTCTTGGCAGTTCTACATCCAGCGTCATAACATCCGGTTTATAGGCTAAAATAGCATCCCTTGCCTCAAAGGGGTCCTTTGCAGTTGCCACCACCTGTATTGCCGGGTCTTTATTCAGATTTTGAACCAGCAATTCTCTAAAAACAATGGAATCTTCTACTATCAATACCCTAATTGGCTGCATATGTTCATCCTATCCTTCCTTTTTTCTAAATATTGACGGCTGGATAATCTGAAACGGTGCATCATCCCTGTCTAGGGTTTCCGTTGTCCCGATAAAAAGATATCCTCCCGGCTCAAGAGTGTTGTACACCTTTTGAATCAGTTCCCGCTTAGTCTTCTCATCAAAATATATCATAACATTACGCAAAAATATAGTGTGCATTTTTTTCTTAAATGGAAATGGATCCATTAAATTAAACTGACGGAAAATCACTTCTTTTTTCAGCTCGTCTTTTACTCTGTACTGACCACCTCCGATATCCGAAAAAAAGTGTTTTTTCCATTGTTCCGGCATTTTTGAAATTTTGTCCGCACTGTATATGCCTGCCATTGCCTGCCTTAATACCTTAGTAGATATATCTGTAGCCAGCACTCTGGTATCCCAATGACTCCGGTCCAGCCCAAAGAAATCCGCCAAAACCATGGCAATCATATAAGGCTCCTCTCCTGTGGAGGCAGCGCCGCACCAGATACGCACATCCTTTCTTCCGATTTCTTTCTTTTTAATCCATGGAAGCACCACACCTTTAAAAAAGTCAAAATGCTCAAATTCCCTCATAAAATAAGTATGATTGGTAGTCAGCAGATTTACCAGCATTTTCCCGGAGGCGCCGTCCGGATCTTTTTCCACCTCATCCATAAAAGCGTTAAAACTTTTCCAGCCCTCTGATCTGACATACTTTTCCAGTCTTCCATTTACAATAACTTTCTTTTGACTTAAATCGATGCCATAATGCTGTTTCATATAAACTGATATTCTTTTAAATTCCTCGTCCGTTATCAAAACCTGTCCCTCCGTCTAAATAGTCAAGCTTTTCGCCGGCATATAACAATTGCCGTTAGCATAACTGACGTGATATTTTACAACAAATATCAAAAATATCAGGATTAAATTTTATTCCTGCTTCCTCCTGCATTATTGCAAGAGCCTCTTTTCTGCTGCGCTCTTCCTTACCGGTCAGCATACAATACCGGTCCGCCAAAGAAACAATCTGGGCAGAAAGAGGAATTTCATTTCCTTTAAGTCCCTCCGGATAGCCGCTTCCATCCCAGTTTTCATGATGATGATGGGCCATATCCCCGGAAATTCTGATAAAATCATTCTGATCGCTGCTCCCTTTCAAATCGCTTAGCAGCTTCGCTCCTATGGAGGTATGGCTTTGCAGGGTTGCTTCTTCCTCCTTTGTCAGATTCCCATTCTTCTGTAAAATTTCCTTTGGAACCCCTATGTTTCCTATATCGCAAAGAGGCACCGCCAGCTCTATCGTATCAATATAAGTGTCTGAAATTTTTTCTTCAAACAGAGGGGAAAGCTGCATTCCCTGTGCAATGGTCCGGCAGTTTTCCTTAAGACGCTGTGTATATTTTCTGTCGTTAACGGAATTTTGTGCTGCAATATCTGCAAGTGCATAGAGAATGTTCTTTTTTTCCATCTCCATCTGCTTTAACTGCTCATTAACAGAAACCTGCAGCCGTCTGTTCATTTCCATCAGTTCATAAGTCATCTCATGGAGACGCAGCTGAACCCGCACGCGCACCTGTACTTCCTCCGGGATAAAAGGCTTGGTGATATAATCCTCGCCCCCCATGGAAAATCCCTCCACAATATCCTGGGAATCATCATTTGCCGAAATAAATATTACGGGAATATCTCTGGTTTTTTCATTTGATTTTAATGTCCTGCACAGCTCATATCCGTTCATGCCCGGCATGGATATATCAGACAAAATCAGCTGGGGGGTGCAGTCCTTTAATTTCTCAAGGGCTTCTTCTCCGCTTTCCGCCTGAATGGGGTGATACCCCATTCCCTTAATAATCTCCTCAAGAATGGCCCTGTTTACCTCCACATCATCCACAATGAGAACTGTATTTCTATCTATGCCTCTGTCATTGTAAATCATCCTTATACCTCCTTTTACTGCAGGAAAGCTTTCAATTCTTCATAACCAGCGGATACCTTATCATAGTTTTCTTTCTGAACCGCCATTTTCAGCTTCAGAATGATGCGTCCCACTTCACGGGGCGCCCCTTCTGCCAGCTGTCTGATTGTTTCCATAAACATCTCCGCTTTTTCCCAGTTTTCCATTTCCACACAAAGGATCAGCTTTGACAGATTTCTCTTAAGGGCTTCTTTATTTTCCGGTGTGCCGTAATTTTTGATGTTTTCCTGTTCTTCCCCGGCAAGAACGGACATAGATGCAGAGGTATAAGCCGCCATCTTTAACGCATCCGTCTGGGACGAGGCTGCTCCTTCTTCACAGCTTCCCACCCACACAGAGAAAGAAAATGCGCTTCCCGTTCCTTTTTCACTTTCCACACCAACTCTTCCGCCCATCAGCTCCACAAGCTGTTTGCAGATATTAAGTCCCAAACCTGTGCCCCCATATTTTCTCGAAATAGAAGCGTCCACCTGTGAAAAGCTTTCAAACAGTTTATCCTTATCTGCTTTGTCAATACCTATTCCTGAATCTATTACAATAAAAAACAGTTCTATCTGATCATTTACCTGGGCTGTCTTTAATACTTCAACAGTGACCTTGCCTGTGGCAGTAAATTTAAGCGCATTGGAGAGGAAATTATTAAGTATCTGTTCAATCCGCAATTCATCGCCTATGACATATTCCGGCACCTGAGGAGATACCGTCATAAAAAATTCCAGCCCTTTTTCCGTAATTTTGCTGGCATGATTGGATTTCACATAATCCAGCATTTCCCTGGTGTTAAACTTCCTGGGCTCTAAAGTAAATTTTCCTGCTTCAAGTTTAGAGAAATCAAGTATGTTGTCAATAATTTTATTCATGTCCTCACAGCAGCGGGAAATCGTCCAGAGGGATTTGGATCTCTTTGGATCTTTTTCATCGCAAATCAATTCACGGACATTACCTAAAACGCCGTTTACAGGGGTTCTAAGTTCATGGGTTACATTTGCAACAAATTCCGTTTTTACTTTCTGCGCTTCTTTGGCTTCCTGCTTTGCCTGTATAATTTCTCTGTTCAGATATTCTTTTTCTACCGTGTCATCCGCCATGCAGATATACTTTCCCGGATGGGTTTTACTTTCTATAATCCTTGCTTTCACTGGAAAACAGGTAAAATTCTTTCGGTATGCCACAAGGTTCTGCAATTCATAACCAATTGGACAGTCTGTTTCAAATCCATCCTCTCCTGTCCTGAATTCATTAGGAAAAATATCACTGATATTGTTTCCATAAATGTCTTCATCATATTCCAGTCCTTTTCGGGCTGCCTCATTTGCATAGGATATTTCTCCCATCTCATCAAATATGAGAATCATTTCCAACGCGTCATCTACAGGAAATATACTGCTTTCGCCTGGTTCCATAAAAATTCCTCCTCTAAACTAAAACCGCAAGAAAGGCAGCAAATCATTACTCCCCTTTTGCTGCCTGCTTACCAATTACTGATATTACGAAAATTTAAACAACTTAACTACTTCCACAATATTAAAGAAATCGTCTTTGGCAAGTTTAAAACACTCCATTACGTCCGGTGAAAACTGCCCGCACTCACCATTCATAATCATATCATATGCAGTGTCATTCGCATATGGCTCTTTATACACCCTATGGCTTACCAACGCATCATATACATCTGCTACGGCAACAATCTGGGCGCTTAACGGGATCTCGTCCCCTGCAAGATGATCCGGATATCCGTTGCCGTCCCATCTTTCATGGTGATGACGACATATCTCATAACAATATCTGTAAAAATCGCCTTCCTCACCATTTTTAAATTTTTCCAGCATCTCGCACCCAATTGTCGTATGCGTTTTCATTACTTCAAATTCTTCTGCTGTCAGCCTTCCTGGTTTTAGCAAAATAGAATCAGGAATACCAATTTTCCCAATATCATGCACTGCCGACGCCCTGGCAATTTCATCCACCTTTTCAGGTGTTAGTCCATATTTGGGGAAATACCGTGAAAGATAATTAAGCATAATTCTTGTAAAGTATTTAATTCTTCTTACATGCTCTCCTGTCTCAAGACTTCGGAATTCTACCACCGAGCTTAAGGCGTCAATCATAAATTCGTTGTTTTCACGGATTTTCTTTTCCTGCTCCCTGATGGCTTTCTCCTGCTCCTTAAGCCGCTCTTCCATATAATGTTTATTCTGATACAACTCAATAATATTCTTCCCCCGGCGGCTTACAATATGGGGATAAAAAGGCTTGTGCATCACATCCGCCACGCCAAAAGAATACGCCTGGTCATCACTGTCCTCAATTGTTTCCCCTGTAATCAGTATTACAGGAATTTTTCCCTGCAGTTCATGTCTTTTCATATACCGCAGAACACCAAAGCCATTAAGTACAGGCATCACAACGTCCATCAAAATAAGTACAATGTTCGGGCTGCTCTCAATCAGGGCAATTGCTTCTTCCCCATTGGCAGCTTCGAGAATGTCATATTCTCTCTCAAACACACCTTTAAGTACTCCACGGTTTATCTCTTCATCATCAACAATCAATATCTGCTGCCTGCTCATGACATCTCCTCACCATTTTCATTTAGTCTTAATAATTAATCTTATAATCTAACTTACCATTTTACGATAAAATTGTCAATTAATTTTAAGATTATTGCCTGTTGGCCTCCAGTATTTTCTTAAAACGGAAATAAGCCTCTCCCAACTGCTCTGTCAGCTCATTCAGCTTGTTGACATCCACCTCATCCCCTGTCTTTTTATGTCTTAAAAGATCGGATATTTCTGCTGCAAGCGCACAGACAGGATCGATTCCAAGATTAGCAGCAACCCCTTTTAATGTGTGGGCGCTGTTAAAAGTTTCCTCATAATCCCCTTTACTTAAATTTTCCTTTAATTTATCGTAATTATTGTCATCCAGAAATTTCATAATGAATTTCATATACATCTTTTCATTTCCCATAAAACGTTTCACAGTTGTTTCCACATCTGCCCCGTTTTCTTCCATCTCTTTTCTGAATTTTTCGTCCATATTTTATATCCTTTCTCTCTACAATATTACTGATGAATCATAGCCAGTAACATCTATGCCTGTTACTTCAAATACGACATTATTTATTATAATGGAAATCCCACATTTTGTCCACAGCAACAGTCCTGTTTTTAAGAAAACCCTATGCCTTTGACAAACTCTCATACTTTTTCACAAAAGTCATATGCCTTGCCAAATTGTATAGGGTTTTAAGGTATACTACAGCCACCTGGAAAGCCGCTCTTTAGCCCTCTCTTCTCCAAGCACATGGGTTACATCCCAGATATCCGGTGCATTGGAACGTCCTGTAAGCGCCACGCGGAGCATGTTCGTAATATGGACAATGCTGCCCTTATATGCAGCAGGATTTTTCTTGTAATCTTTTGGCTTAACTGCAAATCCAAACTCTTCTGTCAGTTCCTTGACCTTTCCAAACCATACGGCGGAGTCGTCGTTATAATCAATTCTTTCAAGATATTGCCGGAAAAAGCTGCCAATCATCTCTTTATCACATTCTTCAGGCATTGTATCTACAATTTCAAATTTTTCGTCAAAATAAAAACTCATAAATTGGCCGGCCTGTTTCCAGGTTTCAATGTCCCGTCTCGGTTTATCTCCTCCACGGCCCACATTAAGCGCAGCAATTGTACGGTCTTTATATTTGCCAAGAAGTCCGGCATAAGCTTCATCGTACTTCATGCACCAGCCATACCACTTCTCATAAACTTCTTCTGCAGTCATCCGGCTGACAACGTTTTTGGAAACGTCTCTTAGCTTGTCAAGATCAACAAGCGCCCCGGAGGTTGACATTTTTTCAAGTGAGTAGGGAAATGTCCTGTAGTCGCTGGCCGGATTGGCAATTCTCCACTCTTCATAATTAGAGTTAAGAATTGTCAGGAGAAATTCCCATACGGCATCCTGTGGAATTCCTTCCTCCTGATAGTAGGAAAGCGCCAGCTCCGGGTCCTTTCTCTTGGAAAGTTTCCTCTTGCTGCTGCCTTCAATTTTCATTAAAGTAGCCGTATGGCAGTAAATCGGGTGTTCCCATCCAAATTCCCTGAACAGTTCAATATGAATCGGCAAAGATGGTATCCACTCTTCTCCCCGGATGACATGGGTGGAACGCATCAGGTGGTCATCAACTACATGGGCAAAATGGTAGGTTGGTATCCCATCACTTTTCAGAATAATAAAATCATGGAAATTTCTTGGCATTTCCAGTCTGCCCCTGATAGCATCGTCAACGGTTATATAGTCAGAATTTAAACAACCTTTATATCTCAGCACCCATTTGTGTCCCTTTTCTATCTTTTCTTTAATCTCACTGAGGGTAAGCTTTCTATTCTTCTCTGCATATCTTCCATAAATTCCAATATCTTCTTTTTTTTCATTCTGCTCCTCACGAATAGCGCTGACCTCTTCTTCCGACAAGAAACATGGGTATGCCTTTCCCTGCCTGACCAGCCACTTGGCAAAGGTCTGGTAAATATTTTTTCTCTGCCGCTGTCTGTAGGGCCCATATTCCCCATTATCTCCCTCTGCAGTGGCACCTTCGTCAAAATTTACACCAAAATATGTCATTGCATTAATTATGGTAGAAACAGCGCCGGGAACTTCTCTTTTATCATCCGTATCCTCTATACGCAGATAAAAAATACCGTCTGTCTGGTGCGCAAGCCGTTCTCCAATTATTGCATTATAAAGATTTCCCAAATGAACAAATCCTGTTGGACTGGGTCCTATCCGCGTAACATTTGCTCCCTGCGCCATCCTTCGATCGGGAAATCTTTGTTCCAACTCTTCTCTGGTAGTAACTATATTTGGAAATAGTAAATCAGCTAATTCATCAAACCCCATAATCATCCTCCAAAACAATTTTGATTAAAAGTGTATCACATAAATTATAATCCGGCAAGAGAAATGCTTTACAGTATATTGCGCTTTCCTCATCATCCCAAATCTCCAAAACAAGAGCCCGTCTGCATTCTGAACATTTGCGCATAACGACCGTCCAGTTCCATTAATTCCTCATGGGTTCCCAGTTCCGCAATCTCCCCCTCTTCAAGAAAAATAATCAAATCGGAATCCCGGATAGTTGACAGACGATGGGCGATAATAACAGAAGTGCGGTCTGCACAAATTTTCAGCATGGCATGCCTGATTTTTTGTTCTGTAACAGTATCAACTGAACTGGTAGCCTCATCCAGAATCAATATGGGTGCATTGGCAAGTACTGCCCTTGCAATCGTAATAAGCTGTCTCTCCCCTTGCGACAGCTCCAGCCCTCCCTGTGTCAAAACTGTGTCATACCCTTCAGGAAGCCGGCTGATAAACCCATCCGCGCCTGCTGCCTTTGCCGCCTGGCGGACCTGCTCTATTTCTGCCTCCGGGTGTCCATAACAGATATTATCCCTGACTGATGCGGCAAAAAGCGCCGTATCCTGCAAAACGACCCCAAATGCCGCCCTCAGATCCTCCATCCGGTAATCCCGCAGGTCATAGCCGTCCAGCAGAATACTTCCCTCCATAACATCATAAAACCTGGTAAGCAGGTTAATAATTGTAGTCTTTCCCGAACCTGTGGCCCCTACAATAGCAGCCTGGGTTCCGGCAGGTATTTTTACTGAAATATCTTTCAGCACCAGCTGATCCGGCAGGTAACCAAACTTTACATGGCAAAATTCAATTTTCCCCCGCGGCTGCGTAAGAGGGATGGCATTTTCCTTATCTTCCGGTTCCCTCTGTTCGTCCAGAATCTCAAACACTCGCTCCGCTCCGGCAACTGCTGTCTGAAAATT
Source organism: uncultured bacterium (assembly GCA_947381965.1). GTDB lineage: Bacteria > Bacillota > Clostridia > Lachnospirales > Lachnospiraceae > Suilimivivens. The sequence continues at coordinate 51,792 of CANCXX010000011.1, forward strand.
ATTGTAAATATTGGCAACCTCCACAAAAGGGCGGGTAAACTGGCGCACATACAGCAAAAAACTGGTAATCAGTCCTATATCGGATATTCTACCATCCACATATAAAATTCCACTGAAAACCGCAACGGCTACATAACACATATTATTTATCACATTCATAAGCGGCATCAGATACCCAGACCAGATTAATGCCCTGACAGATACCCCCCAGAGAGTGTCATTTTTTTTCTCAAACTCCCGCTCCATTTCTTCTTCACGGCTAAAGGTCTTTACAACAGACAAACCAGAAATACTCTCCTCTATCTGTCCGTTTAGCGCTCCAAGGCTTTTCTGCTGCTGCGAAAAAAGCTTTTTTGTATGCTTCGTTACCGCCTTTGTCAAAAGAAATAGGAACCCGACGCCAGCCATTGCAACCAGCGTCAAAAGAGGGCTTAATGTTACCATCATTATAAAGATACCAAAAATTGTAAAGCTGTGGGTCAAAAGCAGCGTCAGTGAATTGGAAATTGTAGTACTGATATTATCCACATCATTAGTCAGACGGCTCATCAGCTCCCCATGTCTGTGCCTGTCAAAAAAAGAAAGAGGCAGCTCTTTGACTTTGTTAAAAAGCGTTCTTCGGATATAATCAATAACACGCTGGCCAATGGATGCCATAAAAAAAGCCTGCAGAAATTTTATCAGCCAGTCACAGATATACAATCCCATCAGACAAAGCAATGTCCATAAAATCCCCTTTCCATCACTGATTGCTGTCACGGCCCTTCCCACCACATAAGGTGACAGTATGGACGAAAGGGAGGCAAACGCAGACAAAAGAAGTATCCATCCCAGCCCCCTTCTTTGTCCCCTGGTCAGCTGGAAAAGACGTCCCAAGGTTCCCTTCATGTTTTTAGGCTTTACCACAACGCTTCCTCTTCCGGGACGGGATATGCCAGTTAAGTTTGCCGGCGGCACACTTCCGTTTTTTTCAGCCATTTATTCCACCTCCAATCTGCGAATGGTAAATTGCCTGATAAGTTTTACAAGTATCCATCAATTCCTGATGCGTCCCATAGCCTTGCACACAGCCATTGTCCATGCAAAGAATATGATCCGCCCCCATTACAGTAGAAATTCTCTGTCCAATCAAAAGCACGGTAATGTTCCCTGCCCTATTGCGGAGATTCTCAAGAACTGCTGATTCTGTCCGGGCATCCAGCGCACTGGTGCAATCGTCAAGAATTAATATCCGCGGCTTTCGTACAAGCGCTCGTGCCAGGGATAGCCGTTGCTTTTGTCCGCCGGAAAGGTTCACGCCTCCCTGCCCAAGCAAAGTCTCATATCCTTGCAGGCTTTGTTCAATAAACGTATGGGCACAGGCGGTCTCTGCTGCCTGGCGCAGTTCGTCCTCACCAGCATCCGGCCGTCCCCAACGCAGGTTTTCCCTGATGGTTCCCGAAAAAAGCAACGCCTTCTGAGGCGCCACAGCAACAGCGCTCCGAAGTAATTTTGTATCTATCTGTGTCACATCGCATCCATCTATCAACACCTTTCCCTGTGTGGCATCATAAAGGCGTGGAATTAAATTTACCAATGTTGTTTTTCCGGCTCCGGTAGATCCAATGATTCCAACTGTCTCTCCAGGCTTTATATGTATATCAATATCCCGAAGAGATTCCTTTCCTGCTCCTGCATAGGCAAAAAATACATGTTTAAAACGGATATCGCCTGTTATTTCAGGAGTCAGCGGTTTCCTTGGAACAGGCTGGACAGGCTTTTCCTCAAGAACTTCTTTTATCCTCCCGGAAGATGCAAAAGCACGGACCGCTGTATTTAATGAATTTGAAATCATCATAACGGAAAACAAAACCTGTGTCATATAATTAACTGATGCCATCAGCCTTCCTATCTCAGAGCTTTTCTGACTTTTTGAAATCCACAGTAAAAGCACAATCCCCAAATTAATGGTCAGATTGATAAAGGGAGAAAACACCGCCATTGTCCGTAAAGCCGCTGTATTGGCCGCCCCAAGATCATGGGACGCTTCTTCAAATTTTGCAGTTTCCTCTTTCTCCCCATGAAACGCCTTCACAACACGGATCGCAGAGAGAAATTCCCTTGTGACGCCATTTAACCGATCCAGTCTATTTTGCACCATACCAAACCTGGGATAACCAATCTTCATATTTCCCATAATCAGCAGAAAAACAACAAAAACAATAGCCGCCATAACAGGCGCCTGAGCCGGTGTCTGAAACATTATAAGCGCAGTAGCGCCAATACAGGTAATTGGAGCTTTTACCATCATACGCATAATGCTGTTAATAAAATCCTGTATCTGTGTTACATCATTTGTCATGCGGGTAATAATGGACGCAGGCTGCAGGCGGTCTATGTTTTCCATAGATAGCTGCTGTACATTGTGGTAGATATCGCGGCGCAGCTCACGGCCAATCGTCTGGGAAGTACGGCTGGCAAACCGGTTACGCATAACGGCGCCCACAGCGCCAGCAAAAGCAATTCCAATCATAATAATTCCATAAAACAAAATCCTTCCAATATCCCCATTTCTTACTCCTTCATCCACAATGTAAGACATAAAGGCAGGCTGCAGAAGATCCGCCATAGCTTCCACTGTCAGGAAAAAGGTAGACAACAGGAAAATTCCCAGATGTCTTTTTATGTATTTTGCAATCAGCTTCATTCCTTTCCAGACTTCCTTTCTGTGTTATTATCTTCTTTTATTAATGACTGCTGGCTATGGATTTGGGGGAAGGGTACCAGGGAAGAGACGACGAATGAAGGCGACAAAATCCGGAAAGATATTGGAAAAGCACAATCTGAAAGTGACTATTTGCATCAAAGGCAGGATGACTGCTTTTACGGTTTCCCGGACCTCCATGGACGCGCAGTTACAGAACACGCCTTCTTTCTTTGAGGATTCCCCGACAATAAAATGGAAAATATACCATGGACCTTGCTCAAATAACTGATTTATTGAATCATGCCCTGTTTACCCACCATTAGAAGTGACAGGCAAACAGGGCACATCTTTAACAGGTAGCGCCGCCTTTCATATGTTTCTGTGCAGATATGTTTTCCTGCTTTCTTGCCAGCAGATCATCTGCAAGAAGCTGCTCCTGTACTTTTTCAAATCCAATTCTTGCCACTGTGTCTGCAAAGCGTTCCCCTGTAATCCCCTGTTCGCGGAACAGCAATATCGCTTTTTCCACAATGGAAAGCACTTCTTCTTTATCTGTAAATACCTTATCCAGATAACGGCCCTGTGCTACCTTCTTGCCCCAGCGTCCGCCTATGTAAACACGATAGCCATTGACATAATCTTCCAGCACGCCAAAAGGACATTTACCCATACAGCGTCCGCAGTGATTGCATTCCTCCTGATTAATCACCAGCTTGCCATCCCTTACCCCGGCGACCTTAATCGGACAGTTTGCTTCTACCTGGCAAACCTTACATCCCTTACATTTCTCCGGATCAATCTGGGGTACCCGCTGTCCAATGATACCCAAATCGTTCAGATCCGGTTTTACGCAGTTATTGGGACATCCGCCCACTGCGATTTTAAACTTATGAGGCAGTTTGACATTCGCGTACCCATGAAAGAATCTTTCATGAATTTCCTCTGATAATCCAAAGGTATCTATCAGGCCATACTGACATGTGGTTCCCTTACAGGATACTACAGGACGTACTTTGGAGCCTGTGCCTCCCATTTCCAGACCTGCTTCAAGCAGATATTCCCTGAGAGGTTCAATATTCTCAAAAGGAACTCCCTGTATTTCCATCGTAAGACGGGAGGTCATGGTAACTTCACCGCTTCCAAATTTCTCTGCCGCTTCCGCGATTGCCTTTGCTTCTTCTGCTGTAATCTTTCCATTTCTGGTTATCACACGGCCATTAAACTTGTCAGGGGTTCTTTTATCCTTCAGGAATCCAAGCGCTTTGACTTTTGTTTCTTCTTCCTTGGAAACCTGGTTTTCCGCGCTTTTCACTTTTACATCATTAAAGAATGTTGCACCTTCCAGCACAACAGTGTTGGTATATCCAAAATGGCGCAGACGGTTCTGAAGGAAGTAGCCTCTCTTTCCTTTCGCACAGACAAGCAGTAATTTCTCATCCTTTCCAATGCCTGGAAGCTCACCGTTTACTTTTGCAAGCTCAATATACTCTGCACCCCGGATAGACGGCATGGGAGCCACATCAAGTACCCTGTATCCTTCCGCCGCACCTGCTGCATACTCTGCAGGCGTCATGCTGACCATATCTCCATTCAGTTTATTGAGCAGCACATATACTGCCTGCACCAGAGGATGGATTGCTGTGGAAAAAGGCGGTGCATATGCAAAGTCCGCATTTTCAAAGTCCTCCAGCTTTGCCCCCATGTTAATTCCCATAACAGCAATGTCCACCATCTTATCCACTGCGCCTGGTCCAAACACCTGTATGCCGAGAAGTTTATGGCTCTCTTTATCCGCAATAAGCTTTGTGGCAAAAAATGCCGCATCAGGATAATAATGCGCCTTATCGTCTGTAACTGCAAGAACTGTTTCCACCTGATATCCGGCTGCTATGGCCTGTTCTTCCGTAAGTCCTGTACGTCCACAGTTAAGATCTGGCAGTTTTACTACACCGGTTCCCAACACCCCCGGATATTCCGTTTCTCCGCCTGCAAGGACCTTCCCTAATGTGCGTCCTTCCATATTAGCGGAAGACCCCATAGGCGACCACTGGGGGGCTCCTGTTATACGGTTGGTAACTTGTACACAATCCCCTGCCGCATAAATATCCGGAAGATTTGTTTTCATTTCCCTGTCTACCAGAATCGTCCCCCGGTTCATCTCAATGCCGCTGCCTTCCAGGAATGCAGTGTTGGGACGAATGCCTGCTGCCATAATTACCAGATTACAGCTTAGCATTCCGGCAGAGGTCTTAATGGCATTTACACTGCCATCACCCAAAATTTCTTCTGCTTTAGTGCCTGTAATTACCCGGATGCCTTTCTTTAACAAATGCTTTTTACCAAAGGCTGCCATTTCCGGATCTAAAATATTGGGCATAATCTGGGGCGCAAAGTCAATAACCGTAACAGAAACGCCTTTTTGCTGGAGATTTTCTGCCATCTCCAATCCAATAAAACCAGCTCCTACCACTACCGCCTTTTTGACACTGTTTTCTTCCACAAATGCCCGTACTCCAATGGCGTCCTGCGGCGTTCTTATGGTAAATACACCTTCCAGCTCCATCCCTTTTACAGGCGGAACGGCCGGAGACGCACCTGTGGCAATTACCAGCTTGTCATAATGTAATACTTCCTCTTCTCCGGTCCTGGCGTCTCTCACCTTCACTGACTTTGTCTGAACATCAATGCCAGTAGCTTCCTTTTCTGTAAGCACCTCCACTCCTGTAAGCGCAGCATACTTTTCAGGCGTATTAACGATCAGCTCTTCTCTCTCCTGAATCAGGCCGCCTACATAATAGGGAAGTCCGCACCCTGCATAGGAAATATCTCTGCTCTTGGAAAGCAAAGTCACCTGTGCACTCCTGTCTTCCCTTTTTAATTTTGCCGCCGTCTTTGTTCCGGCAGCAACACCTCCAATTACAAGTACCTTCATGTAAACCCTCCTTAAATATGATATATTGACAATATAATAACTCCATCCCCGGAGTCTATTACCGCAATCAAAACACCCCTGCCTGTCAAATACGGGCTCCGTGCCGTAACCGGAAACACACAGGAAGCCTGCTTCCCTGAAAGGGTTGCAAAATAAAGCCTTTTGGGTTTTTCCACATATTCAATTTCATCTAATTGCGTAAATGTATCAATAAGGTTCTCCGGAATCGTTACGATTGCATATCCGGCTATCAACTCTTCCACACGGACAACCCCCTGCAGCCTTCCAATATCGCCGTTGTATTTTACTATTAATTCCCATGTACTGTCTTTTTCTGAATATCCAACCTCTAACTGACCGGATTTTTGCCTGTCTGCCTCTGTTGTTTCCAACGCAAGATTCAATAGCGTTTCCAATTTTTGATTTGCCATAAAAACTTCCACAGCTTTCCTGTGTTCTGTTAACCTTAAGCTATGCGGCCTAATCCCGCCCTGTGTCAGTCAGTCATAAAAGCTTTGGACATACTATGCGCCATCTGGTTTTTATTATATCAACATAATCTCTAAAAATCTATCCTGTTTCCCTATTTTAAAATTGAATCTTTTCCGATAATATTATAAAATGAAGATATAGCAACCATTTGAACATTCCTGCCAAAGATAAGGAGGTGCCTATGCAAGTACCTGAAAATTCTGACAGAAATCTTTCCAGTGGCAAATCGCTTACAGATGGCGAGCTTGGCTATCCAGTTCATGTTTCTTTTATTGAACTGTCCAAAATGTATCTGCATAAAATCCTTTGGAACTGGCACCCGGAAATTGAAATCATATATGTCCATCAGGGGGAAGCCAGTCTTATTACAGATGATAAAAAAATCCGGATACAATCGGGACAGGGGGTTTTTATTGGCCAGAATGTGATACATTCCGTACTTTCTCCGGACTCTTCCGAAGAATGCTGTCTATATTCCATCACCTTCCATCCTTCTTTTCTCTTCGGATATGGAAATACTCTGATGAATGATAAATTTCTGTCCCCATTGCTTAGTTCTCCCGCATATCGGGTAATACCACTAAATGAACAAACACCTGCTTTTAAAGAATTAATATCGGTTGTCCATTCCGTAATCCGGGCCAGCCTGGAGAAAAAATATGGGTATGAATTAATCACCAAATCCTGCCTCTGCCAGTTTTGGGTTGCTCTGCTTGAAAACTTTATTCCGCCAAATATCAGAAGCAGCCGGCAAGGCAGCCTCCCTCTTGATGAAGTCAGGGTAAAAGAAGCAATTATGTATATGGAAGAGCATTACTCTGAACATATTTCCCTGGAGCAGATAGCTGATTTTGTCCATATCAGCAAAAGCGAATGCTGCCGTTGTTTCAAAAGAACTTTGCAGCTTTCCCCCATTGAATACTTAATGAGATACCGTATTTTTAAAGCGGTCAGTCTGATACAAAGCGGCGCCCCGGCTGCACGTTCCATATCAGAACTTGCCTTTAGCGTAGGATTTAATAATGTCAGTTATTTCAACAAAGTCTTCAGACAGTATATAAACTGCACTCCGGGCGAATATCGGAAAGGACTGAAAGAAACGTCCAAAAACCCACTCACCCTTCCTGAATTACCGATGACTCCAAATGGTTAAGGTCATAACAGCCTGTTTGTGCCATTAAACCTTTTAACGCATCATTTACCTGTCTGATAGCGTCAAGCATAGTATCCTTCTTTCCCATTGGCCCTATTAACCGGCGGATACAGACCCCGTCTGCCCCCAGTGCAAGCGCTTTAAAGACATTCTCACCACTATAAATTCCCCAGTCCAAAAGTACTGGCACCTGTCCCCCTGCCACCTTTTTAATATTTCGCAAAACCCTTGACAGTGGCGGGGCGGACAGGAACGGGTATGGGCGGGAAATGAGAATCCCCTCTGCACCTGCCTCCAGGCATTTATAGGCGTCCTGCATACTCAATATTCCTTTTATAACAAAAGGACGGGAAGCATTTTTGACAATCATACCGATTTCTTCCATACTTTTAGGAGCCATATGCTGTCCTGAAATAATTGCATATTCTCCATTGTGATCAAATGCGCCTGCAATATCTATTCCAACCGCAAACGCCCCTTGTTCCTCTGCTTTCTTTATCTTTTCAATAATTATCCGGTTATCTGCATATGGCTTTATTATACTGATTATTTTAGCGCCTGTAGCCGCCATTTGAATAAACGCTTTTTCCTCCTCCACATCTGTAAAGCATGCAATTCCCGCCCTGTACACGTCTTTTGCCGCTTCCTCTCCTTCATTTTCCGCTATCTTCTTTTCTCCCAAGGATGTGAATGCCGCCATAACCGGCGTTGAAAACTTCTCCCCAAATAAGGTAAAGGATGTATCTGGTTTTCTTCCGTCAATATACCGCCTCTCAATCCATAGAGAAGCAAGATCGTTTTTTTCTTCCATGCCTGCTCCTTTTCGCCAGAATCATCAATATCTGTTTCCTTTTTATCTTAATGAATTAAAAATTAAAAGTCAATCTTGTCTCTTTGATTTTACTCATAACAATCATTTTTTAATTCACTACTGTCCCATATTTTATAACTTCTCACCGCTTCTTCCTGAAACTGTGCTATTTTCAACATATTTTGGGCCAACTCTTTTCCTCTCCCGGCTGAAAGCTTTATTCTGTGATAATAAGACGGCGCCCCTTTCATATAAAGGGGAACAGACTCAGCAATTTTTCCTGCTTCTGCCATCATTTTTTCTATTTGATCTGCCGTTTCCTTCCACTTATATGCCCCTTCCAGAAGTTTTGGAATCTTTACCTGCAGAACCATCCTTCCCAGATGCTGACCTGAAAGCATCTCTTTTCTTCCAAACCACTCTAAAAGTCCTCTCCCCCCGTCTTCCTTTAAAAGGCTGTCTGAAATCAGGGGAATTCCCTGAAACGCAAAATCCTTTATGTCCATCATGGTAAGCTTCTCTCCGTTCATTCCCTTTTTACTGCCTGAGGAGGCTTCCATAAGCTGCATAATAACCGCCGCACATCCATCTCTCTTATCAGCAGGAAGCTTCATCATTCCCGCAGATAATGCCGCCGCATATTCCCCCAGTGCTCCCCGTCCTCCTACATCTTTATTTTTTCTTCCTCCAAAAGTGGTCACATAGCCGCCTCTGCTTCCATCGAAGCTTAATGCCGCAAACATGTATTTAATATCATGATATCCCGCAAAATTACTTTTCTCTACAGGCGTCTCTATATATCTGATATGCTCCTGGGGTATAATAGAAATTCCGAGAACGCTGACATAATCGTTTTCCCCACAGATTCCCTGCAGCTTCTCCCTTCTCTCCCTGTACGCTTCCTTATCGTATTTTTTCTTCCATTCTGTAACCGCCTCCTCTGAAAAGCCCTGTCCGTCTACCGAATAACATATATCCACAAGATCGCTATATTTAGTTTCCATAGTCACATACTGCGCTTTGTTGCCCCCCTTAGAATGACCTGTCACAATGAGCCTTTGGTTTTTGTCAATGTTTATGGTTTCAACCACTTCTTCAAAATAGGCAAGCGCATGGCTTTGCTGGATAGTGACCGCTCTGGTCATTCCAATTCCATTATCCGGCCATTCCCCATCGCCCGTTCCACGGTAAACCACATAAACGCTGCTTTCATCCTGACTTTTAAAAGTACATGCAGCCGTACCTTTATCATATCCCATGTTGGCGCTTTGACAACAAACAGACAGATTTCCTACTTCCTCATTTTTGACAGCCTCCTTTAGCACAGTGTATTCTCCCGCATGAATACCGCCTCCTCCATAATCCGGATGACCTTCAAGGCTCTCTATAATCTCTTTTAAGGATGCGCCCTCTTCCGCCTCTTTATAGTCCAGATACATATAAGTATCCAATATCATGCTGATTTCCGCCTCTGAAACCTTTTCGTTTATGTGACCACCATCCTTCTTTTTCGAAACCTCCACGCCAAAACACTTTCAGTTGCTGCAGACAAATGTAAAACTTCCAAAATTATAATAAGCGCCAAACTAATTTGCCCTACACTATATGTAGTCTGCATAATTTGTCTGTTTCACAATTGCCTGCAACTTTGCTGCTCAAAATATTTTTTACATCACTACACTGGCATTCAGGCTGCCCCCCTGCTGGCTATTTCCCGCCTCTGCTCTTTGATACTGGCCCGCCATTTCCTGTAAATCCTTTACATGCTCCTGGACCATGCGGTAAAGCCTGTCCATATCTGCCTGCAAAGAATAAAACCTGTTTCCATAAGCCTGGGCTGCTTCCCCCTGCCAGATCCCTTTCATTCCCTGCACCTGTGACATCATTTCACTGGTCAGATTTTTGATCTGACTGCCAGTAACAGCAAATTCTCCTGAAGTCTGCAATAGCTTTTCCGGTGTAACTTTTAAAATTCCTTCCATAAATGATCCTCCTTTTCTTAAACCATTAATAACTCCTTGCTGCTGCAATTTCCCTGTTTCTTGCCTCTGCCTGTTCATATCTTGCTGCAATTTCCAAAAGTGCCTGCACATACTGGGCAATCAGCTGATAAAAGGCATCCATTTGCTGCCGGTCACGGATAAATGCCTGATGAAAGGTATTCTTTGCCTGTCCTTCCCACATGGCGCAAAGCGCTCCTTCCTGTTCTCCCAATTCCGCCGCTTTCGCCCTAAACTGACTGTTAAGTTCGGAAATTCTTCCTGCTCTGCCGCGAAGCTCTGACGATGTTACCTGAAAAAATGACATAGTAATCCTCCCTTTTCTGTTTTATTTACTATAGATAAATTCTTGTTGCTGCCAGCTGGCAGTTCAGCATTTCCATCTGATACATTTTTTTAGCCTGTTCCTCCATTTCCCCTGATATCATAAGAAGCTCATCCGCCTCTGCTGCAATCCGGGCGCTTATCCGAACCTCCTTTCCTGACAAAATATCTTCACAGGCACTATTCCAGCTGCTTTTATTTTCACAGATAATCTGCATCAGCTCATCTTCCGCCTTTTCTTTCAGCGCTGTGGCCAGATTGCGGAGCTGCTCTGATAACTGCATAATCTCTGTAAAATGCATCTCAATTTTCTGGGGCGACATTTTTATTACTCCCTTCCGCACTCTCATAAGCTGTTCCAATATCCCCCAACATTACCAGCCGGGCTTTTAGGACTTTAAAAGCTTTTATTCCCTCTTCTTTACGGTTCCGAAACTGTCTTTCCGCTTCCTTTACCGGTGAGCCCGACAGATATTGCTCTAGCTTTTCCCCATAATCCATCCCCTCCAAAAAGGCGCTTTCCGCCTGCTTGAGCATAAATGTCCATTCTTCCTTTCTTTGCAGTAAATATTCTGGTGTTACTCTTATTTTTTCTCCCAAATCTATTCCACCCTCCTTAAATATCTATTTGATTTCTTCCGCCGCTTTAATCAGCCTGCTTTCAGTTTGCGCCAGTTTCTCCGCCATCTCCCCGGCCTTAAAAATAAGTCCTTCTATATCCAGTATACAATCCCTCAAATTTCCAAGTTCCTTTTGAAATCCTTTATCCCATAATTCCTTTGCACTGCTCTCCCAGATGGCGGACAGCTTTTGCTCTTCCACTTCCAAAACAGAAAGTAAATCCTTTATCCTGGTGATACATCTTTGCATACGATCCTTCCAGCTATTAAATCCATCCGCCATCAGCCCTACTGTCTGCTCCCTCATGTCCCCTCCTTTCCAAATGCCGCATCTAGAGCGCGTTTGAAAAATGCTTCCCAGCAAATGTGGGGACGCGGTTTTCCGCGTGCAGATGTTGGAAATGATTTTTCAAACACGCTCTAGGCAATTGCGAAACTCCTAAACTAGCTAAGTATTCTGACAATTTATTTTGCGAAAAGCCTTATACACCATGGAAGTCAACAACTCCGCAGCAGTCGCCAAATGTACAGGCTATACTAAAATCAGTCTTTCTCCGTCGCCCACCCCCTGTTGCCACAGCCCTTTGTCTTCATCTAAAAAACGCTCCTGTCCAAAGGCATAAAGTCTTATGCCACTTTTCTTTTCCACATACAGACCTTCCTTTCGCCCTATCAGGTACAAAATATCATCGATCAGCTGCCCTGTCTGCTTCTCTTCTTCCAGTTCAAAGTCGTATATCTTATCCAGCGCCGGAACCTGTACGTCTACCAAAATCATCATCTCTCATTATCCTTTCCGTATCTTAACAGCTGAATCCGATGGGTTTTACTTCCATTTCCTTCTTTAAAATACCCAATTCCCGGTTCCTCCCGCCGGGTCTGCTCTCCATATCCAAGATCATCAAAAGAAAGCGCTCTCTGGGATGCCACATTTCCACCCAAATGGATTCCATACTGCCAGGATATAAATTCACGGAAAAAAGCAGTTCCTGCTGCCTCATAATCCCTCTCCGGGTGAAAAATACCAGCTATAAAACCAATGCTTTCCCTACCCATAGCCGCCTGTTCCCAAAAATTCATCCTGATATCCCGAACTTCACAGGCTCTGTACAGATAACCACAGAATTTAGCCATATCCGCAATAAAAACACAGACTATTTCACTTTCCATCTTCTGTTTTCTGTCCTTCCATTCTTTATTGCTGTCAGCTGTATCCTCTTTGTTGTTTGCGCTCAGGTTCTTTTGCCATATATCAATTTCTCCTTCTCTTTCAAGATAAAGAACTTTATCCCTTCCCTTTAAATAGGATAAGCGGCCCCCCAAGTCAAATACTGTAATCCTTCTGCCCATGTGGAGCAGTCCTTCTGCCAAAACCATAAATAGATCTCTTCTTCCCGTTCTCTCCGCTCCTGAAATCAGAAAACAGTGGGTTTTGTCAGGCACAATTCTGCAAAGTTCCCCATTAGAGAGGCAATATCCCAAAGGCAGCAGTCCTTCTTCCCAATTGTATCCTCTTATTCTTTCATTAAAGTCCATACTTTCAGGCACCTCAGGGAACTTTTCAGGCAGAAAATTTCCCTCTGCCATCCATGCCTCCTTTTTCCTGATACCTGTATTTTCTATAAAGCCGCCATCCCCCGTTTCCTCCACTGCCATTGCTGTCTGAAATTCCAGTACCCTTCCCTCACATTTGCATAGTCCCCTTCCCTTCTGATTTTCCTTTGGAAGCACTGGCAGATGATATTGCCTTAGCACATCCCCATATAAAAAACGGTCGCTCATTTCCAGAGCACAGGCAGTTTTAATTTTTTCATACAGTTTTCCACCAATTTCCCCTGCTCCGGCTGCCGACAATACCAGATAAATACCAAGAGTCAGGCCTTCTGTTGCCAGATGGGAAAGCAGTTCCTGCTGTTTTTCATCAAGAATTTTTTTAAAGCTTCCAAAATCATCCACTACCAGAAAAACCATTGGCAGTTTTTCTTTTCCGTATTTGTTATACTGCTCCCAGCTTACTCCCTGAAGCTGATCTCTGCGCTTAGCCAGCAGCCCTTTCATATGACAGAAAAAAATTTCTGTATATTCCTTTTTCAGTAATGCTCCAACACATCCTGGCATGGTGCGGAAACTCCCCAGCCTTTTTTGTCTCACATCCACTATCAAGAACAAAACATCCTGGGGCGTAAAATCATTGCCCATCTGCCATAAGAGGGTTTGTAAAAACGTGGTTTTTCCTGTTGCCGGACCGCCGCAGACTGCCAGATGCCCCTGTAAGGCCGGATAATAAAAAAGCGTAAACTGGCATTGGTTTTCCGGATCATCACAAAGTCCCAGAACCAGCGCTGTCCTTTCCTCCGCTTTTGCTCCTTCTGTATCCCAACATTCCACTTTTTCTTTCTTCTTTAACTTCTCCACAAATACTTTATCTGGCAACTCATCCATCCATAAAGGTACCGCCCAGGGATAACGGTACTGTTCTGCAGTCTCCTTTATGTAGCCAATGAGCGCCTCCATTTGAGATTTTTTCCATTCTCTTTTCTTATCTTCCTCCCGTCTCATCCGTTTCCCGGTATTGGACAGCAGCGCTGTCCGGCCCTTTTCCTCCCCTTCCTCCTGGTAAGCTCCACCGCAGTAGCCGGTCTGAAACAGCTCATAATACTCATGGCTTCCTATCTGCAGATAACACTGGCCTGGCAGTGTAAGGGCCGCCGCATCTTTGTTATGCAGCATATCCATACTATCTGTTCCATCCTGTACCCTAAGGCAAAGCCGGAATCTTGCATTGCTCCAAATTTTATCGTCCACCGTTCCCGCCGGCTTTTGTGTAGATAAAATCAAATGCACTCCAAGACTTCTTCCAACCTGTGCCAAAGAAATAATTTCCTGCATAAACTCCGGTTCTTCTTTCTTAAGCTCTGCAAATTCATCTATTACCAAAAGAAGATGCGGCATGGGAAGCAGCGCTTTTTCCTCTCTGTATAATCTTGTATAGGCATCAATATGATTTACATGGTAGCTGCTCAACAATCTCTGTCTCCGTTTATTCTCACTTGTAATTGCCAGCATTGCCCGTTTAATCTGCTTTCCCGACAGATTGGATATTACCCCTGCACAATGGGGAAGCGCCCTAAGCGCGTCTCCGGTTCCACCGCCTTTGTAATCTATCATAAAAAAATTAAGGTCTAAAGGACTAAACGACACTGCCATGGAAAGCAGATAGGTCTGTATCAATTCACTTTTCCCGGATCCTGTGGTTCCCGCAATCAGCCCATGGGGTCCATGAAACTTTTCATGTACATCCAGCCATACCAGGTGTCCTCCCATCCTGCACCCTATCGGCGCTTTCATTCGCTCTTCCGTTCTTGCCGTCTCCCATCTTCTCCTGCTGTCAAGCTCCTGCACTTTGCGGCAATTATAAAGCTGCAAAAAACTTACCTGCTCCGGAAACCGGTTTTCTGCTTCCTTTTCTCTGACACGTATTCCCGCCAATTGTCTGACATATCTTTGCGCCTGATATGCGCTGCATGTTTCCAGACAAACTTCCCTTCTGCATATATGTTCTCTTCCCAGGTGCAGGACCACTCCGCAGCTTTTCCCTTCCTGCTTTTGCTTTTCAATCAGACATTCGCAGCTTTTGGGCAGCGCCTGCCCGTCCTCGCCCACAAACACTGCGCTTACCGGATATTTCTTTTCCTTATCTGTGAGCCACTGGTAAAGGGGCTCCCCCCGGATCAATTCTGTGTTTAAAACCAATACAATATACCAGGGCAGACTTACTCCCGCTTCCATTTTTTCACTTTCCCTCATAAGTTCTCTGGTAAGCACAGGCAGTATTTCTGCCGCTTCCTTCTCACAGCCTGCCGAATACCTTACCGTTTTATCCCCTGACCAGCTGTGGGACATCCATCTTAAACAGGATGCAATCTCTTCATCTCTCTTTCGCTCTTTATTATAAAAGCAGACCGTTTTTACCTCTGTATAACACAGACACGCTGCAATCTGCATTAAAAGCTGCAAGATTACTTCTTCCACTTTTAAGCTGCCAGGGCCGCCTGTTATCCCCATCTGCCTGTTTTCAAAAAAATCAATTACCGCCGGAACCTGATTCAGCATGCAGAATTCTTTTGACAATTTTTCCGCTTCCCCTGCAAGCTTTTCCTGCGCAACCCCCTTCCTCTGCCCCTGCAGTTTTATTTTCATTGAAAAAGATACGTTTTCCAGGCCAATACGCAGGCATAAAAAGTCTGCTTGTCTGTAATAACGATTCCATAAAACTACTGGTTTTTTTCCTCTTTTCTCCAGAAAGAAAAGTGCTGCCGGATATTTCTGTTCTAAGATTTCCTTATTTTCCCTCTGGCAAACCAGAAGATGCTCCCTGGTTTTTTCCAGGTATTCCAAATACTGCACCTCTCTTTCCTTTACCTGCTGCCTGTGGGAATGTTTTCTGTAGCTATAAGATGCAAATCCCCAGAAAAGAGTCAAAATAGCACTGCATCCGCTCATTGCCACAGAAAGATAATAAAAACCTCCTCCGCCTTCTCCCATCATACGGCTGCCCAGATAGGCCATCAACAGCATAGGCAGCACCATAGTAAGAGATGGCCCCAGCGTTAAAAATAGCGGCTCCTCCTGCTGCCTGTCTTTTTCTTCTGGCATAAGGATTTCCACATCCCCTGTATGAAGAGGCTGCTCCTGCCAGCACTGACGTTCCATCCATCCTGCTTCCCTTGGGGACATATCTGCAGGCTCGATACTCTTTTCTTCTTCCGCCCTTTCTCCAATCACACGACAGGTACCGCAAAAAGACACACAAACCGCACCCTGTTTTAAAATAAGCAAGTGAAGGCCATAAATATCCACTCTGTCGCCAGGATATAAGAACCTTTTCCCTGCAAAACTTTTCTCATTTACATATACTCCCATACTGTCCTTATTGCAGAGCGCATACCCTTCCTTTTCCACACGTATTTCCGCCTGTCGGGTAGCAACCAGTGAAAAACAGTCATAAAATATTGGGTTTTTAAAATCTTTTCCAATCTGTACCGTTTCTTTGTTTTCCAGGTTCACAAAATCTGCTGCCGTGAGCGCAGATTTTCTTTCTGAAAGTATAAAAAGAATTTTTTCTTTCTTTTCCGTATAGAAATAAACAGGACTTTTTTCACTTATTTTTTTCCCATTCAACAGCCAGATATTATCTGCGTAAAAGAACATTACTGCAAACCCACAGGACAGTCCCGTCTCTTCCATAGATAAATCCAGTTTTCCTTTTCCCTGGGGACAATCAGACAGAATTTTTCTTAAGTAAGCATACTTAGTGAATATCAGTAAAATTCTAATGCCTGATTCTTTATTTTGTTTTTTATTCTCCAAATTTTCTATTGCCTCCGTATCTGTTTTTCTATAACGACCAAATAAAAGCCGTCCCCCTTTTTTTTGTTGTTGCATATTGCATCAGCTTTACCTGATATTTACTATAATTGTTAATTGGAAAATCTTTAAGATAAGTTGTATTTTCCACAACAGACTTTTTTAAATTACTGTCTAAAGGAAAAACACCACTGTCAGAAAGACAGTTTCAGAATTAAGCCATGAATGGCTTTATGCTTGTGCAAGCACGGCACTTGGCTCATTGCTTGCGTGAATAAAAGATAATATGAATTTATTTGAATTGCTTTACAAATGTTATACCACACGTCTTTGGTAATTTCAACCAAAAGAATATGCTGTAAATGTAGAAAATAAAATTTTTTTCACAGAAGATAATACCCTGTTTCCACAATATATTGTATATAAAAAAGAAAAGTCTTCTGTCCTGCTACCACCAATTGTATTGTGCAAGTTGCCAGTTCCTTAGTTCCTCCTTCGGTTACCCGTGTAATGTCTTTATGTGCCCCGGCGCATAAAAATGCCCCGACGCAGTCATCGCCAGGGCATCGCAAAATTCATTCATTAAAAAAATTAATATTCAGTAAAAGCGTTCAAAATTGACTCTGCAACTTCTGATGTTTCATCAGAATATGTAACTATAATACATATTGCCCTGCCCTCATGCACAGACGCGTAGTAATCCTGCTTTTTGGCGTCATCTCCAGAGCCAATCTGTGTGTTTACTTTTATGAAGTCTTTTCCCGCAATACTCACTGTTTCATCATCACCGGTAATGGTATAAGGAATTGTTGTTACCTTTCCCAGCTGGGTTTTTAAAGACTGTACATATACCTCCGTTTCCATGTTTTTTAGGGGAAGCTTTTCAATCGTCAAAACAACGTTATTGGCGCCTGTGGCATCCGTACTCATCATTTCATATACCGTACGCATCTGTGCATATTTCAGCTGCTGTTCACTGAAATCACCTGAGAGAACTTCTACACCAAGCCCCATCATCTCATTCAGCGCTTCCTCTGTCGCCATGTACATTCCTTCCAGTAAAGTATAGCGCATTCCCAGAAATTCACTTTCCCATCCTGTGTCTGTAACGATTCCCTTAACAAAATTATCTTCTGCCGCTTCTTCCTGATTCTCATTTCCCTCTGATTCATTTTCTTCTTTTTCAGCTTGCAGTTCTGCCTTTTTCTCCGGTGAAGGCTCTTCGCTTTTCACATTTTCTACTTCCAGCTCTGTTTCCTCTTCACTTTCCGTCTCTTTTGATGTTCCTGCTTCCTGCTTTGAGGACGTTCCCTCTTCCCTCTGCCCGCTTTCAGATTTACCTCCACAGGCAGTAAGCATTAACGCCGCTGCCAGTACCGCAAGCAACACTTTCTTTTTCATTCCCTTTCCCTCCTGATTAACTTAGTGTTTCCAGCTTTTTACGCATTTAAAGTCCACTTACAAACGCTTCTAGAACCCTTACAAAATATTTATACACCAATGTTAAGGCTTCCGCAAGATATTTTATATTTTGTAAAATTTACGGGGCGGGGATGTGTCCTGGCTACGCAATCTGTGAGATTATCCTAATGCCACATCCAATATCATCATAATAAGAAATCCTGCCATAACGCCCACTGTGCCAAGGTTCGAATGCTCTCCCTGGTTTGCTTCCGGTATCAGTTCTTCCACCACTACATAAATCATTGCCCCGGCCGCAAATGCCAGAAACCAGGGCATATATGGCGTAATTTGCACTGCAATCAGTGTAATTCCAATGCCAAATATCAATTCTACAATTCCTGACAGACTTCCAAAAATAAAAGCCTTTCCTCTGCCCATGCCCTCCTGCCGGAGAGGAAGAGAAATTGCGGCTCCTTCCGGGAAATTTTGTATTCCAATGCCGATTGCCAGGGCAAATGCCGCAGCATAAAGAGCCTGGTCCTGGGGATGCTGGGCTGCCATGGCAAAAGCCAATCCCACAGCCATTCCCTCCGGAATATTATGAAGCGTCACTGCCAGTACAAGAAGCGTTGTTCTGTGAAATGACGACCGGACCCCTTCCGGATTTTTTTCTCCCAAGTGCAGATGCGGCATCAGAAAATCCAGCAG
Organism: uncultured bacterium; assembly: GCA_947381965.1. GTDB lineage: Bacteria > Bacillota > Clostridia > Lachnospirales > Lachnospiraceae > Suilimivivens. The sequence goes on from CANCXX010000011.1 coordinate 70,289, forward strand.
ATAAAGAAACAGACCACCCAGTATAAAGCCTCCTGATGCAGGTATCCATGGTATTTTCCCTGCGTTTTCTGTCTCCTCTATGGCAGGGATCAGCAACGACCAGACAGACGCTGCCATCATTACTCCTGCCGCAAATCCCAAAAATGCCCGTTGAATGTTCTTTCCCATCTCTTTCCTGAAAATGAATACTATACTGGCTCCAAGGGAGGTCATCAGAAAGGTAAATCCTGTTCCCATTGCAGCCCAACCAATTGCCTGATTCATATTTTCCTCTTTCCGCATCCACAAGACCGGACGCTTACCTCTATGATATCATTACACACTTTTTTCCATATTGTGCCTGTTTTTCTTAAAAACATGCAAAAATGCCCGGATCCAAAAGACCCGGACATTTATTTAGGAGAAAAAGAAAATATCTTGTAATACAGCTATCTTTGAACCCGCCCGGAGGCATCGCCTCCTGCCAGTGTTTCCACTTCTTTTCTGGATACCAGATTGAAATCACCGGGAATGGTATGCTTAAGGGCTGACGCTGCCACGCCAAATTCCAGCGCGGCCTTAAAATCCCTGCCATCCAAAAGACCGCAGATGACACCTGCTGCAAAGGAATCTCCGCCGCCTACCCGGTCAATAATTGGATGAATACGGTATTCTTTGGAATGATAAAACTCCTTCGTATCTCTGGAATAAATACATGCAGACCAGCCATTATCCGAAGCAGAATGACTGACACGCAGGGAAGATACGCAATATTCAAAGTTAAATTTTTCTACCATCTGTTCAAAAATAGACTTATAGCCTGCCAGTTCCAGTTCACCGCTGGTAACGTCTGTTTCTCCGGGCTTAAATCCAAGCACCAGCTCCGCATCTTCTTCATTTCCAATACACACATCCACATACTTCATCAGACCTGTCATAACCTTCTGTGCCTTTTCGGAAGTCCACAGTTTTTTTCTGAAATTCAGGTCAACGGAAACCTTAACACCATGTTTTTTTGCAGCAATCAACGCTTTTTCGGTAAGCTGTGCCGCACTGTCAGAAACCGCAGGCGTAATTCCCGTAAAATGGAACCAGTCAGCTCCTTCAAAAACAGCGTCAAAATCAAAATCATCCTCTGTGGCTGTGGAAATAGATGAATGCGCCCTGTCATAAACTACCTTGGAAGGCCTCATGGAAGAACCGGACTCCAGAAAATAAATTCCAAGTCTCTCCCCGCACTTTGCAATATGGCCTGTACCCACGTTATATTTTCTAAGGGCGGCAACCGCACACTCCCCAATCTCATTGTCAGGAACCGCTGTGACAAACTCTGCATTATGTCCGTAGTTGGCCAGGGAAACTGCCACATTGGCTTCCCCACCGCCATAATTAATATCAAACTCATCTGCCTGAATAAACTTCTCATAATTGGGAGTGGACAGCCTAAGCATAATCTCTCCCATGGTAATAACCTTTGCCATTTTTATTCCTTTCCTATTTGGATTCCACTGTTTTCCTGCTTCAATTTATTTTTGTACCAGATGTATGGCAAAACCGCCGATTTCTTCTTTCAGATAAATAGCTTTCAGCGCGCCCTTTCCATCTTTTTTTGCAGATTCTTCATTAAATTCCACACCAAGCACCGTGGACAGATAGTTGACTGCCCTGTCAATATAGTTGGTTCTCACCGCAATATGTCCATTCTTTCCAAGATAAGGGGTTTTCATAACCTCCAGCGCTGTTCCTGCAAAAACAGAACTGCTGCCTGCCTTTAGGGGGAGCCCGAAAATAAATGCAAACCGTCTGGCCGCTTTTTGGGCCTCCTCTTCATTTTCAGCATTTATCCCTACATGGGCAAGTTCAAAGCCAAGCATCGTCTGGACCGCTTCTCTTGTAAGCTGTTCAATCTTGTCCCACTCCCCTGCATTAATCAGATCGCCGGGAACCATCCAGGAACCGCCACAGGCAATTATCTTGTTAAAATCCAGGTAAGAAGTCAGATTCTTTGCATTAATCCCCCCTGTAGGCATAAATTTCATATTCACATAAGGAGCTGCCATGGCTTTAATTTTGGCCAGTCCCCCTGACTGCTCCGCCGGGAAAAACTTTACCACATCAAGACCCAGCTCAATTGCCGTCTCTATGTCGCTGGGACTTGATGTGCCGGGAGTAACTGGCACTTTTTTTTCAATACAATATTTTACTGTGTTAGGGTTTAATCCGGGACTTACAATAAACTTTGCGCCTGCTTCCACCGCCGCGTCTACCTGGGCGGCATTTAGAACTGTGCCTGCGCCCACACACATATCCGGAAAGTTTTCCGTCATAATTTTAATTGCTTCAGCAGCCGCATCCGTGCGGAAGGTAACTTCCGCACAGGGAAGCCCCCCTGCGCAAAGGGCCTTTGCCAAAGGAAGGGCATCTTCCGCCCGATCAATTTTTACCACAGGGACAATACCAATTTTACTGATTTGCTCTAAAACTGCGTTCATTTTTCCTCCATTCCCACCTGTATCCAGGTCCATACATCTTCTTTACCCCGTTATGCAAGAATTTCCTTTACACACTCCGCCAGTTTATCGCATTTGCAGTTTGCAAAAAAATATTCCTTAAATTTTTCTCCGGATAACGCACCCTTTACCAGTTCACGGTCCAGGTTTTTAAGGATAGTTATCATATCTGTATGAGTAACCTCCTTTACCTTGTCAAGAATTTTCTTATTTCTCTGTTCCGGCTCCACTCTCTCTTTGGGATATCCGCCGCCTCCCGGCGCGCAGAACAGTTTTTCAAAAATATATTCCAGGTTCAACTCGCCGCCCCATCCAAAATTCTCCGCAAAAGGAAGGGCAATGCAGTTTCCGTCATTTACCTGCGAAAACAAGTAGGCGTCCAAAGGGGAAGTAATGTGTCCGCAAAGCACTTTGGGAAAAGAATTACATGCAAGCATGGCGCCCTCTCCTGTGCCGCATCCGGTAATCACAAAATCCGCCGCCCCGGAATTAAGCAGGACTGCCGCCAGAATCCCATTTTGTACATAGGTTAAAGAATTTGCGTCGTCTGCAGAATACATTCCATAATTAAATACCTCATGTCCCATAGGCTCAGTCACCTTTTTTAAAGCTGTGCAGATCATTTCATTTTTTGCAGCCTGACTGTTTTCATTAATCAATGCAATCTTCATCTCTATACCTCCGTATCGTATACCGCCATCTTTTTAATATTCTGTTTACTGCGGCTGTTTTCCGATATAAGCCAAAATACCGCCGTCCACATACAGCACATGACCGTTTACAAAGTCTGACGCGTCGGAAGCAAGAAATACTGCAGGTCCCTGTAAATCTTCCGTCTCTCCCCAGCGTGCCGCAGGCGTTTTGGCAATAATAAACTGATCAAAGGGATGTCTGCTGCCATCAGGCTGTACTTCACGCAAAGGCGCTGTCTGAGGGGTTGCTATATAACCAGGGCCGATACCGTTACACTGAATATTGAATTCTCCATATTCAGAAGCAATATTTCTGGTCAGCATCTTAAGTCCGCCCTTAGCCGCCGCATAAGCGGAAACAGTTTCGCGTCCAAGCTCACTCATCATAGAACAGATGTTAATAATCTTGCCATGGCCTTTTTTGATCATGCTTGGAATCACTGCCTTGGAAACAATGAAAGGCGCGTTCAAATCCACATCAATTACCTGCCGGAACTGTTCTGCTGTCATATCACACATGGGGATACGTTTGATAATTCCTGCATTGTTCACCAGAATATCAATAACGCCCACTTCCTCTTCAATTTTAGCCACCATAGCCTGTACTTGTTCTTCATTTGTCACATCACATACATAGCCGTGTGCCTTAATGCCTTTTTCCTCATAAGCCGATAATCCTTTATCCACCAGCTCCTGCTTAATATCGTTAAACACAATGGTAGCTCCTGCCTGGGCATAAGCAGTTGCAATTGCAAAACCAATTCCGTAAGAGGCGCCTGTTACCAGCGCTACCTTGCCTTCCAGTGAAAACTTCTTCATAAAATCGCTCATTGTCTCTTTTCCTTTCTGTTATTTGTTTTTATTATTGCTTTTTATTACATCAAATCTTTCATTGCCACATGATCCATATCATCAAAATCCTGGTTTTCTCCCACCATGCCCCAGATAAATGTATAAGCTCTGGAACCGCACCCTGCATGAATGGACCAGCTGGGTGATATCACTGCTTCCTCGTTTCTCATAAAAATATGTCTTGTCTCAGAAGGCTCTCCCATATAATGAACCACAAAAGCGTCTTCCGGCATTTCAAAATAAAGGTAAACTTCCATTCGCCTGTCATGGGTGTGGCAGGGCATCGTATTCCATACACTTCCCGGCTTTAACTGGGTCATACCCATAACAAGCTGACAGCTCTCCACCTGTCCGGGAAGTATATACTTACAGATTACTCTGTGGTTGGCATCTTCCAAAGATCCAAGCTCCACCTTATTTTCATCTTTTACAATTACTACGCCCTCGGCGGGACTTCCCTCCGGCTTAATCAAAACTGTGGGATAAGTCTTATGCGCCGGTGCACTGTTTATATAAAATTTTGCAGGGCAGGAAGCATCCCTGCTGTCAAAAACGATATCCTTCGCCCCCATTCCTATATACATGCCTTCTTTAAATCCCACTTCGTATTTTTCCCCATCTACAGAAATGGTTCCGGCTCCGCCGATGTTGATTACCCCCATTTCCCTTCTCTGCAGAAAATACTCTGCCCGCAGCTGGTCCCCTGCCGTAAGCGCCAAAGGCTTATCCGGCACAGCCGCCCCTGTAATAATTCTGTCAATATGGCTGTAAACCAGTTTTATTTCCCCTGGCACAAAAAGATTCTGAATTAGAAATTCTTCCCGCAGCCGCTCTGTTGTATAATGCTTCACATCTCTTGGTGAAGCTGCTGTTCTCAGCTCCATTTTCGCTACCCCATCCTTTCCTGATTTTGTCATACCTCTCTTGTAACTTCCCATTATTTATTCTGTTATGGTATAGTATACATAAAAAAAATGGCTATGTCTTTTCAAATATTTCTATAAATATTGCAAATTTTGAACTTTTCATATATAATTCAGGTTAATTAGTGAAAGCGTTTACATTATTTTGCTTAAAGACTGTATTGCAGGCCAAACCTGCGGTATAGGGGAGGTACTAAAATGGAAGAGCTATATTCCTGTCAGCAGGCTATAGAAAACTGCGCCGCTGCACGCACCTTTGCCATCGCACATTTATATAAAGAAGAAAAAGCCATGGATATGCACATCCATGACTGCTATGAAATATATTATTCTATCTCCGGCGGAAAACAATTTCTGATTGACAACAAATTCTATGCCATTGCACCGGGAGATATTTTTATTATCAATCAGTACGAAAGCCACAAAATAACCCAGGTGGATAAAATGGTGCATGAACGGATCGTACTGTCCATACACCCGGATTACCCGGATCGCCTCTCTACAGCCGAAACCAATCTGGATGCCTGCTTTTCTGACAGGCCTTCGGGTTTCAGTCACAGAATTTCTCTGGGCAAAGAGCAACAGACACGGTTTTTGTACTATATTAATAAAATCACAGGCGCGGAAGGGTACGGCCATGATATCATTGAACGGTCTGCTTTTATGGAGCTGATGCTTTTAATTAACAGCGCTGTCCACACCAGCCATCAGCCTCAGCCCGCTTCTCCAATATATAACCATCAGGTGGATGATATTCTGGCTTATATCAACCAGAACATTACCTCTCCCATTACCATAGAACAGTTATCCGGCGCATTTTATTTAAGCGAATCCTACATCTGCCGGATTTTTAAAGCAGCCACAGGAACCACAATTAACAAATATATAAGCGCCCGGCGCATCAGTATTGCCAAGTCCCTGCTAAACGGCGGCGCAGGCGTCATGGAGGCTTATGAAAAAAGTGGATTTTCCGATTACAGCAGTTTTTTTAAAGCTTTTACAAAAGCAGTCGGGATTTCCCCAAAAAAATATGCCCAGTGCAGTGTCAGTTGACACGCACCGGGCGTTTTTGGTTATATTGCTTGTTGCAGATCACTTTTTCAGCCTTTAAAATCCATAATCATAAATGCTTCCCGTATTATACGAATTGTTGTAATTTCCCTTCCAATCGTAGGTGTTTGCCTTGGAAGCTTCATTTTTGGCTGCGCTTTCAACCATGGATGCCTGTGAAGATATCCTGTTTGCATAAGACATGCTTCCGTTAAATAAAGATTTAACCGTATTCATATCCGCTTCTTTAAACGTCTTTTCATCCAGAGAGAGGGTTTTGTCCTTGTTGATAGTAACTCCCACTTTCTCCAGCATCCTCTTGTTAGCTTCTGTTGCTGTTGTCATAAATTTTGCACGGTTCTGTACGCTGGTAGTTGCTGATTCGCCGGCTTTCTTAATCACATCATTGTAATTGTTCACAAATTCATTGACAGATTTGTAAATGGCATTGACATCATATTCCTTTGTGGTGGTGGTAACGCCGTTTTCATCTGTCTTTTCCACATCCACCTTGTTAAATACAGACTTACTTCCTGTCTTGGAAAGAGCATCTGCCGAATCCTTTAACTTATCTGCTGCCTCTTCAATAGAAGAAAGTGTCTTTGCAGAATCTTTGGCAGTGGATGTGTCTTTCTTATTATTCTTCTCTGCAGAAGAAACTCCCTTATTAGCATCCTTTGTATAGTAAGCTTTCATCAGCTTGCCATAGCTGCCATTTTTGATGCTGGCGTAATCAGAGAGGAAATTCAGATTGCTCATTCCCCCACCGCTCATACTCTGAAACAAAAAAGAGTAATCTGTTTTCATACTTCCTACATTAATACCAATTCCCATACTCTCACTCCTTTGACTTACAAACACTCTGCTTACCGCCTGAATGCCTGCACAGACAGATTATCAGATATTCCTGTGCATCTTTCTCTTCCAATTGCGGACGGCAAGCGCAGAACCTCCATGTTCCACTGTTTCCTTACATAATTTATATCGTCAGAATCTATTTTATGATTAAGTTAAGTATAGCATCTGAAGACAAAAATTACAAGATATGGCAGCAGGAAATTCATTGCATTCTTACATAAAATCATTACAAAACCGTTACAAAAACTTTTTTGATTTTTTTGTAAAAATAGTTGACAAAACAAGAAAAAGAGGATAAAATGTTATTTGTTCGCAGGAATGGCGGAATTGGCAGACGCGCACGGTTCAGGTCCGTGTGGTAGCAATACCATGAGAGTTCAAGTCTCTTTTCCTGCATAAAAAGAAACCTTAGAAATAGGGTTTCTTTTTTTATGCCGCATCCTTATACCGGACCAATATCAGTCCTGTCCTTGTTTATTTATGACAGCCTTACTTAAAGAAATGACATGAAAAATACAATTGAAACAGGAAATTTTCTCTCTGTTTCAATTGTATTACAAAATATTTATCACCTTCCAGTTAAATCCGAAAGCGGCTTAAAGGTATATCCCATTCCTTCCCAGCGTGTTAACAGCTCATCCAGTATTTCTCCGTTGGTTTGTGATGTGTTGTGGAGCAGTACAATTGCTCCCGGATGAATTCTTCTGGTCAGCTTATCAATCGCCTCGTCCGGCGCCGGCTGACTGTCCTGCATCCAGTCCACATGGGCAAGACTCCAGAAAATAGTGGAATATCCAATTTCCTGCGCCATTCTCAAATTTGCTTCATTACATTTTCCCTGAGGCGGCCGGTAATACATAGACAGCTCTGCACCTGTAATTTCGTGAAACAATACCGCCACATCATCCATTTCCTTGCGAAAAGCTTCCATTTCCGAAATAGAAGGCATGTCCAGATGATGATAGGTGTGATTGCCAACCGCATGTCCTTCCGCCACCATACGTTTAACCAGTTCCGGCGCCGATTCCAGGTAATGGCCCACTACAAAAAACGTTGCAGGCGCTTTATGCTTCTTTAAGGCTTCCAGAATAGGTTCCGTATTGCCATTTTCATATCCACAGTCAAAAGTAAGATAAATCACCTTTTCATCCATGCCGCCCACATAGTAGGCGTCATACGCTTTTAAGTCAGCAGCAGAAGCATTTCCCACAGGCTGGCTGCCTTCTTCGCCAAATCCCAGTCCCCAGTCTTCTGATGCCAGTACCAGCCCATGTCCCAATTCCTTCTCTTCATCCTTTTGCGTGTCCGCCTGGGGAAGCCGTAAACCTTCTATTTTAAAAATATTTCCAATTTCGGGCCTGTGCAGGACACTTTCTTTCCTTAGAGGACTTCCCATTGAAGAGACTTCAGCATCCTCCTGCTTGTTTGCTTCCTGCTCTGACAGGTTCACTTTATTTTCTTTTCCGCCACATCCGGTGAAAAATAAAGCAGCCGAAACGGTAAGATAAATCGCTGCTTTACTCACTTTCATTTTCATCATAATGTTCCTCCCATGTTTTATACTTATTTCATCTATATAATAACCCATTTTTGCATCAAAATTGCATCATTGCAGAGTCAAAACACAAGAAGCTGACAGAGGCTTGCAATACGGCAAAGCTGCAGGGTATTTATAACCCTGAAAACTCGTCAAATGGCTCCTTCCCATCCGCTTGGCTCATTTGCTCGCAGAAATAAGTACTCAATATCTAACTGCCATATATATCCGGCCATGGAGAACATACACAATTTAGACAGAACAGATTATGTGTTTACATGTTCTATCCCCTGCTGCACATCTGGCACCCGGCAGGCGTAACGGCACATCCGCCAAGGGCTGTCTCCCGCAATTCTGCGGGTATCCGTTTTCCTACGGAATACATGGCCGCTATCATTTCATCCAGAGGAATTTTCTGTTCTATGCCGGCAAGCGCCATTTCCGCCGCAATCAGCGCATTGGCAACGCCGGCCGCATTGCGGCTCTGGCAGGGATATTCCACCAGCCCGCCTACCGGATCGCACACCAGTCCAAGCATATTCATAAGCACTGTTACAGCTCCGTCCAGACACTGCTTTGGCGTTCCTCCCATCAGCTCCACTGCGGCAGATGCAGCCATGGCAGAAGCAACTCCCACCTCTGCCTGACATCCCCCCACGGCACCGGCCACAGTTGCGTTACGCATGGCAAGATATCCGATTGCCCCTGCATTAAATAAGGCTTCTATGAGCTGCTTATCCTCCATTCTGTACTCGTCCTGCAAAGCAAGGAGCACACCCGGCACAATTCCTGAAGATCCTGCTGTGGGAGCCGCTACTATCAGTCCCATGGAAGCGTTTACTTCAAGCACCCCCATTGCATACATAATGCCTTTGCCTGTTACCGGACCGCACACCGTTCTCCCTTCGCTTTGAAGAATATTCAGTTTCTTTGCTTCCCCTCCAATTAATCCTCCCATAGACCTTCTGGGCTTTTTCACAGCTGACAGGGCCGAGTCACGCATAATCTCCAGCACATGGGACATACGCTGAAAAATATCTTCCTCCGGCGTTTCTCCCAAATCACACTCCCGCCTCTTCATAACATCTGAAATTTTCAAATGATTTACGGTACATAAATCTAATAATTCCTGAGCATTTTTAAAATCCATCTTTATATCCCCGCATATATTCCTTTTCCGTCTAACCATTTCATGAGCAAGCTATCCGCTGCTTGCCTATTTTGACTGAATCAACATTACATCGTGGACAAATCCGTTTTCCTGCAGTTCCTCTGTAATATGCTCCGGCAGGCAGCCATCCGATTCCACTATCGTGTAGGCAGTGCATCCCTTTGTCTCGCGGAAAATCCTCATAAACGCAATATTGACATTGTGACTGCTTAAACATTTGGTAATATGGGCCGCCACACCAGGCCTGTCCTGATGGATTACAATCACCGCACTGTACTCCCCGGTAAAGTCCACATCTACCTGATTAATCCGCACAATCCGTACCTTTCCGCCTCCTAGGGATTCTCCCCGTACCGTCATAACACGGTTATCCTGTCCGGTCATATTAATGTCAACGGTGTTGGGATGGACTTCCGTTTCCTCCTCATTGGTCTTAAAGGAAAATTCCATTCCTTCCCTTTTGGCAATCTGGAAAGACTCCCCGATTCTTATATCGTCTGTGGAGAACCCCATAATCCCTCCTAAAAGGGCCCTATCTGTTCCATGTCCCTGGTAAGTCCGGGCAAAAGAACCATAAAGAGTAAATTCCACCCTTTTTATAGCACAGCCTAACATTTTTTGTGCAAGGCCGGCAATTACGCAGGCCCCCGCCGTATGAGAACTGGAAGGGCCAATCATATTCGGTCCCAACACATCAAAAACACTGATAAATGACATTTTTCTCTCCTAATTTTCCCATCGTTTTCCTCTTGGTTCCAATACCTTCAGAGTAATTTAAGGCCCCTGATTGCCCTTAATATTTTTCTGATTTTCTATTCCGGCCGGATACTGATTTCTCCGCTGGAAAGCAGTTCTTCCGTTCCATCTTCATACCTGACATGAAGGTAACACTCATCACTGATCCCCAAAACAAGGGCATGTTCCCTGTCTGTCCCTTCTACGCCCATTTGTGTCCGGCCTGATTTGCCCGGAGTGATAATACGGACCTTTTTCCCAATTACAAAAGAACGCCGTCTGTACTCTTCCAGATAATTTCTTGCGGGAAATACCTGGTAATAAGCCATAAAATGTTTAAGAAACGCCACTGTTAACCGGTTGCGCAGATTTTCCCTTGGAATACTGTCTGTAAACACTGCCCCTGCCACATCCCTGATTTCTTCCGGGAAACCGTCTTCCGGCTCATATATATTTATGCCAATTCCCACAATCACATATTCCAGCTTCCCCTCTTCCATAGACGAAGAACCTTCCGTTAGTATCCCTGAGATTTTTTTCCCCCGCAGCCACACATCATTGACCCATTTAATCTGTACCTCTTCTCCCAAAATCTCTTCTACGCCTTTGGCTGCTGCGGCTGCCGTAAGGGTGGTAAGCATCGCCCCTTCTTCCGGCTCTGCCTCCGGGTGAAGCAACAGACTTAAGTAAAGCCCCGATCCTTCCGGCGAGTAAAAAGAGCGGCCTCTGCGCCCTCTTCCGCCGCTTTGCTCTTCTGCTAACAAAACCAAATCGCGCTTTTCTCCCTCAGCTGCATATTGTTTTAGTACATTATTGGTAGAATCTACCAATTTTTCCACATATATCGGTAAAAAAATGCCTTCCTGTGCCAGCTCTTTTTCTATAAAAGCAGCGGAAAGCACATCTGGCGCCTTCTGCAGAACATATCCCTTGTTGTTTACCGCTTCTATGGCATACCCTTCCTTTTGCAGTCCCTTGACAGCCTTCCAGACACCTGCTCGTGTAACGGATAACTGCTGCGCAATTTCCTGTCCGGAAAAAAATTCCCCCCGATGGTTTTCCAATAATAACAATACCTGCTCTTTTATCGTCATTTTGGTTTTCTCCTACAATATATTTTTATTCTTACCCGAATACTTCTGCAAACATACTTTGTCGCTACAGCCACTTAAGCTCAGGAAAATATTCCATCTCCGCCCGTCCTACAATCTCGCTTTTTTCCACAAATTTATTCTTCCAAAATCTGGAATCCATTGAGTTGTTCCGGTTATCTCCCATTACAAAAAATCCGTCCTCCGGCACCACATAAGGTCCAAAGTCCCCTTCTGTCTCTTCCCTTATATAGCTTTCCATAAGGGGCGTGCCGTCAATATAAATTGTTCCGTCAATTCCCTCAATCTTTTCTCCAGGCAGTCCGATTATTCTTTTCAGATAAATTGTTTTCCCATCATCCGGATAATAAAATGCAATAATATCGCCTCTTTGGGGTTCGCCGGCAATATATGCCAGCCTGTTCACAATAATCCGGCTTCCTGTCATAATCGTCGTTTCCATGGAACCGGAAGGGACCTGCGCATTGGCAATCAGCGTGTGACTGACAATAAAGGCCGCCGCAAATGCAGTCAAAATTACTCTGGACCAGTCAAGAATGCCATATAAAACCTTTTTGATTTTCCTCTTCTTTTTCATCACAGTTTCTCCGTTTCTGTAAAAATATCTGTGCTTCCATACATATATTTTAGAACAACTGCATACTTTTAGCAATAACATTACGTTTTGAATTGTTTACTGTCTGTAAAATTTATGATACAATAAGAAATGGTGAAAGGCGCACACCATTTTTACTGTTTAATTTTTGTCGTCTGCGCCGGCGGCAGAACGGAGATCACTATGAAACGACAAAGGCATAAACACAAAGAATCCTTTTCTATACTCCTGATCTCCAATACAGGCCGGAGCGGCAGGCAGTTCCATTTTTCATTATTAACATTCCGCCTGTTCCTCGCCTTTTTGTTTCTTATCTGCATCGCCCTGGGGTGTCTGTCCAGTTTATTTTTGACACAGCGCCGCAGCCTGACTGCCCTTAAGGAACAATTAAACAGACAGGAACAGATGGTCCTGCAATTGGAGGAAGAAAAAGCTGCACTAGACACCGAACGACAGGCTCTTACAGCAGAAAATGAAACCCTGCATCAGGCAATTTCAGCCAGTGTCCAGGCGAAAGAACAGGAAGAAGCCCTGGCAGAAACAGAATCCAGAGCGGAACAGGACCCTTCCTTTCCCAGCCGCTATCCATCTACGGATACAGGAATGCTCCTTACCGCCTATTCCGAAGAACAGCCCTATCTCTCCCTTAATACCCATACAGAGGGAAAGGTTATTGCTGCAGGAAGCGGTACCATAACTGCCATTAAATCCGATGAGACTTATCCGGTTATCATTGAAATGGATCATGGAAATGGATACCAGACACGATATATGTGCCATCAGGAAGCAGAGCTAAACATCCAAGAGGGGGCACAGGCGAACGGAGGAGATGCCTTACTTACTATTACTACTGACAATACACAGCTGGATTATCAGGTGCTTCATGAGGGAAGTCCAATTGATCCGCTGATGGTCCTGGATGCAAAAGGATAAAAGGAGGATTTTTAATGTTTGGAAGTAAAAACACTACACACGCAACGGAAACACGTATAAAAGTGGGTACACTGATTGGTGAAGGCGCTATTTTCAATGGCGATTTGTCCGCGCCGGAGGCTGTCCGGGTGGACGGCACAGTAAATGGAAATTTTACCTGCGAAAAGGAACTAATCGTTGGTCCCTCCGGACAGATTAAAGGCAATATTTCTGCGCAAAACGTAGTCATTTCAGGCACGGTAGACGGCGATGTTTCCGTCTCAGGGAAACTCGAAATTCTCTCTACCGGCAAATTAACAGGAAATATCTCTGCCAAATCTCTTGTAGTAGACGAAGACGCTTGTTTTGACGGAAGGTGTACTATGACTACTTCCGGTCAGGTAATCAGCCCTGTCAGCAGCACGGAAACCCATGAAGAATCCAAAACACAGCCCCCTGTGTCTGCACCCGCATCAGACCAGAATACTACTACATACAACCATGAAAAAAGCTATCTGTCCCAGCCAAAAGAACCTGCAAAATCTTATGGCGCACAAACAGCTCCCAAAGAAACAGCCAGACCTCTTGGAGGACAGACTTATGCTAAAGATATGACAAAACCATCCATAAATACAAATAAAACACCTTGATAAAACTGCCGCACCATTTAAGGTGCGGCAGCCTTTTTAAATTTAATGCCCAAAGGAGTATACCATGAAAAAGAAACCCAAGCAAATCGCCGCCATAATCTGTATCTTTTTATTGGTTTTATTATATGTCGCAACTCTGGTAGTTTCCCTTCTGGATTTTCCCGGATCGGACAGGCTTTTTGCTGCCTGCCTTCTCGCTACCATAGGTCTTCCCATTCTTTTGTGGATTTTTATCTGGCTTTATGGCAGGTACACAAACAAAGATACCATTGCGGAAATCTTCACAAGAAATAAAAAGGATTAAAGAAACTTTTCCAACTCCTCTTTTGCCTGCAAAAGGGTATGAAAAACAATTCCTTTCATGCCCTCTTTTCTGGCAGCTTCCACATTTTTTTCCATATCATCTATGAATACACATTCCTGTGCTTTCAGGCTGTACTGACTACATAAAAGCTGATAAATTTCCGGCGCTGGTTTAATCAGTTTTACCTGGTAAGATAAAATAGCCCCGTCCGTCTCTTCCAGAAAGTCAAGCGCATCTATACACTCATTGTACGCCTTCTGTGCAAAATTTGAAATAACATAAACGCCATATCCCCTGTGTTTCAGCTCTTTTATCCATGGAACCGCATAATCATACCGCAGTATCATCCCCTTAATATTAGAAAATACCTGTCTGATCTCGACTTCTATAGAGGGGTCGTTTGCTATAAACCCGTTTAAAAGCTCATCATCTGACATTTTTCCTCTGTCCATTTCATTCCACAAAGAACTTTTCACAGTAGCATCCGCCAGCTTTTCAAAAATTTCGTCTGTAAACCCAAAGCTTTTGTAAAACTCCCGCCAGTTAAATCCTGCCAGCACATTTCCAATATCAAACACAATATTCTTTATCATTTCTTATTTCTCCTATTTCGGTTCCGCATATCCCCCAGAAAGTACCTTCCTCCGTCAACGGAAATCCTTTGGGTTATGCTGTTTTCCTGTTCCACTCCCGCCCTCTCAAACGGGCACCATTTCCAGAAATGCTTCTGCAGCCCTGGATATAAATGCCCTTATTTCTTTCACCACACAAATCTGTCTTTTAGGGATCATTTTGTTAAAACGCAGCTCAAAAAGCCTACCGTCTTCTAAGTATTCCTTTGCGAAATCTCTCACCACGCTCCCCACTCCTAAATTTCTTAAAGCAAACTGGACAATCATATCGCTGGTGGCCAGTTCAAATTCCGGGGAAACTACAACATGGTTTTTCTTTAAAAAATCATCCACATAGCTTTTGGTGCTTGTATTTCCTTCCAGGGATATGACAGGTAGACTCTCCAGCTCCTGAAAGTCCAGCATCCTGTTTTTATACCGGATAAATTCTCTCCCTGCCACAAACACATCTTCTATCTCACGGACAGGCATCACACAAAACGCCTGTCCTTCCGGCACAGGTGTGCTTACCACTCCAAAATCAATTTTTCCCTGTTGCAAAAGAGATATGGTTTCCGGTGTAGGGGCATTGGTAACTGTCACTTTAATTTTGGGAAAACGTTCATGATATTTCTGCAGCAAAGGGAGCAGATAAAATTTAAGCGTCATATCACTTGCTCCAATCCGAAGTTCTCCCTCTTCAAGCTGCAGCATAGAATATAATCTTTTTTCTCCCAGAAGAATCTGCTCATAACCTGCCTTTACATGTTCATACAAAACCTGTCCTTCCGGGGTCAGCCTGACCCCCCGCGGGGCCCTTACAAACAGCTTTGCCTTTAACAAGCCCTCCAGTTGTCTTAATGACTGGCTTACGGCAGGCTGGGAAATGGAAAGCTCCGCCGCCGCCCCTGTAAGACTTCCGGTTTTGGCCGCATAATAAAAAACCTTATAATATTCAAGATTTTCCGTCATACATCCTCCGCCTTTCTTCTTAATGTTAAGGAGAAGCCCTTTTCTGCTCTTACAAACTTTCCCCTCTGCGCCACATCATTTCCGGGTCATTTCTGAATAAGAACAGGCTTTTTTTCCCAAGAAACGGGTGCATATTTTGAAAAAGCGCCTGTCTGTCTCCTTCTTGCAGACTTTCCTGAACCAGTACCAATATCAGCTTGGATCTGGCATGAAAAAGCTTTAGATTTGCTGCCAGTTTGTCAAGTGTTTTTGGCTTTTCCTCCCTTTGGTAGTTTTCAAAACACCTCCCCATCTGCAGAAAAGAAATAGGAACCACCTGATTTTCCATGTCATCATCCCCACGCCATAATAAAAAATTCAGTCTGACATTCCTGAACACCTCGCTGTGTGAACGCAGCACAGCCGCAATATCTGATGTCATCTCCATCACATAATTCTTTGGAAGTGCACAATCAATGACCAGCGTCATTTCCAATATGCCGCCTGTATAATTCCCCTTCACATGCAGCACCCTCTCTACTGCATTTTTTAAGTTCATTTTCATAAGCAGTTCCATTTTTATTCCCCCGCATACCGCAAGCGCTGCTTCCGGTACCCCATCAATCAATCTATTGCCTCAGGCAGTCTTATATAGCTGCCACATCAATTAAAGTAAACTGCTCCTTCGCATTTTCCAGGCTTGTCACCAATGCTCTGGCAGTATCCATGGCCGTAATGCAGTTTACGCCTGTTTCAATCGCCGTCCTTCTGATTAAAAAGCCATCTCTTGATTTGTCCCGTCCCTGAGTGGGTGTATCAATAACCAGGTCAATCCGGTGTCCCAGAATTAAATCCATCACCGTAGGGGATTCCTGGGAAATCTTGTTAACCTTCCTTGCCTTGATGCCTGCTTCCTGTAAGGCCGCCGCAGTACTTCTTGTGGCATAAATGGTATAACCCAGCGCTTCAAACCGGCGTCCAATTTCCACTGCCTCGCCTTTATCCGCATCTTTTACTGTGATAATCATCTGCTTATGTTTGGGTAAATCCACACCAGCTCCAAGAAATGCCTTATAAAGGGCTTCGTTAAAGGTCCGGGCTATCCCAAGACACTCTCCTGTAGATTTCATTTCCGGGCCAAGGCTGATTTCCGCCCCCCGGATCTTCTCAAAGGAAAACACTGGCATTTTAATTGCAAAATAATCTGCCTCCGGCTGTAAGCCTGGTTCATACCCCAACTCTTTAATGGTTTTTCCGATAATCACTTCTGTGGCCAGATCCACAATGGGAATTCCCGTCACCTTACTGATGTACGGCACAGTACGGGAGGACCGGGGATTGACTTCTATTACATATACCTCCTCCCCAATAGCGATAAACTGAATATTTATCAGTCCTTTTACATGAAGCGCCTTTGCAAGCCGTCTGGTGTATTCTGCAATTTTTTCCTTTACTGTATCCGTAATAGTCGGCGCCGGGTAAACAGAAATACTGTCGCCGGAATGAACGCCTGTTCTTTCAATATGTTCCATAATTCCCGGAATCAGAATATCTGTGCCATCGCAGACTGCGTCCACCTCAATTTCTTTTCCCTGCAGATACTTATCAACCAAAATAGGATGGTCCTGGGCAATCCGGTTAATAATATTCATAAATTCTTCAATTTCCTCATCGGAAATAGCAATCTGCATCCCCTGTCCGCCAAGCACATAGGAAGGGCGTACCAATACAGGATAGCCCAGCCTGCCTGCCACAGCTTTTGCTTCCTCCACTGTATAGACAGTTCCCCCGGCAGCTCTCGGTATCCCGGTTTCCTCCAGTATTTTATCAAACAGTTCCCTGTCCTCTGCTGCGTCCACATCTTCCGCTTTGGTTCCCAAAATCGGCACTCCCATTTTCATAAGGCTTTCCGTAAGCTTAATGGCTGTCTGCCCGCCGAACTGCACTACTGCCCCATCTGGCTTTTCATGTCTTACAATACTCTCCACATCTTCCGGCGTAAGAGGTTCAAAGTAAAGCTTATCTGCAATATCAAAATCTGTACTTACAGTTTCCGGGTTATTGTTAATAATAACCGTCTCATATCCCGCCTTTGAAAAAGCCCAGGTTGCATGGACGGAACAATAGTCAAACTCAATCCCCTGCCCAATTCTGATGGGACCGGATCCAAGCACCAGTACTTTTTTAGCCGGATGGGTTTCTTCCGCCTCGTTTTCACTGCCATATACGGAATAATAATAAGGCGTAGCCGCCTGGAACTCTGCAGCGCAGGTATCTACCATTTTATAAGCTGCAAAAATGCCGTTTTCATAACGCATTTTTTTGATTTCTTCCCCATCCATGCCAGTAAGTCCTGCAATCACGCTGTCGGGAAATTCCATGCGCTTTGCCTCTTTCAGCAATTCTTTAGTAAGAGGTCCCTGCCTGATCGCCTGCTCCATTTCCACCAAAGCAGCTATCTTATCAATAAACCAGCAGTCAATCATTGTAATTTTATGAATCGTATCATAAGAAATACCCTTGCGCAACGCCTGGGCAATCACAAAAATCCTCTGGTCGTCCACTATTTTCATTCTCTCTTCCAGCTCTTCTACTGTAAGAGCGCTAAAGTCATAACTAAGCAAACAATCTACATGCTGTTCCAGGGAACGGATCGCCTTCATCAATGCCCCTTCAAAGTTGTCACAAATGCTCATTACCTCTCCGGTAGCCTTCATCTGTGTGGTCAGTGTTCTTTTGGCCGTTATAAATTTATCGAAAGGAAGCCTTGGCATTTTCACCACACAGTAATCAAGCGCCGGCTCAAAGCTTGCATAGGTTTTACCTGTAATAGCATTTTTAATTTCATCCAGCGTATAGCCAAGAGCAATCTTCGCCGCAACCTTGGCAATGGGATATCCGGTAGCTTTGCTAGCTAAAGCAGAGGAACGGCTGACTCTTGGATTCACTTCAATCACACAATATTCAAAGCTTTCGGGGTGAAGGGCAAACTGCACATTACATCCTCCGGTGATCTCCAGTTCGTTAATAATATTGAGGGCGGAGGTCCTAAGCATTTGGTATTCTTTATCTCCCAAAGTCTGTGATGGGGCAACCACAATGCTGTCTCCGGTATGAACCCCCACTGGGTCAATATTTTCCATATTGCAGACAGTAATACAGTTTCCCGCGCTATCCCGCATCACTTCATACTCAATTTCTTTCCATCCTGCAATGCACCGCTCTACCAGGACCTGGCCCACACGGGAAAGACGCAGGCCGTTTTCCAGTATGCTTTCAAGCTCCTGCTGATTGCGGGCAATTCCGCCGCCGGAACCTCCAAGGGTATAGGCCGGACGGAGCACTACCGGATAGCCAATTGTCTTTGTAAAGGCCACACCCTCTTCCACAGTTTCCACCACAGTAGAAGCGGCGCAGGGTTCTCCGATTTTTTCCATGGTGTCTTTAAATTCCTGTCTGTCCTCCGCTTTCTTAATCGTTGTGGCAGTGGTGCCAAGAAGTCTGACATTATGGGAAGCAAGAAAACCGGATTCTGCCAGCTCCATGCCAAGGTTAAGTCCGGCCTGCCCTCCTAGTGTTGGCAGAATACTGTCAGGCTTTTCCTTTTCAATTATCTGCTCTAACACCCTTGCAGTCAGCGGTTCAATATAAACCTTATCCGCTATGTTCCTGTCTGTCATAATGGTGGCAGGATTAGAATTGACCAAAATTACCTCCACGCCCTCTTCCTTTAAAGAACGGCATGCCTGGGTTCCCGCGTAGTCAAATTCCGCTGCCTGTCCAATCACAATGGGACCGGAACCAATCACCATCACTCGTTTCACATTTGGATTTTTAGGCATTTTTCCTCTCCTCCATATTTTTGATAAATCTGTCAAACAAATACCCGGAATCCTGGGGCCCAGGACATGCCTCCGGGTGGAACTGTACAGTAAAAATGTTTTTGCCTGTATAAGAAAGCCCTTCGTTTGTACCGTCGTTGACATTAATAAATGCGGGAACCGCTATCTTCGGGTCCAGTTTATCCGTATCCACCACATATCCGTGATTCTGGGAAGAAATATACACCCGCCCGGTAGCCAGATCCTTTACAGGATGATTGCCGCCCCGGTGCCCATACTTCATTTTAAAAGTATCTGCTCCTACAGACAGGGCCATAAGCTGATGTCCCAGACAAATGGCAAAAATGGGGATATCTGTATCATAAAGCTTCTTTATTTCCGCAATAATGCCGGTACATTCCTTTGGATCCCCCGGTCCATTGCTTAACATAATGCCATCCGGAGCATCCCCAATTATATCCTCCGCCTTCGTAAGGGCCGGGTAAATTGTCACATCGCACCCTCTGTTAGAAAGTGATAATGCAATATTGTTTTTGGCTCCTAAATCAAGCAGCGCCACTTTTTTGTGGGGGCCGCCTCCTGTGCCTTTTATTTCGTATTTATGGGAACAAGTCGTCTTTTCAACCACTTTGCCAGTGGTGTAGTTTTTTAATTGAGGAAGAATTGAATTCAGATCGTAGTTTTCGTTGGTGGTAATCATGCCGTTCATAGTGCCCTTTTCCCGTAAAAGACGGGTAAGGGTGCGGGTATCAATTCCTGCAATACCGGGAATATCCTGCCTTAAAAGAAATTCCTGGATGGTAATATCCTTGCGGAAATTACTTGCCATACGGGATAATTCCCTTACAATAAAACCATCCGGCCACGCCTTTACCGATTCCATATCCTTAAGACACACCCCATAGTTGCCAATCAGAGGATAGGTCATACAGACCGCCTGCCCTGCATAGGAGGGGTCTGTAAGCACCTCCGGATAGCCTGCCATGGAAGTATTAAACACAATTTCACTGATAATTTCCCGGACAGCGCCGATATTTTCCCCTGTAAAAACAGTGCCATCCTCCAGAATCAAAAATGCCTTCATGTAGTCCTGTTCCCTTTCTTTCATAATCTTTTGCTTAATCGCTTCATTATAGCACAAGACTATTGGCTCTTCAATAAGGAAATTTTCTGTGTTTCTGTGGGCGCTTTGCAGCTATCCATTTACTTTGTCCCAAACATCCATACAAGCAGCGGCACCAGACAAACAGCCGCTACAAGACTGAGCCAGAATCCCTGGCCGGAAAGCAGCCTGCTGCCAACAATAAAAAGAACGAAAAGAATCGCAAGCATATTTCTTATCAAAAATTGATATATCCTTCTTTTATTATCCGAAATATTCCCATCCTCTATCCCTTCCTGATTTAACATAGTGCATTGCACCACCGCACCAAAACGTCCAATTCTGCGGCTTGCAGTATATTCCACCCCGTCAATTTCAAACTCAGGATACATTCCTGCTTTTGTGATGGTCAGATTAAGGTTATTTTCATTTGCATACGCTAAAAGCGCATCTGTATTTTCATAAAAACGGATGTTCTGTCTGGTAATGCCTGTTATACGCTCCAACTCATTAATGTTCACTTATAACATCCCTCCCTGCTTCTTTATAATGAGTGTAAAGGGTATAGTTGGTATAAGGTCAAGAAATATTTCACACTTTTTATATTTTAAGGAAATTTATGAATTTTTTGATTTGAAACCGGAGAAATCTGATGTATAAAAGCTGACATCCTTGGGCAGATAGCCGATTTTCGCCCTTGTAGTTTTTTGTGATGTTTTTAAATTGCAACTCCATAAACTACCTCCTCGCCGGAGCGCCGCCGCCCCGCATCCCTGCGGCGACCTTAATGGTGGAGAAGTCTGCCCGGTTAAATTTACGGACACACAGCGCAAAAAAAATGCACCAATCAAAACTGTAATTGCCAGTCCCATCAGCGGCGTGATAACAAGTCCGCCAACAGAAAACGCCATGCCTTGCTCTACCAGTTCCTCTGTGGTCAGCGTGTGCGCCTCCAAAACGATATAACGGTAGGTAATTGCGAAACTTGAAGTTGTGGAAATATTCTGACAATATATTCCACTTAAATCCTGTTGCACCGGGCATTCCATCAAGCCCAGCAGGACAGAAGACAGTCGGGGAGCGTCCCTCCTGCCTTCTATGGTCTTGATTCCATGGTGCATAAGGCTTTTCGCAGAATAGATTGTCAGAATATTCAGCAAGTTTACGAGTTTCGCAATTACCTAGATATAACGGAAGATAGAGGTTGTATAAGTCAGCGGATTCAGGTAGACGATGGGCAGGAGGAAGCCAGGCAGGATGGTAACGGGGATATACGCACCGGAAATCAGGTAATTCATGGGCGCGTCAAGGCTGCCCATAGAGGATTTCATCAGAAATGAAAACATCACCAGCATGAACATGGACATAAAGAGGGCTCCCAATACCCGGCCCTTGCTCCTAACATAATTCAGTAAATTTCTTTGTAAAATAGCTGTAATTGGGTTCATGATTCTCGAATCTCCTTTCCTGTAATCGCCAGGAACACTTCCGTTAAGTGTCCCATTTTTTACTTCAAAGTCTGTGATTGCAGCCTTGTGTGCTGATAAAATTTCCAATGCGGCAGACGCTTTCTTTGTATGGAAAACCAGCTTGTTCCCATCTTTCCGATAGAAAACACCCCGTTCCTGCAATGCGTCCATGAGGGGCTCAGTCTGTGTGCAGACAACATCTACCTCTGTGCCGGTGTATTGGTGTTTTAAGTTCTCTGGCGTATCGTGGGCAACGATCTTTCCATGATCCATAATGACGATTTTTGAACAGACCTCCGCCTCGTCCATATAGTGCGTGGTAAGAAAGATCGTCATATTTTTCTGCTTTTGGAGCCGCTGAATATATTCCCACACATTGGCTCTGGTCTGCGCATCCAGACCAGTGGTAGGTTCATCCGGGAACAAAACTTTTGGTTCATGTTATTACCTAAAAAAATTAAGTCCTATGCGAATTACTCGCATAGGACTTATCTCTATAGTAATCTATAGTGCCTCAGCTATTTTGTTGTTCAATCCCGCGTTTTTACAAAGGTCATCACCTCCAAATATCGCCCAGTTCAATCAGCCTGGCCTGAATACGGACATAGGCTTTTGCATCCTCTTCCCCTAAAGCCTCCAGCATCTTTGCCACCGAATGAATCATTCCTATCCGGCGTTCTTCGACCAAAGCTATGCCTTTTTCCGTCAGACAAACAATGACCTGCCGACTGTCTGAGGGGTCGGGGGGCGGGGGCGTATAATCATCTCCTGTCCCTCTAAAGATTTCAGCATGGCAGCGACCCTCGCCGTGGTCAACATAAGAGCCCTGCTCATATCTTTGGGGTATGCCCGGTTTCCATTTGCCGCCAGATAATTTAACGCTAAAACCTCGCCCCTTGCTATTTGGGACATAGTTCGCTCCATCTTAATTTGTGGCGCGGAGGCACGCATATTAATGAGTTGTATCGCCAATTGGGTGTAGTCCATGAAATATCCTGTTCCTTTTAAAATTACCGCTGTCAATAGGGTAAATGAAAATTTTCATCAAAAAATCTTATGAAAAACTTACTGCATATTAAATTGCTTTTACAAAAACACAATCCATCTCCCGCCATAGTTTTCCAGCTTGTCAATCTTCTCAAAACCATATTTTTTATAAAACCTGCCATGTCTGAGGGGATATACACATGGGAAAATCGAAAGCCTTTCGCATACTCAATAACTGTTTCTTTCATATATTGGCTGATGCGTTTGCCTCTGTGTTCCTCATCCACAAAGGAAACACCTTCCCCTATTGTCCTAAATCCATACCGGTTTTACATAGTGATTGTTCCCTTAAAAATACGATGATATAATAAAATAAATTGGAAGGTATAGAGAAAAATACCTGTCAAAGATTCTTTGCACGGCTTTATATTCAATGTAAAAGACCGGCTGCTTTACTTTGAACTATTTTTTCTTACATAATAGTGTTCAAAGGAGGGCGAAAGTATAAATGAGATAATAATCTCAATAATAATCTAAAAAAAGAGGCGATACTGTGAATATAGGAAATCAAATATCTAATATTCGTAAAAAACAGCAATTAACACAAGAGGAATTTGGCAGATTGTTTCATGTCACCCGGCAAACTGTCTCAAATTGGGAAAACGAAAAAAGCTATCCTGACTTACAAATACTTGTAAACATAAGTAATCAGTTTGAAATTTCTCTTGATACATTATTAAAGGAGGATTCCCAAATGATAAGAACAATAGATAAAGAAAGAGTATTGGGCACAATAAAACATGAAAAATCAATCATAGACTTTTTTACAGGTGCAGGTACCGGAATTGTTGTATCCTGCTTATTTTCTCCAAATTCTTCAATAAGAACTATGGCAATTGTTATTGGACTTGTAATGATAGGCATTGGTTGGTACAAAAAATCAAAGTGTGACAAGAAACTGTTTAAATATATGGAGGAACATAAAGAAACTGGATTTTAGAGCAGGCAAAGGCAATAAAAATTCTGTGTCTGTGGAAATTTAAGTTTCCCTGATGGATGATTTTTATTTTAGGGATTGACTAACACAACATGGGTGATATAATGTACTTGTACAATAAGTACATTTAGGGGGAGTTATGGAAATCATTATCAGCAATAATGTCAATAAACCGATATATGAGCAAATCACATCACAGATAAAAGCAATGATAATGAGCGGAGAACTGCAAGCCGGGGACGCAATTCCCTCAATGCGTGCATTGGCAAAATCAATTCATGTAAGCGTCATTACAGTTCAAAAAGCCTATGAGGATTTACAACGGGACGGTTTTATAGAAACCACAGTCGGCCGAGGGAGTTATGTGTCAGCACAAAATAAAGAATTTTACCAGGAAGAACAGCAACGTATAGCTGAGGAACATTTACAGGCTGCCGCAGAGATTGGACGGATAAGTAATATTTCCCTTGAAAAATTGACAGAGTTGTTGGCTTTATTCTATCAGGAGGACGAATAACATGGAAAATATTTTAGAATTACACCAAGTTTCCAAAACATTTCCAAAGTCAAATTTTGCGCTTGAAAATGTGACTTTTTCATTACCCTACGGATCTATTTTAGGCTTTGTTGGAGAAAACGGCGCTGGAAAAACTACGACCATTGACTGCATCATGAATACAATCACAAGAGACAATGGAAAAGTGAAATTATTTGGAAAAGAAATGTTGGACGCCGACACAGATTTGCGAGAAAAAATAGGTGTTGTCTATGACGGTGATAACTTCCCAGTTTATTGGAATGCTATACAGTTATCAGAGGTTATGAAGGGGCTTTATAAACAATGGGACGTTTCCTTGTTTCAGAAATATTTAGAGGACTTCCATCTGCCTGCAAAGCAAAAAATCAAGCATTACTCCAGAGGAATGACCATGAAGTTAGCGATAGCCGCTGCACTGGCACACCACCCACAATTATTGATTTTAGACGAAGCAACCAGTGGTTTAGATCCCATTATGCGTGATGAAATGTTAGATGTTTTTCTTGAATTTGTCCAAGAAGAAACTCACTCAATTTTACTATCTTCTCATATTACAAGTGATTTAGAAAAAGTTGCAGATTATATTACTTTTATTCATAATGGGAAGCTTATTACGACAGTATCAAAAAATGATTTAGTATATAACTATGCCGTTATGCGCTGCAGGGAAAATCAGTTTCTTGCATTAGACCCTGGCGACATTTTAGCTTATCGGAAACGTGATTTTCAAATTGACGTGTTGGTTTCCAGCGGAAAAGACGCACAGAAAAAGTATAAAGATGTTGTGACAGACCATGTTTCCGTTGATGAAATTATGCTATTGCTGGTAAAGGGGGAACGTGTATGAAAGGTCTTTTGAAAAATAATTTTTATGCAACACTTTCAAACATAAAAACATTTTCAGTTGTCATGTTTTTATTAGGCATTTTTGTTGTCATTATGGATAATAAAATACCGTCGCTGATTATTGGTTATATGTTACTGGGAATAATTGGATTTTCCCTCAATTCTATTGCAAGCCTACGAAAAGAGAGTTCTACCAAATGGAGCAAATATAAACTTACGGTACCCGTAAAAAGGTCTGCCATTGTACAAAGCTATTTCCTTAGTTTATTATTGTGGCTGATGGTTGGAATGATTTTTGCTGGAATGGGTGTAGCTATGTCAATTATGCTACATGGTTTTCCCTTTGACAGAGATACAGATGTTTATATGCTATTCGTCGTTGGGATAGGAATAAGCCTATTGATGGGAGCAATCTTCTTTCCGCTGTTTTACTTAGGCGGAGAGGAACGAAACGAGGTATTTTTAGTAATCAGCTTGCTTTGCAGCATTGGAATTATTATGGGAACTACTACTTTCATAAATACCCTGTTTCCAACTCGTATGAGTACAATACAAATAATTTTATCTGGCATAATCATTCTTGTGAGCGCCTTATTTATATTTATTGTATCCTGTCCATTAACTGTTGCTATCTATCACAAAAAGGAATACTAAAAGGCTGCAAAATAGGCTATAAATGGAGGGCCTTTTTATGTCAAAAATAATCGACAAGAATAAGCTCTAGGTAATTTAGTTGAGGAATAGCATTTTACCGTTGATTTTCAATATAGTAATATTTGAAAATGTGTAAAATGTTATTCCTTATTTTTTACAATTTTTGCTAATAAGACTTGCATATTCAGGAATAATCAAGCATAATAAAATACAAATAAGTAAAAACAAGTACAAATACGAAATTGAGGTATTTATTATGTTTATGGAAGAACGACAGAAGGATATTATTCGTAAGATAAACCAAACAGGACGAATCCTAGTATCAGAAATTCAGGAATGTTATCACATTTCGGCGGATTGTGCAAGACGGGACTTAAGGATATTGGAAAGTAAAGGATTGTTGCAGAGAACACATGGCGGCGCCATTGCAGTTCGTCCAAAAGAAATATACCCCACGCCGACATATAATCCAATAGATATAAAGGAAATACAGACTGATTATCTGGCGGTTGCCAAAAAAGCAATTGAATATATTCAAAACAAGGATGTTATTTATATTACTACATCTTTAATTGGATATTATATAGCTGAAAACTTGCCGGAAGATTTGACCATTACAATATTGACAAATTCCATTACCATTGCAGAAGTGTTGCGAAAAAAATTAAATACCTCCATTATATTATTGGGCGGAGAAATGTCCCATCGTGGTCACTGCCATGATTTTTATACCATTCAAATGGTAAAAAATATCCGTATGGATAAAGCGTTTTTATCCCACGCAGCATTATCTTTTGATTTTGGAGCCTCCATTCATGATCCCGCCGGTGTGGAATTTGGAAAAGCTGTTATGAAGAACAGCGGGATGAATATCGGACTATACCCGTCTAAAAAGATTGGAAAAAATTCCATCCATTCTGTATGCCAGGTAAAAGATTATGATTTACTGATTACGGACGATAATGTATCTGAGGATTTTCTGATACAGGTAAGGGAGCTTGGAGTGGCTATAGAAACAGTTGATTTGAAGGAGGTATGAAAAATGTATTGTATATTAGTAACAGGTATTCCGGCAACAGGAAAAAGCACTATGGCAGAGGTCATGTCAGAAAGAATGAATCTTCCTGTTATTTCAAAAGATACCATAAAAGAATTGCTATTTGACAATGTTGGTTTTCAGTCAAGAGCAGAAAAAGTAAATCTTGGAATTGCTAGTATGGAAATCATGTATTATGTCGCAGGTCAGCTTATGAAAACAGGACAACCTTTTATCTTAGAGAATAACTTTGAATATTCGTCAGAACAAGGAATTAAAAGCCTTTTAGAAAAATATCAATATTCCGCATTGACCATTACCTTAACAGGTGATTATAAAGTGATTTACCAGCGTTTTTTGAAACGGGAAAACAGCCCTGACAGGCACAGGGGGCATGTAGTAAATGACTGTTATCCGGAAAAGAAAGAGAATAATATGAAAACCCTAAAAGCAAAAACTATTTCTTATGAAAATTTTGTTTGTGGAATAGAAAAGAGAGGATTTGACGCCTTTTACGTTGATGGCAGACAAATCAAAGTTGACACAACAGATTTTTCAAAAATTAATATGGAAGAGTTCTTTTCACAGATTGAGGCATGGAAGGAGGAAATCCTTCATAATTGACGCGCATATTCATTTGGGAAAAGGCGATTATTTGATAGAATGGATCCAATAGTTTGTTGTGTATGCTGTAAAAAAATATAGACGAGATTTACTTTTTAGAACATACTCATGTCTTCAAAGAATGCCATAATCTTTATAATGAAATGTCTGTGTATAGTGAATATCAGAAAAATTGGTATCAGAAAAAAATGGGAACCGACATGTCCTCTAAAGGATTATATAGATTACATAGAAAAATTAAAACAGATAAACTTTCCAATACGATTAAAATTTGGTCTGGAAGTATGTTATTCTCCTGAGCATGAAATTGACATTGCCCAAATTCTTTTAGAAATAATGATACTTTTACCCATACCTGATTTTCCATCTTTGATTGCTCCTGTTCAAAATTTTTATTTTCACATTGTAACGCAAAATGAGCAGATATTACCATCTTACCCTGTAATATCTGCTCATTTTGTTCTTTCGCTAAATTTGTAACCCACTCCCCATACAGTGATG
>CANCXX010000012.1 GCA_947381965.1 uncultured bacterium
GGCATTTGAAGCGGCAACGCCGACAGAGCGTATAACACACTACACTTTGCTTCGCAAAGTCGTGTGCCAAATGGGGCGCTGCCCCCTTTGGATACCCCCACAACAAACAGGCGCTATGCCCCTTGCCGGGAGCATAGCGCCGTTTGTTGTCAGCAGCCCGTTTCACGGTCTGCGTGTAGTTCCTTGTAAACTGACCTAAATGGGAATGCAAGTATCATATTGTTTTTGCGCCAAAGTACCGCAGACAGGTAATATACAAAAACATCAAGGCAGATGTAGGGCAGATACTGGGTTCATTGTGCCGGAAAAAAGGAATAGAAATTATAGAAGCAGAATGCTGCCCGGATCACATCCATATGCTGGTACGGATACCGCCCAAATACTCAGTGTCAGAAATCGTGGGATATTTGAAAGGGAAGAGCTCACTAATGATATTTGAGAAACATGCAAACCTGAAATATAAGTATGGGAACAGGCATTTCTGGTGCAGAGGGTATTATGTAGATACAGTAGGGAAGAATACAGCTGCAATCAAAACATATATCCAGAATCAACTGAAAGAAGATTTAGAATACGACCAGATGTCTTTAGTAGAGTATATCGACCCGTTTACGGGTGAGCCGGTAAAGAAAAACAAGAAATAAGCCACTTGGAGTGGCAGTAGGAAATCAAAGCAAACCAGCAAGCCCCTTATGGGGCTGCGCCGGAAGAAGGAAGCACTGAAAGAGCCCCTGAAAGGGGCAGCTGAGAATGTGGTGCAGTAGGCAGACCATCAGTGCGCCTTCCGGGCGCAAGCAGGTAATAGCCCCTTATAGGGGCAGAGCAGGCTACCGACTAAGCCGGTAGTCCTGACTCTTTACCCTTTAAGGTGGAAGATGCGCCGCAGGGAACGGTGTCGATTGCCATTGTTCTGGAGGACAAGGACGCATACCCGGTGACAGGGGGATTTTTTTGTGCAGGGAAGGAATAGCTGGACGAGCATACAGGGCGGAGAGCAGTCTGCGGAGTTTTCCTGTTATTATGGTGGGATGACTCCGCCCGATAAGCCGCACATATATGAACTTCATGTGTATGCTTTGGATAAGATGCTGGAGTTGGAGAGGGGCTTTCTGCTGAACGAACTTTACCATGAAATGGACGGACACATCTTAGGGCAGTTTACACTGAAAGGGATATATGAAAATTAGCTGTCTAAAAGTCGGCGGGCGTACAGTAAAAACGGTCTTGGCGGTATATTTGTGCCTACTGATAGGTATCGTGAGAAAATCGGATACGGCATTTTATGCCGCCATTGCTGCTGTGCTGTGCGTCCAGCGCACCTCCAAGGACAGTATCCGTGAAGCATTTAACAGAGAGATGGCTACGGTTATCGGCGGGATATGGGGTATGCTCGTTCTGCTGTTCGAGAGGTATTTGTGGTGCAGTCCATGTGAAGTGCTGCGATACCTGCTTTTATCGGTGCTTCTTATTCCCATCATCAATTTTTCCATTTTGATAAAACGGGAAAAAGGG
The DNA here is from genome assembly GCA_947381965.1 of uncultured bacterium. GTDB lineage: Bacteria > Bacillota > Clostridia > Lachnospirales > Lachnospiraceae > Suilimivivens. Next base: position 1,513 of record CANCXX010000012.1, read on the forward strand.
ACGTTTCTCATGTGTGTTGTTTTTCTGTGCATTACCGTGACTCATGGAAATGATGAAAGTCCTTTGTCTTTTGGTATTGCACGGATTTTGGATACTACGGTTGGCATTATGATTGCCTTGATAATAAACCAGTTTCCAATACGCATGAGAATAAAGCCGCCATATACGGAATAGACCGGGGCACTTCGATAACCCGGAGACAGTCCGGGAGGCATACCGGCAAAGAACGGAAAATATGAAATCCTATATGCAGCGCCAGTGGAGCCTTGTCGGGGGAATGGCTGGCACGTTCAGGGAGATGGAGTAAATGTGAAAAGGGCTGCTCGATACCCGCAGGCAAAACCATTATAGGAACACGGAAACTGCTTGTATTATCAAGGAAACCTGCGGGGAGTTTTCGTGATAATATAGGTGTTTCCGTGATAGTATACAGAGTTTCCGTGTTTGTATATGGGTAAAAAATTAGTGGATAAATGATAACGGGAGAAAAGGGCTGGTTGATGGCTCTTTTTTGCTTTCCATTCCTGAAAAATAGTCGTTTCATGTAATCTGGTAAAATGCAGAAGATTTCTGTTGTAAAATCTTTTCCCATCTTCCTATTGACAATTAAGTGTATGCTGTTTATAATGTGTATATTAAGACAGCACACTAAAGGAAGGAGAGATGGGATTTTTGAAAATACTCATATCAAATACTTCTGACAGCCCCTTGTACCAACAGATCAAAGACCAGATCAAAGACGCTGTGCTAAAAGAAGAGTTAGTTGAGGGGGATGCGCTTCCCTCTATACGCGCCTTTGCTAATGATCTGAAAGTCAGTGTCTTAACAATCCGGCGGGTTTATGAAGAATTGGAACAGGAGGGATTTGTTACAAGCCAGGTAGGGATAGGGACTTTTATATCTGCGGGCAACCTTGAACTGCTCCGGGATTCCAAACGGCGGCTTGTAGAACAAAAAATGCTGGACATGATACAGACAGCAAAATCACTGAAAATAAGTAAAGAAGAACTCAATGCCATGATGGATATTCTTTACGAGGAGGATTAAAATGAACGATATTTTGAACGTAGAGAACTTGAACAAGTCGTATGGGGATTTCTCTTTAACAGATGTGACTTTTTCTTTACCGGAGGGCTGTATAACAGGTTTCATCGGGATTAACGGTGCGGGCAAAACCACCACATTGCGGACGCTTTTAGGACTGGCGAAAAAGCAGTCTGGCAATATTCAATTTTTTGGCCTTGAAATGGAAAAGAACGAGAAGAAGATCAAAGACCGTATCGGCATTGTTTTAGATGATGGATGCTTTTATGACGAACTCTCCTTATCTGAAATGAAAAGCATAATTTCATCGGCATATACAGAATGGTCTGAACAGGATTTCAAACGGTACATGGGTATGTTTTCCCTTGACCAAAAGCAAAAAATCAATACGCTTTCCAAGGGCATGAAAATGAAATATGCACTTGCCTTAGCCCTTTCCCATAATGCGGAGCTTCTGATTATGGATGAACCGACCAGTGGGCTTGACCCTTTAATCAGAAGTCAGCTATTGAAAGTTTTGACCGATTACATGGAAAATGGCGGCAAAGGGGTTTTCTTTTCAACGCATATCACCTCTGACCTTGATAAAGTCGCTGATATGCTCATCATGATCCATGACGGGCGCATTATCTTCCGGGAGGAAAAAGACTTTCTGCTTGACACATACCGGATTGTCAAAGGTGATGCGAAAGCATTGACGGATGATATGCGCAAACTCTTTTTAAGCCTGTCAGAAACCGCCTTTGGATTTACGGGGGTTACCAAACAAATAACTAAGGTCCAGTCCTTTTTCCCGGACGCTATGGTCGAGCGTCCTACGATAGAGGACATCATGCTCGCCAATATAGGAGGATATAAGAAAGGATGCTGTCCCATTTGTTAAAAAAAGACGTTCTCATTGTAAAAAAGTATGTGTTGATCATGTTGGCTGCCGCTGTCCTAATCCCGCCTTTTATGCTCTGGCGCGCACCGCAGTACACCGGGATTTTAGGATTCATGTTGTCCGTCATTTTTTGCGTGTTTATGCTGCTGCAATATGTATCCCTGAAAGAATATCAATTCCCGAAAGCCGCAACATTGCTGTGCGCCACACCATATTCGCGCAGAATGATTGTTTTGTCCAAATATATTTTCTGCATGGTAACTTATTTGGCCTGCTACCTTATATATGGGATTGAAACTTTAGTTATTCCTGGATTAGGCTCATGTGACATAAAACTGTTTGTACTCATGCTTTTTATAACTTCTGTTTTCATCGGCGTGTATCTGCCAGTGCAGTACAAGTTAGGGTACGAGAAAACAAAATTTGCTTTTGTGGTTGTTATAATGGCATCCCCTTTTATTCTTCCGTATCTTATGAAAATGGAAAACGTAAATTTAGATTTTCTTTCCCTGCTTTCTCCTGTTCTTGTTTATGGGGGGATTATCCTGTTGAGCCTGGGAATCTTGATCGTTTCAATTTTCCTGTCAATGAGATTCTACAGCAGTGTAGATTTGGCATAAAAGAAAGGAACGCGGAATATGAACAACGATACGATTTTTCTTTATATCATTGCTGCGGCAGCATTGTGTTTTGCGCTTATAAACTGTATTCAATTTCTTATGAAGAGAAACAAGACGGCGCAGACAACAGGGACAATTATTTCAATTAAAATGCCGAATCCCGAAACGGCAAAAGCCCGTAATTCAAAATGGGCGATAGTTTCATATATGGCAGGCGGAAAAACTTACCAATCACAAAACCGTATACAAGTGCCTATGGCTTTGCAGGTTGGAGCAGCTGTCAAAGTACGCTATGACAGATCCAATCCCGAAAAACTGTATAGCTTTTCCATGTTACGGATTGCCGTATCGATTTTAATTGCTGCTATTTGTATTTTGGCGGCGGTATTCAAATTAATATAAGACAAGGAGGATTAAGATTATGCCGCATTTTCCGGGCTGGTTCGTTGCCGTTTGTGTTCTGCTTCCCATTGCCAATGCAATATATAAGGCATGGAAAAACAACAAAAAGAAATAGTCGCAGGGGGCATTATGGACTGGGGGATTCACGACAAAAAAAGAATAAATGACAAATAAAAGACAAACCGCCGTACTATGGCAGACCGCCATATGCGGCGGTCTGCCTGTTGGAAAGCGCGGGAATCAGAGGTAATATGCTTACACGGCGGTTCGCTTTTGTGCCGCCCCCTATATCAGATGAATGGATAAATAGCATTTGGTGTTTTGGCCTGATAGGGTGGAAAAGAATTCACGCTGTCAAATCCGCTATTCACGCCATCGGCGTTAGACTATTTCCCGTTTTTTACGATATAAAAAGTGAAAGCCGGAGGAGGTGGATTTTATAAAAATTGCAATCTGTGATGATGAAAAGAATATAAGGGCCTACTTAGCCTCTCTGGTCAGGAAGCAGGGGATGGAGTGTGAAATTGCAGAGTATGTGTCTGCGGACGAATACTTGCTGGATCAAACGGAGCATGACCTGCTGTTTTTAGATATAGAGCTTGCTGGAGATGGCCCCGGTATGGACGGGATGGAGCTGGCAAGGCGGATAAGGGGCATGGAGCTGGAGCGTCAGCCGGTCATTATTTTTGTTACGGGATATGAAAAATATGTCTATGACGCTTTTGACGTGGGGGCATTCCAATACCTCCTGAAACCTATTGATGAACAGAGATTTGCCGAGGTTTTTGGCCGGGCGGCGGCGCAGATCATATTTGAGGCGGAACAGAAAAAGAAAACGCTGGTCATCCAGTACGGGAGTGAAAGCAGGGCGGTACCAATCCAAGACATTTATTATATTGAGAGCCGTAACCATAAGGTGGTGCTGTACCTTAAAGATGGGGAACTGGAATATTACGAGAAGATCGGGAGGCTGGAGGAAGAACTGCAGGGGCAGTTTTTCCGGATACACAGGGGGTATCTCGTCAACCTCGCCTATGTCGAGGGGTATGACAAAACAGAAGTGACGCTGACTGGTGGCATCAGCCTGCCCCTTTCAAAAAGATATGAGGAATTTGCGGCGGCATACCTGCAGTTTGTGCAGTGAAGGGGGAGAGGATATTTGAGCGAAATGGGTTTTATGCTGTTTCAGCATATAGCGTCAGGGGTTGAAACGGTTTTATGTGCGTTCTGTATGGCGGCTTTTTTTCGCCCATATATGGCAGGACGTAAGAACAGGCTGCAAAAAACCATTGCGGTATTTCTGGCCTATGGGACGGTGTATGTGGCGGGGGAAGCGCTTTCCATTTCCGGCTGGCTGTGCATGGTGGTTGTGATCTTCCTTTTGATGGCAGGCAGCAGATGGCTGTGTATGGATAGGAAACAGACTTTTTTGTACGGCATACTGTTCTTTTGCACCAGGGATATGGGCAGGCTGATAACGGAAAGCCTGTATTATCTTTTCAATGGGAAAATCGTGCAGGGGCTGGACAATGAAAATATGATATACCGTAATGTTGCCGCAGGATATTCCGCATTCATGGTACTTAAGATCATACTGCTGTCTGTCATGCTGCTGTTCTTAAGTAAAAAACTGAAAAAGGGGCCGCCGGAACTGCATACAAAAGAATTATGCTATCTGTGCCTGACGCCTGTTGTGGGCATCCTGTTTGGGAATATCATTTTCCGCCTGCTCTTTACCGTTAAGGAAAATGTGTTTTTCTTGCTTTATGACCAGTACCCTGCATTTATCGGGCTGGTGCCGCTGATAGCAGCCCTGTTTTATGCAGGCATGGTGGTCACGGTGGCATCATGGCAGGAGATGGTAGGGCTGCAGGAGGAGAAAAAGAAGTATTTCCTGGAGCAGCAGCAGCTCCGGGCCATAAGGGAACGGATAGGGGAAGTGGAGCAGTTCTATGACGGGATACGCCGGATGAAGCATGAGATGAAAAACCATCTTACAAACATAAAGGGGTTGGCGGGGAGCGGCAGTTATGAGGAAATGGAACAGTATATTGCCCGGATGGACGAGAGCATGGATATGTTTGAGATGTCTGTCAGGACAGGGAACGCCGTTACGGATGTGATCGTGAATGACAAGCAGAAAGCCGCAGAAAAGCTGGGCATACAGTTCAGGTCTGATTTCGTGTATCCGGCATCAGACAGGTATAATGCGTATGACATTGCGATCATTGTAAATAACCTGCTGCAGAACGCGCTGGAAGCCTGTGGGAGGATGACATCGGGGGAAAGGTATATCTCCCTTTCCGGCAGCAGGAAAAACAGATTTTTCCTCATATCTGTAAAGAATTCCTTTGAGGGGGAGGCGGTATTTGATAAAAGCACAAATCTTCCGGTTTCCACGAAAGCGCCGGAAAGCTTAGGAGGCCCGGCTCCGCTCCACGGCATAGGCTTGTCGAATGTCAGGCGCGAGGCGGCGAAGTATTTGGGAAATGTGGACATTAAAGTCAGGAAAAACGAGTTCAGGGTAACAGTGCTGTTACAGGAAAGGAGCAACCATGAATAACACGATCAATGTAAACTACATGACAAGGACGTACAGCAATTTTTTGAAAAAAAATGAAGCAAAAGGCGGCAAGACAGAAAGCCCGTCTTTTTGTGATAGGGTGGCGGAAAAAAGCACAAGTGCAACAGAAACGGGAAAGGCTGGAACTGTTTCAGCAAAGGATATGACAATGGATGAGTATAAGCAGTATATCCATGAAAAGATTTCACAGATTCCCATGCACCCGACCCGTATGTCGGAGAGCATTTCCATCCATATTTCAGAAGCGGGGTTTGAGGCGATGAAGAATGACCCGGAGTATGAGGCGTGGGTGCTGAATGACCTGCGGACAGGATGGGCGCAGCCGGACAGATGGGCAGGCGTCTGCGGAGGGGCTTATTCCACCATCTATTACGGGGCAACAAAAGAGGAGTGCCATGCGGAGATGTGGAGCGCAGGATACCAGAACGGAAGCGGGAAAAGCCTGTTTGACGGCAGGGCAAAAGACAGTTTTTGGGAGCGCAGGACAGAGCAGAAAAAACGGACAGAGGCGCAGATAAAAAAGGAGCAGGAAAAGAAACGGGTGCAGGAAGAAGCCAATGCGAAGGCAGCGATGGAAAAAAGCGATGCACACAGGCGGCTGATGTCACAGTGGGCAAAGGAGGCCGTATACTCCGATTCTGTTTTGGCAAAATCGGGGGCTGCAGCAACAGCAAATGCCGCTTATGAAGCAAATTTTGTTATGGCGGATAATGGCTTAATCTGATATAAGGCTGTCTGGACTTAATAGGAAGATATGAATGCCGCATATGAGGCGGCGGGCATTTTGAAGTAAGAAAGATCATGCCCGGACTTACCGCAAGGGGGCATGGGCGGCCCTGAATGACAGAGGGGCCGCAGATAAGATTTTTTGAAGGAGGAAAGGCAGATGTCAATGAATGTAAACGGAATAAACAATGGCTCTTATATGCCCGTTCAAAAAAGGGAAAGCTCTAAAAAAAGAAACACGGCACCCAGTTTCCGGAACAGCTTTAACGGAGTCCATACTCTGGTGATGGGCGGCCTGTGTTCAAGAGGATTGGCCGATGGCGGCTGTGTCACGGTTTATAAGGCAGAGGGGTATAGTGCTGAAAATCCAATCATGCGGGTTGTCACCAGGGCGGCGGACGGGCAGGAGTATGAGCAGTTGATTGACCCTGCAAAGGTAGACCCGGCAAGTGCCACGAGAACGGAAATAGATGCACTGGCGGCATATTTGGTGGATGAGAAGAAACTGGACAGCATATCTGCACTAAGGGTAGGGGCAGGGGCGGATAAGGGGACGGAGAGTTTTTCTACCGCTTTTGCTGAAAAGAAGAATTTCTATGTCATTGCGGAAGAAATGATGAAGATGCAGTATGAATGCCACAATCTTGCGGGCTATGCATCGTATCAGAAAATTCTAAGTGCGTTTGATGCGTTTATGGACAAAGACTGAAATCGGGCAGCACACTGGATATGAAGATATAATCCATACCCGCTATTTGGCGGAGGCGCAAAAATTACGCGCCTCTGCCAAGGCTAATTTGGAAGGAGGTAAAGGCCGGTATATTTGACAGGGGAAGCAGCCCTTCCCCTTAAATAGTAATTGTTTCATTAAACAAGTGCATTTTCGCTCTGAAGGCGAAGCAGTTCTGCCTCAGTAAGTCCGGTAATCTCCATAATATCTACAATGTTAATATTGCGTCTTAGCATTTTTAATGCCATTTCCCGTGTTTTTTGATTTCCATATTCAATCTTTTCTTTTTCATACGGCTGCCCTAATTGCGTTATATGGATTCGCCTCCTTATCTGCTCCAGATATTTTCTGTCAATGAATTTGTCACTTGCAACGATTATGCCGGACAGGATGAATATCCGTTGTTCCTCATCCGGTATCTGTTTTGCCAGGTCCACTACCTTCTCCAGCATTTCCTGCTTCCCTTGGGAACCGGGAATTGCCAGAGGAAGAATAACCAGTTTCATCAGGTCATTATCTTCAAGCAGTGAGCCGAACTGGACTTTCCGGAAGATTGTATCAAATGCGGTCTTACCATCGATGTGGGAGAGGAACGCCTGATCCATACGAAGAGTGATACAGTTGGTTTCAAATAATGATTCAGCACTTTTTACATCACCAGTATAAATAATAACCAGACGTAGATGAAAATCGTTCTTTTTTGGATAGTATTTTTCCATAACCCGTGCAGATTGCTGCTCATAATGCTGCCAATCCCTTCCAGGCAGGTACAATCAAAGCGGTCCAGTGCAGCCAGCCTCAGCTCCCGCAGGCTGCCGTGGAAATGCCTGTCCAGTATCCTGCTGGCAGTCCTGCCGATCAGGGGGATATCCATTGCCACAAGGAAGCATACAAAGGTTGTGCAGCGGCTTTCGTTGATGGAAGCAATCAGGTTTTCATAGGATTTTTCACCAAAGCCCTCCAGTGCAATGCTCTCATCCTGGTAGCGGTCAAGGTGGTACAAATACTGATAACCTTTTAAGGCACCGAGCCCATAAGCTGGTCCAGTGTTGCTTCGGAAAGTCCCTTGATGTTCATGGCTTTCTTTTCTGCGAAATGCACGAATCTCTGAAGGATGCGGCTGCCACATTCCGGATTGTCACAGTGCAGTGTTTCCAATACGTCCCTTGCCGCCTGCCTGGAATAGGTACGTGCAGGCTGTCCACAGCAGGGACAAGTCTGCGGTATCATATTCTGATAGTTCCCGTGGTTCAGATTTTCCTCCACATGGGGGATGATTATGTTGCGCTTGGAAACCAGGATACGGCATCCGGATACAGCTTCAGGTTTTTGATAAAGGTCAGATTATGAAGGCTTGCCCTTGATACCTCACAGCCGTTGATTTCCACGGTGTCAAATACTGCAACCGGTGCAATCTCACCGCTGCGTCCTGTCTGCCATTCGATAGAACAGAAGATGGTATTCGCCAGGAGGTTCAGTGACATTTACGGCATCCGGAAAGCATTTCGCAACAAACAGGTTGTTTGAATGAATCAGACAGACTATAATAGCTGTTATTTCTATAAATAACCTGGAGGTAAGAAATTTTATGAAACTGAAAAAGGCAATGATATTGTTTGGCGTTGTCTGCATATTGAACACAATGATTGCAGGATGCGGTTCCGGTTCTGAATCTGCTGCTAAAACAGAAGAAAGTCAAACAGGCGAAGCACTATCGGAGGAATTAAATGATGCATCATTAAAAGAGCTGGATGGGAACACGGAGGAGCCACAGGAAAATACGGTAGGAAAATGGCAGGTTTTAGAGCAGGATGTTGCAGCTGCAGTCGATGCGGATTTTTTAGGTAAGGTTCGGAAGATGGAGGAGGACTCATTTTTCATCGTTGAGAGGAAAGTAAAAATTCTTGATGACGGTTCCATAATATACAGTTCTCCAAGCTCCGATGCGGATATTCCCGATTCCCAGTTGATTCATGTAGTTTTTGAAGAAGATACTCATTTTTATTTGAAAGACACTGATGAAAATGGAGAAGGCTATGGGAACGAAGAGGCCGGGTTTCAGGATTTGAAAGAGTACATGTCCGTTGAAATGAAAGGCAGCTTTAAAAATGATGAATTTCATGCTACAGAAATACGGTTCTTTTAGAAAAAGAGGAGAAAGATTATGAAAAGGAAATGTATTCTGATATTTATGATCGTTTTGGCGATGGGGATGACCGCCTGCTCGTCCGAATCAAAAGGGGATTCCGTATCTGTAGAGACTGATTCCCGGCAGGAAACGGATAGGGAAGAAACTGCAGATACGAAAACGACAGAAACAGAAACGAATGATGTGGAACTGCCAAAGCCGGAGATTACAGAAGAGAATAGAAAAGCTTCTCCGGAAGACGAAGAAAACACAGTGTGCGATCCCATTGCCGGAATTGTTGAAAAGTATGAAGGTAACACAATCACAATCAAAAACCCGGATGATGACATGCTCTATTATTTTTCCACGGAGAATGCCCAGATACTGGAAGGATTTTCTACGGAGAGTGCTCAGGAAGCAGAAGGGGAACCCTCGATTGCCGTGGGCGATAAAGTAGAGATCAGTTACCGTGGTCTGATTGATTTTGATGAAAAGCATCCAAGTGAAGCAGTAAAAATCGTAGTGATCACAGCTGAATAAATTTACTGATACAGAAAATGTTTACAAAAACCAAATTTAAATATCTACATAGCCATATACAAAGATCCCCTCGCTAAGGCAATGGGATTTTTGTAATTCTGTTGACAGCTGCTTCATGATATCTTGTACTATATTTGTATATATAAAACAGTATAAGGCAGAAAGGCGGTGATGGTTTGGAGTCTGTTGTAAGTAATAAGGCAAGTCGTCCTCTGTATGAGCAAATTGCGTTGCAGATAAAAACACAGATTATGAGCGGCGAACTGAAGGCTGGGGAAGCGCTTCTATCTATCCGCTCCCTTGCAAAATCACTGCAGATCAGTGTTCTGGCCGTGCAGAAGACATATGATATTTTGCAGGAAGATGGTTATATTGAAACGACAGCCAGTCCATGAATGACTGTGTGCCCATCAAAAAGATTTATGGGATTTAAATAGAGAATTATTCCGGAAAGAAATCCGGGCATAGGATGAAAAAATTGTCTGCTGTAACATTTCGCGGACATTTGCTTGTTATACTATATAAAAAAGCAAGGAGTGTGGATATGAAAAAGATTTTACTGGTAGAGGACGATGACCTTTTAAATAAAACGCTGACCTATAACTTGATTTCTGAAGGTTATGATACCATATCAGCTCTGAATGCAGGCACAGCCGCCGAGTTACTGACGCAGACGGAATATGACCTGGTACTTCTGGATATTAACCTGCCAGATGGCAGCGGCTATGACCTGTGCAGGCTCATAAAGCCGGAGAACCCTGACACGCTGGTGATCTTCCTGACGGCCAACGACCAGGAGAGCGACCAGATCCGGGGGTATGAAGTGGGGGCGGTGGATTATATCACCAAGCCCTTTTCCATTGGGGCGCTGCTGCGGAAAATACGGGCCATGTTCGCTATGCTGGAACACCGGGGGCTGGCAAAGGATTTCTATGATGACGGCAGGCTGTTTTTGGACTTTTCAGAGCAGTCCGCTGCGCTGAATGGGAAGCTCCTTACCCTCTCCCCCATGGAGTATAAGATGCTGTATCTGTTCTGCAAAAACCCCAAACAGATTCTGACCAGGCAGCGGCTTTTGGAACGGCTGTGGGATGCGGAGGAAAACTATGTGGACGAACACACCCTGACAACCTCCATCAGCCGTATCCGGGGCAAGATAGAGGCTGATGGTGACACTTACATCAAGACAATTTACGGAATTGGGTATCAGTGGACAGGAGGCGAGAGAAAATGAATCTGGGGAAATTCTCTGTAAAAAGGATATTCCTGCTGGCATACGGTGGGATGGCAGTTTCCATGCTGGCCATCTGCATGGTTCTCTTATGGATAACAGGACAGATGTGGATGCTGATTGGGAGCATGATGCTGATGCTCTGCGCTTTTGCCTGGATGTTCCTTTTGACGGTTGCTTTTGGCAAACGGCTTTCCGTATTTACCAGGGAATTGTGCCAGACAATGGATCAGATGATAAGCGGAAGCGGAGAGCCTGTGCGTGCTGCGGACAGTGAAACACTCTTTGCCCGTATCAGCTACCGTCTGTCCCGGCTGTACGATATCATGCAGGAGAACCGGCGAGAGGCGTCCGAGGAACGGCAGGAGCTGCAGATGCTGGTGTCGGATGTTTCCCATCAGGTGAAAACACCGGTAAGCAATCTGAAAATGGTGACGGATACGCTGCTTTCAAAGTCTGTCACAGAAGAAGAACAGCGGGAGTTCCTTAAGGGCATCCGGAATCAGACGGACAAGCTGGAGTTTCTTTTTCAGGCCCTTGTGAAAACCTCCCGATTGGAAACCGGGGCAATCCGGCTGGAAAAGAAAGACGCACTGCTGATCGATACGCTGGCGATGGCCTGCGGCGGTATTGTATATGCAGCGGAGAAAAAGGAAATTTGCGTAACGGTGGACTGTCCGGATGACCTGTGCCTTTCCCATGACAGCAAGTGGACGGCGGAAGCCGTGTTTAACCTGCTGGACAACGCTGTGAAATACACCCCTGTTGGCGGCAAAATTGTTGTAACCGTTGAGCAATGGGAAATGTATGCAAAAGTGAATGTTGCAGATACAGGCAAAGGCATTTCTGAAAGCAATCAAGCCGCAATCTTCCGGCGATTCTATCGGGAAGATGGGGTACACAATAAAGCGGGTGTCGGTATAGGGCTATACCTGGCGCGGAAAATTATCACCATGCAGGGTGGCTATATCAAGTTGTCGTCTGAAGTTGGAAAAGGGTCTGTTTTTTCTATTTTCCTTCCTATCCGATAATTTTTATAGCCTTATCAACAAGCGGACAGCCTTGAAAGGAGCTTTTTATTATGAGCATTTTGCAGACCATTGACCTGAAAAAGTATTACGGCACCGAGCCAAACATCACCCGCGCCTTAGATGGCGTCAACTTCTCTGTGGAGCAGGGGGAATTTGTAGCGGTGGTTGGAATGTCCGGCAGCGGCAAGTCTACCTTACTCAACATGATGGGCGGGCTGGACACTCCCACGTCTGGCAGCGTCATTGTTCGGAAATCGGAATTAGCAAAGAAAAATGACGAAGAACTGGCAATTTTTCGCCGCCGCAATATTGGCTTCATCTTCCAGAACTATAATCTTGTCCCTATTCTGGACGTCTATGAAAACATTGTTCTGCCTGTGGAGCTGGACGGCGACACGGTAGATCAGAGATTTATGGACGAGATCGTCGGTATACTGGCCTTAGACGACAAACTAAAAAATATGCCTGACAATCTCTCCGGCGGACAGCAGCAACGTGTGGCTATCGCCCGTGCCCTGATCACCAAACCGGCCATCATCCTGGCCGATGAACCTACCGGAAATCTGGATTCCAGGACCAGCGCCGATGTGTTGGGGCTTTTAAAGCGTATCAGCAGGTCGTTTAATCAGACCATTGTTATGATTACCCACAATAATGAGATTGCTCAGCTTGCTGACCAAATCGTAAGGATTGAGGACGGCAGAATTGTTGGAGGTGAAAGGCAGACGCTGCCTCGTAAAGGAGGTGACGGACATGACATGGCCTTTTGAAAATGATACTGACGCTATTGTGAAAAAACTTGCGAAGCGCAGCCTGGCAAGCGAGAAGCGCCGGAACCTGATGGTGGTGGTTGCCGTCGCTCTAGCGGCGTTCCTGGTTTGTTTGTCATCGGTACTATCCGTTTCGATTGCACAGATCCAGCGTAATCAGGTGGCAGATACTTATGAAGCGGTTTTCAGCGGTATTGACGCATCCGGGGTTGCGGCTTTGAAAGAGCGGCCGGAGTTTGCCCGCGTGGGCGAATACTATCTGTTGGTCCAGGAGCATTCCAGGCAGGGATACAATGCCTCTTATGTGTACTGTGACAGTGACATGATGTATATTGCCCGCAGCCAAATGGAGCTGGTAAAAGGAGAACTCCCGGCACAGGCGAATGAAGTCGCTGTCAGCGAATATTTTCTCTCTGCTTACGGTTTGGGTGCCAAAATCGGTGAGACGGTTCGAATGGATACCGAGAGCTTTCATGGCGACTATACCGTGACAGGCATCCTGTCTAATGTGGGAGAAAAGGAAGCGAATATATGTGCCATTGTGGTTTCCAAAGCAGCCTTGACGCAATGGGCCGGATTTGACTCTGCAGGATACCGTGCTTATGTGCATTTCAAAAATGACAGGCAGTTTGATCAAGGGACTATGACTGCCCGTTGCCGGGAGATCGCCGCACAGTTTGGCTCTCCCCATGTGGGAATGAACAGCAGTTATTTTGCTTCTAATTCCAAGTCCATTGACTTTGTGACCATCTTCGGCATATCCGCCCTTGTGCTGGCCGGCGGATATGTAGTCATCCAGAGTATTTTCCGTATTTCTGTGAATGACAAAATACAAAGCTATGGACAGCTCCGCACCATCGGCGCAACATCCAAACAGCTCCGGCGTATCGTGAAAAAGGAAATCCGGCGGCTGGGCGGCATTGGGATTTTGATTGGCCTCCTGCTGGGTGTGGGCGGCGGCATTCTCCTGTTCCCTAAAGGGTTTCATGGGGCTTATTATGGGGCAGCTGTGCTTCTGACTGTAGTAGTCTGTTGGCTCATGGTATCCGTTTCCGTTCACAGACCGGTGAAAATAGCTGCAGGCATCTCACCGCTGGAGGCCATGCGTTTTTCCGCAGGGCAGGAAAAGGCTCGCAGCAGGAAGAAACATCGGAAACTAAGTCCTGTATCTATGGGATTTGCAAATTTTGGGCGCGACCGCAAGAAGTCAGTGAGTATTGTCGTATCCTTAAGCCTGGGCGGAATCCTTCTTCTGGTAGTGTCTTCCATGGTCCTGACACGCTCGCCGGAGCAGGCTGCAAGGCTGTTTTTCCCGGATGGAGATTATAAGCTCTATCTGTCCTCAGAGCAGCCGGAGGAAGAGATTATGGCTGCAGGCAATCCGCTGAATGAAAACTTAAGGCAGGAGCTCCTTTCTATAGACGGGGTAACAGATGTGTTGGTTACCCGCCGGTCTTTGCACGCAAAATTCGGAACTTCCGAAAGTGCCGAAGCCGGTATGTGCGACATGTTGACGGACTCAAACTGCATGGATGTAGAGGCTGCGCTGGTATCCGGCGCCATGCCGTCGGATACCCACAGTATCCTTCTGAGTACGAGTTATCAGAAGCACCATGCCGATATGGATGTTGGGTCTATCATGGAGCTGATTCTGGGTCAGGAAACTGTGACAGTTACCATATCCGGACTGTTTGATGCGTCGAAGACGGCAAACGGACATGGTGCGCTTGCCATGGATTCCGCGGGCCTGTTTGCGCCGGAAGAACTGTTTCGTGAGCTTCATCCTGAAATTGAAAGCTTTGACTATTCCTGGAGCATTGTCAATGACCCGAAAAAAGCAGAATCTGTGGAAAGCAGCTTGCAGGAGATAGTATCTGGACGCAGCAATCTTGGAATGGATACCATAACCACACATATCGAATATGAGAAAATGCAGAACAGCATTATTTTTGGAAGTTTGCAGGCTCTTTCCTGGCTGCTCTTCCTGTTTGGCGTTGTCAATCTGATCAATACGACGCTTTCCAACCAGATGTCCCGGAAGCGGGAGAACAGTATCCTGCGCTCCGTTGGTCTGACCGGGAAGCAGTTGTGCCGGATGAGCGTCACTGAGGGGATGTGCTATGCGCTTTTTGCGGCGCTTACGGTCTTAATCCTGGGGCTGCCGCTTTCCATGGTAATCTGTGGGGAAGTAAGTAAAAAATCCTTTGCAGGTGCGGTTGTCCCATATCAGTTCCCTTTTCTGGAAATGGGGCTGTTTCTCTTTGTGCTGTTTGGCATGGAGGTGCTCCTGTCTGTTTGGATGGTACGCAGGCAGAAAAAGCAATCCCTGGTAGAACAGATGCGGGCACAAGGGTAAAATTGATAGATTTTATACAGCATTTCGCGGCAACAGATAAACATTTCACAGCAATTATATTGTTTTGATATTTTTGGCAGGCTATAATAAAATGTCAAATTATGGCGGCGGCAAAAGTTTATCTTTTTCCGCTGACGATATAATGAGCGTTAGAGGGAAAAATGTGCCTGCACATTTGGCAAGCGGCGAATGACGATCATGAATCATAGATTCATGATCTAATGGCGAGGAGGTGGCCCATTGATCCGTATTGCAATCTGTGATGATGAAAAACATATGTCCGATCATATAAGTGCAATGGTCTCCGATTTTTTTCGTAAAAAGAACAGAGAGATCCAGCTTCGGATATTTTTAAGCGGCGAAGAGCTGCTGAATTATGACGGACAGATTGACATCCTGTTTCTGGACATCCAAATGAAGGGCATGGACGGCTTGGAAACAGCAAGGAAGCTGAGGGCGGATCAGTTTCGTGGCTTTTTGATCTTTATTACGGTACTGAAAGAGATGGTATTCCAGTCTTTTGAGGTGCAGGCCTACGATTATCTGGTCAAGCCGGTGGACGAAAAACAGTTTAAGAAGACCATGGAGCGCCTCTTTGCTTCTATGCAAAATGCCGGCGAGGACAGCCTGCTGGTGCAAAAGGGATATGAGGGGCGCATCATCCGGGAGGAGGAGATTGTTTTTTGCGAGGTCATAGACCGGAAAATATATCTGAACCTGGCTTCCGGCGAGGTTGTTGATTATTATGAGCGGATCGAAAATCTGGAAACGAAGCTGGGCAGCCATTTTTTCCGGTGTCACAGGAGTTATCTTATCAATCTGAAGCATTTAAAAGGCTATAAAAACGGGACTGCCTATATGGATAACGGCAAAGAAGTTCCCGTATCACGGCTGCGGAGCAAGGAGTTTTCCGGTGTTGTTTTGCAGTATATGAAGAATATGTAATCGTTTTTACATATGGAGGCAGGTAGCATGGCTGAGTATTTAGATTTTTTCAATATACATTATGGGCGTGATTGAGACGTCCCTCCAGTTTTATTTTCTGGCAAAAATCCTGAAAAAGAAAATATGGCCTCCTTTTTATTTCCTGTTTGCAGTATGTGCAACGATTGCGGGCCGTTTTCTTTTGGCCGGCACGATTATCGGATTTATGACGCTTGTCTTTCTGCTTACGGTATGCGGGATGTTTGTCTGCCATGCAGATTTTAAGTCTTCCCTTCTGTATGCGGCTCTGACGACTGAGATCATGCTGCTATGCTATGGAATTGTGAAATCCCTGATCAGCCTTTTATGCCTGTTGTTTTCCATGATACGGCCGGTATTGCGTTTATGCTGGCCAGTGAGACGGCGCCCGGCTATATGGAGGATATGGCGGAAAAAATGTCATTCCCATGCAGCACCAACACCCCGGTCGTGGATATTCTGGTGGGAAACAAACTGGGAATTGCAAAAAGCATGGAGATAGATGTTAATTGTCCATCCTTCTGCCATATCCCTGCAGTCTGCGGGACATTGATATCTGCATTGTCCTTTCAAATGCGCTGGATAATGCTATCCAGTCAGTAAAAAGTCTGGGCGCCGGTATAGAAAAATATATCCGTGTGTCCGGGCGGAACCAGGGGGATTTCCTTATGATGGAGATCGAGAACAGCTTCCACGGGAAAGGAGCGTTCAAAAAAGGGACAGGTCTGTCAAATGTAAAAAAAGTGGCTGAAAAATATGGCGGCGCCATGAGTATAGAGACACAGGAGAATGTATTTGTCCTCCATGTGCTGCTGATCATTCCACAGCATCCAGAAAGCAGCGCACAGCAAATAGGTTAAAATGTTACTTTCTACAGCCGAAAAAAGAAAAAGAAAGCTGTCTGTAAGGGCAGCTGTCTGACAACATCCAATTGAAGGAGGAACATGCTTATGGCAATGCAGATTTATGGAAATTATGGTCATTCCGGCACCGACTACGCAGAACGGGTGAAGGAAAAACAGGCCGTCCCGAAGGCGGAAAAGGCAAAGGAGGCAGAGAAAGCTGCTGAGGAAAAAAACGCTGGCAAACTGTCCGAACTACGGGACGAATACATCAGCAGTGAAAAATCGGAGCAAAAACCTACGGGACTGTACCGGGTAGGCCAGGACGAGAACGGCAATCGGAAAATATTTTTCGATGCTCCGAAAGCTGACCATGCAAATGGAAAGGATGACCGTTCCGAGGAAGGCGAAGATGGAAAAGAACTGAAAGTTAGCGAGGATAACCAGGGAAGGCAGGCGCAGAAATGTGTCACAAATACGGATAAGGTTGACAGAGAAATCAAGAAGCTGAAGGAGAAAAAGCAGCAGCTTAAGCAGCAGATCCAGTCAGCTTCCGGGGATGAAAAGAAAATTCGGGAGCTGGAGAAAAAGCTGGCGCAGGTAGAAAACGAGTTAAGTCAAAAAGACAAGGATGCATACAGGCGGCAGAATGCTTCTGTATCAGAATAAAAGGGATTCAGATTTTTAGTGTAGTATCCATATTGGGAGATGGCGGCAAATGCGCACTGTTTTCCGGTATTTTTGAAATGGCGGCATTATTTGGGTTTCTCAAAAAGAATTATGTCAGCAAAATGCAAAGGAGGGACAATTTTGCATACGAAAACAATGGAAGGCCTTGCAGGGGCAAGCACGAATATGAAGTTACTGAATACACCATTCCGTGTCTATAAAGACGCAGAGCGGAGAGGCGATACAGCCGTTATGGAGCGGGCGATGGGATATGTCGGGGATTTTGCAGAGAAAGCGGAGGGCTATCAAAAGAAAGCAGAAAAAGGAATGAAGGAGGAGGCAAAGGAGGCAAGGGAAAAAGCAAAAACGGAGCAGGAAAACGCCATCCAAAAGCGCAAGGAAGAGCGCGAGAAACTGGAAAAAAGGATAGCGGAAAGCCGGAATGGGGATACAGATACCGTAAGCATAAGCGAAAATGGAAAGGCCGCATTGGACGAGAAGACGAATTCGGTTCAGACTGGTGCAGACAACGGCATATCTGTAGAAGAAACAGCGGATGCTGTTAAGAAAGAACCTGTAATCTATACGAAAACCGGGGAAGCATCGAAACCGGAATCCGGTACAAATCTTTTTGTTTTGGCATAGGGATAAATGCGTTAGGCTGCAGCCATTGATAAGGAAATAAAATGAATAAGAAAAAGAGAGGGCAAAAAGGAAAGATAAGCTTTTTAATCATTAGAGAAGAAAAGGCAATGAGTTGGAACTTGAGCGTGACAGAGGGGCGAGGTAATTTCCCGCCCCTGCCTGCCCTAAAAACTGAGTATACAGAAGCTTATTATTTATCTAGAGCGTGTTTGAAAAATCATTTCCAACACGCCCCATTTTGCGCAATATTTGCGCCAAATTCAGGTTACATAGCCCGCTATGCGCCCTTTATTTGGCACAAAATTTTCCAGCGTCAATGCCACTTATGCCAGCCGTTCTTCCATTTCATCAAAGGCACCGTCAATTCGTCTGATTTCTTTTATTTTTACACTCCTAACGTTATAATATTTTTTGGTGAATTATCAATCTGAAGAAATTCTGTAAAACGTGCTATTTCGTTTACAATCATTTCTCTTATTTCGTCATTTGATTCAACTGTCGGCTCCCACCACCAGTTTTTAATTATAAATTGTCCGGCCTTGCGAATCGGTTCTGCATCGAATCTGGCAATAAATCGCACATAACTGTTTGTTGCCTGATTCTTCATACATTTCTTATATTTTTTGAAATCATATTCATTTTTATCTGTCCTCTTTTCATTGTTTTTTGAAAGCATTTCAATCAGTTTACCAATTGCCGTATATTTTGTGTTATAATATTTTTTATGATTTTGTTCCCCTCATTTTTCCCTTATCAGGGTTTGTAATGCCTTGTGGGAAGATATAACACAAGAAAAAGTTTACCTGTGATATACTTAGTATTTTCAAGGGTTAGCGAAGATTTTGATAATAGACTATAACAGCTAATTCCCTTTAAAATTACAAATTAAAAAGGAGAAATTGGTTAATTATGAAATCTCTGCAGAAGATTAGTTTGAAAGATATAACAAACAGTAAAAAAACCGGAAATATTTTATTTTATCTGTCGGCATTTATGCTGCCATTTGTGATTATGCTGATTGCGTTTATTGCGCTTCGGATATATCCTTTTGGCGGTAATCAGATAATGGTGCAGGATGCCTGGCACCAGTATTATCCTTTTATGGCTGAGCTTCACAGAAAGTTACAAAATGGAGAATCGCTGCTTTACGATTGGCGTATCGGTTTAGGAGGAGGCTTTTTGCCCCTGATGGCATACTATCTGGCAAGCCCTTTAAATCTTCTGCTGCTCTTTTGGCCGGCAGCATTTTTAAGAGAGGCATTTGCTTTATTTATACTGATTAAGATAGGATTTGCGGGGGTATTTTGCGCATATGCGCTGTACAAGATAAATCATAAGAAAGAGTATGGGATTATTATTTTTTCCACTCTTTACGCATTATGCAGTTGGACCTGCAGTTATTATTGCACTATCATGTGGCTTGACACTTTTGCCGTATTTCCACTGGTTGTGACAGGCATACAGATGCTTGTCAAAGAAAAAAAGTGCAGGCTCTATACAATATCTCTTGCATTCGCTATTTTTGCAAACTATTATATGGGACTTTTAGTCTGTATTTTCACAGTGGTTTATTTTTTTGCGCAATGTGTTTTGTGCCAAAATAGCCTGAAGGAGTTGTTGTATAATTTAAAAAATATCATTATTTCTTCTATCATTTCTATTTTGATGTCTGCGGTGGTGCTGGTGCCTGTTGTGATGACTATGTCCACACAAAGTTCTATTGCCGGAAATCATGCAACTGTAAGGTGGCAGACAAAAAGAGGATGGGTAGAGACTATAGCAAATACGTTTGCTTACAGGGAAATTGATATAGATACAGTGCTCCCTAATCTGTACTGTGGTGTTATATGTGTGGTATTTTTGTTTGCGTTTTACCGTCTGTCTGGGATATCCAGGAGAGAGAAAGTGGTACATACGGCATTACTTTTACTTTTCTATGCAGGAATTAATATTGAACTGTTAAGTTATATATTAAATGGACTTCATACGCCCAACGGAATGCCTTATCGTTTTTCATTTATGCTCTCATTTCTGTTAATTATGTCCGCCTATCAGGTATATACCAGAATAGAAACGCTGTCAAAACGTGACTGGCTGTTTATGTGTATTGCAGGCACTGCATATTATGTGATTGTGGCAGGAGAGGAGATCTGGAGAAATTTTATGGAGGCTTCTTCTGAGGAGGCTTTAGATTCGGCTGTGGCTGACGGGGCAAGTCTTCCTGTTCTTTTGTTTGGAAATGCACTGATTATTGCAGCATATTTTTTCCTTACATTTCCAGGTATAAGGACAAAGCTTAGCAGGAAAGAATTTACACTGCTTTTAACCTTTATTGTTGAGATGGAGCTTGTACCAACTGTAATGACAGGAACAAAATCCATTGGGGTAACAGACCGGGAAAGCTATCCCTATCAATATAATGAAATACGGGAAGTTTTGGAGGAAGTGGAGAAAAGGGAAGAGGATGATAGCTTTTATCGGGTAGACTTTACTAAGCCTTATGTTCATAACGCATCTGCTTTATATGATTATTATGGAATTTCGGCTTATACTTCCTCGGCAAATACAAATGTTTGTAATTTTTATTATAATATGGGACTGGGGGCATCCACAAGTGTATATATTTATCAAAATTCAACACCAGTTATTAATGCGCTTTTGGGTATGAAATATTTGATATCAAGAGATTCAAAGGTAACGAATGAAGAATATTTGTCCGCGCTAAGGCAGGCAGGTGAGGTTACACTGTATCGAAATATTTCATATTTACCAGTAGGGTTTATGGTAGATGACCAGCTGTCAGACTTTACGTTTGCTGAGAATGCACCTTTTGAAAACCAAAACAATTTTTTGAAGGCGGCTTCCGGTATAGATGATGATGTATTTGAGAAATTGGATATCATTCACGTGGAACATGAAAATTTAGACGTACTGCGTTATGGATATGGAATCTATACATATAAATATAAACTGTCAGCAGATGCTTCTGATTTTGACGATATGGACGAGCAGGAAAAAGGCTTTTTTAAGTATAATTATGAAATGCCAAGGGATGGTTGCGTATATGCCTATATGAAACTTCCGAAAAGTGATTTGGTCAGTGTGGAATTTGAAGAAGAAGAATCTATATACAATAATAAACGGCCATATATTTTTCCGGCAGGAACTTATAAGCAAGGGGATTTATTTTCCATTAAGGCAGAGGTAGAAGCTGAAACTTCAGGGGATTTGCAGATTTATGTCAGTGTTTTTAATGAAGAGGTATTTGACAGGTGCTATGAAGTTTTGCAGGATGAAGCTCTTAATATAACGGAAGTCAGCAGCAGGGGAATGAAAGGTAATATTGTAGTTAAAGAAGATGGGTTACTATATACTTCCATTCCATACGAAAGCGGGTGGAAAGTTTACGTAGATGGTTTGGAAGCGGAGATTTTGCCAATTGGAAATTCTTTTATAGGGATTATGCTTTCAGATGGAGAGCATGTAATAGAGATGAGATATATGCCCAACTATGTATATGTAGCTGCTATATTACTGATGACGGGACTGATTCTTCTTTTTATACAAGAAAAGAGGGAGACTAAAGACAAAAATATGCACTGCTAAAAATAGCAGTGCATATTATCCCACACTTAGTTTTTGGAAAGGTAAAAAGTATTATATTATTGTACTGGAACCTCGATAAAAGCCAGAATACCATAAGAAGTCATATCAACTACAACATGATCTTCTCTGATTTCTGAAACAGTAACACTGTTCCATGTACCATCTTTCAGCTGGTAAACCTGAATATTCTGACCGGCGGTAACACCAGGCATATAGAAGTTTACGGTTGCCGTTTCAAAGCTTACAGAGCCTTTCACATTAGCAACATTCATAATATTTCCGCCAAGAGCTTCAGCCTGGGCTTGTGCAGCCTGAACCTGTACGGTTAATGGCTTTTGTACAGAGAAGGACTGGTTAGTGGGAGCCCCATTAATAATGACCTGTCCGCCCTGAGCAACAGGTGTTAGGTCTGTTAAACCAGGCAATTCTGTTACAGCATTATTCATGTATTCTGCAACGCTCTTGTCTTCGCTTTCTGCCTGAACGGATATAGAGGTAGGAATGCCAGTTTCCCTTGCAATCTGTGCTGCCTGATGAGCATCAGCTTCTGCAGCTGCAACTCTTTCTGCGACAATAATTTCCTCTAAGATTTCTTCTTCACTTTTTACAGATTCAGGGGTGGGGTCGTAGGTAGGTTCTACAGTAGAACTGCTGGTTGATGAACTGTCCTCAGGTTTGGTTGAGCCTGTTGTTGTCTCAGCAGGCGGTTGGGTTGTTGTTTCAGGCGGTGTTGTTTCTGTCGATGTTTCTCCTGCCAATGCAACAAGTGTGTTGCTGCTGCCTAAACCTGCAATAACAGGTACAGTAACTATCATGACACCTGCCAAAACAGAAGTTAATAATTTCCTTAATTTCACAATAAAGGCCTCCTTTTTATATTAAATATTAAGTGTGGTGGTAATTGAGAACAATAGTTCCTTATATTACCTTGATATATCTCTATCATGATTTTATTGCTGTAACATAGCTCTGATGCTCTTATGTTTAGCGTATAAACAAGTTAAATGCTATTACAAATAGAGGTGGAGCTTCAAGCACGCTCTAATATTATTTTTTAAACTGCTTTTTCAACAGTATATCTATATGTCTTTAATTTTAGTTACTATTCACAGGCAACTGCCATTAAGTTAAGCAGGCCGCGTCAAAAGCTATGGGCTACAAATTAAACGAATATTTGGATAAGGGAGAGCCTGGCGGCTGTCTGGGAAAATAGTAAGCAGATATGTATTATCCTGGAAGACAGTAAAATAAATGAGGTAAAAAAGAACACCACTATAAAATATGAAATATTTCTGGAATTGTTGGTTATGATCACAGTATATAGAAATGCTATTGCAAACATATTTGAAATTTAAAAATTTGTAGGGAAGCAGATGACAGGAGAACGGACAAGATTGTGCACTGCTAAACAAATAGCAGTGCACATATCCCCACACTTAATTTCAGAAAAAAGTAATTATCATTTTTTATTGTGCCGGAACTTCAATAAATGCGTATACACCATAAGAAGTCATATCAACCACAACATGGTCTTCTCTGATTTCTGAAACTGTAACGCTGTTCCATACACCGTCTTTCAGCTGGTAAACCTGAATATTCTGACCAGCGGTAACGCCTGGCATATAAAAGTTTACGGTTGCGGTATCAAAGCTTACGGATCCCTTAATAGTGGTAACATTCATGATGTTTCCGCCAAGTGATGCAGCCTGTGCCTGTGCAGCCTGAACCTGTACGGTTAATGGCTTTTGTACAGAGAAGGACTGATTTGTGGGAGTCCCATTAATAATGACCTGTCCGCCCTGCGCAACGGGTGTAAGGTCTGTTAAGCCAGGCAGTTCTGTTACGGCATTGTTCATGTATTCTGCAACGCTCTTGTTTTCATTTTCTGCCTGAACGGATACAGAAGCAGGAATGCCTGTTTCTCTTGCAATCTGTGCTGTCTGATGAGCATCAGCTTCTGCAGCTGCAACTCTTTCTGCGACAATAATTTCTTCTAAGATTTCTGCTTCACTCTTTACAGGTACAGGATTGGGAGCAGGTGCAGGCTTGACAGTAGGAGTTGTGGAACCTCCTGTAGATGGTGTAGAGGAAGAGGTGTCGCCACCACTTTCACCGGAGTTGTCATTGTCTCCGTCATTTTTGTCCCCTTCGCCTTCGTTTTCACTGCCATTAGAGTCGCCGTCTTGTTCGCCGCTGTTTCCACCTTCAGTGGTGTCATTAGAGGTATTGCCAGTTGCGTTATCTTGAGCAAGTACAACAAGAGTAGTCGCACCACTGCTTGCTCCTGCAATAACAGGTACAGCTATAACTATAATACCTGTTAATACGGTAGCCAATAATTTTTTTAATTTCACAATAAATGCCTCCTTTTTATGCGCTTAATCAGTTAAGTGTGGTGGTAGATAAGGATAATAACTCCTTACTCTATTTTATCAAATCTCTAAAGAGATATATTAAAATCGCCCGGACTTACGCTCTTAGATTCATCGCATATAAAAAAATACGCTATTAAAAATAGCCTTAAGATTAAAATGTTTTGTATTAGCTTTGGTCAACAGAAAAATCCGTATTTTCTCTTTGGCAACGTTTTTTATCGCATAAAATCCATTCGTCCAGTGTCAGGGGGGTATAGTCGGAAAACATGCAGAAACAATTAATCATATGACAGGGGATAGTCCGTTTATTTCCCTGTATGTCGGTGGTAGTTGTACGGCGTGTGATTTCCTGAAACTGCCGGATTAGTTTTTCATCCAAAGTATTGTGGACATGACCGTAAAGCATATATGTTTTAGGATTTCCATCAGCGTCTACCCGGTACTGCCCGTTATAGCACATAATCGGATAGTGGCAGAGTATCACTTTCCTTTTATTGTCTGACAATTCTTCGTAAGGCTTAATCCAGGTAAAGCGGCTTAAGTCCACATCTTTATTTTTTAAGAATTTGTCATGATTTCCCTGAATCAGATACAGTTTACCTTTTAAGCGTTTTAGCAGGAGATTGGTCTGACAGGCATTTCCCCATGATAAATCCCCAAGAATGATTACCTCATCATTTTTCCGCACTTTATGGTTCCATTTTTGTATCATATATTCATTCATTTGTTCCACACTTTCGAAATTACGGTGGTCCATGGAATGATTCATATCAGTGTGATAAAAATGTAAATCTGCGATATAGTATCTCAAGTTATTACCCCTTTGTGTTTTGAAATAATTTTATCATAGTATTGGCCGGAATAGTTGTCAATTATCACTATTTTGGTCAATACCGGGCGGAAGTATGGGCAAAAATAAGGTATGGAATTGACAGTCTTTTTTGGGCATGATAATATAAGAATAGACAGACAGTCGGTTTATAAAAATTGGAAAAGGAAAAAGTAAAAATATGATTAAAAGGCTGGTATGGAATGATATAAAGAAAAATAAGCTTTCTTCAATCGCAGTAGTATTTTTTATGGCTGTTTCAGCAATGCTGCTTGCCCTTACAGTTCTGCTTTTTTTAAATCTGGTGAGTGCAATAGACTTTCTGATGGACAAAGCAAAGGTTCCTGATTATATGCAGATGTATACAGACGGTAAAGCAGCTTCAGAGTTTGAAGATGCTTCATTTGATACATGGATGTCAGACATTTCCCGTTTTGTCAAAGAACATAAGGAGGTCAGTCAATGGCAGGTTTGCCGTTTCTTAAATTTGGATAACAGCCGCATTAGGCTTGGCGGTTTAAATCTTGCAGGAAGCACCCAGGATAATGGACTTTGTGTGCAGGGAAAGCAGTTTGATTATCTGCTGGATACCGGAAATAAAATACCGGAGGTATTGCCGGGAGAAGTTTATGTTCCTGTTTGTTACCGGAATCAGTATGATTTGTCAGCAGGCGACAGCATGATAATTGAGAATGCCTTCGTAAAGGGGGACAGGGGTGTTTCTGGAACTGTCAGTGGAACTGAAAGTCTGGAGCTTGTGATTGCGGGCTTTATCAGGGATGCACAAATGAATTCCATGATGGCCTCTTCAAAGCGATTTCTTGTAAATGAAGAGGATTATAGAAGGATAAGAAGGTTTAATCATGTTCAGGAAGAATATCTGATTGAATTTTTACTTAAGGAGGGGACGGACATAAATCTATTTGCAGCATCTTATTCGTCTGCAGAGCTTCCGGCAAATGGCCCGGCAATTACAAGAACACTGGTTCGAATGATGAATGCCTTGTCAGATGGTACAATGATTTTTATCCTTTTTCTTGTAAGTATTGTGGTTTTGTTGATTTCTATGCTTTGTATTCGCTTTATGTGTCTGGCGCAAATGGAGAGGGAGCGGAAGGAAGCGGGAATGCTGAAGGCCCTTGGTATAGGCAGGAGGCAGATACGTCAGATTTATTTTGCCAAGTATCTAATTTTTTCTGGCTGTGGGGCGTTAACGGGTCTTTTGGCAGCAGGGATACTGAAGGTACCTTTGGCCAGACAGCTGCAGGAGCTGTATGGTACATCGGCGGACAGTTCGAAAACGGTAGTGTTATCATTTTTTGCAGTGTTTTTGACAGAAGGGATTATTCTTTTTTCCATTGGGGATTCTTTAAAAAAGGTAGAAAAGCTTTCGGCATTGGAAGCTTTGTTTTTGAACAGGGAGAAAAAAGCAGGCGCAGGACAGTATTTTCTTATTGGATTTGTAAGCGCCGCTTGTACTTTTCTGGCGCTTATACCACATAATCTGTATCGCACCATGTCTGATACTGAATTTGTAACCTATATGGGAATTGGGGATGGGGAGATCCGGTTGGATATCCGTCAAATGGAAGATATTGATAGGGCGACAGAACAGATTGCCATGGCTCTTAAGCAGGATATACAGGTTGAAAAATATGTCGAATTAAGGACAAGATCCTGCCCTATGGTTCTGCCGGACGGACAAAGGGTTTATTTATCTGTAGAAACAGGCGACCACAGTATATTTCCAATAGACATGCAGGAAGGAACACTGCCAAAGGCCCAGGGGGAGATTGCATTGTCTGCAATAAATGCAGAAGAGCTGGGAATGAATGTTGGCGATACGGTATGTCTTATAGTAGATGGGGACGAAACGGAATATGTTGTCTGCGGGATCTATTCTGATATTACAAATGGCGGGAAAACAGCAAAAGCGTACAATATAAGCGGCGGCGCAGAATCAGTATGGAGTGTTTTGTATGTTTCTTTAAAGGAATCTACAGAAAAAGAACAATGGATGGAGAGATACAGAAAGATGGGGGCAGGTGTTACGGATATTGCAGATTATGTAAGAGATACCTATGGACAGACCCTTTCACAGCTCTATCTGTCTTCACGGCTGGCAAAGGCCATTGCCATACTTGTGATTGTTATAGTGACGGTATTGTTTATGCGGCTGATTGTGGAAGAAAACCGTTATACAATTTCACTGCACAAAGCTTTGGGATTTACCAGTAAGGAAATAAAAAAGGTATACTTTGTAAAGGGTTTTATACCTGTAGCAGCAGGAATAATAGCAGGGCTTTTAATTGGAAATCTGTCTGGGGAGAGCTTATGCGGAATGGCATTAAAATTTTTTGGCGCCGATGGTTTCCGGTTTGTTGTTTCTTGGGGGCAGGTAATTTTGTGGACGCTGGTATATCTGTCAGGTCCGGCTGCGGCGGCTGTTTTAGCAGGTATTGCAGAAATTGGGAAGGTGAAGGCTTATGAGTGCTGTAACAGGTATGAGTAGGACTTAAGAGGGGGACAGGTATTATGGACAGACTGCTTGAAGTGGAAAAATTAAGTAAAGATCAGATACTTCATGAGGTTTCTTTTGTGATGAGGCAGGGAGAGATGCTGGCGGTTATGGGGCCTTCGGGTTCGGGAAAATCCACCCTTTTATATAATGTTGCAGGCATGGACCAGCCCTCTGGGGGTAAAGTCTGGCTGAGGGATACGGAGATTACAGGACTGACAGAGGATGAAAAGGCTAAGCTTCGTCTGCGCCGTATGGGTTTTGTATTCCAGCAGATGAATATGATGGCAAATTTAAATATTCTGGACAATATATTACTGCCTGTTATGCAGGCGAATAAGGGCGCTGGCAGGAAGCGGAGAGCCAGCCTGGTAATGGAGGCCAGGGCGTTGATGCAGAAGCTATCCATTTCCGGGCTGGAGGAGCGGAATATTACGCAGGTTTCCGGGGGGCAGCTTCAGAGGGCATGTATCTGCAGGAGTATGATGAATAAACCAGAAATTTTGTTTGCGGACGAGCCCACCGGCGCTCTGAATAAAGGCGCTGCGGCCGGGGTTTTGGCGGAACTGGCCAGGATAAATCATGAAGGAACTGCTATTTTGATAGTGACGCATGACAGTAAGGTTGCCAGTAATTGTGACCGGGTTTTATATTTGCTGGATGGCAGGATTTGCGGCGAATTGACGCTGGGGAAACCTGCGGCTGGTATGGACAGGCAGCGGGAGGAAATGGTGAGCAGATGGCTGATGGAGATGGGATGGTAGTACGTATTTGTTGTTTTGGACATTAAAAATGGGCTGCCGGATAACGACAGCCCGTAATTTCACACTTAGTATTTAAGATTTTAATAATTTACTGAACTTCAATAAATGCAAGAACACCTACGGATGTTAAATCAACTACAACATGGTCGTCCCTTACTTCTGCTACGCCAACGCTGACCCACTGGTTATCAACATATTGGAACACCTGAACATTGCTGCCGGTTTTTACACCAGGCATATAGAAGTTTGCAGTTGCGGTTCCGAAGCTGACGGTGGTTTTGATGTCCACAACATTCAGTACTTTTCCGCCTAAAGCAGATGCCTGTGACTTTGCATAGGTAACATAAGCAGGCAGGGGTTTTTGAACGGAAAGGGTAACGTTGCTTGCCTGTCCGTCGATTACAACTCCGCCGCCCTGTGCAACTGGAGTGACATCATCAAGGCCGGGAACTTCCATAACAGTATTGTTCATATACTCGCCAATGCTTTTCCCTTCAGCTTCTGCGCCAAACCAGATTTCCTGTGAAACGCCTGCTTCCATGATTGTGCGGACAAGCTCCGCAGATTCACGGCTTATAATTTCCTGTCTTGCTTCTTCCCTTTCTCTTTCTTCTCTCTCCGCCTTTTCCGCTTCGGTTTCTACTATTGAATTCCCGGATACGGAAACTGCGCCAGAGGGCGCTGCGGATACAATGGTGCAGGTGCCTATTGTCATAATTCCTGCAAGTATTAATGGTAGGATTTTTTTTGCTTTCATAATTTAATACGCCTCCTATAAATAGAATTGCCAAGTGTGGTGATATTATTAAGTGCAATAATTTCTTAATTTACCAAATTATATCTCTAAAAGGACTGATATACAATATAGCGCAGAAGAATATTTATCAATTTTAGGAAGCCGGATGTTATGGCACAGAGGCGAACTGGCAAAACCACATTTTTTGTGATATACTTTGATACTGTTTATACAATTTGCTTTAATACGGGAGGAAAAGAATGCCGCCAAAGGCTAAATTTACAAAAAATGAAATTATTGAAAAAGCTCTTGAAATTGTCAGAAAAGAGGGAATGGGAGCGCTGACGGCAAGGGAGCTTGGGGAGAGGCTTGGCAGTTCTTCAAGACCTATTTTTACTGTTTTTGCAAATATGCAGGAGGTTACGCGGGAGGTGCTAAAGGAAGCAAGGAAGATTTATAAAGGGTATGTGGAAAGAGGGTTAAGGGAGAAAATGGCGTTTAAGGGGGTTGGAATGGAGTATATCCGTTTTGCCAGACAGGAGCCAAAACTTTTCCAGATACTTTTTATGTCGGAAAATGAAACAGAGCCTGGGATTGTGAATGTGCTTCCAGTTATAGATGAAAATTATGAAAAAATTCTTTCTTCTGTACAAGAGCCATATCATTTAAATGAGGAAAAGGCATTGAAGCTGTACAGGCATTTGTGGGTATATACTCATGGAATAGCATCCTTATGTGCCACAAAAGTCTGTGTTTTTTCGGAGGATGAAATTAGTGCAATGATGACGGAAGTGTTTTTAAGCATACTTAAGACGGTGCGGTAACTTGACAGTTAAGTTTAACGTTGCTATAATTTAAAACATATGTTGCAAAACGCTTGTTTTAAATTATGGAAAGGCGATAAAGGAAAATATGATTGAAGTTAAAAACGTAAAAAAGTCATATGGCACAAAAGAAAATTCGAATCAGGTTTTAAAGGGAGTTTCTCTTACAATTAAAGACGGGGGATTTACGGTCATTCTTGGCCCTTCGGGTTCAGGAAAATCTACGCTGCTTAATGTGATATCAGGGCTTGAATATCCTGACAGTGGCAGTATATGTTATGACGGTAATGATATCAGCAGGCTTACAGACGATAAGCTGACGGCCTTCCGTAAAGATAACGTGGGCTTTATCTTTCAGCAGTACTGTCTCATTCCCGGTTTGGATGTGGATAAAAATGTAAAGATGGGGGCGGATCTTGTCAGGAATAAGGAATACAGGCAAAGCATAGCCGCAGTAGGTCTTTCGGATAAGCTGCATAAGTATCCTTCAGAGCTTAGCGGAGGGGAGCAGCAGAGGGTTTGTGTGGCAAGGGCATTGGCAAAAAAACCAAAGGTTCTGTTTCTGGATGAACCTACAGGAGCGCTGGACGAGGAGACAGGGCGCCTTGTTCTTAACTATATCAGCAGACTCCAGGGAGAACTGGATTTTACGGTTATTATGGTAACTCACAATGAAAATATTGCAGATATGGCAGATATGGTAATCAGAATGAACAGTGGAAAGATTGTTAATATTAAAGAAGTAAAGATGCGTAAAACTGCATACGAGATAGGATGGTGATAAAATGATCCGGCTAAAAGATATTTTGAAGCAGGTCAGCATTTCGATTATCTGCTTTTGTGCAGTTTTTGTCTGTACTTTATTTTTAAACTATAACAAAGATCTGGCAGGGATAAAGGAACAGATTTCTGAAAATATGGTTAAGGTACTTTATGAGGGGATGGTAATGAGTGGAAGGGTGGTAAGCGCTTTATGCGGCGGCTGCCTTCTATTTACCTCTGCTGTAGTGCTGTGCTTTTTTGTTAAAAATTACATTGATGTACATAAAAAGGAACTTGGTATTTTAAAGGCGCTTGGGTATTCCAACTTTAGAATTGCACGGAAGTTTTATGTGTTTGGCTTAAGTGTGTTACTGGGATGCGGACTGGGGTTTGGAGGGGCGTTTATAATGCTTCCCATGTTTTATAAAATACAGAATGAAAATGGATTGCTGCCTGAGTTTTCCGTTCACTTTAATCCTGAATTATTCTTCTTTCTTGTAATTTTGCCGGCAGTGTTTTTGGCGCTTTTGTCAGTAGTTTATGCTTATTTTAAGTTAAAATGTCCTGTACTTTTTCTTTTAAGAGAGAAGGAGGAGATAGTAGTCAAAGGCAGAAGAAAGAGGGAAGGAGACAGGGAACTGCCCTTTTTGGAGGAAATGAAGAGAAGCACAGCCAGAAGCCGGAAGGCATTGGTGTTTTTTATTTGGTTTGCTTCCTTTTGTTATTCCTCCATGCTTCAGATGTCGGCAGATATGGATGAGCTGGCAAGCGCATTGTTTTCCGTTATGATTTTGTTAATTGGGCTGATTTTGGCGTTTGTCACATTATTTCTTGCGGTTTCCACCGTTGTCAGGGCTAATACAAAGACAATTGCCATGATGCACATATTTGGTTATTCCTTTAAAGAGTGCGGAACTGCCATATTAAATGGGTACCGTCCGGCGGCATGGATTGGGTTTGCCATTGGAACCATTTACCAGTATGGGTTGCTAAAAATTATGATTACGGTGGTCTTCAGGGATTGGGAAGGGATACCGGAATACCATTTTAACTGGAGTGTGTTTATGATAGTTTTGATTTCCTTCCTTATTATATATGAGATGATTATGTATGTCTGTTCCCTTCGGATAAAAAAGATTTCCATAAAAGAAATAGTGTTGGAGTAATTGATTCGCTGGTGATATACTATACGCATGGCAGGGCGTTTCCATGATTCCTGTAAATGAAATGGGAAGGCGGGAAGGGACTGTTTTGTTTTCAGGCGTTTGGTGCCAAAAAATTTACAGGCGGTAGTATATGTTTCGTATTTTAATTGTGGAAGACGATAATGTGATATCTGGTGAAATAAAAAAATATCTGGAAAAGTGGGGATACATGGCGGAGTGTGTTTCGGATTTTTCCAGCGTACTGCAGCATTTTGGCAGGTTCGAACCACAGCTTGTGCTTATGGATATCGGCCTGCCTTTTTATAATGGTTATTATTGGTGTGGGGAAATCAGAAAGCTGTCCCAGGTTCCCATTATTTTTATCTCATCTGCATCTGACAATATGAATATTGTGATGGCGGTAAACATGGGGGGAGATGATTTCATCATAAAACCTTTTGATTTGGAAATCTTGGGCGCTAAAGTACAGGCTATTTTGCGAAGGACTTATTCGTTCCAGAGCCAGTCTTCGATTATAGAGCATAAAAACGTGTTTTTAAATTTATCAGACTTTTCTTTGTTATATAAGGGGGCCAGACTGGAGCTTACAAAGAATGAATTTAAAATCATGCAGGTATTGTTTGAAAGCGGCGGAAATATTGTTTCCCGCGAAAGTATTATGAAGCGGTTGTGGGATAGCGAGTGGTTTGTGGATGATAATACGCTGACGGTTAATGTAAACCGTTTAAGAAAGCGGCTGGATGAAATTGGCCTTAAGGACTTTATTCTGACAAGAAAGGGCGCAGGGTATCAGCTTGAAGAATAAACTTATTATTAAATTTTATATAAAAGAGCGGTTAGGGATGGTAATTATCTACGGGCTGATTGTTCTGGTTTTATTTATACTGGCAGGACTATATGGATATACGGAAGCCATGAAAAATATGTCCTATGCTGTGTTTCTGATTGCCTTTTTTGGCATATGTGGGAGCGTATTTGACTTTGTCAGGTACAGAGACAGACAGCTGAAATTGATGTGGATGGCTGGAGTTATAGGGGAGCGTGACTATCATCTGCCAAGGGCTGCTTCTCTTGAAGAAAGGCTTTATCAGGAAATGATTATGGCTCTGGAGGAGGAAAAGCGCAGGCTGGTTACGGAATATGATGAGAAAAAAAGAGACATGGCGGATTATTATACCATGTGGATTCACCAGATTAAAACGCCTATAGCGGCCCTGGGACTTTTACTGGAAGGAAGGGAAGGCGCGATGGAGGATGGGCGCATGAGGCATCAGGCGGAGGAAGAGTTATTTAAAATTGGGCAGTATGCGGAAATGGCTCTCCATTATGCGCGGCTGGAAAGCCTGTCTTCGGATTTACTGCTTAAACAATATGATGTATGCGACCTTGTCAGAGGGGCGGTTAAAAAGTATGCGGTTTTGTTTATCGGAAGCGGGCTTTCTTTTTCTATGGAGGAATTTCATGCGGTGGCGGTAACAGACGAAAAGTGGCTTACTTTCGTGTTGGAACAGATTTTGTCCAATGCGCTTAAATATACAATGGAAGGAAAAATTTCTGTTTATGGGGCAGACGGTGAGGGCAGAAAAAGGGAAGGCAGCGTATCATACATTGTAATAGAAGACACTGGAATTGGCATCAGAGGAGAAGACCTTCCACGGATTTTTGAAAGAGGATTTACAGGCTATAATGGCCGGATGGATAAAAAGTCCACAGGTATCGGTCTGTATCTTTGCAGGCAGATTATAGACAGATTGTCCCACACTATAAGGGTGGAGTCAACCGAAGGAAAAGGGACAAGAGTTGTGTTGGGGTTTGAGCAGATTCTATAATATGCTCACCAAATTAACAATGATTTATCTGGCAGAATTATTGTCTTTTGATAAAATGCGTCAGATGAAAGAAAAAGGACTGAGGCAGCTTTTGAGGAGCATTTAACGGAAAAGCGAAATAATATTGCCCAATAGGGGAAATTGTGTTATATTGTGGATATAGGAAAACCATAGAGCCAGGCGGCTTTACCCCTCTTATTTTTCGGAGGGTTAAGTAGCCCTTCAGACGAAAGAAAGGAGGGTGAAACAATGTATGTTACATATCAGGACTTAATTCAGATAGGTATACTCGTTGTCGCCCTTGCAAACTTGATTTATCGAATTTACAAGGGAAAAAAGAAATAGCCGCCACTATTGGCAGTAGTGACGGCTTACTTCTACAACACAAATTGTAGAGATAAGTAATTTGCTATTCGGGGGTAGAGCCTCTTCTATGGCTTTTCCCTTTTCTGCATCTAATATAGCACATCTAGGGGCAGCAAGCAAGAGGTTTTTGCCCTTAGAGCATTTTTCAAACACGCTCTAGAATGCCCATAAGATATGTGAAGATATAAGAACCAGCCGGAACCTTACAAAAATGTAAGAAAAGGACAAGGAAATGTAAGCCAGATACATGGCAGGACATTTCCTTTTTGTTTACAATATAAATACAACCTGGAAGAAAAATACAAATATTTGGAACTTGAAACAGTAAGAGAGAAGGAAGTGCCCAGATGAAAAACAGGATGGGGAAGCAGACTGGAGTTCATCTGAGGGTCAGGGCGCTGACGGAGCGATTACGGAACTTGAAACAGTAAGAGAGAAGGAAGCGCCCAGATGAAAAACAGGATGGGGAAGCAGACTGGAGTTCATCTGAGGGTCAGGGCGCTGACGGAGCGATTACGGAACTTGTAATAGGAGAAAAAAATATGCCGCTTTTGGAAGTAAAGAATGTAAAAAAAATTTATACCACCCGTTTTGGTGCAATCAAGGTTCAAGCCTTAAATGATGTGAATTTTTCTGTGGAAGAGGGGGAGTATGTGGCAATTATGGGAGAGTCCGGTTCAGGCAAAACCACGCTGCTAAATATTTTAGCTTCTTTGGATAAGCCTACCAGCGGTCAGGTAATTTTAAATGGAAAGAATCTGACAGAGGTGCGGCAGAGAGATATTTGTGCTTTCCGCAGGGAACATCTGGGATTTGTGTTTCAGGATTTCAATTTGTTAGATACCATGTCCTTAAAGGATAATATTTTTTTGCCGCTGGTGCTGGCAGGCACAAAGTATGAGGAGATGGAAAGGCGGCTGGTACCTCTTGCCAGGAAATTATCAATTTTGGAGCTGCTGGATAAATACCCCTATGAGGTTT
The DNA here is from genome assembly GCA_947381965.1 of uncultured bacterium. GTDB lineage: Bacteria > Bacillota > Clostridia > Lachnospirales > Lachnospiraceae > Suilimivivens. The sequence goes on from CANCXX010000012.1 coordinate 36,433, forward strand.
CAGGGGGACAAAAGCAGAGAGCAGCAGCATGTCGGGCACTGATTACAGAACCGGATATCATTCTTGCGGATGAGCCTACAGGGGCGCTGGACTCCAAGGCATCAGGCAAACTGTTAAAGCTATTTGGAGAGATTAATAAAGAAGGGCAGACGATTCTTATGGTAACGCACAGTATCCAGGCGGCAAGCCATGCGGGACGGGTGCTGTTTATTAAGGATGGATGTGTGTTTCATCAGATTTACAGGGGCAGTCAGAATAATGATGCTATGTACAAGATGATTTCTGATGCTCTTACCGTTTTGCAGACAGAAAATCTGCAAAAACAGGAAGCAGGACAAGCGGTGGCCGGGGAGGTATCATATGAATAAATGGAAGCTGCTGCCTCGAATGGCGGCAAAGGGAATGTTACAGAATGGAACAGTATATTATCCGTATTTAATGGCCGGGATTTTTTCAGCCTTTACCTGGTTTGTATTTTCATCCATACTATGTAATGATTTAATGATGAAGCTTCCAAGAAGCGCTTACGCATGGATGATGTTAAGCATTGGACGCGTACTGTTGGGGCTGATATTGATTCCCTTCCTTTATTATGCCAATAGCTTTCTGGTGAAAAGACGGACAAAGGAAATTGGCCTTTATAGTATTCTGGGACTGGAAAAAAGGCATATTGGCATTATGCTTTTTTGTGAAGCGGCGATGACCTATGGGATTGTGATGGCAGGAGGGATTTTGCTGGGAGTGGTACTTTCCAAGCTGCTTTTCCTTTTACTCCTTAAGCTGATTTCTGTTCCCATGGACATTACATTTGTTTTTACATGGAAAGCATTTAGGGAAACGCTTGCTTTTTTTGCAGTGGTGTATGCAGTTAACTTTTTAAACGGGCTGATACAGGTGGGAAAATCAAGGCCGGTAGAGCTTCTTTCCGGAAGTAAAAAAGGAGAAAAAGAGCCCAGAATGGCGGGAATTTATGCGGTTTTGGGAGTTATTTTTCTTGGGGCAGGGTATGTCACCTCCATACGATCGCAGCTGAACAGTGAAATATTTATTGATTTTTTCTTAGCAGTATTTTGGGTGATAATCGGGACCTATTTGTTATTTACTTCCGGCAGTGTTATGATTTTAAAACTGCTTAAGAAAAACAGGAAGTTTTATTACCGAAGAGAAAACTTTGTCACTGTGTCTGGTATGCTGTACCGGATGAAAAAAAATGCAGCCGGCCTTTCTAACATCTGCATTTTTTCAACTATGGTAGTTATCACGCTGACTTGTACAGTTGTGCTGTATTTGGGGCTGGAGGAGCTTACCCATTTCGTATACCCTTATGATGTGCTGATAAGCTATGGCGCCAAAGGACCTGCACGGGAGCAGATGGAGGATAAGGTGCAGGAAACAGTAAAAGCCCAGGGTGGAGAAATTTCCAGAGTGGATATTTATGATCTCAGAAGCTTTTCCTGCAGTTTAAGTGACAACCGGTTTGAATCGCCCCTTTCTAATTTTATGGACAATTATAGCGTAAGATTTCTCACTCTGGAAGATTACAACCGGATTGAAGGGGAACAGCAGACTCTTGAAGAGGGACAGATACTGTTTTATTCAGAGGGAAAAGACGCTGGTTTTGATACGCTGGAGTTTATGGGAATGCCGCTGGAAATAAAGGAAGAGGTAAAGAATATGTTTCCTTATCCTAAAGCGGAAAAAGATAGCTTTGGCTCAGGCTATGTTGTGGTGGTAAGGGATAAGGAGGCCCTGGCACAGTGTACAAGAGCATATGCCGACCTAAATGGCGTCACTGATGTGGAGGGATTTTTGGAAAGCAGTTACCGGGATGTAGGTGTGGTTTTAGAAGGTGAGGAACCAGTTAAGGAGCGTATTGTAAATGAACTGTTAGCCTGGGGCAGAGCACAGGGGGAGGAATCCCATCGCGATGGACTGTCACTGCGGGCAGATCTTCATTCCACGTATGGAGGACTATTGTTTATCGGAATTTTGTTTGGGTTGATTTTTTTTATGTGTCTTTTGCTAATTATGTATTATAAACAGATTTCGGAAGGTTATGAGGACAGAGGAAGCTTTGAAATTATGCAGAAAGTGGGAATGAGCCACAAGGAAATCAGAAGCACAGTGCGCCGCCAGATCCTTCTTGTATTTTTCATGCCCCTGGCAGGAGCGCTGCTGCATACTTTTGCGGGGATGTTTATGGTAGAAAATCTGATGGCTGCGCTGCAACTGTTTGACAGCCATCTGATGGCAGTCAGCGCCGTGATGATTTCTCTGGTGTTTATATTGGTTTATGGCGTCAGCTATCTGACCACAGCAAAAACATATTACAGGATTATCAGCTGAAACCTTAAAAATTCATAAATTTTAACAGCATTCATTTTATTTCGCCCTGCCGGATGTTACAATAAAAGTAATATTTGGAGGGCGAAATTTTATATTATGTATGTAATTTTGTTTTTGACAGGGGCATTATTTCTTGTATATTTTTTATGTATTGCCTTTTTTGTGGGGCATGGAACTAATTTTTATTTTATATGGCTGATTCTTGGCGCAGGGGCAATGGCGTTATCCTTTCTTATAAAAAAGGGAATTTGGGAAAACCATGTGCCAGGATGGTTTAGGAGGCTTTTCGTAACCCTGGTCTGTCTGGGGAGCGTGTTGTTTGTAATTGTGGAGGGATGTATTTTAAGCGGATTTTCACAGAAAGGTCCTGACGGGCTGGACTATCTGGTGGTACTTGGAGCGCAGGTGAAGAGAAGCGGCCCCTCCAAAGCATTGCAGTACCGGCTGGACGAAGCCTGCGTTTATCTTGAAAAAAATGAAAATACAAAGGTGATTGTATCAGGAGGACGAGGGTCGGACGAACATATCTCTGAGGCACAGGGGATGTACGATTATCTGGTGGAGCAGGGAATTGCACCGGAACGGATTATCAAAGAGGACCAGTCAAAAAATACTTTCCAAAATCTGACTTTTTCTGCCAGGTTTCTGGATAAAGAGAAAAACAGCGTTGGGGTGGTAAGCAACAATTTCCATATATTCCGTGCTGTCAAAATTGCACAAAAGGCGGGATATGGCAATGTCTGCGGCATTGCGGCAAGAGGAGAGCCGTTTTTACAGTACAATAACATGATGCGGGAATTTTTGGGGGTAATGAAAGATTTTCTTTCAGGAAATATGTGAGAATGATTCCTGCAAGCAATGAGTCAAGGGGATGCGAAGCTTCCATTTGACGAATACTTTACAAATATTCTTATTATAAGTAGAATAAAAGAAGATACAAAAAGAGAGAAGGGAAGGGGATTAAGATGGACCAGATAGAAAAACTGCGGGAATTTGTAAATAACAGTGATAATATTGTATTCTTTGGGGGAGCAGGTGTTTCCACGGAAAGCGGTATTCCGGATTTCAGGAGCGTGGACGGACTGTACAATCAAAAGTATGATTATCCCCCGGAGACAATTTTAAGCCACACATTTTATAGGAGAAAGCCGGACGAGTTCTTCAGGTTTTATCAGGATAAAATGCTATGTCTGGATGCAAAGCCCAATGCAGCTCATTTAAAACTGGCACAGTGGGAGAAGGAAGGGAAGCTAAAGGCGGTTATTACCCAGAACATTGACGGCCTTCATCAGGCAGCGGGCAGCAGCAGGGTGCTTGAGCTTCATGGAAGCGTACTTAGGAACTATTGTGAGGAATGCGGAAAATTTTTTGATGCTTTTTACATGCTTCATGCGCAGGGAGTGCCTAAATGTGACCACTGCGGCGGACCTGTTAAACCGGATGTGGTTTTGTATGAGGAAGGACTGGACGATAAGACCCTTAAGGATGCTATAAATTATATAAGAAATGCAGATGTACTGATTGTGGGCGGTACTTCACTGGTGGTTTATCCGGCGGCCGGACTGATAGATTACTATAGAGGCAATAAACTGGTGCTGGTCAATAAGACGCCTACGGCAAGAGACAAAGGGGCGGATCTTGTGGTACAGGGAAGCATTGGGGAAATATTTGCGGTGTTGTAAAACTGGCGGTACAGGGAATACAATATTGTATCAGAAAGGGGTTATTTATGGACGTTCAGGTTGGCGACCGGCTGACTTTAAAGAAGTGTCATCCCTGCGGTAGTTTTGAATGGGAGGTGCTCCGTACAGGTGCGGATTTCAGGTTGAAATGTGTGGGATGCGGCCATCAGATAATGAGTCCAAGGAGTCAGATTGAAAAAAAGATCAGGAAAATATTCCGTGAAAATGAGGACAAACACTTGAAAAATTGAGAAATTTATGGTAACATATTACACCGTGATATGTATAGCAATTCGCCAGGAGCGAATAACAATCCTTGCTCCCTGAGCGGGGCCAGAGACCAAAAGGAGGTAACTTAAGCATGAACAAATATGAATTAGCCGTTGTTGTTAGTGCGAAGATCGAAGATGAGGAAAGAACAGCCATTGTAGACAGATGCAAGGCTCTTATTGAAAGATTCGGCGGTACGATTACTAATGTTGACGACTGGGGCAAGAAGAGACTGGCTTATGAAGTGCAGAAGATGAAAGAGGCTTTTTATTACTTTATCCAGTTTGATGCTGAAAGCACAGCGCCAATTGAAATTGAAAACCGTGTTCGCATTATGGACAATGTTATCAGATTTTTATGCGTGAAACAGGATAAAGCATAAAGCGTATACGGACAACAATATGCTGGAAAGTAGAGGCGGGTATGAATAAAGTTATACTTATGGGACGGTTGACAAGGGACCCGGAAGTGAGATATTCACAAGGGGAAAATGCAACAGCAATCGCAAGATATACACTTGCTGTAGATCGCAGATTCAATCGGAACAATGATGAAAATTCCGCAGATTTTATTGGATGCGTGGCATTTGGAAGATCAGGAGAATTTGCTGAAAAATATTTCAGAAAAGGAACCAAGGTACTGATTACAGGGCGTATCCAGACAGGCAGTTATACCAACAAAGATGGTGTGAAGGTTTATACAACGGACGTAGTGGTGGAAGACCAGGAATTTGCAGAGAGTAAAAACAGCTCCGGTGCAGGCATGGACGGGGGTTATGCCGGCGGTGGCAGCAGAGGAATGCAGCCCCAGGGGGCAGGGGATGGTTTTATGAATATTCCCGATGGAATAGACGAAGAGCTGCCGTTTAACTAAATGAAGCAGTGCAACTAAGATAGGAGGCAATTACTATGGCATATAATAAAGCAGAGAAGTCTGATTCTCCCATGAGAAAAAAAGGCGGAATGCGCAGAAGAAAAAAAGTCTGCGTATTTTGTGGAAAAGATAATGTTATTGATTACAAAGATGTAAATAAATTAAAAAGATATGTGTCAGAGAGAGGGAAAATTCTCCCCAGAAGAATTACAGGAAACTGTGCAAAACATCAGAGAGCTCTTACTGTGGCAATTAAGAGGGCTCGTCATATTGCATTAATGCCTTACACATGTGATTAGGCATTATCTGAATCATACAAGCAAGCGGCGGCCGGATAACGGCTGCCGTTTTTGTATAAGTCCCACGGAGAGAAAATATGCTGCTAAAGCGGCTTAAAGGTTTAATGGGGGTATTGGAGGTAAGGTTATGGATGAAATGAACAATGGGTATGTAAACCAGACAGAGGAAACCGGGCAAGAGCACAATAAAAAGGCAGGCAGTTCTGTCAGATTTATTATTCCGGTAGCAGTGTTTATTGGGCTTGTGCTTATTCTGGCAGGTGTGGCAGCTGCCACAGGGATGTTCAGTGACAGGAAAAAAATCATTACACAGGCGTTTACAAATACTTTTGCACAAAGCGCAGAGGCGGTTGGCAAAGTATGGCAGATGGAAGAATATTCTGATATCTTTGCAGACGGACAGTATGCTGTGGATATGGACTTTAATTTGGACGGCTATTTGCAGCTTGAAATGCAGATTGATACGAGCAAGGATGCGTATGGCGCCTTTTTTGATATTGGATACTTTGGCAGTTCTCTGCTGCAGGCAAATTTATATGTGGACGAAACAGAACTGTTGTTTGGAATGCCATACTATATTGGGGATTATGTATTTTATGTAGATCGGGATTCCTTGAATGAGGATGTGCAGAATTTAATAAGGAATGGACTTATTGACGAAGAAACCGCAGATTATATCAGGACTTTGAATGAGGGAAGCAGGAATGTAGACTTTCAGGATGATGAGTTAAAGCAGGGGCTTAAGGAACTGGCAGGAGAGATAACACACATTTTCCATACGATAAAGGTGGAAAAGGCGGAAAGCAAATCACTTACGATAGATGGCGGAAAGAAAAAATGTAAGGGGTATGTAGTAACCCTTACCGGACAGCATCTGGCGGATTACTTTTTAAGCATAAAAGAGGTTTATGAAAAAAATGAAGCATTCCGGAATTACTGTAATGAGTCGGCTGCTTTAGGGGCAGGCTTTTCCAGTACAGAAGATTTTCTTTCTATTTATGACCCGGCCCGGCTTTTGGAGGAGTATGCCCAGGAGATTGACGCTCAAAAAGAACTTGATATTTATTTTTATATAAATAAAAAGGTATTAGCCCAGGTTTATACGGAATTTGGAGAGGGGAACAGTCATTTGGAACTGGAATGGAATATTCTGGGCGGAAGCTTTCCCCTTGAAAATACGGAATTCATTCTTTCAAGCAGTACGGACGAATTTGTACTTTCCAGAAGAGGCAGTATGGAGAAGAATTCTTATGAGGCAGAATATGAGATGAAAATGGATGACCAGGGCATGATAATCACCCTGGAGTATGATAAGGACAGAGGGGATTTTCAGATTAATGCTGGATTTGACAACGGTATCTATTTGACTACCTTGCTGCTGGAAGGGGACATTGACAGGTCAAAGGAACTTAGGATTAATCTTGATAATTTGGAGATTGATGAGGAAGAAATTCTGGCAGGAGAAATTACGATTTATGACAAGCCCCGTAAAATTGAAAAGCCGGAGGGCAAAAAACTGGATATTTTAAAAATGTCGGAAGAGGAATGGGAAGAGATTATTGAGGAAATATTTAACAATATGTAAAGTCAGATGGAAAGGGCTGTATGGAACTGGAGGTTCAGGGCATTAAAAAAAGTTATGGAAAAAAGAATGTTTTAAAAAATATTAATCTGAAGGCTAAGTCAGGGGAATGTACGGGGATCATAGGCGCCAACGGCTGCGGAAAGTCCACCCTGCTTAGGATTATAGCCGGAGTGGAGAGGGCGGAGGCCGGAGAAATTCTTATTGATGGAAAACTGGTGAAGAGGTCTTCGGCCCAGCTTAGGGAGCTTGTGGGATATATTCCACAGGAAAGCGTTTTGATGCCGGAACTGTCGGTGGCCGATAATCTGAAGCTTTGGGCGGCTCTTGGCGATTACAGGAAGAACAGGGAAAATCTTGAAAGGCTGTGCAGGAAGTTTCAAATTTACGAATTTTATAAGGAAAAGGTAAAAAACTTATCCGGCGGTATGTGCAAAAGAGTTAATATCGTATGCGGCCTGATACACGGGCCTTCTATTCTTCTTATGGATGAGCCGAGCGCCGCTCTTGACCTGGTATTTAAAGAAGAGCTGAAAGGTTATATCAGAGATTTTATCCAAAGTGGAGGAAGTGTTTTACTTTGCAGCCATGAGGAAGGTGAATTCAGGCTTTGTCAGAGCCTTTGGGCTGTCCATGAGGGTCAGGCGCGTCTGATACCGGAGGGGATGACCATGGAGGAAATTTTCAATGGGCAGATGGATATTATTCAGACTGGAAATTAAAAAATTTATCAGAATGCTGCCTGTGATACTTGCAGAAACAATTTTATTTGGTCTGCTTCTTTTGGTATTTGGCCTTTGGGCATCAAAAGGGTTGTATGGTAATAAAGCGGTAAGTCAAATACGGATAGGCATTGTTTCTGATACGGATGACAGGATAACTGACAGGATTGTCAGATTTGTTTCTTCTATGGATAGTGTGTCGGATGCTGTTTCTTTTGTGCGGTTGTCTGAGGAAGAAGCAAGAAAAAAAATTTCTTTGGGTGAGATTTTTGGAGCGGTTTTAATTCCCCAGGGGCTTATGGAAAGCATTTTGTCAGGGGAAAATCTTCCGGCGGTTATTTTACTGGATGACACTTTCAGCAGTATGGAGACAGCGGTTTTTGCCCAGCTTGCAGATGCTGGGGCGAAGCTTTTGGCAACGGCACAGGCGGGAATCTATGCGGCAGACGCTTTTTGCATGTCAACTGGCCATGAAGATTTAATTGTACAGTCAGAAGAGTACTTAAATAAGGCATATATTGACTATGCTATGAAAAGAACCTCCCTCTGGAAAGAGCGGGAGATAACCGCCCATTTGGGAGTAAATATTTCAGACTATTACGGAATATCTCTGTTCCTTGCTTTTTTGCTTCTGGCAGGAGTTCCCTTTGGAACATATATGCAGGTAGGCTGTGGGGAGAGGGAACGGATATGGAAAACCTGGGGAATTGGGACAGGGCAAAGGTATCTGATAGAAGGGACGGCTTTTGGAGCCGTATATTCGCTTCTGGGTATGCTACTTGCCATACCGTTTTATCTGCTTTTGGCAAAAGAATTGGACAGTTCTTTCTCACCCTCCCTAAGCTGGCTTTGGATGGCGGCTGTCTGGATGGCGGCCGGTCTGTTTTTGAGAATGTTGGTGGAATTATCCGGCAATCACACTGGTGGCATGGGGATTTGTTTTTTATTGCTTTTGGCATTTATGATTGTTTCCGGTATGTTTATCCCTTTATCCTTTCTTCCCCTGTGGGCGGAGAGGGCCGGAAGGCTCCTTCCTTTTGGAAGATGGATGGAAGCAATAACAGCGGCTTTACAGGGAAGCGCATTGGGAACACAGGCGGTATGGCTTTTGGCAGATATGCTGGTTTATCTGCTGCTTGGGGTTTTGTTTACAAAATGCAGAGAACATCAGGGAATGAAAAAGCATTATTTTGCTTTTCTTTCTGCTCAGGATGGAAAAACGGAAAAAGGCAGAAGAGAATAAAGGAGTAAGGACATGGGAAACCGGGCAGCAGTCTATATGGTTTTAGGGAAACAGTACTGGCAAAAAAACAGGTTTTTGATTATCCTTATGCTTTTAACTGCACTGTTTTTTGGATGGCGTCAGTCTGGGGAGATGCCAGAGGACGCCTGCGGCGGGATGATTGTGGGTGTTTGCGGAGAAGATGAAAAGGGAAGGGAGCTTATAAGCAGACTGGAAAAGGAGACAGGGATTTTCAGGTTCTATGGATATGAGGACGAAGAGGAAATGCTCCGCATGATAGAAAATGGAACACTGGAATGCGGGTATGTGATGCCGGAAGGGTTTTATGAGAGGATATTAAAGGGAAAAATGAACAGGCAGATTACCCTTTATTATTCCCCTGCCTCTTCTGCCCACAAAATTTCTTATGAAGTGGTGTTTGCGGATTTGTTTGAGATGCTTTCGGAAGATATACTGGAAAAATATTCAGAAGAGAATGGGCCCTTTCCGGGAATGACAATGGAAGAGGCAAAAGAGAGGATTTTAAGTTTAAATAAAGCTTTTACGGAAGATGGAAGTACCTTTCGGTTTGCGTATGAGATGGTCGGAAGGGAAACGAAAGATGGGGAGCAGGGGTTAGATACGCTGCGGGGATGTGTGGCAGTGATGATTTTTTTAATGAGTTTATATGGCCTGGGAAATGTACTTGGTCTTGCAAACGTCTGGGGCAGTCTGCCGGCAAAAATAAGGAAAAAGCTGCAGTCCCAAAGTATTCATGTGGCTGTTGGGGGAAGCGTTTTAACCGGGGGCATCTGTCTGTGGCTGTCAGGAAGTATGAAAAGCTCCTTCAAAGAAGGGGCGGGGCTTTTGCTGTATTTTTTAATTCTTGAAGCATTTGTCAGGGTTTTGGGGAGAATTGTCAGGAAGGATAAGGTTTTATATGGTATGCTTCCTGTACTGGTAATGGGCAGCCTTTTATTTTGCCCTGTGTTTATACGGATAGACAGGTACCTTCCTGCCATAAGGTGGATTTCAGGTGTATTTCCTGTTACGTATTATTTGAATTATATGCGATAGGAAGCCAGAAATATAAAATAATACCCGGAAAGATAAAAATAGCTGGTTTTAGATAAGTATTTGTAAAAAAAAACGGGATAATGTCTAAAAGCTTCTGAATAATAAGGTGGAAATTTTTAACGAAAAATGTTATACTTAGTAAGTGTATTTTAGCGAGGGATGATGGGGGGTTCTGGTATGGCTCCATTAAAAAACAATGTGAGATTAAAAGGAAGACTGAAGCGGTATATGCAGACTTCTTTATATTTGGGGTTTCTTCTGGTAGCTGTCAATTTGCTGGTGTATCTGCTTAGTATACCGGCCGGACTTGTGGTGACAGGGTTTGTTCTGGTGTATTTTGCAGTAGTGGTTTTCTTGCAGTTATATAACAGGCCGGTGATTATGAACGAGCTGGTGAGCTTTGCCACTCAATATGGTCAGGTGCAAAAGGCGCTGCTGCGTGAATTTGAGATTCCATATGCAATGCTTGATGATGAGGGACATATTATCTGGACCAATCAGGCATTTGAGAGGGTGGTTCATAAGGAAAAAGGGTATAAAAAATCTATAACTTCTCTTTTTCCCTCTATTACAAAGGAAAAGCTGCCGGGAGAACAGGAGTTTACAGAGACGGATATTATCTTTGAAAACAGCAACTATACGGCTAAAATGCGCAAGATTTCCATGCGGGATATGATGGAAAGCAGCGATATTTTAGAGGCAGGAAACTATAACGGTTATTTAATCGCTTTTTACCTGTTTGATGAAACTGCGCTTAAAATAGCCCTGCAGGAGGTGGATGATCAGAGCCTTGCGGTGGGATTGATATATCTGGATAATTACGATGAAGCGCTTGAAAGTGTGGAAGAGGTACGGCGTTCTCTTTTGACCGCACTGATTGAGAGGAAAATAAATAAGTATATTGCGGCTCTTGATGGAATCTGTAAAAAGACAGAAAAAGACAAATACATGATTGTCCTTAGAAAAAAGGCAACCCAGGTTTTGCGGGAGAGTAAATTTGACCTTCTGGATGATGTTAAGACAGTTAATATTGGAAATGAAATGGCCGTTACGATAAGTATCGGCGTAGGACTAAATGGTTTGACCTACGCACAGAATTATGAGTTTGCCCGTAATGCCATTGACCTGGCCCTTGGACGGGGCGGCGATCAGGCAGTGGTCAAAACTCCTGAAAATGTAACTTATTATGGCGGAAAGAGCCAGCAGGTGGAAAAAAACACCAGGGTAAAGGCAAGAGTAAAAGCCCAGGCGCTTCGGGAAATTTTAACTGCCAAGGAAAAGGTACTTATTATGGGACACCGGTATGCAGACGTGGACAGCTTTGGGGCTGCAGTGGGCATTTACCGTATAGCGACCACCCTGGACAGAAAAGCATATATAGTACTGAATGATATCAGCACTTCTCTGCAGCCTATGGTGGACTTATTTAAAAGCCATGAGGAGTACCGGGAGGATATGATTATTGGCAGCCAGCAGGCGGTAGAGCTTGCAGGGAGCAATACGGCGCTGGTGGTTGTGGACGTAAATAAGCCCAGCATTACGGAATGTCCGGAGCTTTTACGGCTGTGCCGGTCAATTGTGGTGCTGGATCACCACAGACAGGGAACAGAGATTATTGAAAATGCCACACTCTCTTATGTGGAGGCCTATGCCTCTTCTGCCTGTGAGATGGTTTCGGAGATTTTGCAGTATATTGGACAAAGTATCCGCATAACTGCGGAAGAAGCGGACTGCATGTATTCCGGTATTATGATTGATACCAGCAACTTTATGACTAAGACAGGAGTGAGAACCTTTGAGGCGGCAGCTTTCTTAAGGAGAAACGGGGCGGATGTAACCAGAGTCCGCAAGCTTTTCAGGGAAAATGCCAATGAATATAAGACCAAAGCGGATGCGGTGAGCCAGGCGGAAATTTACAGAAAATCCTTTGCCATATCTACCTGCACAAGTGAAGGGATACAAAGTCCCACCATTGTGGGAGCACAGGCGGCAAATGAATTGCTGAACATAAAAGGGGTAAAGGCCAGCTTTGTGCTGACAGAGTATCAAAGCCAGATATTTGTAAGCGCCCGGTCTATTGACGAAGTCAATGTCCAGGTGATTATGGAAAGGATGGGAGGCGGCGGACATTTGAGCGCTGCAGGCTGTCAGCTAACGGATGTGTCTATATTTGAAGGAATTGGAGTTTTAAAGGGAACCCTGGATAAAATGATAGCAGAAGGGGACCTGGAAATAGACTAATTTTTGGACGGAGGATAAATAATGAAAGTCATATTATTAGAGGATGTAAAGAGTCTTGGGAAAAAAGATGATGTTGTTGATGTTAATGACGGGTATGCCAGAAACTTTGTGCTCCCAAAGAAGCTTGGAATTGAAGCGAACACCAAAAATATGAATGATCTGAAGCTTCGGAAAGCCAGTGAGGATAAGAAGGCAAAGGAACTGCTAAAGGCAGCCCAGGACTTTGCAAAAGAGATGGAAGAGGATGTGGTGGTCCTGTCAATTAAGGCAGGGGAAGGCGGAAAGACCTTTGGCTCTGTTTCCAGTAAAGAGATTGCGCAAGGGTATAAGGACCAGTGCGGGAAGGAAATTGACAAGAAAAAAATAATTCTTCCGGAGGCAATCAGAAGCTTTGGCGTGTTTGAGGTGGGAGTAAGACTTCATCCCAAAGTAACAGGCACGCTGCGGGTTAAGGTAACGGAGAAAGGCTAGAGACAGTAGATGGCAGCAGCGGATGAAGCGCTTTTAAAGCGGGTATTACCTCACAGCATAGAAGCAGAGCAGTCGGTAATCGGCTCTATGATAATGGACAGGGAAGCCATTACGGTGGCGGCGGAAATTATTTCCGGCGAGGACTTTTACAATAAACAGTTTGGCGTTGTGTTTGATGTGATGGTGGAGTTGAATGACGAAGGGAAGCCGGTTGATCTGGTAACTCTGCAGGATCGTCTGAAAGAAAAAGATGTACCGCCGGAAGTCAGCAGTCTGGAATTTATCGGAGATTTGATTACGGCAGTTCCTACTTCCGCAAATATAAAATACTATGCAGCTATTGTGGCGGAAAAATCAACATTAAGGAAGCTGATAAGGCTGAATGAAGAGATTGCAAATACCTGTTATGCCGGGAAGGAAAATCTGGAGGTTATCCTGGAGGATACGGAAAAACGGATCTTCGAACTGGTTCAAAAGAGAAATACCGGTGATTTTGTCCCTATCAGGCAGGTAGTAATGAATGCCATGGACAAGATTGAAAAAGCTTCAAAAAATAATGGAAATGTGACAGGTATTGCTACCGGATTTATTGATTTAGATTACAGAACGGCAGGAATGCAGCCCTCTGACCTGATTCTTGTGGCGGCAAGGCCCTCTATGGGCAAGACGGCTTTTGTGCTTAACATTGCCCAGCATATGGCTTTTAAGTTAAATGACACGGTAGCCATATTTAGTCTGGAAATGAGTAAGGAACAGCTGGTAAACCGTCTTTTTTCCTTAGAGTCCAGAGTGGATTCCCAACATTTGCGTACAGGGAACCTTTCTGATGCAGAGTGGGAAAAGCTGATCGAAAGCGCAGGAGTAATAGGTAAATCGAACTTGATAATTGATGATACGCCCGGTATCAGCATTTCTGAGCTTCGCTCTAAATGCAGAAAATATAAGCTGGAATATGACTTAAAGATAATTATTATTGACTATTTACAGCTAATGTCAGGACGGGGAAGGGGATCTGATTCCCGTCAGCAGGAAATATCGGATATATCCCGGTCGTTGAAGGCTCTGGCAAGAGAGCTGAATGTGCCTGTGATAGCTCTGTCACAGCTTAGCCGTGCGGTTGAGCAGCGTCCGGATCACAGACCAATGCTTTCGGATTTGCGTGAATCCGGGGCAATAGAGCAGGATGCCGATGTTGTAATGTTTATATACAGAGATGATTATTATAATAAAGATACAGAAAAGAAGGGGATTGCAGAAATAATTATAGCAAAGCAGAGAAATGGGCCTATTGGTACTGTGGAACTGGTATGGCTGCCGGATTACACAAAATTTGCAAACCTTCAAAAATAAACAATGTGGATACATACTACGAAAGAGGACAAGCCTTAATGGGGCATGTCCTTTTTTTGCGCAATGGCAGAGGAAAATAAATCAGGAAAAAGGATCATCAGTGTATTGGTGAAGAAAGGAGCTTAGTATGAAACAGGCAGAGAAAATTTATATGATTTCGGATGCGGCAAAACAGGTGGAGGTAGAGGCTCATGTACTTAGGTATTGGGAAGAAGAGCTGGAGGTTCCGGCCAAACGGAATGAAATGGGACACCGCTATTACACAGAAGAGGATATCAGAAGATTTATAAGGATAAAGGAGCTAAAGGAACAAGGGCTGCAGCTTAAGGCAATACGGCACATGTTAAAAAACGGCGATCTCCAAACGCCTGTTATGCTGTTTGAGAAGGGCAGGAACGCGAACGGACAGGGGATGGAAAACATGTCACAGGATTCCGTGCAGGGCGAAATAGATATGGGAAAGCGTCATGTATTGATGGTAAAAAAGGGCGAAATTCTTCCTGTAGACGAAAAAACAGTGGCAATGCAGGAAGAGAGCAGAGAGCAGAAAAGCTTCCGGCTGCAACAATTGCTTAAGGATATGATTGCGGAAGCCGTACAAAGCAATAACCAGGAAATCTGTCAGGAAATAAAGGATACCCTTTTAAAAGAGCTGGATTATCAGTTCCGGCTTCAGGAGGAAAAAGAGGATGCAAGGGACGAAGAGAGAATAAGCAGACAGGAGGAGCACTATCATCAAATTGATGAGCTTATCCGCTCTTATGCGAAAAAGGGAAAAAGGGGAAGACGTGTGAGAAAAGATAATTCCCGGAAAGAAAATGCAAAGAAAGAAAATACAAAAAAAGATAATATGAGAAAAGAAACTGCGGAAACGGAAGAATTTGAGGAGGAGAATATACAACAGGAGGAGACAGACAGAGAGGACATATCCAGAAGGGATATAGCCGAAAGGGATATGGACAGCATGAATACAATTAAAGAGGATACATCTGAGGAGATACAAGGGGAAAGCCCCTGGCAGGAAGATGCACAGAAAGAGAACGAAGAGCAGGCCAAGGAGGTGACAAGTGAAGAGGATGATAAGGAAAAGAGTAAAAGCAAGGGATTTTTCCCAAAACTTTTCTCAGGAAAAAAGCGTTCAGTCGTATGACTGAACGCCTTTAATGTGCATTATTCTTCAGAAATAGCACCTACAGGGCATCCGCCTGCGCAGGAGCCACAGCTGATGCAAGTATCAGGATTGATTTCGAATTTTCCGTCTCCCTCGCTGATAGCGCCTACGGGACACTGCCCAGCACAAGCGCCACAAGAAATACATGCGTCACTAATTACATATGCCATGATTAAATTCCTCCTTAAAATATGTCTAAGTCTCTTGATATTTTATTCCCGCCAGCAATGAGTCAAGCGGATGCAAAGCATCCATTTAACAAATGCGACGAGAGTCAAATGCCCTGCAGCTCTGCTGCGTTGCAAGTTTGATGCTTTGTCAGCTTACGGCGGGTTTTTGACTATCAATCTCTTAGTCCATTCTAATATAAAATCAAAGGGAATACAAGTAAAATATCTTTAAAATACTATGAAATTTATCCCCGTGTATTCTCTTCACGCCGTCTGCGGATGCCTTCTAAGATCACAGCCTTTTTTTCCACCACTTTGCTTTTATCCATAGCGGGTACGCCTTCCAGCTTGTAAGGAATATTCAGTTTTTTGTATTTGGACTCTCCCATTGTATGGTAGGGAAGTACGTCAAGGGCCTTTAAGTTGGTAAACTGGCCGATAAAGTACCCAAGTTTAAACAGATAGTCGTCATCATCCGTAAGGCCGGGAACAACCACATGACGAATCCACATATCTACATGTCTTTTGTTGAGGTAAGCGGCAAAGGCAAGAATGCCGTCGTTAGGCTGCTCTGTCAATTCCTTATGTTTTTCAGGGTCTATGTGTTTGATATCCAGCATAACCAAATCGGTAAGCGCCATCAGTTTGTCAAGCTTTTCGATAAATGGTTTATTGTCAGGCTTAAAGGCAATGCCGGAAGAGTCGATGCAGGTATGCACATTATTTTTTTTCGCAATGGTAAAAAAGTCAATCAGGAAATCCACCTGCATTAATGGTTCCCCTCCGGTAACGGTAATTCCGCCGTTTTTATAAAAGTCTTCATTTCTCTTATATTGTTCAAAAATTTCTTCAGGTTCCATCATGGTACCGCCAGTCATAGCCCAGGTATCGGGATTATGACAGTACGCACAGCGCATAGGGCATCCCTGCACAAATACGACAAAACGTGTTCCAGGGCCATCTACGGTGCCGAAACTTTCTAATGAATGAATTCTCCCTTGCATAATACAATCTCCCTTCTTATTTCATATAGTATAACAGAATCCGGGGAAAATTCCAATCTGCCCAAAGAAGAAAATTCTAATCTTAAGATAAAAAAGTGTATTTAATTAATATTATTAAATATTTAATGATAAACATTAAATTATTATTGACAAACGTATTCTAATATATTATGCTGTTATTACAGCAGACAGAAATGTATATACACAACTGCCAAGTATATTTTTAAAGTTTTAGGTGTAACTGAAAAAGAAAGGATGATTAAGTACAGGCTTGGAGATAAGGCAGAGCCTGCACGGAAAAGAGGGAAAATGAGTGAAGGTAAAATTGGAAAAATTCAAAAGAGCAGTAAAATAGCATTTGCTATAGCTAGAGTTTTGAAAATTATTTTTATTGTAACATCAGTAATCGCGATATTGGCGGGAATATTTCTGATAGGTTTTAAGGGGCTGATTAACAGTGAAATTGACAGGGCGGTGGCGAGAGGGGAATTTACAATAGAAGAAATTATGCCGGTAGTGGATGAGGAGGCAGGATTTGAGATGTTTATAGCAGATCAGATAATGAAAAACGGTTACTTTTCAGAAACAATGGGAGCTTATCTGATAACAATAGGCGTTCGGTTGATATGTCTGGCAGTTGTGGTGCACTTTATCGGTAAGGTTTTCAGGGAAATTGAAGAAAGCTATTCGCCATTTAAACCTCAAATTGTTAAAAGCATTAAGGTAGCATTTATTTTAATTACGCTTTTATCTCTTGAAAACAGCCTGCTTATTGGTATTATGGTGGGATTTTCCCTTTGGAGTGTGGTTAATATTTTTAAATATGGATGTGAGCTGCAGAAAATGTCGGATGAAACTTTATAGACTGGTTAGGAAGAGGAGGAAGCAGGGCTTTGGCAATCATATTGAGGTTAGACCGCATGATGGCGGATAGAAAGATCTCTTTAAATGAACTGGCACAGAAGGTAGGTATTGCAAATGTAAATTTATCCAATATCAAAACAGGAAAGGTAAGCGCTATCCGGTTTTCCACATTAAATGCGATTTGTGATGTGCTGGATTGTCAGCCAGGTGATTTACTGGAATTTCAAAGAGATGAAAAGAAGGAAACATAAAAAAGCTCCGGCAGAGTGCTCTGCCGGAGTTTTGAGTTATACTGACTCGTGGAATGTACGGGAAATAACGTCAGCCTGCTGTTCGGGTGTAAGCTTAATGAAGTTAACAGCATATCCGGAAACACGGATTGTAAGCTGAGGATAATTCTCCGGATGCTTCTGTGCATCTAATAACATATCTCTGTTTAAAACGTTTACATTGAGATGATGTCCGCCTTTTGTTGCGTAGCCATCTAATAATGATACTAAGTTATCTACCTGTGCTGTACTTGATGCCATGGTAATTTACCTCCTTAATTAATGAAAATCATCCAGCCCATCTTCCAGGGTAGGTACGCTGCACGCCAAGGGAGTTCTGGAGCAGTCCGTACATCCCATGGTCTGAACGTTTTTCGATTCATCTTTTGTTTCATCGTAGTCCACGTTTACGTGTCCTACACCCATTGCCATGCCGGAATCCAGCATTTTTACAAGATCATCGATCATTTTTTTATCATCCATTGCATTATACCTCCTGAAAGTGGAACATTAAATTTATTTTACTTATGTTTTATTTGTTTAAGTCAACTTCAATATCGCCTGCGAAAACCTGATCCTCTTTACCAAGTGCGCCAGGAATAATGGTGAAGGTATTGGAAATACCATCCTGTGCATCATTGAAAGGAAGCTTGGATACGGAAGACAAGGAAGCTACAGCGCCATGGGTGTCACGACCGTGCATGGGGTTAGCGCCAGGTGCAAAAGGCTGTCCTTTCTTACGTCCGTCAGGTGTGTTACCTGTTGCCTTACCATAGGTTACATTAGAGGTAATGGTAAGGATAGATGTTGTAGGAATACCATTTCTGTAGGTGTGGTGTCTTCTGATTGCTGTCATAAACTTGTGTACAACGTCCTGTGCAATGCTGTCAACACGGTCATCATCATTACCATATTTAGGGAATTCCCCTGTTGTCTTAAAGTCTACGATAATGCCGTCTTCATCTCTGACAACTTCTACCTTAGCGTACTTAATAGCAGATAAGGAGTCAGCTACGATGGAAAGCCCTGCAACACCTGTTGCAAAATAACGCTTAACGTCTCTGTCATGAAGCGCCATTTCAGCTCTCTCATAGCAGTATTTGTCGTGCATATAATGAATAATATTCAGAGTATTTACATATACATCTGCCTGCCATTCCATCATGTCAATAAACTTGCTGTATACATCGTCATAATCAAGAACATCACCTGCAACAGGACGGTATTTAGGTCCAACCTGTTTCTTGGTAACTTCGTCTACACCGCCGTTTAATGCGTAAAGCAGACATTTTGCAAGGTTAGCTCTTGCTCCGAAGAACTGCATTTCTTTACCAATAACCATGGAAGATACGCAGCATGCGATACCATAGTCATCGCCGTGTGTTACTCTCATAAGGTCGTCGTTTTCATACTGGATAGAAGAGGTCTGGATAGACATCTTAGCACAGTATTTCTTCCAGTTTTCAGGAAGTCTTGTGGACCAGAGAACAGTCAAGTTGGGTTCAGGGCTGGGTCCTAAGTTGGTTAATGTGTGAAGGTAACGGAAACTCATCTTTGTTACCAGAGGACGTCCGTCAACGCCAACACCGCCTAAGGATTCAGTTACCCATACAGGATCGCCGGCAAAAATCTGGTTATATTCAGGTGTACGTGCGAATTTTACGCAACGCAGCTTCATGATGAAGTGGTCTACAAATTCCTGGATTTCCTGCTCGGTAAATGTTCCGTTTGCAAGGTCTCTTTCTGCATAGCAGTCAAGGAAGGTGGAAGTACGTCCAAGAGACATAGCAGCGCCGTTTTGTTCTTTTACTGAACATAAATATCCGAAGTAAGTAGCCTGGATTGCTTCTTTTACATTGGAAGCGGGCTTGGAAATATCACAGCCATAGGAAGCAGCCATTTCTTTCATCATTTTAAGAGCAACCATCTGCTCGGAAAGCTCTTCACGAAGACGGATAATGTCATCTGTCATAACACGTCCTGTGGAGTCCTTCTGTGCCATTTTATCCTCAATCAGTCTGTCAATACCATACAGAGCAACACGTCTGTAGTCGCCGATAATACGTCCGCGTCCGTAAGCATCCGGAAGACCTGTGATGATATGAGCGGAACGGCATGCTCTCATTTCTGCATTGTAAGCATCAAAGCATCCTGCATTGTGTGTTTTTCTGTGGGTTGAGAAGAATTCACTGATTTCAGGATCTACTTCATACCCATTGTCAGCACATGCTTTTTCAGCCATTCTGATACCGCCGTAAGGCTGCAGGGAACGTTTGAAAGGCTTATCTGTCTGGAAACCAACAATTGTTTCCTTGGATTTGTCTAAGTAACCAGGACCATGGGATGTGATAGTGGATACAACCTTGGTATCCATATCAAGAACACCGCCTGCTTCACGTTCCTGTTTCTGCAGATCAAGAACCATCTGCCATAAATCCTTTGTGTTTTGTGTAGCTTCTGCTAAGAAGGACTCATCACCTTCATAAAGGTGATAATTTCTCTGAATGAAATCACGTACGTTAACTTCATTTTCCCACTTGCCGCCTACAAAATCTTTCCATTCTGATCTCATTTTGCGTAAGCCTCCTAAAATAAAATTAATTGTTTATATCTGCATAAAATTATGCTTTTACCGTACTTTCATTATATGGTACAAAGTCATTTCCAGTCAAGGCAAAGAGTGTATTTTTTTATGAACAAAGTACGGATTTTAGGGAATTTTTATAATTTTTTTGTAAATAGTGTGAAAAGTTTTCTGGAATGTCACAAACTCCTTTTGGAAATGGTTATATGGGGTGTGGACGAAATCAGATGCAAAAGGAGAGAAAAAGATGAAGAACAAAAGAATAGCGGTAGTTTTGCTGTGCGCCATTATGATGGCAGGATGCAAAAAGCAGGAAACGGATAAGCTGGTGACGGCATTGGAGGAGCCGATTATACAGGAAAAGGAGATGCAAAATCAGGAAACCTCCGTTCAGGAGGAACAGAAAAAAAGCGCCGGGGTGGAAGCTGTGGTATTGGAAATGGGGACTGAAAAACTGATAGGAAAAGAGGGATCGCTGGTTATTACCCTGCATGATTTTCAGATGTATGATACACCGGAGGCGGCAAAGGTTCCTTCGGACAAAATGTATACAACAGACGCACAATACTATGCGGACAGAAGTAAATTTTTTCTGGTCCAGGCGGATATTCAGAATGCGGATTATCCAGGAGATGAAGGGGATGGACGTGTTAATCTGTCTTTTCTTACCATTGTGCCAAAAAAGGCGGAAGATAAGGAGGCTATGGAGTGGGAATGCTCCTATCCGGTTTACTTGTCGGAACCGGGAATGGGAGAGACAGATTTTTATCATGTGAAGATACCACAGGGAGAAACAAAGACGGTTACGTTGGGGTATTATGTTCCGGTTAAAGATATTGAGGAACTTTGCTCCCGGTGTATAATATCAATAAGCGGCAGTTATGATGCGGGTTATACGTTTGGACTTGGGATATCTAAGGAGCAGTAAATGGGGCGGGCAGTGTATGACAAAAAAATGCGGGCAGAATTTATTGAAAAGTGTTATCAGCTATACGAACAAAAGATGTATCAGGCAGCCTTTGGCATTTTACATGATTCCGGTCGTGCGGAGGACGCCGTCCAGGAAGCTTTTCTGAAATTAATGAAAGGACAGGCATACTTTGAAAATGCGGAATCAGAGGACTGTAAAAGATACATGATAACCGTTATTAAGCATTCGGCCATTGATATATACAATAAGAAAAAAAGAGAACAGGAAATTATTTGTTTTCTGAACAGGGATATTGATGAGGAAACGAAAGGGGCAGCGCAAAAAGAAGGAGATGGGGAAGAAGAATTGAAAACGCTGATTTCCGGTCTGCGTCCTAAGTATTATGATGTGGTTGAAGCGCTGGCATTAGAAAATCTGTCGGTAAAAGAGACTTCAGGAAGACTGGGAATATCAGAGGTAAACGTAAGGAAAAGATTTGAACGGGCCAAGAAAATGTTAAAGGTTGCCTGGGCAAAAGCGTCTGACAGGGAGGATTAATACATGAAACAAATAGAAAAAGAGAAAGACCCGGAACAGATTTTTATCTCTGTGGAAGCATTTGATGCCATTGACAGTATTCATGAGTTTTCAGAAGAATATAAGAAAAATAAAAAGAAAATGCTGAAACAATACCGTAAAAGCCTTTACAGGCCGGCAAGAGGAAAGATCATAAAGGCAGCGGCAGCCCTGTTGGTGGCGGCAACGCCGGTTATTGCGGTCACTGCGTCAAACAGTGAAATAATTTCGCGGATATGGGGAACTTCAGGAAGGGAAAATATAGAGCCTCATAAGGAGATATTCATAGATGAAGAAAAAGGAATTTCATACACTGTGTCATATCCTGCAAGGGAATATACGGATGATGCGCTGGATAAGGCGGATGAATTAATTGGCGGCTTTATATCTTATGAACCGGTCGTAAAGGAAATCGGGGATACAAAGCTTACGGTTCTTACGGCTGCTTATGATGGATATGCGGCGGTTGTGGCTTTTACTCTTGAAAGAGAAGGAGAGGTCAACGCGCTTACCTACAGTCAGGTGGATAACGAAAGCAAAGGCGCCTGGTTTTCAGATAATGCGCCTTTCTGGTTCCGGTTTGCAGACTGTTATGAAAATATATTTGTGGACCTTGATAAATCAACAAAGGACATGCTTTACTGTTATGACTATATGGTAATTGACCCGTTCTTTAAAGAGGAAAAGGGACTTATGATGGAAATATACCAAAGAACTGACAGCGGGGAAGGAGAGGAACAAGGGGGCACACTTTCCATTCCTCTTAAGGGGAGGATAAATAGCGAAACGTATGTAAATGCAGAAGGCGGAGGGGTCATGCTTTCACCTATATCCTTAAAAATTGATATGGGCACAGGACTTGGCCTGTCGCCGGAGGAGGTAAATGATCCCTGGTACATTTATTATGTATCCGTGAACTATAAAGATGGAACAAGCTACATTGTGCATGAACATGAAATGGAGGGGATTCATTCCTGCAGGGTAGAAATGGACAATGCCGGCTATACCTGCGGGGTAGAAAATGGAATTGTTTTTGTGTTCAATCGTCTGGCGGATACTGAAGAAGTGGAGTCGGTTGTTGTAAATGAAACTATGTACACTTTAAATAGCAAGTGACAGTTGATTTTTAAGGAGTTTTTTGCAGGGGGAAGGTTTAGTCTTGCCAGAAAGCGGGCAAAGTATTATACTGAAAGCGTTGCAGACGGCGTCAGGAAGATCTGCGGTAATACAAATGCTTATGGTTAAAGGAGGTTATAGAATATGGCACAGATTAGTAAGGATATGACAATTGGCGAGATTTTAAGAACCAGCCCGGATGTGGCTCCCATTTTAATGGAAGCTGGAATGCACTGCCTTGGATGTCCGTCCGCACAAGCGGAAAGTCTTGAAGAAGCGGCTATGGTTCATGGAATGGACATCAACGATTTAATGGCTAAGATTGAAGCATTATGAGGTTATTTCTTAACGGTTCCTAAGTGAAAAAGAATTGGGAAATTTGAAACCGGGCGCTCCCTTTGGGAGAGGCCCGGTTTTATGGTGATACGCACGCGAATGAAAGTCAGTTACCTGCTTTTGTTCAGCTGTTTAATCACAAGAAGAGCGCCTAAAAGAAGCAGGATACCAATGGGCAGCGGCACCCATGGATTCTGGGCAATGCCGGCGATTAAGTAAGTGACAAAGGAAACGGCGGCAGCCACCAGCGCATAAGGAAGCTGTGTGGTCACATGGTTTACATGGTTACACTGTGCCCCGGCGCTTGCCATAATGGTGGTATCTGAAATGGGAGAACAATGATCGCCGCACACAGCCCCTGCCATACATGCTGAAATGGAGATAATCATAAGCTGGGGATTGGAATTTTCAAAAACAGCTACCACAATCGGAATAAGGATACCGAAGGTTCCCCATGAGGTTCCTGTGGAAAAGGCAAGGAAGCATCCAACAAGGAAGATAATGGCGGGAAGGAAAACCATAAGCCCTTTGGCGCTTTGTTCCATGGCGGAGGCCACAAATTCAGCAGCCCCCAGGCTGTCTGTCATAGCCTTCAAGGTCCATGCAAAGGTCAGAATCAAAATTGCCGGAACCATGGCCTTAAAACCGGAGGGCAGACAATCCATACATTCATTAAAAGTAAGTACTTTTCTTATCAGATAAATAATGATAGTGAGAATCATTGCAAAAATGCTGCCAAGGGCAAGGCCCACAGAAGCGTCAGAGTTTGAAAAAGCGGTGACAAAGTTTTCGCCTGAAAAAAAGCCGCCGGTGTAAATCATGCCTGTTACGCAGCAGAAAATCAGTACAATAATAGGGATAACCAGGTCAATCACTTTCCCTTTTGCATTTACGGGAGCCGCCTCTTCGCTTGCAGAAGCGCTGCCGGAGGTAAAAAGATCGCCTTTTAAGGCATTGGCTTCATGGGTGTGCATGGGTCCGAAATCAATGTTCAGCAGAATAATAATAATCATCATTATAAGGGTAAGCAAAGCATAGTAGTTGTAGGGAATGGCTCTGATAAAGATGGAAAACCCGTCTTCCCCCTCCACAAAACCGGAAACGGCCGCTGCCCAGGATGATATGGGAGCGATAATACACACAGGGGCAGCTGTGGCGTCAATTAAATAGGCGAGTTTTGCACGGGAAACTTTATGCTGGTCAGTGACAGGTTTCATAACGCTTCCTACGGTAAGGCAGTTAAAATAATCGTCAATGAAGATAAGTACGCCAAGTGCAACTGTAGCCAGCTGTGCGCCGGCACGTGTTTTAATTTTTTCTTTGGCAAACTGTCCAAATGCGGCGGAACCGCCGGCACGATTCATCAGGCTGACCATAGCCCCTAATATGACAAGGAATATCAGAATGCCCACATTGTAACTGTCAGAAAGCACTGCAACAAAACCGTCGTTAAAAATGTGCAGAATAGTGCCTTCAAAGGAAAAACCGGAAAAAAACAGTCCGCCTACCAGTATACCGATAAACAGGGAACTGAAAACTTCCTTGGTAATCAGCGCAAGAACGATGGCGACAACAGGAGGAATCAGAGCCCAGAAGGTGGCATACATGGACGGCACAGCGGTTTCTTCTCCGGCTGCCAAAGCCGTCATAGGCATCAGCACAGCGCACAGGGACAAAACCGATGCGCCTGCAATCAGCCTGCGGTTTAATTTTTTCATATTTCGAACCCCTTTCTTTAAATGTGTCTGAAAATATTTTTACAGACATAGTTCATTGTAATAAGCAATTTATTTTAGCATTATAAGTGACAAAAACCAAGTTTTTTTGACGGTTAACAGAATAATGGGCAAGTTGTGCAATTGATAAATGATGGAACTGGCAAATAATGCGGCATTTAAAAAGAAGAAAGGCGACAGAGAATAAAGAGGACACAAAAAACCGCCTCAAGGCAGAACCCTTTGGCGGTCTGATGTGCTGTAATATTTTGTTGACGGATTTGCCCAAGAAGAATGGCCTGCATGGAACAGCTTTAGTCAGATGCAGGATAAGGACTGCAGGGCAGAATTTCGTACAATTGGTTCAAAGTGTTCTTCCAGATATGCTTCAGAGGCGGGCACGGATTTAATGATAGCGCCGTATTCAGAAAGAACATTGCATACTTTGTTAAATTCAACAGGCGTATGCGCGCTTTTGGAAAGTACCAGAAGATAGGAACCGTCCTTTTGCTTGTATAAGGAGTTCGCTCCACTGTAAAAACTGGAGAGAACATGGGCGGAGCCAATTACCTCGCGGAGACTGCCAAAAGAATAAATTCTGGTTAATTCTGCAGAAGCGGCATCGGAAAGCTTTTTCTGCAGGGCGTTTTTAAAAGACTGTTTGGCATCCGCTGCACCTGTGCCGGAGGCGTCGGCCTGTGCATTTCCTTCAGAAACCGTACTTCCGGTTTTGCTGTTTTGGATTTTCTTAAACAGGTCAAGAACGTCGTCGGCGCCTTCTGCCAGGGTATCAAGAACATCATCTAAAGTATTGTCTTCCTCATGGACAGAAGGGGCAAACTTTGAAAAACGGGTGTCCAGCTCGTCAGGGTCTTCCACTTTGGTAATAATCAGGACGATACACTCGGAATTTAAAGGAATCGCTTCTATCATTAAAGGAATATCTTCCGCTTCAAATCCAAATTCAAAGGATGCCTGCTGCATCATGTCGCGGAATAAATCTTTAGCTTTTTCGGTACCATAAGCAAGTTCGCTGAGCTTAAGTTCTCTGTCCGCTAAGTCTTCTCTGGTAAGGGTACAGCGAATCTGATGATCGTTAACTTTTTCAATTTTCATAATTTTATCACATCCTTACTATTAAGATACTGTTATCCTGCTGTTTGGTGACATTTTAAATCACTTAAAAGTATATTATACTTTGTGCGAAATTAAGTCAATAGGGCAGAAAAACAGTTTAAAAAAAATTTATAAAATGGCTGTATCTGACTGCTTTATAATGTATTTGTAAAAAATATATAAAAAGAGAAAATTAATACTTGCAAAATTTGGTAATAAATACTATAATTACACTTGTGAGATGCTTCCGGATAAATTTTGTATCAGAAGGAGGCATGATGTTTAAAGTTTTTTATGAATCTAAGCAAATTTAATCAGAAGAGCCTGCCTGGACATCCTGTATTCTGGGTGCGGTAAGGTTCGTCTACTCCCTTCGGGCCAGAGGGCCTCGTTATCAGTTTATTCTAAATTTTTCCAAATATTATTAAAGAGAAGGGAAGTCTTACAGGCTTTGTGCCTGTCGCGAATATTTCTATGGATTTTCATCTGTTATAATTCACCCGATTGGAAGTTCGCAGCGGTAGTTTTTTAGATACGTATCCGGCATCTTACCTGTTTTTATTATCGTCATTAAAAGGAAAACTATAATCAGTTTCGGGATTAATTTATCTCTCTGGCATGACATATCACGTAATCCTTTTGGAATTTGTCAGGAAATGTAACCCGGAACAGATGGGAGAAACTATGGCTTTAAATTTGAAAATTGATGAATCCGCTTCGCTAAGGCTTCGGCTTGAAAAGCTGGAAGGTGAGGGCATTAAGCTGTACTTAGACGGCGCTCCGTCCACTACGGATTATATTGTGAATAGTTGTATAAATGAAGATACAGTATATATGCCTGACTATGTGACTGATGAAAGTGGAAAGATAAAGGAAATCAGATATGACAGAATTTCCTCCAGGTAATTGCCGCCTGTCTATACGCATGAAGGAGGCCGGAAGGTTTAAATGACAGAAAACCCCCTTATAATGATAGAAATGTGATTGACTTTTTCCGGCCTTTCCGAAAATGCGGACTGCCCGGAAGCAGGGGCAGATAAGCAAATTGTTATAAAAAGTCAAAATTGGTAATGACGGTATAGGAATAGTCTGCTATAATATAGGACGATTGGAGGTTAAAGGATGAAGAAAAAAATAATACCCGTACTTATTGCCATCGTCCTTATTATAGTGATTGCAGGCGTAAGTCTTGGGGGAAAGCTTCTGGAGAAATATTCTTATACAAAAGAACGTGCTGATTTATCTGCTTATTTTAACATGGCAGGAGAGGCGGACGTGGCAATTATGCTTCAGGACGAGTTGATTGAGGAGCGTGCCCGACTGTTTGACGGCACTTATTATTTAGATTTAAATACGGTCCATAAGTATTTTAACGACCGTTTTTATGAAGATAAAGGGGAAGGACTTCTGCTTTATACGGTGCCTGACGATATTATCAGAAACGTAATAGGAAGCAGTCAGGTCAGTGACAAAAATGGGGAAACAACTTATGAGTATGTTCCAGCCCGGTATGAGGGGGAAACTTTGTATATTGCAATAGATTATGTAAAGCAGTATGCGAATTTTTCTTATGAAGGATTTACCGGACCGGACCGGCTGCAGATTTATAACGAATGGCCGGAACGGAAAACAGCGGAAATTAAAAAGGACACGGCTGTGAGAGTCTTAGGCGGGGTAAAGAGTGAAATCCTCAGGGATGTCCATGTGGGGGACAAGGTTTTTGTTTTGGAAGAAATGGAAACCTGGAGTAAGGTTAAAACAGAGGATGCGATTGTCGGTTATGTGGAAAACAAAAGACTTGGTGAAATAAAGTCAGAGCTGCCTATACCAATAACTGACTACACAGAACCGGAATATACCAGCCTGACCAGAGATTATAAAATCAATCTGGGATGGCATGTGGTGTCAGGAATTGGCGGAAATGACACGTTTGATGCTATGACAGCAAACGCAAAAGAATTGAACGTTATATCTCCAACCTGGTTTAAAATAAGCGATAATGAGGGCAATTTTACTAGCTTTGCCAGTCAGGACTATGTAAATAAAGCCCACAATAAGGGACTTGAGGTTTGGGCGCTTGTGGAGAATATAGAGTATAAGGAAAGCCTCGATATGTATTCGCTGCTTTCTTCCACGACCCAAAGAGCAAAGCTGATAAAGGGGCTGATTGATACGGCCCTTGCCTATAATATTGATGGAATCAACGTGGACTTTGAACAGATAAGCATGGACTGCGGAGAGCATTATATTCAGTTTATCAGGGAGCTGTCCATTCCCTGTCGGGAAAAGGGGATTGTTCTTTCTGTGGACAACTATGTGCCCACAGGATATACGGATCATTATGACAGGGCTGAACAGGGGGTTGTGGCTGATTATGTAATCATTATGGGATATGATGAACATTATGCCGGAAGCCCGGAAGCCGGAAGCGTTGCGTCTATTGACTTTGTTGAGGAAGGGATTGCGAAAACGGTAGAGCAGGTACCGCAAAATAAGGTGATTAATGCCGTTCCCTTTTATACAAGAATCTGGGAAACAAAGGATGGGCAGATTAGCAGTCAGGCAGTGGGAATGGATGCGGCGGAAGAATATGTAAGGGCCCATAATATTTCTGTGGAGTGGGACGAGGCAACCTGCCAGAACTATGGGGAATATACGGAAAATGGCGTCCGTTTTCAGGTATGGCTGGAAGATGAGGAATCTATCCGCGTTAAGCTAAACATTATGGATAAATACGGAATTGCAGGTATTGCAAGCTGGAGACTGGGGTTTGAGAAACCAATTATCTGGGACGAAATCAGCATATATATGGGAAGATAAAATTGAGATAAGCTGTGGGGTATACCCACAGTTTATTTTTCATACATTTAAGTGAAGATTGGTATAAGTCGAGGCATGGTGTGACAGAAGGTCAAAACAGAATCTTAAAGCTGGTAATGGTAGGAATCCTGTTGTTTTCCATGTTTGTGGTGGCCAGAGAGGGCGCTGTTTATGTAAGCAGCATGCAGGTGGAAAACGGAAAGGAAATCTGTATTGTAATTGATGCGGGACATGGAGGGGCAGATCCGGGCAAGGTGGGGGTGAATGACCAGCTTGAGAAGGATATAAATTTAAAAATCGCCCAAAAACTGAAACAGTTTTTACAGTCAGAGGGGATTAAGGTGGTAATGACAAGAGAGGGGGAAGAGGGACTTTATGATGAGAGCGCTTCCAATAAGAAGGTCCAGGATATGAAAAGAAGGCTGGAAGTAATAGAATCTGCAGATCCCGTACTGGTAGTAAGCATTCATCAAAACAGCTATCATGAAGAATATGTGAAGGGCGCTCAGGTTTTTTATTATACGACCAGTGAGAAAAGCAGAGGGCTGGCGGAAACACTTCAGGAGCAGCTTCGTATCCTTGATCCTGAAAACAAAAGGGAGGCAAAGGGAAACGACAGTTACTTTCTTTTAAAAAAGACGGCAAAGCCCATTGTAATTGTGGAGTGCGGCTTCTTATCCAACCGGGAAGAGGCGGAAAACCTGGCCTCCTCTGTTTATCAGGAAAAAATGGCATGGAATATTTATATGGGAATTATGAAGTATTTGAATAATAACCCATAAGATGATATATTGGATACACAAATGATTTATCCACGGTCTGCTGTGGTATGATATGGGAGATTTGCGATACCGGATTACAAATCCTGCAGCAGGCTGTGTCTGTAATACGCGGAGGTAATTTTAAATGAAAAACAAAGGCCGGAAAAGAAAGAAATCCAGGCTGCTGCGCCTTGTATTGTTTTTGCTGGTTCTGGGCGTAGTGCTTATGGCAGGGTGGTATTTCATTGTGGGGAGACTCTACCAGAAGATAAATTATCAGGAGGCTGCAGATCAGGCAGACCAGCCCTGGAAGGAAGAGGGAGCGGTAAACATTTTGCTGATTGGCAATGATTCCAGGGAAAATGGGGAGGATGGCAGGTCGGATGCCATGATTCTTTTATCCATCAGTGACAACACCAGAAAAATCTGTATGACTTCTATTTTACGTGATATTTATGTGGAGATACCAGGGCACGGAGGCAATCGTTTAAACGCCGCCTATGCGTATGGCGGTCCGGCGCTTTTAATGGAAACCATTGAGCAGAACTTTGGGATAGATGTAAACCGCTATGTGCAGGTCAATTTTGAGGCATTTGCCACGCTGGTGGATGCGGCAGGGGGAGTTGACCTGGAGCTGACGGTGGAAGAAATTGAATATGTAAATGGATATCTGGTGGAATATAACATGCTCACAGGCAGACCGGAGGGAACAGATTATATGGACACCTCCTCTGGCGGGCTGGTACATTTGAACGGTCCGCAGGCGCTTGCTTACAGCAGGAACCGCTATATTGGGACGGATTTTGGAAGAACCCAGCGACAGAGAAAGGTTTTGGAGGCTATTGTGAAAAAACTGCCCGCATCAATGCTAAAGGGAAATGGACGGCTGCTTTCGGAGCTTTTGCCCAGTCTGACCACCAATTTGAAAAAAGAAGAATGCTTTTCATTAAGCTTTCAGGCGGGGAAATTTTTGACTTACGATATGGTACAGGGAAGCATCCCGCTAGAAGGGACCTATCAAAATGCCGATATCAGGGGAATGTCTGTATTGGAAATTGACTTTGAAAAGAACAGACAGTATCTCCAAGATAGCATTTATGGCAGTGGTTCTGTGCAGAAATGAGAATAAAGGTAGTCAAAAAATGGGAGATGTGGTAGAGTAGAAGCATGAGGACAAGAATCATACAAATAGAGGAAGAAAATATGGACAGGCAGGGGGTGGCACAGGCCGGGGAAATTATCAAAGCCGGCGGACTGGTAGCCTTCCCCACAGAAACAGTGTATGGTCTTGGAGGGGACGCGCTGAATCCGTATTCATCGCAAAAGATTTATGCGGCAAAAGGAAGACCCTCTGATAATCCATTGATTGTGCATATTGCGGAGTTTGAGGCGCTTTCCCGGATAGTGAGGGAAATTCCCCCAACGGCTGTAGAGTTGGCCCGCCGATATTGGCCGGGGCCCCTTACCATGATTTTTTATAAGGCGGACTGTGTGCCATTAGCAACTACCGGTGGACTGGATACCGTAGCGGTACGTATGCCTTCCCATCAAACGGCAAGGGCTTTGATTGCTGCAGCAGGAGGGTATGTGGCGGCGCCGAGCGCTAACCGTTCCGGCAGACCAAGTCCTACTTCAGCCAGATATGTGATTGAGGATTTGGATGGAAGAGTTGACATGATTGTTGATGGAGGAGAGACAGATATTGGGCTGGAATCCACAATTATAGACCTGACTTTAGATAAGCCGGTGATTTTAAGGCCAGGGTATATCACGGAAGAAATGCTGGAGGAAGTATTAGGAAGCGTGGATGTGGATACGGCCGCTGTGGAAAACAGTCACAAGGCGCCGCGGGCGCCGGGAATGAAATACAGACATTATGCGCCCAAAGGCAGTCTTACAATTGTAGAGGGAGAAGAAGAGCAGGTGATGGCATTTGTCAACCGTCAGTTGTCTTTCTATAGGGAAAAGGGAAGTAAAAGCGGGGTCATCGCCACAGACGAGACGGCAAAGCGTTATCAGGCCGATAGTGTGAAAAGTCTGGGAAAACGGCAGGACGAGCAGCAGATTGCCAGGCATTTGTTCCGGGCGCTCAGGGAATTTGATGATGAAGGGGTGGAGGTTATTTTTGCGGAAGGCTTCAGGCAGGGCGGAATAGGAACGGCGGTTATGAACCGGCTTCTAAAAGCGGCAGGTCATCATGTGATTAAGCTGTAAACATAAATTTAGATATTGGTTATGAGGAGGATAAAAATATGATAGCTTTGGGAAGCGACCATGGGGGATATGATTTAAAGAACCAGATTATGGATCATCTGGCGGAAAGGGGTATCCCTTTTAAAGATTTTGGGTGTTTTGATAAAAGATCCTGTGACTACCCGGATTATGGAAAGGCAGCGGCCAGGGCTGTGGCGGAGGGCTCTTGTGAGAAGGGAATTGTGGTGTGCACCACAGGGATTGGCATTTCCATAGCGGCCAACAAGGTGCCAGGGGTGCGGTGTGCGCTTTGTACCGACCCTTACCTTGCCAAAATGACAAGGCTCCATAACGATGCCAATATGCTGGCGCTTGGAGGAGGATTTACAGGCATAAATCTGGCCCTTGAAATTGTGGATACATTTTTGGACACCAGGTTTTCAGAAGAAGGAAAACATGTGCGCAGGGTGGAAAAGCTGGAAAATGACGGCAGAGAGTAAATGGCCCTGCAGAAATTGTTAAAAATATGACATACCCTGATATAAAAGAAATATAGAATGGACAAAGGTGGGTGAGAAATTTGAGAAAGGCTGGAAAAAAACATGTTGCCGTGATGATGGCAATTGTTCTTTTGATGTGTGCTTTTCCCATGACCACATATGCTGATAAGATTTCAGACCTGGAACAGCAGATTAACGACAAAAAAGAAGAGCAGGAAAAAACACAGCAGGAAATCAGCAACAGAGAGGATGAGCTGGATGAGCTGAACGAGACGACAGAGGGGCTTAAGGGACAGCTGGGCAGTCTCAATGCAGAGCTGGAAAAGGTCAGTCAGAATCTTGCGGAACTGGAAGAAGAGATAGAAGCTAAGATTTTAGAAATTGAAAATACGGAAAAACAGCTGGCAAGCGCCCGGCAGACCGAGGAAGACCAGTATGCCGCTATGAAGAAGCGCATCCAGTTTATGTATGAGAAGCGTGATTACATGATACTGGAAATTTTTCTGGGTTCCGCAAGCTTTGCAGATTTTTTGAACCGGAATGACTATATAGAGCAGCTCACAGAATATGACAGACAGCAGCTGGAAGCATTTAAGGCAACAAGGCGCGAAATAGAGGAAACGGAAGCAAGGCTCCAGCAGGAAAAAAAGGATTTGGATGAGCTGAAGGTATCTGTGGAAAAAGAACAGAGCCGTGTAGAGGGACTGGTAAGCCAGACTTCCGGTAAGATTTCCAGTTATCAGAGGGAAATTTCTGAGACAGAGGCTGAAATGCTGGAATTTGAAAGACAATGGGAAGAACAAAAGAATAATATTGCGGAACTGCAAAAGCAGCTGGAGGAGGAAAGGAGGCTTTCCCGTCTGGCAGCCCAGTCCAAATGGAGAGATATTTCGGAGATTACCTTTGCAGAAGGGGACAGGTATCTGCTTGCCAATCTGATTTACTGCGAAGCAGGTAATCAGCCTTATGAAGGACAGATTGCAGTAGGCGCTGTTGTAATGAACCGGGTAATGAGCTCTGTATTCCCGGATACGGTGGTAGGGGTGATATACCAGAATCGGCAGTTTTCGCCTGTTGCCAGCGGCCGTCTGGCTCTTGCCCTTGCGGAAAACCATGCCACGGACGCCTGTTACCGGGCGGCAGATGCGGCTATGGCAGGAAACACAACGGTAGGAAACTGTCTGTTTTTCAGAACGCCTATTGAGGGGCTTACCGGAATGCAGATCGGCGGACATATATTTTATTAGACAGTAGTGGCTATTATCCGGGCGGCAGGTCAATATAGGATTTTAATTTGTCAAAGCCGCCCGAATAAATAATTTGCAGCAGCTTGTCAAGACGCATCAGACAGGTTTTCAGTGTATCAAGGCAGATGGCGTGGGAATCCAGCGCGGTGACAAGTTCGTCCAGATCCACCACTTTTACAAATCCGTCCGGATAGATGATAACATCAGCCAGAAGGTCGGTTACAATCAGACTGTTTTGGGCAGACTGATAATCATAATCCACAATATCGCAGTACCAGTAAAGCAGACTGTCGTCTTTACGGCAGAATTTACTTACTTTAAACCCTTCCTTCAAAAAATAACAGGAACAGCCGTGATGAAGGTCTTTTTTAGGACGGAGGGAGTTCCAGGATGTGACAATATGCTTATCATCACAGGATAAAATGATGTCGTCCTTGAGAAGAATACATTCTTCGGGAATAATGCGTCTGCGGTACAATACTGGATTTGTCATAAAGTCCTTCCCCCTTCCTGTGGGCCCTTATAGCTGTATACAGGTTATGAAAAATACTACTCTTAATCGGAAAGAAAGTCAACGGATTTGTCCAATCTGCTTAATGAAAAAATATTTTTTATTTTCTAGACAGAAATAGAAAAAGTGGTATAATAAAAAAATAAATGTAACGATAGCAGACACTTTTTTAATTTTACTTTTGGGTTTGGATTTTGAAAGGGCGAGGCGTGTGAAGTACAATCGAAACGTTTATCAGGCATTAACGATGATAGGACAATTCGGGATTAACATGCTCGTCCCTCTTTTTGTCTGTTCTTTTGTGGGAATGTTTCTGGACGAAAAGCTGGGAACGGATTTTTTGGTAATTGTTCTGTTTTTTGTGGGAGCGGTGGCCGGCGGGCGGAATGTATACCGCTTTGCAAGACAGATTTTATCAAAGGACAGTGAGCAGTCGGCCTATCTTCATGGCAGCAGGAGAAGCAGGGGAGGCACAGATGAAAGAAAAAATAACAAAGATAAACAGGACCCTGTTTGAGCTCGAAACGGGCATTCTTATGTTTGGAGCGGCGTGCCAGCTTTTGGTGTTTCTGGTGAAGGATAAGGCCGGATACAGTCTTGGGCTGTGGGCCGGAGTGTTGATTGCTATGGCTGGCGCTTTTCATATGTGGTGGTCCCTGGACAGGGCGCTTGATCTTGGGGAAAAACAGGCGGTTAAAATGATGAGCACCCACAATATTCTTAGATATGCGTTTATAACGACAGCGCTGATACTGATCGCTGTAGGGAAGACAGCAGACCCTCTTTCTGCTTTTTTGGGAATTATGGGATTAAAAGCGTCTGCTTACATGCACTTTATAACCAAAAAGATCAGTACATTTATATATGGGGAGGAAATACTTCCGCCCATGTCAGAAGAACCTGCAGGTGGGCAGGAGATGTAAGGAGGTGAGGATATGGGACAGGGAATTCTGTTATCAGGAGATGCTGAGGTCGACTTTATGATTCACGGGGTCTTTTCCTACCAACTGTTTGGCCAGGAGGTATGGATAACCACAACGCATGTCTGCGTACTTATAGTCATGCTGATTATTATTGGTTTTTGCATAGCGGCTAACAGAGCCATTAAACACGCCACGGAAGTGCCGGGAGGATTTCAGAACGTGGTAGAGCTGATGGTGGAGAAGTTAGACGGCATGATCGGCGGGGTTATGGGAAATCAGGCAGTAAGGTTCCGGAATTATATTGGGACAATATTTATCTTTATTTTTATCAGCAATATTTCCGGACTTTTGGGATTGCGGCCGCCAACAGCAGATTATGGTGTGACTTTTGCGCTGGGTATCATTACATTTACGCTGATTCACTTTAATAAGTTTAAGTACCAGAAAGTATCAGGGGTGCTTAAAGGATTATGTGAACCGTGGCCCATCTGGGCGCCGATCAATATTATCAGTGATCTGGCAGTTCCGGTTTCACTGTCGCTTCGTCTGTTTGCCAATATTTTGTCGGGAACAGCGATTATGGCATTGATATATGCATTGCTGAGTAAGGTGGCTATTATATGGCCTGCAGCACTTCATGTATATTTTGACCTGTTTTCAGGTGCAATCCAGACTTATGTATTTTGTATGCTGACCATGACTTATGTCACGGACGCGTGCAGTACAGGAGAATAGATTCTGGAATAAAACAAAAATTAAATAAGGTGAAAAGCATTAAGGAGGAAACAAAAATGGATTTTAACGTTAACTTTATTTTAGGTTGTTCAGCAATTGGCGCTGGTCTGGCAGTTATTGCCGGTATCGGACCTGGTGTAGGGCAGGGTATCGCAGCTGGTCATGCAGCGGCTGCAGTAGGAAGAAACCCCGGAGCAAAATCTGATATCACATCAACTATGTTGCTTGGGCAGGCAGTAGCAGAGACAACTGGTCTTTATGGTCTGCTTGTGGCAATTCTTCTGTTGTTCGTAAGACCTCTTCTGGGCGCTGCCCAATAAAATGGGCAGAAGTTTTTCGGGAACGTGTAAACGTCTTAAGAAAAACGGAATCCTGCCTGGAAGGAACGTCTCAAGGAGGGCGTTCTTCGTGTAGGGCAGGAGCTGGATGAATAAGAAGAAAGGAGGTTTTACGAATGGAACCCAGATTGTTTGACCTGGACCTGCAGCTGCTTACGGATGCAACGCTTATGATTATTGCGGTCTTTGTGCTTTTTCTGGCGGCGTCGTATTTTTTGTTTAATCCTGTAAGGGAGATGATGGCCAAAAGGCAGGCTAAGATAAAAGATGAGCTGGATAATGCGGCCAGGGACAAAAAAGATGCGTCGGAGCTGAAACTTAAGTATGAAGAGAAGCTTAAAAACATCGACAGGGAAGCGGAAGAAATTTTAAGTGACGCCAGAAAACGGGCGCTTGAAAATGAAAATAAAATTGTTGCCGAAGCAAAGGAAGAAGCTGCCAGGATTATTGAGAGAGCCAGGGTAGAAGCTGAGCTTGAGAAGCAGAAAGCGGCTGATGATGTGAAACGCGAGATGATAGTGCTTGCATCCATGATGGCCGGTAAGGTAGTTAAGGCATCTATTGATACAACCATACAGGAAAGTCTGGTAAATGAAACGTTAAAGGAAATAGGTGAGAGCACATGGCAAAGCTAGTGGGAGCAACATATGGAGAGGCTTTGTTTGAACTGGCTGTGGAAGAGGGAAAGGAAGAAGTATTTTTAAATGAAGTTGTCCAGTTAAAAGACCTTCTTTTGGAAAATCCCGATTTTGGCAGGCTGATGAATCATCCCAAAATCTTAAAAGAGGAGAAGATAAAGGTTTTGGAGAAGGTTTTTGAAGGACGTATTTCCAGAGAACTGCTTGGCTTTTTACATTTGATTATCAGCAAAGACAGATATGGGGAGATTGACGCCATTTTGGATTATTTTGTTGATAAGGTAAAGCAGCTTAAGGGAATCGGAATTGCCTATGTAACCACAGCTCTTAATTTAAGTGAAGCAAAGAAAAAAGAAATAGAGTTGAAGCTGCTTGACACCACATCCTTTAAGAAGATGGAAATGCACTACCAGGTGGATGAAGAACTGATTGGAGGCATAGTAATCCGTATTGGTGACCGTGTGGTTGACAGCAGTGTGAGAAGTAAATTGTTTGAACTGCAGCGGGAGCTTCTTAAGGTGCAGATTTAAAAATCAGGGATTTTTAATTCCTTATTGGAGCAGGAATGTAAGTTTAACACAAAGTAACAGGAAAGGTGCGTAAGAACCATGAATTTAAGACCGGAAGAAATCAGTTCCGTGATTAAGGAGCAGATTAAAAGATATGCTTCTGAACTGGAAGTTTCAGACGTCGGTACGGTTATTCAGGTAGCCGACGGTATTGCCCGTGTACATGGTCTGGAAAACGCAATGCAGGGAGAACTTCTGGAATTTCCCGGAGAAGTGTATGGAATGGTGCTGAACCTGGAAGAGGATAATGTAGGCGCGGTACTTTTGGGAAATCAGAAGAATATTAACGAAGGCGATACGGTAAAAACTACCGGGCGCGTTGTTGAAGTTCCTGTAGGCGATGCCATGTCGGGACGTGTAGTAAATGCGCTGGGGCAGCCAATTGATGGAAAAGGACCCATACAGACAGATAAATATCGTAAGATTGAAAGAGTCGCATCAGGCGTTATTACCAGAAAGTCAGTGGATACGCCTTTGCAGACAGGTATTAAGGCAATTGACTCCATGGTGCCTATCGGAAGAGGGCAGCGTGAGCTTATTATCGGTGACAGGCAGACAGGTAAGACTGCCATTGCCATTGATACAATTATTAACCAAAAAGGACAGGGGGTTAAGTGTATTTATGTTGCCATTGGACAGAAAGCTTCTACGGTGGCATCTATTGTAAATACCCTGGAAGAATCCGGCGCCATGGCTTATACAACTGTAGTGGCTGCGGCGGCTTCTGAGCTTGCACCTTTGCAGTATATAGCACCTTATTCCGGGTGCGCCATCGGTGAAGAGTGGATGGAAAAGGGAGAGGATGTTCTGGTTGTTTATGATGATTTAAGTAAACATGCGGCGGCTTACCGTACCCTGTCCCTGCTTCTTAAGCGTCCTCCCGGCCGTGAGGCTTATCCCGGTGATGTGTTCTATCTCCACTCAAGACTTCTTGAGCGTGCGGCGAGAATGAACGAAGAGTACGGCGGCGGTTCCTTAACCGCACTGCCCATTATTGAAACGCAGGCAGGCGACGTATCTGCCTATATTCCTACCAATGTTATTTCCATTACAGATGGTCAGATCTATCTGGAAACAGAAATGTTCAATTCCGGTTTTCGTCCGGCTGTCAATGCAGGTCTGTCCGTGTCCCGTGTAGGAGGCGCCGCACAGATTAAGGCAATGAAAAAAATTGCGGCTCCAATCCGTACGGAACTGGCACAGTACAGGGAACTGGCTGCTTTCGCACAGTTTGGATCAGAACTGGACGCGGATACAAAGGAAAAGTTAGCCCAGGGTGAAAGAATTAAAGAAATTCTAAAACAGCCCCAGTACCGTCCTATGCCAGTACAGTACCAGGTTATTATTATTTATGCAGCTACCAATAAGTATTTGCTGGATGTGCCTACAGAGGATATTACAAGATTTGAAGAGGAATTCTTTGAGTTTATCAATACCAAATACCCTGAAGTGCCAGCTGCCATAGCGAAGGAACAAGTGATTTCAGATACAACCGGAGATACCTTAAATAAGGCAATTGAGGAATTCAAAGCAGCGTTTTTAAAGTAAAGAAATAAGAAGGATAAGGTGACATTATGGCTTCAATGCGAGACATAAAGAGGCGTAAGGGCAGTATTCAAAGCACCCAGCAGATTACCAAAGCCATGAAACTTGTTTCCACTGTTAAGCTGCAGAGAGCAAAACAAAATGCAGAGAAGTCCAGAGATTATTTCCGGTGTATGTATGATACAGTCAGCTCTATTTTAAGAAAAACCAGTAATCTGGATCACAAGTACTTAAAATCCGGGGAGACTGGTAAAAAGGCAGTGATTGTAATTACGTCAAACAGAGGACTGGCGGGAGGATATAACTCTAATGTAACGAAACTGATTACAAGAGGAGAGCTTTCCGGTGAGAATCTGGCCATCTATGCAATTGGTAAAAAGGGAAAAGAGGCATTGCAGAAGCGGTATGAGATAAGAGCCGATTATTCGGATATTATTGAAGAACCAGCTTATGCGGATGCAATGGCAATCAGTAAAGAAGTACTGGAGGCTTTTTCCAAAGGTGAAATCAGTGAGATTTACCTTGCCTATACCGCATTTAAAAATACGGTAGTTCATGTGCCTACCCTGTTAAAGCTTCTTCCGGTAGAAATTAATGAGAAGGAAGAGGTTAAAGGAGAAAAAGACGGGGAGGCAGAAGGTGACGGCAGGGCGCTTATGAATTTTGAGCCGGAGGACGAGGAAGCTTTAAATCTGCTTATACCCAAATATATAACCAGCCTGATTTATGGCGGTATGATTGAGGCGGTAGCAAGCGAAAACGGAGCCAGAATGCAGGCGATGGATTCTGCTACCAGCAACGCGGAAGAAATGATAGAAAATCTGTCCCTGCTGTATAACAGAGCGCGTCAGGGCGCTATCACGCAGGAATTGACGGAAATTATTGCGGGAGCAAACGCAATTTCATAAGTTAGGAGTAATAAAAAATGTCCGGCAGAATTTTGCCGGACAGGAATGGAGGAAAAATGGCAGATAGAAAGACGGGCAAGGATAGCTGTCCCGGAAAAATTACACAGATTATCAGTGCCGTTCTGGATATAAAGTTTACTGACGGCAGGCTGCCAGAAATCAACGAAGCAATCAGAATTCCTTTAAAGGATGGCAGTGATTTGATCGTTGAGGTCGCACAGCATCTGGGTGATGATACGGTCAGATGTATTGCCATGGGTTCCACTGACGGACTGGTAAGGGGGATGGAGGCAATTGCTACCGGAGCGCCTATCAGTGTGCCGGTAGGAGAGAACACGCTTGGACGTATGTTTAATGTTCTTGGCAATCCCATTGATAATAAACCGGCGCCGGAAGGCGTCAGCTATGAACCGATACACAGGGCAGCTCCTGAATTTGTGGAGCAGTCCACCCAGCAGGAACTTTTGGAAACCGGTATTAAGGTGGTGGATCTTTTATGTCCTTATCAAAAGGGTGGTAAGATCGGCCTTTTTGGTGGTGCAGGTGTAGGAAAAACCGTTCTTATCCAGGAGCTTATAAGAAATATAGCAACAGAGCACGGCGGCTATTCTGTGTTTACCGGTGTTGGGGAGAGAACCAGAGAGGGAAATGACTTGTATCATGAAATGATTGAGTCTGGCGTTATTGATAAGACCACCATGGTGTTCGGCCAGATGAATGAGCCCCCTGGCGCAAGAATGAGAGTTGGTCTTTCAGGGCTTACCATGGCAGAATATTTCCGTGACAAAGGCGGAAAGGACGTGCTGCTTTTCATTGACAACATTTTCCGTTTTACACAGGCAGGTTCGGAGGTGTCCGCGCTGCTTGGACGTATGCCTTCGGCTGTTGGATATCAGCCCACGCTGCAGACAGAAATGGGCGCTTTGCAGGAGCGTATCACTTCTACCAAGAATGGTTCCATCACTTCCGTTCAGGCAGTATACGTGCCTGCGGACGACTTGACCGACCCGGCGCCGGCAACTACGTTTGCCCATCTGGACGCAACCACTGTTTTGTCAAGGTCAATTGTGGAGCTGGGGATTTACCCGGCAGTTGATCCCTTAGAGTCTACGTCAAGAATTTTGGATCCCAGAATTTTGGGTGAAGACCATTATCAGACAGCGAGAGGTGTGCAGGAGATTCTTCAGAAATATAAGGAACTGCAGGATATTATTGCAATTCTTGGTATGGATGAATTATCAGAGAGCGATAAGCTGGTAGTTTCCCGTGCAAGAAAGGTACAAAGATTCTTATCACAGCCTTTCTTCGTTGCAGGACAGTTTACTGGTCTGG
Organism: uncultured bacterium; assembly: GCA_947381965.1. Classification (GTDB taxonomy): domain Bacteria; phylum Bacillota; class Clostridia; order Lachnospirales; family Lachnospiraceae; genus Suilimivivens. The sequence goes on from CANCXX010000012.1 coordinate 77,419, forward strand.
AAGGCAAATATGTGCCAATTAATGAGACAATCCGCGGATTTAAAGAAATTCTGGAAGGAAAACATGATGATATTCCCGAAAGCTATTTCTTAAATGCCGGAAGTATTGATGACGTGCTTGCCCGCGTGAAATAATTACGGGGAGGAAGCAGATGGCAGACAATAATTTATATACATTAAAAATAATTACGCCTGACCGTGTGTTTTATGAAGGACAGGTTTCCATGGTGGAGTTTAACACCACGGAAGGTGAAATCGGTATTTATAAAAAACATGTTCCTATGACGGTGATTGTAAGCCCGGGCATTCTCACTATCAGTGAAGAAAACGGGATAAAAGAAGCCGCCTTACATGCAGGGTTTGCGGAGATTTTACAGGATAAGGTCGTGATTCTGGCAGAAATCGTTGAGTGGCCGGAAGAGATTGACAAGTCCCGTGCGGAAGCGGCAAAAGCCCGTGCGGAAGAGAGGCTCCGCAGCAAGACGCCGGAAACGGATATTCTGCGCGCGGAAACGGCTTTGCAGAGAGCGCTTGCAAGGATCCATGTGATAAAATAGGTTTTAAAAGAGAGGTATATATGAAAAATATATACCTCTTTGTGTATCAAAGAGATGGAGAAGTTCCTATGAATATAGAACAGGTGGAAAAAATCGGGAAGTATCTTACAGAGAATATCAGCAAAGTAATCGTGGGAAAAGAAGAAACCATAAGACTGCTTTTAACAGCTCTTCTGGCAGATGGCCACGTGCTTTTACAGGATGTGCCGGGGACGGGAAAGACAAAACTGGCAAGGTCGCTGGCAGCTTCCCTGGATGGAAAATTTGCAAGAATTCAATTTACTCCGGATCTGCTTCCGGGGGATGTGACAGGGATAAATGTGTTTAACCGTAAAAGCGGTGAGTTTGAATTGAGGAAAGGTCCGGTGTTTACCAATATTCTTCTGGCGGATGAGATTAACAGGGCAACGCCCCGGACCCAGTCGGGGCTTTTGGAGTGTATGGAAGAGAGGCAGGTAACCATTGACGGGGAAAGTATGAAGCTTGGAAATCCCTTTTTTGTTATTGCAACCCAGAATCCGGTGGAAACGGCAGGAACATTCCCTTTGCCGGAAGCGCAGCTGGACCGCTTTATGATGAAGTTGTCTTTGGGACTCCCGGACAGGGAAGAAGAACTTTCAATTATGGAACGGTTTATGCGGGAGGATCCTTTTGAAGAGCTTATGCCGGCTGCGGATCTGTCACAGCTATTGGAGATGAAAAAAGCGGTAAAGAATGTTTTTGTCCATCAGGAAATGGAAAAGTATATGGTGGAGATTGTGGCGGCAACAAGAGAAAAAGGACGGGTGGTTATGGGCGTAAGCCCAAGAGGGACCCTGGCGCTAATGCGCGGGGTAAAGGCTTATGCCGCTCTTTTGGGAAGAAGCTACTGTATTCCGGACGACGTAAAGCATCTGGCGGTGCCAGTACTGGCACACCGGATAAAGCTAAGCTATGGTTATCAGGGGGAAGCGGAGGCCAAAGCTTTGATTGGAGAAATTATAGAGGAAACGAAGGTGCCATCAGAAAACTTTGGATAACAGGGGGACTGCAAGAAGCAGGGATATAGCATGTTAATTATTTTTGCAGCGTTGCTGGGAGGAGGTATATTTCTTGCCCAGAGAATTTTATATGCCCGCTGGTGGAACAGAGGGGTGAACGTGACTCTTCAGTTTGAAAAGGAGATGGTGCGGGCAGGGGAATCGGTAAAACTTTCAGAGATTGTGGAAAATTATAAAAGACTGCCTCTGTCCTCTTTAAAGGTAAAGTTCCAATGCTCCCGCTATCTGGTTTTTACAGACTGCCAAAATGGAATGGTCACGGATAAATATTATAGAAATGACCTTTTTACGGTTATGCCTTACCAGCGGATTACAAGGACCCATCAGATTACCTGTCCCAGGAGAGGGTACTATGGCATAGAGGGAATTGATCTGGTGGGGGCGGATTTGTTTTTTTCGGAGGAACTGACTGCGGAAAGGGAGAGCGGCGCTTTTTTGTATGTGGCGCCAAAGATACTTTCCCGGCAGGAGATTGCACCGGCCTTTCGGAAAATAAACGGAGAGATAACTGCGAAAAGATATGAATTGGAAGACCCGTTTACGCTAAGAGGAATCAGGGACTATGAGCCTTATGATGAATTGAAGCGGATTAACTGGAAGGCCAGCGCGAAGACAGATGAGCTGAAGGTAAATGAACGGGATTATACAACGGTAAACAGTGTAAGGATTTTTATGAACCTGGAAGACACCGGTATTTTGAAAAGTCAGGAGCTGGTGGAGATGAGTATTTGTGTCTGTGCATCTCTTGTACAGGAATTTCTGCGTCAGGGTATTCTGGTCAGTATCTTTACAAACGGGACGGACTGCATAACTAGAGAGCGTCTTTCTATGGAAGGAATGAACGGACCGGCCTGTCTGGATACGGTATATAAGGCGTTAGCGAGGCTGGATGTGGAGTCACCGATGCCAGCTTTTGGAGACTGCCTGGGAAGAAAGCTGTTTGAGGAAGCCTCTCTTTATACGATTTTTATTTCTCATGACAGACATGAGGATTATATGGAACTTATAAGAAGCTACCAAAAGAGACAGGGAGATGGGTTTGCCATAATCTGTCCGGTGGAGGATGCTTCTGAAAAGCGGCCTGTGAAAGGGCTGGAAGAAAAAATAATATATTTATGTGAAGACAGGGGATAGACGCCTGAAAAGAAAGGGTGTGATATTGGCATGGAGCGGAAAATAGAAAGGGCAAAAAATGGAATTGCGGAAGTGATTAATTATTTGATTTTGTCTGCTGTGGGGGTCATTATTCAGGCGGATTTTACAAAGGCAGGGCCGGATTTTGCCGGAATTATCACAGCCGGTCTTATCCCTTTGTTATTTTGGCAGGTCAGGGAAAGGTGCGGAAAATTCTGGGTGTTTATGCTGCTGCATATGCTGCCATGGGGAATTTTCCTGTTGCTTTACAGGGAGAACACTGCACAGAAGGTCTGGCTGTTTCTGGTGCTTTTGCTGTTAACCGGAATAAGTTTTAGGAAAAAGCTGCGAGATAGCGATATGGGGACGGACGCGGTACATCCGGTATTTGCTGCATGTGTGCTTTGGGTTTTGTACATAACGGATGGAAGAATGAGTGGCGGAAAGTGGGGAGCGTTTTTGCTTTATATTGGTACGGGTTTTGCGGCAGGATACTTTTTACGCTATTTTCTGCACAGATTTCTCCGATATATGGATGTCAATAGTCGGACGACTGAAAATATTCCGGCTGGTCATGTATTCGGCAGTGCAATAATGCTGGCAGGGGGTTTTACGGCCGGGGCAGCCGGAATTATGATTTTAGGAAGCAGCCGGGCGCTGACGGACCGTATTGGGGAAGCTATCTGGAGGTTAATTACCTGTTTTCTAACTTTTTTGGTTTCTCTGCTTTTAAAAGAAACACCAAATGAGGAAGACTCTGTTTTAGGTGAAACCGGTGATCCCAACGCCGGAATGGGCTTTTTTTCAGAACCTGGGGAGCCTTCTCTTTTAGCACAGGTTCTGGAGGCGATAGTGGAGTTTATCGTGATACTTGGGCTTCTTGCGCTGGCAGCACTGGCAATTATTGCCCTTATAAGGCTGATTAGAGAAGTATTTGGCAGAAGAAACAAGTACCGGGAAAAGGAGGAGGGATTTAGCAGGGATTTGGTGGAAAAGCTTGAAAAAAGGAAAAAGAGACAGAAAAGTGAGGGAGAAACTTTTTTTTCACGTGTGGGGAAAGCCATGTCGCCGGAAGAGAGAATCCGGCGAATTTACCGAAAAACCCTGGAGCGGGAGTTTGCTTTCCGGAAACATGAAAAGAAGGGGGATATTCCAGAGGGGGCCACGCCAAGGGAGTGCTGCCAGGAGCTGTTTTCGGAACATGGACAGTCGGCATTTACTTTTGCCTGCCTTTATGAAAAAGCCCGTTATGGCAACGGGCTGTGCAGCGGTGAGGATGTGAAAAGGGCAAGAAAGCTGTCAGAAGAGTTTCACAGATAGGGAAACGAAAGCATATGATAGCTGTAAAGAAGTAAGGAAGTTATCTCTATGTATGAACGAAAGGTATTGCCCTTTTATATGACCTATCCGATGCCTATGTATTATCAGGAAGAAGATTCAATTATAAGGGATTTGGAATACCTGCAGCAGATGTATCCGGCGCAGGCAAAGCGGTATCAGAAAATAATAAGCAGCATTCTTGATAAACTGGATTATGAAGGCAGTATGATTTATGATGAATACCCGGATAAGTGGCAGATTTACAAGCTGTCCAGGGATATACTGGACAGAATAAAAAGAGAGGAAGAAAAAAACGGAACCCAGGACGGGGATACGCCGGAAAAATGGGAGTGGCTGGGTGATATGGTCCAGATTCTATTATTCTATGAGATTTATAAAAGAAGGCACAATATCAAAAGAGGTATTCTCCGATTCTAATAAACTTTTTGTTGTGGTTTTGCGGGTAAATAAGTAAAATATAGTCATGACGTAAAGTTATGGCTATATTTGTATGCGGAGAAATAAGGATGGAAAAGTTAAAAGAGGAATTAACTGATTTTTTGTCGGACAGGCTGTATCAGATTGTATTAAGCAGTCCCAGAAAAAAAGATGGGGCTTTTAAAATAAAAATTCGTCCCGTTATGGTAAAGGGCGAGGTTAATTTTCAGGAAACTACAGCAAAGGGAAGTCAGGTTTTTCACAAAAATTATGATAAAAGCGAAATGGTATCTGCAATTCTTTCTTATATGGAGCAGGATTTTAAACAGCTTGAGGGAGAGAGCATGGATGAGACATTTCATGTGCTGGTAAGTAAAAAGGGAAATATGATGATAAAAAGAAAGAAAAGGAAAGACACAGGACAGATCCTGGCGCCTGATATGTCCCATAACCGATCCAAGAACTATATTTTAAAGGAAGATGTGCCGATTCCCTTTCTTATGGATCTTGGGGTACAGACACAGGAGGGGAAAATAGTACGTTCCCGATATGATAAATTCAGGCAGATTAACCGTTTTTTGGAATTTGTGGAGGATATTCTGCCTACACTAAAAAGGAAAGAACAAATCCATATTGTAGATTTCGGGTGTGGCAAATCCTATCTTACTTTTGCAATGTACTATTATCTGCATGAGCAAAAAGGGCTTGATGTGTGTATCAGCGGACTGGATTTAAAGGCGGATGTTATTAAAAAATGCAGTTATCTGGCGGAAAAATATGGGTACGATAATTTACAATTTTATCAGGGAGACATTAGCTCCTTTGAGAGAACAGACAAAGTGGACATGGTAGTTACGCTCCATGCCTGTGATACGGCAACGGATTTTGCCATAAAAAAGGCCATTGACTGGAACGCAGAGGTGATCTTTACGGTGCCCTGCTGTCAGCACGAGGTTAACAGTCAGATTGAAAGCCAGCTGCTTGCACCGGTTCTTAAGTATGGGGTTTTAAAGGAGAGAATTTCCGCCCTTATTACCGATGGCATCCGTGCCGGACTGCTAGAGGAAGCCGGATATGATACGCAGGTGCTGGAATTTATTGATATGGAACATACGCCTAAGAATATACTGATAAGAGCTGTAAAGAGGCAGAAGAAAAGAAAGGAAAACGGAGAAAATGAAATTCTCCGTATGACAGAAGCTTTGGGAGTCAAAACCACTTTGCAGAAGCTTTTATAAAAACTTTGGACTGAAATTTTATTTCCGCGGACAATCAGTCAGGCGGATGCGAAGCATCCATTTGACAAGTGCCGCGAGGGTCAAATGCCCCGCAGCTTAGCTGTGCTGCAAGTTTCATGTCCCGTCAGCTTACGGTGGGGGTTTTGACTGCAGGCAGATTTGTGTCCGGCCTTTAGGATATGGGACGGAATGAGGAGTTTACTGTGAAAAATAAATTTTTCACAGGCAAATTTGTGCTTGCGCCCAAATTTGCGGGCTGAGCAAGAATGGAGATTATTATGAAAAGAACGATAATCAAGGGAGTCATTGTGGCAGCTGTCTTCTTTTTGGCGATATTTGTTGTCAGCGGTATTATGAACCAGGGAAATGCCGATTTGACGGTAGAAATGGAAAAAGCCACATTTCCTGTCGTTTCGGTGGAATATGAGGGATTCCTGATTAACGAAATGCACGGCTATAAGGAAGCAATGGAAGTAAGTCAGATTAGGGAAAGCATCACCCCCCTATCGGCCGGGAGAAGGATTACTCTGGAAATCCAGCCTTTTGGGAGTGTTGTTTCGGAAATCGCCTATGAAGTGAGAAGTGTGGATGGGGGACGGTTAATTGAAAATACGAAAGTGGATAGTTTTAAGCCAACAAAGGAAGAGGTTTCGGTATCTTTCGGGTTAAAAGATTTAATTGAGGCAAATAAGGAGTATCTTCTGGTGGTTCTCCTTACACTGGAAGGAGGAAATGAGATAAGATATTACACCAGGGTGGTTAGTACAGAGGATTACTTTGTGGATGATAAAATCAGATATGTCTGTGATTTTTCTGATAAAACCTTTGACAAGGAAGCGGCAAAAGAGCTTACCAAGTATATGGAATCAAATGAAGAAGGGGATAATACAACTTTTGGACGAGTGGATATACACAGCAGTTTTAAACAGATGACCTGGGGGGATCTGGCGATAAAAAGGGAAAGCCGGACGGATATCACTATTAAGGAATTAGGGACACAGACAGGCAGTTTTTTGCTGGATTATTATGTGTCCGTACCGGAAGGAAAGGGGAAAAATTATTATAAGGTCAGGGAATTTTACCGTGTACGCCATACTGCGGACCGGATGTATCTTCTGGACTTTGAAAGAACCATGGATCAAGTTTTTGACGCTGAGGGAAAGGTATATGCCAATAATAAGATTATGCTGGGCATTGTCAGCGGGGATGTTCCCCTTATGGAAAGCGACGGGGGAAACAATCTTGCCTTTATCACGGGAAGCCGTTTGTACAGTTATAATATTGTAGATAATAAGATGGCCCTTTTGTTCAGCTTTTATGACAAAGACAATCTGGATAAAAGAACGCTTTATGAAGGGCATGAAATGAAAATCCTTCATGTGGATGAAGGAGGCAATGTTACGTTTCTGGTCTATGGATATATGAACAGAGGGCGTCACGAAGGGGAAGTGGGTATTAGTGTATATTTTTATGATAACACAGTTAACACATTAGAAGAGCTGGTTTATATTCCCTGCAGGGAATCCCAGTCGCTTTTAATTGAAGAGGTGGAGCAGCTTTCATATATTAACAGAAACAGCATGTTTTATCTGAAATGGAAAGATCAGATTTATGGCATTAATGTAATGGACAGAACCTGTACGGTGGTGGTGGAAAATCTGGCGGAAGGGAGCTGTAAGGTATCTGCAAGCAATAAAATGGCGGCATGGCAGAAGGAAGGGGAGTCGGTAAGAGGAAAAGAGATGGTACTGATGAACCTGATTACCGGAAAACAAAGGAGTATTCTGGCGGAACCGGGAGAAGTGATTGCACCCATTGGATTTATGGGGGAGGATATGATTTATGGGATTGCAAGGGAACAGGATATTGTAACAGACTATGCAGGAAAAATAATTTTTCCCATGTATTGTGTGAAGATTGAAAATGAGTCGGAAGGTGTCCTTATGGTATATCAGCAGGATAATGTTTATGTCACACAGGGAAAAGTGAGCGGCAACCAGATTATTCTTTCCAGAGTGGAAAAAACAGAGGATGGTACTTATGCTGAAATTACGGATGACCAGATTATGAATGCGGAGACAGAGACGGCAAACAGAAATACAATTGAGACTGCCATAACAGAAAAGTATGAAAAGCTTACGCAGATTGCGCTAAAAGGGGTTATTGACGCATCTGCCATGATGCACCTGACCCCCAGAGAGGTGTTGTTTGAAGGGGCAAGAAGCGTAAATCTTCCTGATTTGGAGGAACAGGAAAAAAGATATTATGTTTATGGAAAATATGGGATAGAAGGCACCTATGTGAATGAAGGAAGCGCTGTAAGCCATGCGGACAGCATTTCAGGAGTAGTTACCAATGAACAGGGATATTATGTATGGCAGAAAGGCAACCGCAGCCTGTCCAATCAGATTATGGCCATACGGGGAGAGGCTATGACAGAAGAGAGAAATTCCCTTTTTGTCTGTCTGGACACCCTGCTTTCTTATGAAGGTGTGGTCAGAAATTCCAAATATATGCTGGAAAGAGGCCAGTCAGTTCTCTCTCTTTTAAGGGAAAGTCTTCCGGATGCGGAAGTCCTTGACTTAACTGGCTGTACGCTGGATTCGGTTCTTTATTATGTGAATCAGGACATTCCTGTGCTTGTAATGCTGCGGGAAGGAGGAGCAGTTCTGCTGGTGGGATTTAACGAAAAAAATACGGTGGTCATGAACCCGGAAACAGGGACTGTTTACAAGGTTGGCATGAACGACTCAAGAGAGTGGTTTGAAAAAAACGGTAATTGCTTTATAACTTATATCAGAAACAGTGATTAAGGTGCAGTTTTGCGGTTTGCAACCAATAGTTGCCCCATCTGAAACCAGAATTGGTGGCGCAACCAGAGAAAAAACAGTTATAATCAGAATATGGAAAGGAGTAAAATATGAATATTGAGATTGCAAACCGGCTGGTTAATTTAAGGAAAAGCAATAATTTATCCCAGGAGGCGCTTGCGTCGAAGCTTGGCATCAGCAGACAGGCAGTGAGCAAATGGGAGCGGGCGGAAGCTTCCCCGGATACGGATAATTTAATTCTTCTGGCCCGGCTCTATAAAGTGTCTCTGGATGAACTTTTGAGAACAGAGGATGAAATCCCACTGCCGGATGAAAATGATAAGGAAGAAAATTCCGGTGATTTTGAGATAGTTGCCGCAGAAGAAAATGAGGCGGAGCAGGAAAGTGAAAATGATAAGCGGGAATTTAGTAATAATTCTCCTTCTGGTGAAAAGGATGAATATGTACAGGTGAGTCTTCGGGGCATTCATGTGAAAGATAAAGAAAGCGAAGTGCATGTGGGATGGGATGGCGTCTGGGTAGACAATGAGAAGGTCCATGGCAGAAGGAAAGGAAGAAAAGAGATTAAATACTATCCCATTGAGGTAATTATTCTTTTTGCTTATCTGATAATTGGATTTGGATTTGGTGCATGGCACCCTGGGTGGCTTTTGTTTTTACTGATTCCCATATGGCATTCCCTGATAGCAGCTATTTCGCAAAAGAATGCCGCCTGTTTTGCCTATCCGGTTCTTGTAGTGTTAATTTATTTATATATTGGGCTGTTTTACTTTGCATGGCATCCCGGATGGATTATTTTTCTGACAATACCGCTTTATTACCCCTTTGCTTCTTATATTAATTCACTGATAGGAAAAGACTGGGAAAATGATAACAGCTATGATGAGAAAGAAGGGATGGGCAGGGACGATGGGGAAGAATAAAATTGTCATTGCAGCAGCAGCTGTTGTGTTGCTTATGATAGGAGGAATCAGTGTAATGAGCGTGAAAAAAGCATCGGAAAACGGACGGCCCGATGGAACAATTGATTTTTCCATTGGAGGAAGGGCAGAACTTAGAAATACCATAGAAATTCCGCTGGATAAGGTAAAAAGCTTACAGATGGTGTATGGAAGTAAAAACATTAAAGTATACCAGGCAAAAGATGACGCCATCCTTATTAAGGAATATCTGTACAGCAACAAGAAAGAGGCTCAGGCAGAGGTAACTTACGGAGAAGAGGGAAGGGTATCTGTAAAAGGAGGAAGTGTAAGGAATTTTATTTTCTTTGGATTTGGCCTGGGTGGAGGAGAACGGATTGAAGTCTATATTCCGGAAAAAGGATTAAGGGAGCTTTCAATCGAAACAGGAAGCGGAAACATTACTTCTGAAGCGGGATATTATCAAGAGGATGGAGCCCTTACGGTAAAGGCTGGGAGCGGGAACATAAAATGGACAGGAGCAGATACCGGAAATATTTTTTTTCAGACAGGAAGCGGAAATATGACGGTGGAGCATATAAAAGGAACGTCACAGCTTCATGCCGGAAGTGGAAATATCAGGGCGCAGGAAATTGAGGGGGAAGTGCAGGCAGGAACTGGAAGCGGAGGAATTACGCTGGAGGAATTTGCCGGAAGCGGACGTGTGAAGGCGGGAAGCGGGAATATTAAGCTGGAAGCGGCTCAGATAAAGGGAGATTTGGAACTTGAGACAAACAGCGGAAACATAAATCTGGAACTGCCGGAGGATATCCCGGACTGCTATTTTAAGATCAATACAGGAAGCGGAAATATTCATACGGACTTTGACGGACAGCTTTCCTTTAACAAAAAAGGAAACAGCGCAGAAGGAACCCTGGGAGAAGAGCCGTCCTGCCATATCAGGGCAAAGGCCGGAAGCGGGAATGTGAGAATTGCAAAGTGATAAATAAAAAGGAATACGATATGCAAAGCAAATTGCATCTGTCGTATTCCTTTTTTTGGCAATGTCCCAGAGCGTGTTTGAAAAATGCCCTGGGATAAAGGTTTAGCTATTCTGGTAGCTTACAGGAAAAAGTCTTCCCCGGTATTTGCTTAGAGCAGATAAAAGAAGCATTCCTAAAATGCCACAGGAAATAATTTCTCCAATGCCCACAGTAACAAAGGACAGCCATAAAGGTCTTATGCCGTAAGCGGATAAAAGTACAAAGGGCACAACAAGGGTGTTTGCAATGATTGGCGGGAATGAAGCCATCCATTTAAACTTACGCATTTTATAGGTAAAGATGGCTGCGATAAGGGTGGTCAGGCTGCCAAAAATAATATCGGGAACGGCACAGCCCGTTAAAATATTTGACAAAAGACAGCCAACAAAAAGTCCCGGAATGGCAGCGGGGGTAAAGTAAGGCATAACAGTGAGAGCCTCTGAGAAACGGATCTGGATTGCATGATTAGCAAGGCCTAAGGCGTTGGCAATGTAAGTAAGTATTACATAAAGCGCAGCAATCATTGCTGCCTGAACCAGCAGCAGAACATTAGTTGAAACATTTTCCTTCTTATTCATTTTTATTCTCCTTTAGTTTTGTTTTTTTGCCGTCTTTCGGACGGGTTGGTGAGGAAGGTCTCGAACTCACCAGATGGAAGATTTATACTGACACAGACATTACGCAAAAGTGGGTGCGTTGCTGTATGCAGATGGCGGGAATGTTTTCGGACATGCACCGGAATTCTTCCAGGAACTTATTATACCGGAAGGGAAAGGATTGTCAAGGGATAGCAAAAATTTAGCATAGAAATCAATTTGTTACTATTCACGGAAATAATGAATGGTAGTATAATTATGCTGATAATTATAAGGAAAGGGAATAAGAATATGTATTATGACAATAAGGTCTGGGTTGGAAAATCCGGAGACGAAAATGTTTATATTTATCCAAGGATGGCAAACCGTCATGGAATGATTGCCGGGGCAACGGGAACAGGAAAGACAGTTACGTTAAAGGTACTTGCGGAATCCTTTAGCGATTGCGGCGTGCCTGTTTTTCTGGCAGATGTAAAAGGCGATCTGGCAGGTATGTGCAATAAGGGGGCGGAAAATGAAAGCGTCGGGAAAAGAGCAGAAGAGATGGGGCTTTTGGAAAAGGGATTTAATTTTCGCAGCTATCCGGTTACGTTTTGGGATATATATGGGGAAAAGGGCCTTCCTCTTAGGGCGACCATATCCGAGATGGGGCCTTTACTACTTAGCAGGATTTTAGATTTAAACGAAACACAGACAGACATACTTACCATCATATTCAAAATTGCGGATAATGAAAGTCTTTTATTGCTGGACACGAAAGATTTACGCTCCATGATACAGTATGTAAGCGACAACGCAAAGGAATACAGCGCAAGGTACGGAAACCTTCCCAAACAGAGCCTGGGGGCAATTCTGCGCGCGCTGGCTGCATTGGAAGCAGAAGGCGGGGAGGAGTTTTTTGGTGAGCCGGCTCTTACCATTTCGGACTGGATGCGTACAGATTGTAATGGGAGAGGAGAAATCCAGATATTGGATTGTCAGAAGCTGATTGGAAATCCTACCATGTATTCCACCTTTTTGCTTTGGATGCTGTCAGAGCTTTTCGAAACGCTTCCGGAGGCGGGAGACAGGGATAAACCCAAAATGGTATTTTTCTTTGATGAGGCCCATCTTTTGTTTGACACCGCGTCAAAGACACTGCTAGGTAAGATTGAACAGGTGGTAAAATTAATCCGTTCTAAGGGGGTGGGCATTTATTTTATTACCCAGAACCCTAAGGATATCCCGGACGGTGTTTTGGGGCAGCTTGGAAATAAAGTGCAGCACGCCCTTCATGCCTATACGCCGGCAGAACAAAAGGGAGCAAAGGCCGCCGCCCAGTCTTTCCGGGAGAATCCTGAATTTGATACTTATGACGAACTTACCCGGCTGGGAATTGGAGAAGCCCTTATTTCAGTGCTGGATGAAGCAGGGGTACCTACGGTTGTAAAAAAATGCAGTATTTTGCCGCCCCAGAGTCAGATGGGTGCATTGGAGGAAAGTGACAGAAGCAGCCAGATTACAGGAAGCCTGCTTTACAGCAGATATGCGAAGATGGTAGACCGGGAATCCGCCTATGAAATATTAGAGAGAAAGGTTATGGCGGAGCAAGAGGAAGAGCGGAAGGCGGCAGAGGCCGCAGAAGCGGAAAAGCAGCGTCAGAAGGAGGAGGCGGCAGCTCAAAAGCAGCGTCAGAAAGAAGAGGCGGCAGCAGAAAGACAGCGTCAGAAAGAAGAGGCAGCAGAAGAAAAGAGAAGGCTGCGGGAAGAAGAAGCAGCCCGGAAAGCGGCAGAGAAAAAGGCGGCTGAAAAAGATAAGCAGATAAAGAAAGCGGTGGAGCAAACGGCAAAAAGTGCAGCAGGCACTGTGGGAAGAGAGGTAGGGAATAGTATTGGAAAATCTTTAGGAGGAAGCTTTGGAAAGAAAGTCGGCGGCAATATGGGCGCTTCTTTAGGGAGAGGAATCCTTAGTACACTGTTCCGGCTGTAGGCAGGTTAAAAGCCCTGGAGGATAGAGAATAAAGGACCGGGAAATAGATTTGTCATATCCCCTCAGAAGTTTTCATACACTGTAAAAAAGTGTTTTGAGGGGAATTCCTTTGAAAGATTATATCGAGGAACGAGCAATCGATATTGCCAATTATATCATTGACAACAATGCAACAGTTAGGCAGACGGCAAAGGCATTTGGAATTTCGAAGTCCACAGTCCACAAAGATGTGACGGAGAGATTGATGCAGGTGAATCCGGCTCTTGCAAAAGAAGCCAGAAAAGTGCTGGATGTAAATAAACAGGAGCGCCATATCAGGGGAGGATTGGCTACGAAAGAAAAGTACCAGCATTTGCATCATGATTAAATATAAAAAACAAACTGAAAACAGGATGTTTGGGAAATCCCGTATTTTGCAAAACAGAGGTGTCTGACAAGACAGCCGGGCACCTTTGGTATTGATGTATTTATTATTCGTGCTATAATGACAGGTATAGTGTCACTTTTGCCATACATTATGTTGAGGAATAAATATGTTATATACAAATAAAGACCTGAAAAAACTGATTATACCGCTGGTATTTGAACAGCTTCTTGCTATTTTGGTGGGGATGGTGGATACTGTTATGATAGCAGGCGTGGGGGAAGCGGCGGTTTCAGGGGTTTCTCTGGTGGATACCATTAATATTCTTATTATAAATATTACAGCAGCATTAGCCACAGGCGGCGCTGTTGTTGCCGGACATTTTCTTGGACAGAAAGATTCGGAAAATGCAAGCAGGTCGGCGTGGCAGCTTGTATTGTTTTCCATTTGGCTTTCTGTTATTGTGACAATTGTCTTTTTAGCCGCCTACAAACCAGCGCTGCGTATTGTATTTGGAAGGGTGGAGCCGGAAGTTATGGAAAGTGCCGCCACCTATCTGGTTATTACGGCCCTTTCTATCTGCCCGCTTGCAATTTACAATTCTTGCGCAGCTTTATTTCGGGCTATGAGTGATTCCAAAACCACTATGCTTATTGCAATTGTTATGAACCTGATTAACCTGGCAGGAAATGCTGTTTTAATTTATGGAGTGAAGCTGGGAGTGGCAGGAGCGGCCATTGCCACTACTTTTTCAAGAATAGTGGCAGCAATTATAATTATGATATTGATGTTTCATATGGACAGGCAGATTAATTTTAAGGGAAGACTTACCTGGAAATTGGATATTTTACTGATTAAGAAAATACTTTATATCGGCATACCCAACAGCCTTGAAAACAGCCTGTTCCAGCTTGGGAAAATCCTGCTTCTAAGTCTGATATCTACATTTGGCACATATGCAATTGCGGCCAATGCCATCTGCAATACCCTGGCAAGTTTTAATGTTTTGCCTGGACAGGCAATCAACATGGCCCTTTTGTCAGTGGCATCTATGTGTATTGGGGCAGGCGATTTTAAACAGGCAAGGTATTATACAAAAAAGCTTATGTTAATTTCCATAGGGTGTACTGCGGCAATATCAGGCATTTTGTTTTTGTCAGCCCCGTGGATTTTACAGATTTACCAGCTGACCCCGCAGACGGAAAACCTGGCGGTGCAGGTTATGCGGTGGCACACGGTTCTGGCGGTACTTCTCTGGATGCCTTCCTTTACCCTGCCTAACACCCTGCGGGCAGCAGGGGATGTGGTGTGGACAATGGTGATTGCCATTGGTTCCATGTGGATTTTCAGAATTGGCTTTGCCTATTTATTTAGTTATTATTTTAGCGCCGGTCTGCTTGGAGTATGGATTGCCATGACAATTGACTGGGGGTTTCGGGGCCTTTGCTATGGAATACGGTATCATGGACATAAGTGGGAGCGGTTTTGGGGGACAACCGGGTAAAAAGCTACATAAAAAGTATCTGGCATAATCCACATGAATTACGGATACCCTTTACACAGGATAAATTTTAGTCTGTAAGCCGAAAAAAATGAGACATGGCAGGAGACGCCGATTGACCCAAACGCAGGAAATGGAACTGCAGACAAGTGAAAGGCATGGTTAATTATGTGGGTTATACTGGAAGTAACAGCAGTTTGTTTGAGTATGAGCACATCGAATATTTAATTCCTGATATATTTGCGCAGGATGATTGCTTTATATAAAAGGCGGAGGGAGGCAATCTAGTACAGCATTGCCAAAATAACGGTGAAAAACAGTGCCTGATATTTGTGTCAGGACAAGGCGGAGAAAGGAGGCAATGAGGTGGCATTGTTGACTGACGGCGCTATGTGCCGATGGCACATGTTCAGCGTGGACCGAAAAGGAGTGCAGACCCAGTTAATTATTTTTTGATGTACTACAGCGTGTTTGAAAAATGAGATGTGCGACACAATTTGCGGGAGATTTGTGCCAAACAAAGGGCGCATAACGGGCTATGTAATCTGAATTTGGTGCAAATATCACGCAAATGTGCGTGCAGCGATTTCCCGTGTACAGATGGATGAAATGATGTTTTAAACACGCTCTGGACACTTGGAAAGGATACAGGAGGAGCTAAGTTATGGAAAAGGAAATGGTAATTGTACTTGATTTTGGAGGACAGTATAACCAGCTGATTGCCCGGAGAGTCAGGGAGTGTAATGTTTATTGTGAAGTTCATCCTTATAGTATGAGCCTAGAAAAACTGAAGGAATTAAACCCCAAAGGTATTATTTTTACGGGCGGGCCTAATAGTGTTTATAAAGAGGGAGCTCCAGGCTGCACAAGGGAAATTTTTGAAATGGGAATTCCGATACTTGGCATTTGCTATGGGTCGCAGCTGATGGCATATTTGCTTGGCGGAAATGTAAAGACGGCTCCAGTCAGCGAATATGGAAAGACAGAAGTGGACGTGGACAAAAGCTCAGTTCTTTTTTCAGATGTGCTGGAAAAAACGATCTGCTGGATGAGCCATACGGACTATATAGAAAAAGAACCAGAAGGGTTTAGAGTTACGGCCTGCACGCCGGTTTGTCCTGTAGCAGCTATGGAAAATGCGGAAAAGCAGTTGTATGCAGTCCAATTTCATCCTGAGGTAATTCATACCCAGGAGGGAATGAAGATGCTGTCCAATTTTGTATATAATATATGTCATTGCAGTGGAAACTGGCGCATGGACTCTTTTGTGGAAACATCCATCAGACAAATCCGGGAAAAGGTGGGGAGTGGCAAAGTTTTGTGCGCGCTCTCCGGCGGTGTGGATTCTTCCGTGGCGGCAGTGCTTCTTGCAAAAGCGGTGGGAAAACAGCTTACCTGCGTTTTTGTGGACCATGGCCTTTTACGGAAAAATGAAGGAGATGAGGTGGAAGCAGTTTTTGGCCCGAAAGGACCCTATGATCTTAATTTTGTGCGGGTGAATGCTCAGGAACGGTTTTACGCTAAACTGGCAGGTGTGGAAGAACCGGAAATAAAGAGAAAGATTATCGGAGAAGAGTTTATTCGGGTGTTTGAAGAAGAGGCAAAAAAAATTGGTGTCGTTGATTTTTTGGTGCAGGGTACGATTTACCCGGATGTAATTGAAAGCGGCCTTGGCAAGAGCGCGGTGATTAAATCCCACCATAATGTGGGCGGATTACCTGCTTATGTGGATTTTAAGGAAATTATTGAACCGTTGCGGCTGTTATTTAAGGATGAAGTACGCAAAGCAGGGCTGGAGCTGGGGATTCCGGAACATTTGGTTTACAGACAGCCTTTTCCCGGACCGGGGCTTGGTGTACGGATCATTGGGGAGGTTACGGCACAAAAGGTTCGCATGATACAAGAGGCAGACGCAATTTACCGGGAAGAGATTGTAAAGGCAGGGGCAGATAAGAATCTGGGGCAGTATTTTGCTGCGCTTACTAATATGCGGAGCGTAGGGGTTATGGGAGACGAGAGAACCTATGATTATGCCGTTGCACTTCGGGCAGTAAATACTTCTGATTTTATGACAGCAGAGGCAGCGCAGATTCCTTGGGAAGTGCTGGGAATAGTGGCAGGTAGAATTGTTAATGAAGTGAAAGGAGTTAACAGAGTTTTGTATGACTGTACGGGGAAGCCGCCGGCGACGATAGAGTTCGAGTGATGAAATGGGATTTTGAAAGCTAGTGTTTATGCGGGTTGCAAGCAAATTTGTTTAGGAACTGGCAACGATTTGGCAACATTTCGGGTATCACTCGTTAGATAAAAGAATACTTCAATAACAGAAAAACCTTACTGATTTTCAGAAATGACAACTGAAAATTGGTAAGGTTTTTTCGTTCATTTTTTCTTCTTGCGTTTTGCTTCTTTCTTTTCTGTGCTTTCTGCTTCTTTGGCGGCTTCATTGATGAAGTCAAACAATTCTTGCGGAGGAACCTTTGCCCAGATTTGGTGGGTGTCAAGTTCTGGATATTTGTACCGCCACTCGTCATATTCTTCTTTGGTGATTTCGCCCTTTTCCAGTCTGGCGGCTTCTGACTGCCATGCGTGGAACATTTTGAACATGGAAGAATAGGTGGAGTAATCGGACTTATCCAGACGCAGGCAGATTTCCCCGTCAATCTCACCGATTTTCAGCCCGTACATATCTTCCAGCGCAAAGAGGGTGTGCATAAGCCCGATATTTGTATCAATGTCCGGCACTGTGAGGGCGTGGGTGCTGATACCGAAAAGGTTCGCCATTTCTTTTACAAGGTCATGCTTCGGCACTCTGGCTTCGGATTCATACTGTGCCATACGGACATCAGAGGTCTTTCCGAGGAAGCCGAGGATTTCGCCCAGTTGCTTTTGCGTCATGCCTTTTCTATTGCGAAAAAATTTGATACGTTTGCCGATTGCCATAATCAAACCTCCGATACTAAACAAATTTGTTGAATTTAGTATAACATGAGGAAATAGAAATAGCAAGAATAACTTAAATAAAAAAAGTTAAGATCCTTTTGGAAACCACTTGACTTAACGGAATTTATTTAGTATTCTACATGCAGAACTTAAACAAAAAGAGTTAGAAAGGAGAAAGCAACTGAATGACAGAAAAATCATTTATGACAGTGGAGGAAGTGGCAGCGGAATTGCGTGTGTCGAAGTCAAAAGCCTACCAGATTGTAAGGGAACTGAATACAGAGTTACAGAAACAGGGCTATCTGACCGTGACAGGACGTGTGAACGCTACATTTTTTCATAAAAAGGTCTGTTACAGCGAATAAGGAAGGAGAGTGATTAAAAGATGGCTGTATACAAAGACAATGCAACTGGAACATGGAGAGTAATTTACCGTTTCACCAACTGGAAGGGGGAGAGGAAGCAGACACAAAAGAGGGGCTTTGCAACGAAAAGGGAAGCGTTAGCCTGGGAACATGAAGCCATGCTCAAACAGGGGGCAAAGCTGGATATGACTTTCGGCAGTTTCTTTGAGGTATACGAAGCCGATAAGAAACAGCGTGTCAAGGAAAGTACATGGGAATCCAAAAGCCATGTGATACGGACAAAGATTTTACCGTACTTTGAAAACCGTAAAATCGCAGAGATTGAAGCAAAGGACGTGATAGCGTGGCAAAATGAACTGATGGCATACAAGGACGAGAAGGGCAAGCCCTATTCCGCAGATTATTTGAGGACGATACACGCACAGCTTACGGCGATATTCAACCATGCGGTAAACTTTTACAATCTTCCCTACAATCCGGCAAGGCGGGCGGGAACGATTGGGAGCGAAGCCGTAAAGGAAATGGACTTCTGGACGAAGGAAGAATATCTGAAATTCTCCGAAGCCATGATGGATAAGCCCCGTTCCTATTATGCGTTTGAAATGCTTTACTGGTGCGGTATGCGCTCCGGCGAACTGCTTGCCCTCACTCCGGCAGATTTCAATTTTGAGAAGCAGACGGTCACAATCAGCAAGACGTTTCACCGTTCCAAAGGGCGGGATATTATCACAAGCCCAAAGACGAAGAAAAGTAACCGCACAATCAAAATGCCGCCGTTTCTCTGTGAGGAAATGCAGGAGTATATCAAAATGCTTTATGACATTAAGCCGGACGAAAGATTATTTACCGTCACAAAATCCTATCTCAATCACGAGATGGAGAGAGGGGCAAAACAGGCGGGTGTTAAGAAAATTCGTGTCCACGATATTCGCCACCCGTATGTCAAGCCCACGACAAAAAAATTTACAACTTTTTTTGAGGATTTCC
>CANCXX010000013.1 GCA_947381965.1 uncultured bacterium
CATTATGTCACAAAACTACACTCCCGAATTTAAGAAGAAGATTGTCCGCCTCCATATGGAAGAAGGACGAACCTACAAAAGCATCACTGCTGAGTATGGCGTATCCAAAGCCAGCATCTCCAAGTGGTGCAGCGAATTCAGCAAAGAATGCCAGACAGATCCGCAAGCCAAAGAAGATTATAACTCTATGAAGGAGAACCTCCGGTTAAAACGAGAGAATGAAGAATTACGTAAGGAGATTGCATTCCTAAAAAAGTAGCGGCATTCTTTGCGAAGGAAATCGATTAGAGGCTTATCGATTCATCGACCAACATTATGAGGATTTCGGCATCCGCTGGCTGTTACGGCGGCTGAAGCTCTGCCCGAATGCCTACTATAACTACCGGAAACACCGGAAGGCGGATTATTACGCCCAAAAAGCAGAAGTCCGGGGAAAGATCGATGAGATCTACCACAAGCACAACGGTGTTGACGGCTACCGCAGTATGACGGCTTATTTGGGCCGCGAAGGATACCACTACAGCACCACAACCATCCATAAATATATGAATACTGAGATGGGTCTGTATTCCATCGTCCGCCCTAAGAAGCCAGGGACAAAGCCGGGAAAGCCACATAAAATATTCGAGAACAAGCTGAAGCAGGATTTCCATGCGAACAAGCCAAATCAAAAGTGGTGTACGGATTTCACATACCTGTTCCTGAAAAACGGGGAAGTCCGTTATAACTGCACCATCATAGACCTCCATGACCGCAGTGTGATCGCCAGCATAACAGACCGGCATATCACCAGCGACCTGGCAATCCGCACCCTGCGGAAGGCATTAGCTGACCAGCATCCGGCAAAGGGCGGCCTGATCCTGCACAGTGACCAGGGGAGTCAGTATACATCAAAGGCATTCATAGAGCTCTGCGAATCGCTCCATGTGGCTCAGAGCATGAGCAAGGCCGGATACCCATACGACAATGCGCCGATGGAGAGGTATTTCAATACCCTGAAAAATGAATGCACCAACCTCTATGAATTTCGGACGGAGGAGGAACTGTACCAGACCGTGGAGGAATTTGCTTATACCACTTACAACCATGTACGCCCGCATAGCTATAACGGCTACCGCACACCATATCAGGCGCGGACGACAGCATAAGGAGAGGCGGGAGAATGCCTGCGGATTGGATTGCTTGATAATCCAAAATCGGAGATGGCATGTTTTGTCAATGGCATGGCCGCACAGCGGTGCGTAGCACCATTGGCAAAAGCTGACAGCTCCGATAGACTCCAAGCAGCAATCTAAAAGATTTTTAGCCACAAGTGTTACAAAAAGGCTTGACCACTACATTCCCGCTCATTATCCCATACATTCCATCCAAGTTCAGCCAAAAGCTCGGCATCATTGACAGCAAAAGGAACATCCGTAAGACTGGTTTTAATTTTGAGTTTGGCAGTGACTGCCAGAGACAGCAGGATATCGAGAGGAATATGGTGGTTGTCTCTTCGTTTATCAGGAAGTACTTTAGAAAGCATGTCAATCAGCCCATGTTTTTTCATAGTAAGAACGATATCATCAATCAGATTTGGAAAAGCCATGTCAGCGGCATCAATATTTCCAGAGCGAATCGCCTGATATACCTTTTCTTTATCTTTGCTGCAAAGCTGAATCATAATTTAGTGCCTCCTCTATTTGTATAAAAAATCACAAATACTATAGCAGATTTTGGCTGCTGTGTCCAAAAGACTTTTTGAAGTTGTTTTCAAAATACTGTTGATGAAAAAGAGTCTGGCATGATATAATATAAAATCGTGTTGGACTCTTTTTCAAAGCAGTAGGATTGTTTGTGAAGAATAACACCTGTTGTTTATTGAAAGGAGTTTATGTCATGGGAAAAAACTTAAAAGGCAGAGAATGTGGAAAGGGTATCTGCCAGAGAAAAGACGGAAAATATTCGGCACGCTATTGTGCCAAAGATGGTAGCCGCCGTGAAAAACATTTTGCAACGCTGCCGGAAGCAAGAAACTGGCTTGCCGATGCACAGTATGAAGACAAACATAATACGGTAATCGTGGCATCTGATGTTACAGTAAATGAGTGGTTTGACTATTGGATGGAAAACCTTATTTGCGGACTGGCCCCTAATACCAGACGTAATTACAGGGAGCGATATGTGCAGAATATCCAGCCTGTCATCGGAAGCATGCTGATGGCAGACGTAAAGCCGATGCATTGCAAGGTGGTTTTGAACCGCATGGAAGCGGACTATGCCGGTTCCACGATCAAGCAGACTTACATTGCAATGGAAACTATGTTTCGTTCCGCTGTGAGTAATGATATTATTTCCAAGCATCCGATGGACGGCGTCAGGTATACGAAACCTGTCCGCGCGGTTAGCGATATCCATTTCCTTACGGTGGAGGAACAGAATAAGTTCCTTGAAGCGGCAAAACGTTCTCACAATTACCGCCAATATGCGCTGTTGTTGGAAACGGGTTTGCGGACATCGGAGATGATCGGGCTTACATGGGATTCTATCAATTGGAAGAAACATACCCTGACTGTCAGCAAAACGTTGGAATACAGGCATCAGACACATATATGGAGGGCGGGACCACCCAAGACGGCTCACAGTTACCGTACGATCCCTTTAACAGACAGGGCATATCAGATTCTGAAAGACTGTTATGAGGAACGAAACTCCAGAAAGGAAGCGGAAACGTTATCCGGTGTTCTGGAATACATGGACAGGCGGACAGGCGAGACAAAATTTCTCGTTATGAGGGATCTGGTTTTTATCAATTTTCGGACAGGGGAGCCGGCAAAGAACAGTTCCTATGATACGCACTTGTATAAGCTGTGTGATGAGGCGGGAATCAGGAGGTTTTGTATGCACGCGCTTCGGCATACTTACGCTACCAGAGCAATCGAAGCCGGGATGCAGCCGAAAGTGCTGCAGCAGCTACTCGGACATGCGAGCATCAAAACCACGATGGAGCGGTATGTGCATGTCACGGATGACTCGTTGACGCAGGCTGTCCGTCAGTTTGAACAGAACCGTGTCGTATAAAACACCATGTGTTATTACATATTTTAATGGTAAAATGGTGCGGAATTGGTGCGGTGAGAAACGGAGAAATTCAGAAAACGCATAAAATCAAGGTTTTTAAGGAGGATATAGATTAAAATGAAACTCGGAATCGTTGGCTTGCCAAACGTAGGAAAAAGCACTTTATTTAACTCATTAACAAAGGCAGGCGCCGAATCTGCCAATTACCCATTTTGTACCATTGATCCCAATGTTGGCGTAGTGGCAGTACCGGACGAGCGTTTAAAGCTTTTAGGAGATATGTATCATTCAAAAAAAGTTACGCCGGCGGTAATAGAGTTTGTGGATATTGCAGGGTTGGTAAAGGGAGCCTCTAAAGGAGAAGGTCTGGGCAACCAGTTTTTGAGCAATATTAGAGAAGTGGACGCAGTGGTTCATGTGGTCCGTTGTTTTGAAGATGAAAATGTGGTTCATGTGGATGGAAGCGTTAATCCCTTGCGGGATATTGAAACCATTGATTTGGAGCTGATATTTGCGGATCTTGAAGTATTGGAACGGAGAATTGCCAAAACCGGAAAGGCAGCCCGGATGGACAAAACCCTTGCAAAGGAAGCCGCCCTTTTAGAGGCGCTGAAAGCGCATCTGGAGGAAGGGAAGCCTGCCAGAAATTATAAGACGGAAGATGAAGATGAACAGGCGCTTCTTGGCTCTTATAATCTGCTGACATATAAGCCGGTGATTTTTGCCGCAAATGTGGGGGAAGAGGATCTGGGAAATGATGGGGCAGACAACGAAGGTGTAAAACAGGTGCGTAAATTTGCATCTGGAAACGGCAGTGAGGTATTTGTAATCTGTGCTCAGATTGAACAGGAAATTTCAGAGCTGGATGAAGAAGAAAAGGAAATGTTTCTTGAGGATCTGGGGCTTAAGGAATCAGGTCTTGAAAAGCTAATTAAAGCCAGTTACCATATTTTGGGGTTGCATAGTTTTCTGACGGCAGGGGAAGATGAGACAAGGGCATGGACAATTAAACTGGGAACAAAAGCGCCCCAGGCGGCAGGAAAGATACATACCGACTTTGAAAGGGGATTTATCAAGGCAGAGGTGGTAAATTATAAAGATCTGCTTGAACAGGGATCTTTAGCGGCAGCAAGAGAAAAGGGACTGGTGGGTATGGAAGGAAAGGATTATGTGGTAAAGGATGGTGATGTAATCCTGTTCCGGTTTAATGTATAAAATCAGAGATCTTGCTGCAGAACCTGTAATATGCGGAGGAATGAAATGGATTTAATGGATATTGGGTTTCCCAATCTGGGCATTTATCTGAAAAATGTACCTAAAAGTTTCAGTATATTTGGTTTTGAAATTGCTTTATATGGGGCAATTATAGGAATAGGCGTTGTTGCTGGAATACTGATGGCGGCAAAAGTTGCGGAAAAATCAGGACAGGATCCGGACTTGTACTGGGAATTTTCAATTTATGCAGTGATATTCTCCATTATTGGGGCAAGGATTTACTATGTAATTTTTGCATGGGACCAGTATAAAAATAATATTTTAGCTGTTTTTAATATCCGGCAGGGAGGGCTTGCAATTTATGGCGGTGTGATAGCGGCGTTTACCACCTTGTTTGTGTTCGCCCGAATTAAAAAGCAAAACGCATTATTAATGGCGGATACAGGGGTAACAGGGCTGATTTTGGGGCAGGTAATCGGCAGGTGGGGAAATTTTACGAACAGAGAAGTCTTTGGGGAATATACGGACAATTTGTTTGCAATGAGGCTTCCTGAAGCAATGGTGCGCAGCAGCGATATATCGGAATCAATTGCAGCCCATATGACAGAGGGCATTAATTATATTCAGGTACATCCCACATTTTTATATGAAAGTCTATGGAATCTGGGAATATTAATTTTCATGCTGTTGTATTGGAGATATAAAAAATTTGAAGGTGAGATTGCTCTTTTATATTTGGGCGGTTATGGATTGGGAAGATTTTGGATAGAGGGTATAAGAACAGACCAGCTTTACATTCCGGGAACGCAGGTTCCGGTATCCCAGGTACTTGCTATTGTATTGTTTGTGGGAGCTGTAATCTGTGATATTGTGGTGAGAAGAAAGAAAAAAGAAAAAAAAGACTGATAAAAAAGTTTTATTAATTTTTCGCGGGAGGCAAATCAATATCTGGTGTCTAAATAGTTGTATTTATACCAGATATATGAAAAAAATGAAAAAAATGGGCATTTTAACGTCATGCAGTGCAATGCATGACGTTTTTTTTGGCTTGCACTGATATTTGAATTGAGTTAAAATAATTCTACGAGTGGTGGAAAGTGGTAGAAAGTGATAAATATGTGGGGTAAAGTGGAGGAAAAAAATAAACCAATCTTCACATGTATCAGACTATGTCTGTGGCCTGCATGAATCTGACATTATGAACCGCTGGAAGAGTAAAGGCAGGATAAGCCATCCGCAACAGGATGCCTGGAATGGGTGATGCGTATGTTTATGGGAGAATACAACCATACCATAGATGCCAAGGGCAGGCTGATCATTCCTTCCAAGTTCCGCGAGGTATTAGGCGATGAATTTGTGGTAACGAAAGGAATGGACGGCTGTCTGTTTGTGTTTGACAATCCTGAGTGGCAGGCTTTTGCGCAAAAACTGCGGGAGCTGCCAGTGATAGATAAAGAAGCAAGACAATTTACACGTTTTTTCTTAGCAGGTGCAGCCAGTGTGGAGGTGGACAAGCAGGGAAGAATTCTCCTGCCTGCTGTGCTTCGTGAATTTGCAGACATCACGAAAGACGCGGTGCTTGTGGGTGTAGGAAGCAGGGTGGAAATCTGGAGTAAGGACAGATGGGAAGGAACTGTGACTTATCAGGATATGGAGGAGATTTCAAAACATATGATAGAGTTGGGAATAGGATTTTGATAAAGGAGTGATTATGGCGTTTGAGCACACATCCGTAATGCTTAAGGAGACAATTGAAGGGCTGCATATACAGCCGGAAGGCGTTTATGTGGATGGAACCTTAGGTGGGGGTGGACATGCAAAGGAAATTGCCGGAAAGCTTGGAATAAGCGGAAGGCTGATTGGCGTTGACCAGGACGAAGCGGCTGTTGAGGCGGCAGGAGAACGTCTGAAAAGCTTTGGTGAGAAGGTTACTATCATCAGAAGTAATTACTGCAATACCAAAGAGATATTAACCAGTCTGGGGATTAAAGAAATAGACGGGATGCTGCTTGATTTAGGTGTGTCTTCCTATCAGCTGGATACAAAAGAGAGGGGATTTTCCTATCGGTTTGATGTGCCCTTAGATATGAGAATGGACCGCAGGCAGAACGTTACGGCAAAAGATATTGTGAATGGTTATGAGGAAAAAGAGCTGTTCCGCATTATCAGAGATTACGGAGAAGATAAGTTCGCAAAAAACATAGCCAGACATATTGTAATGGCAAGGCAGAAAAAAGAGATAGAAACCACCGGAGAGTTAAATGAAATCATCAGAGCATCCATTCCGGCAAAGATGCGGGCTGTAGGCGGACATCCATCCAAGCGTACCTTTCAGGCAATACGGATAGAGTGTAACAGGGAGCTTGAAGTTTTGAAGGAATCACTGGATGAACTGATTGATCTGTTAAAACCGGGAGGGAGGCTGTGCGTTATAACCTTTCATTCTTTGGAGGACCGGATTGTTAAAGCGGCATTCCGGCAGGCAGCCGATCCGTGTATCTGTCCGCCCGGATTTCCGGTATGTGTCTGTAATAAAGTAAGTAAAGGAAAAGTAATAACCGGCAAACCTATTTTGCCGGATGAAGAGGAACTAAAGAATAATACCAGATCAAAAAGTGCGAAACTCCGCATTTTTGAGAAGGCATAAGAGCATTACCCTCGCGGTGTCTGGAAGAGAGCCGCGAGGATGTGTTTGTATGGTTCCATCGCGGCCTTTTTGCGGCATGCAGGGGGATAAATTTAGTTAAGGAGAGTCACTATGGCAGTAAACACCGGCAACAAGAGAAAAACTGCATATGGAAAAAGTGTTTACGTGCAGGGAAATACAGCCAGAAAACTGCAGACAGTTCCCTATGAAAGAGAAGAACCTGTAAAGCGGGTAAGCAATAGAACCCGCAAAAACAGAGACAGAGCAAAGCATATGAACGTTGCTTCTGTTTTGTCTATGGCAGTGGCGATGGTGGCGGCGGGAATTATTCTTACATGGTATCTGATGCTGCAGTCGGATATTACAAACAGTATTAAGCGGATTGCTTCGCTGGAAAGCCAGTTAAATGAGCTTAAGCTGGAAAATGATGAAAATTATAGCAGAATAACAAGTAATGTGGACCTGGAGGAAGTAAAGCGGGTTGCTATTCAGGAGTTGGGAATGCGGTATGCAGAAGAAGGACAGATTATAACATTCAATGGTGAAGGCAGCGATTATGTCAGACAGACAGGAAAGATTCCCGATTAAGTGTAAGCAGGTGACATTTTGAGAAGAAAGAAGAATAACAGATTTACAATTAAAATGCAAAAGAAACTTATTGTAATGTTTCTTGCAATGATACTTTCTTTTGCAGGACTGTCCTATCGGTTGTTTGCCATTACCAGGGACGATGGGGAAAAATACAAAAAGCAGGTTTTATCCCAGCAAAAGTACGACAGCAGAACGCTTCCGTATAAAAGAGGGGCGATATTAGACGCAAATGGAAGTGTGCTTGCCGCCAGCGAAAAGGTTTACAATGTAATTTTGGATGCGGTGGCCGTATCGGAAAAGGAAGAATATCTTGAGCCAACACTCAGAGCCCTTAAAAGCGAGTTGGGGATTGATACAGGTGAAGTGCGTGATTATATAGCCAAAATGGGTGAAACCTCCCGATACAAAGTATTAGCAAAGCGGTTGGAATATGAAAAGATTTCAAAATTTATCGCCTTACAGAATGAGGAAGACTCTTTGATTAAGGGAATCTGGTTTGAAGAGGAATATAAGCGGATTTATCCGGGAAATTCTCTTGCCTGTGATGTGGTTGGATTTACTACCAATGATAATGTGGGTTCTTTTGGGCTGGAAGAGTATTATAATGATGTGCTTTCAGGCACTTATGGGAGAGAGTATGGGTACTTAAATGATGATTCCAATCTGGAGCGCACAACCATACCCGCAGAGGATGGAAACAGTATAGTAACCACCATTGATATAAACATCCAGAGTATTGTAGAAAAACATCTAAAAAAATTCGACGAGCAGTACAGGGATAACTATCATAAGGGTAATGGAGCAGAAAATGTGGGATGTATCATAATGAATGTAAAAACAGGTGAAATCTTAGCTATGGCATCCTCACCCAATTTCAATCTGAACGATCCAAGAAATACAGACGCCCTTATCGGTATGCCGGTATTAGATGAGGAAAATAAGAAAACCGGTGAGTATATTGACGAAGAAAATGTGAAAGCCATTGCCCAGGACAATGAAAATTTTTACAGACATTTGAATGCGCTCTGGAGAAATTTTTGTATCAATGACTCCTATGAACCAGGCTCCGTTTCCAAGCCCCTTACTGTGGCGGCAGGCATTGAAAGCGGCAGCATTACAGGAAACGAGGTGTATTACTGCAACAGGATACGTGAAATAGGGGGGCATAAAATTAAGTGTCATACCGTAGGCGGATGTGGCAATCTGACGGTAGCCCAGGGAATAGAGCGGTCCTGTAACGTAAATATGATGTATGTGGCGGAAGCAACCGGGGTGGATAAATTTATTGACTTCCAGCATATTTTTAATCTGGGGCTTAAGACCAATATAGACCTTGCAGGGGAGGCGAGAACTGCCAGCTTTGTATTTAACAAAAACACAATGCACGCCACAGAGCTGGCCACTAACAGTTTTGGACAGGGATTTAATGCAACAATGATTCAGATGGCGTCAGCTTTTGCGTCTGTTATCAATGGCGGTTATTATTATGAGCCACATGTGGTGAGTAAAATTATAAGCCCTTCCGGGGCTACTGTGCAGAATATTGAGCCAAGACTGCTTAAGCAGACAATATCGGAAACCACATCTGCAAAAGTGCGGGAAATGTGCAATCTGGTGGTTTCCGGGGAGCGGGGAACAGGAAAGACGGCAAGACCGGCCGGTTATATGATCGGCGGTAAAACAGGAACTGCGGAAACGCTGCCCCGTGGCAATAAAGAGTATGTAGTGTCTTTTATGGGATATGCGCCGGTGGACGATCCTGAAATACTGATTTATGTAGTAGTGGACAGGCCCAATGTGTCCGGTGATATTATGGCGGATGCAAAGTATGCCACCAGGATAGTGAGAAGCATTCTTACAGAGGTGCTTCCCTACAAGGGGATTTTTATGACTGAGGAGCTTTCAGATAAGGAAATTGAGGAATTAAATCAGCTTAAGATTGAAATTATGACCCCTCCTGCAGGAGAAGAAAACCAGGAGGGCCAGGAAGAGGAAGGAGCGGAAGAAGGAAGCAAAGAAGGGGAAAACGCTTCGGAAGGCAGTTCGCAGGAGCAGGGAGAGGGGACAAACGAAGCATGGAAAAACTATCCCATTGACCCACAGACAGGCTATCTGGTTGAACCAGGTACCGGTGTATATATTGATCCGGAAACAGGAGCGGCAGTAGGAGGAAGCTTTGATGAGGGGTTATCGCCTGCAGGAACGGAAGGCGGGGCATCCCCTTCCCCCTCACCCTCCGGGGAGCCTTAACTGGTTAGCCGGAGATTTCCTGTAACAGCAAATCACATAAGGATTAGAATAACCGCACAGATTGGGTAATAAATTATACTAATACCATATCTGTGGGGTTATTTTATGACTAAAAACAAAACCTGCAACCGAAAAAAGATTGTCAGCACTTTTTTTGGCTGCCTTTTTGTGATTTTGTTTCTTGGAGGGAGACTGGCCTATCTGATGATTTTCCAATCTGATTATTATTCTGAAAAAGCCAGAGAGCTTCATGAAAGAGAAAGGAGCATAAAGGCTGCAAGAGGAAGAATTCTGGATGCCAATGGGACGGTAATCGCTGATAATAAAACAGTCTGCACAATTTCAGTTATACATAATCAGGTAAAGGAACCTGACAGAATAGTGGAGGTCTTAAGCAAAGAGCTGGGATTATCGGAAGATTTTGTCCGTAAAAGAGTGGAAAAGTATTCTTCTATAGAGCGGATTAAAAGTAATGTGGACAAAGAAAAGGGCGATGCAATCCGGGCCTATAATCTGGAGGGAGTGAAGGTGGATGAAGACTATAAGCGTTACTATCCTTACGACTCTCTTGCATCTAAGGTTCTTGGATTTACTGGCGGAGATAATCAGGGGATTATCGGGCTGGAAGTAAAATACGAAGAGTATTTAAAAGGGGAGGAGGGGATGATTCTTACCGTAACAGACGCAAGAGGAGTGGAAATTGATGAAGCGGGGGAAGAGCGGATTGAGCCAAAGGCAGGAAATGACCTTTATATCAGCCTTGATATGAATATCCAAAGCTATGCCACCCAACTGGCAAAGCAGGTGATGGAAACCAAGCAGGCGGAGCGGGTGTCCATACTGGTTATGAACCCCCAGAATGGGGAAATTATGGCAATGGCGGATGTACCGGAGTTTGATTTAAACCATCCCTATGATCTGCCGGAAGAAATGGCTGCAGACGGTCTGTCAGAAGAAAAAAAACAGGAGCTGCTAAATCAAATGTGGCGGAATGGATGTATCAATGATACTTATGAACCTGGTTCCACCTTTAAGATTATCACTGCTGCAGCAGGCCTTGAGGGGGGTGTGGTTACTCCTCAGGACCAATTCAGCTGTCCGGGCTACATTATGGTGGAGGACAGAAGAATCCGCTGCCATAAAACCACCGGTCATGGCGCCGAAAACTTTATTCAGGCCACCATGAACAGCTGTAACCCGGTGTTTATGAAATGGCAGGATTTATAAAAGATGGGTTTTGCTAATTAGCCCAGAATTGCTTTATCGTTTGCAAATTCTTCCCCACTGGCTTCCTCAAATTTATGAAGAAGATCTTCTACTGTTAATTTTTTCTTTTCTTCTCCTCTGATATCCAGAATAATTTTTCCATCCATCAGCATTATCAGCCGATTCCCATGAGTAATTGCATCTTTCATATTATGGGTAATCATTAAAGTGGTAAGATAATCTTTATTGACGATATACTCAGTGGTTTCCAGAACCTTGGCTGCGGTTTTGGGATCAAGGGCAGCCGTGTGCTCGTCCAGAAGCAGCAGTTTGGGCTTTTGGAGGGTGGCCATAAGCAAAGTAAGGGCCTGACGCTGTCCGCCGGATAAAAGGCCAACCTTGGAGGTCAGGCGGGTTTCCAGGCCAAGTCCAAGTATTTTTAGGATCTCTTTGTATTCTTCTCTTTCTTTTCTTGTAATTCCGGGACGTAAAAAACGGCTTTTTCCCCGGCGCTTTGCCAGAGCAAGGTTTTCTTCAATTCCCATGGTTGCGGCGGTGCCAGTCATAGGATCCTGGAATACCCTTCCCAGAAATTTAGCACGTTTATGTTCAGGCAGCTTTGTAATATCTATGCCGTCAATGAGAATTTGTCCCGTATCCACTGGCCATACGCCGGCAATTGCGTTCATCATGGTGGACTTTCCGGCGCCATTTCCGCCGATGACTGTGACGAAATCCCCATCATTAAGGGTCAGGGAGAAATTGTCAAGGGCCAATTTTTCATTTACAGTTCCTGGGTTAAATATTTTGGTCACATTTTTAATTTCAAGCATTGGGCGCTCCTTTCTTTAGAGAGGATTTTTTAAAATATTTTGCTCTCCAGTAAGGGATAGCAAGGAAAATGGCAACCACAACTGCGGAGAAGAGCTTTAACCAGTCAGGCCCCACGCCTAAGCCCATTACCACCTGCAGTACTAGATAGTACAAAATGGAGCCAAGGGCAACGCCAATTAGTTTAAAGCCGAAGTTATGGAAAACATGTCCAAAAACAGCTTCACCGATAATAACGGCGGCAAGTCCGATTACAATAGCGCCCCGCCCCATATTGATGTCCGCAAAGCCCTGATACTGGATAAGTAAAGCGCCGGATAAGGCAACCAGCCCGTTGGAGAGCATTAAGCCAAGCACCTTGGAAAGGTTTGTGTCAATACCCTGTGCTCTGGACATATGGTCATTACAGCCGGTAGCCCGCAGTCCGCAGCCTAATTCCGTTCCAAAGAACCAGTATAAAATGAGAACCAGCAGGATAATGGAAAGGGCTACCACAAAAATAGTATTTCTATAAAAAGGAACACCTTTTATATACCGCAGGGAAACTAAAAGGTGGTATTTATCAACGTTAATTGCCTGATTTGCCTTTCCCATAATCTTTAAGTTTACAGAGTACAGGGCAAGCTGGGTTAATATGCCGGACAATATGGGGGGAATGCCCATAAAAGTATGGAATAGTCCGGTTACCAGTCCGGTAAGCATACCGGCTAAGGTTGCGGCTAAGATAGATATAAAAACATTATGGCCGGTCAGCATCATAACGATACAGACAGCCCCTCCCGTACACATGGAGCCGTCAACAGTCAGGTCGGCAAAGTCTAAAATCCGGTAAGTAATATAAATCCCAATGGCAGCGATACCCCAGATTAATCCCTGGGCAACGGCTCCCGGCATTGCATTTAGAAAGTAAGTGATGCTCATAGAGTCCCTCCAGACATTTTATATTAATATGTAATAAAAGGCAGCGAGAGAAATGGCTCTCCCGCTGTCAGGTGGAGAAGAATAGGACAGTAAATACTTCTCACACAATATGGACTGTCAGTTGTAAATTATTCGGCGGTTTTGATTTCCTCATAATCTTCCGGAACAGTGATGCCTAACGCTTCACAGTTTGCGGCATTGTACTTTTTGGTAAACAAAGGCGCATATTCAATAGGCATAGTGGAGATGTCAGCGCCTTGGGCAAGGATCTTTGCCGCCATTTTTCCGGTAGCTACGCCGATATCATAATAGCTGATCGATAAAGTAGCCACACCACATCCTGCACAGATGCCTTCTTCCCCGGCAACAACCGGAATACCAGCAGGAAGACAGATGTTGTTTACCAGCTCCGCATTGGAAGCAGCGGTGTTGTCGGTGGGAACATAAATAACATCTGATTTGCTTACCGCATTTGTTACAACAGCGGAAAGGTCATTGGAATCTGAGAAGGAATAATATTCACAGCTGTATCCCTTTTCTTCAAGGAATGTTTTGATAGTATCTACCTGATACTGGGAATTTGCCTCTGCAGAGCAATATAAAAGGCCCACATTTTTTGCATCAGGGAATAATTCCGCCAGCATATCTGCCTGTCCTTCCAATGGAGCAAGGTCAGAGGTACCGGAAATATTTCCGCCTACTGTTCCGGTGAAATCATCAATTCCAAGAGCAACACCATATTCTGTAACAGAGGTTCCGAGAATAGGGATTTCATTGGTGCCTGCGGCTGCTGCCTGCAGAGCGGGAGTTGCGTTTGCAAGAATTAAATCCACATCATTGGAAACAAAGCTGTTAATAATGGTGGAACAGGTATTTGCATCGCCCTGTGCGTTCTGCATATCAAAGGTTACCCTATCACCAAGTTCTTCTTTCAGGGCATCCATAAACCCTTCGGTGGCAGCGTCCAGCGCTTCATGCTGTACCAGCTGACAGATACCTACCGTATAGGACTCTCCGTCTGTGGGAGTTGTTTCTGTATCAGCCTCATCGGGCTCAGCTTCCTGTGTACCTTCTTCCGCCTCCTGGGGCTGTGCTGCCTGTTCTTCTGAAGCAGCATTTGTGTTTTCCTGGCCCTTGGCAGCAGTTTCCTTACCAGAATCGCCGCAGGCAGCAAGGGTGCCGGCCATGGCCAAGGTTAAAAGTAATGCAAGTACTTTTTTCATAATGGTTTCCTCCATAAATATTAATTGTGCATGATAAATCACTGCGTATCAGATTATACTAGTTTAAAGCACTAAAGTCAATGGTATTTTAACGGGATTTCACGGAAAGGAGTCTGATGTATTTATAAGAGCTTCTTACACCTATGGGGTAAATTATATGATAGGAAACGACTTTAGACGTTTCCGTTTGCGCCGCTTACATACTGTGAATACAGCAAAATACTCTATGCGGCCGTGGGCATTTATTTATAGTAAACGGCAAATGTTTTTGCCGTTTACTATAAATATCTGGCCAGGGGGCGAATATAATGGAATAAAGCAGATAAAGGACAGGAATTTATGGATGCTGATTGCGAAAGGATGCAGGTAAAAATCATGAAAAAGCAGTTGTTGCTGCAAATGACGGATTTGCTTGCAAAGCGGGGGCTGGTAAGCGAGGAGGAAAAAAATGGGATGAAAGCCATTATTTATCAGAAGGAAAGGTAAAGCTTATGGAAAGAGTTGGAATTTATAACCGATGCAGTACAGAGGAAGAAAGCCAGAGAAATGCCTTAGCTGCCCAGGCAATGGAAAGCAGGGAAATTGCAGAGAAAAAGGGGTGGGAGATTGTCGGACAGTACATAGAGTCGGAAACAGGGACAGTCGCTTATAAGCGGAGTGAATACCAAAGGCTTCTTGAGGATATGGAAAAAGGAAAATTTGACCTTGTGATGATTAAGTCCATTGACAGGCTGACCCGTTCTGCAAGAGACTGGTATTTTTTTCTAAGCAGGCTAAATGAAAACAGATTAAAACTGTATATTTATATAGAAGGAAAATTTTATACACCGGACGATAATTTGATTACTGGAATTAAGGCAATTCTCGCAGAGGATTTTAGCAGAGAACTTTCCAAAAAAATTAAGAATGCCCATAAAAGACGTCAGGAAAAAAAAAGCGGCTGCAATATAACCTGTGAGATGTTTGGCTGGGATAAAAAAGGCAGGGATACATATGAAATTAATGAAAAAGAGGCGGAGTACTACAGAACCGCTTTTTTGCTTGCAAGAGAAGGAAAGGGATTTTATACCATCAGCAATATGCTTTATGAAATGGGGGCAAGGGGAAAGAAGGGGCAGAAAATATCGGAAGTCCAGTGGCGTAATATGCTTTATGCGCCAAGGGCAC
The DNA here is from genome assembly GCA_947381965.1 of uncultured bacterium. Taxonomy (GTDB): domain Bacteria; phylum Bacillota; class Clostridia; order Lachnospirales; family Lachnospiraceae; genus Suilimivivens. The sequence goes on from CANCXX010000013.1 coordinate 15,112, forward strand.
ACGGAACTGTAATATTAAATAAACGTATTTATAATTTTGACGCCCAAAAATATGAAAAAGTGCCGGAAAGCGGGTGGATTTTTATGGAAAATGCTCTCCCCCCCATTGTCTCAAAGGAGTATCAGGAGGAAGTGGTGGAAATACTAAAAAAAAGGGCCATGTGTCACAGCTTTGGATTTTCCGGAAAAAGGACGGACAGGGGGGAAGGGGTATGCAGAGACGGAAAGAAAGAAAGAGAGGGCTCTTTGAAGGCGGGAAAATACGAGCTGTCCGGAAAGCTGGTCTGTGGACGGTGCGGTAGTGTCTATTACCGGACGGGCTCTATGGGAAAGGATACCTCCGCAGTATGGAAATGCGCCGCATTTCTTTCCGGCGGCAGGATAAGAGAGGAAAAAGATCATGGAGGATGTGATAACATCCATCTGGTGGAGACGGAAGCGATGGAGGCAGTAAATGAGGCTGTAAAACCTTATTTTGAAAAAGTGTTTGGGGGATGCGGAGATTTGGATTGTGACATAAGAAAAGTGATTGAAAAGATGCTGAAAGAAAAAAACAGTGATAAAAAATATGAAAAGCTTTGGAAAGAATATGGAAAGCTTACCACTAAAAAAGATATGCTGGTTGATAAACTGTTAAATCATGTGATAGATGATAAGGATTTTACTAAATACCATGAAGACATAAAAGAAAAAATGGAACAGTTGGAAATGAAAATAAACGTCATAAAGCAGGAGCGTCTACAATATAATAACATAGAGATGCGTCTTGACGGTATTATGGATGTGGTCAGAAAGGAGAAAATGGCTGATCAGGCAAAGCTAAAAGAATTGGTTAAATTCATTGACCATATTCTGGTGCATAAGGATGGCAGACTGGAAATTATATTTGATAAAGACAAGCCGGGACTGGAAAAGATCCTTAAAGTGGAAGCGGAATATATTCACGCCGACGGCTGCCGGAAAAGAAGGGAGGCGCATAAAAGGCAGATACTGGAACTGCTAGATGGGCAGCCAAAGCTTCGTCTCAAAGATATTTCCACAATAATGGCCATGAGTGCATCTTATGTCAGCGCCAGGGTAAAAGAGCTTAAGGAAGAGGGAAAGCTGGAATATGTAAGGAACAAAGGCGCCGGTGCATGGCGTACCACAATTCCTAAACACCGGTAACCCGGTATTTATTACGGTAGGTTTGCGGCTGGGGGTGGAAAATTACTATAATTACTTTACACAGTTTGGTCTGCTAAACAAAACGGGAGTGGATCTTCCGGGAGAGGCAGGCACAATTATGCACAAGATGGAGGACATGAAGGCGGTGGAGCTTGCCACTGTATCTTTTGGACAGTCCTTTCAGATTACGCCGATACAGCTTGCCACTACAGTTTCCTCAATTATTAACGGAGGAAGACGGGTAACGCCGCATTTTGCGGTCATGACGGCCGACAGGGAAGGAACAGAGTTAAAACGGTTCTCTTATCCGGCGTCAGAGCATATTGTATCAGAGGAAACCTCATCTACCATGCGAATGATTTTAGAGCAGGTGGTAGAAAGCGGTTCCGGGAAAAACGGCTATGTGGAAGGGGCAAGGGTAGGAGGCAAAACAGCTACCAGCCAGACCCTTCCCAGAGGCAGCGGAAGATACATTGCATCCTTTTTAGGGTTTGCACCGGCAGATAATCCACAGGTGCTTGCGCTTGCCATTATCCATAATCCCCAGGGGGTTTATTATGGAGGGCAGATTGCGGCGCCGGTGGTAAGGCAGCTTTTTGAAAATATTCTTCCTTATTTGGAAAAAATGGATTATAATTGAGAGGTGCAGACAAATGACGGGCAGCTATATTGTTGTGCCAATTTTAATATCCTTTGCGCTCAGCGCTGTCCTTGGCCCTTTGGTGATTCCTTTATTAAGGCGGTTAAAAGTGGGGCAGACCGTCAGGAATGACGGGCCAGGCACACATTTAAAAAAGTCCGGCACTCCCACTATGGGAGGGATACTGATTATGATCAGTGTGGCGGTCACATCCGTTCTCTATACAAAGACCCATCCTAAAATAACGCCGGTACTGTTTTTAACAATTGGTTTTGGGATGATAGGGTTTCTGGACGATTATATTAAAGTAGTGCTTAGACGTTCCATGGGTTTAAGACCCTGGCAGAAAATGTTTTTACAGATAGTGGTGACAGGTATTTTTGCACGTTACCTGATTCATATACCGTCTGTTTCTCTGTCTTTGAAAATTCCCTTTATGCAGGGGCAATATCTGGATTTGGGCAGGCTTAGCATTCCATTTATGTTTCTGGTAGTGATTGGGACTGCAAACGGCGCCAATTTTACAGACGGACTGGATGGTCTTGCCAGCAGTGTAACTATAATGATAGCAACCTTTTTTACGGTGATTGCGGTGGGAACGGGAGCAGGAATTGCGCCAGTTACTTGTGCAGTTACAGGGGCTCTTTTGGGATTTTTGCTTTTCAATGTCCATCCTGCCAGTGTTTTTATGGGAGATACAGGTTCCCTTGCTCTTGGAGGATTTGTTGCGGCAAGCGCATATATGATGCAGATGCCGTTGTTTTTGCCGATTGTGGGTTTTATTTATATGGCGGAAGTTTTGTCGGTGATAATACAGGTTGTTTATTTTAAAATAAGCGGAGGAAAAAGAATATTTAAAATGGCGCCTCTTCACCATCATTTTGAACTTTGCGGGTGGAAAGAGACGAAGGTGGTCGCCGTCTTTTCTATTCTCACAGCGATGCTGTGTCTGATCGCACTTGCAGGAATGTAGGAACCCTGCGTATTTTGCGCGTTTACGATACATATTAACTGGAAACAGAAAAAGAGAAATGAGGAACGATAATGGATTTACAAAATAAGAAGGTTCTTGTGGTGGGAAGCGGAAAAAGTGGAATCGGGGCGGCGCGCCTTCTTGGAAAAATTGGTGCGCTTCCGGTAATCTTTGACAGTAATGAAAAATTGGATGTACAGGAAATCATAGACAAAGCAGGGCAGGTTCCTGGTCTTACTGCTTTTGCAGGCAGCATTCCGGATGAACAAAAGAAGGAATTTGCGCTGGTAGTGATAAGCCCCGGCGTGCCAGTGGACGCCCCTTTTCTGGAGGAATACCGCAGATGGTCTGTTCCCATATGGGGAGAAATTGAGCTTGCCTATGCCTGCGGAAGGGGGAAAGTGGCAGCAATAACCGGAACCAACGGAAAAACAACCACAACTACTTTGGTGGGAAAGATAATGGAAGCCTGTAAGCCTTCTGTCTATGTGGTGGGAAATATTGGAAATCCATATACGGACATTGCCCTTGAAACCAGGGAAGATACTGTGACTGTTGCTGAAATCAGCAGTTTCCAGCTGGAAACGGTACACACCTTTAAGCCTGCGGTATCAGCAGTTTTAAATATTACGCCGGACCATCTGGACCGTCATCATACGATGGAATGTTATGTGGAGACGAAGGAGAGGATTGCCCAAAGACAGACCAAAGAGGAAACGTGCGTCCTTAACTATGAAAATTCATATACCAGGGAATTTGGGGACAGATGTCCTGCAAAGGTGGTATATTTTTCTTCCGGGAGAAAATTGAAAGAAGGAATTTATCTGGAGGGAGAGGAAATTTTTCTTGCAGAAGAAACTGGCAGCGTGCAGCGGCTTATGAATATCCATGAGATGAACCTGGTGGGAATGTGCAATGTAGAGAATGTGATGGCTTCCATCGCTATAGGAAAAGCGCTTGGCGCGCCAATGGATATCATATTAAATGTAATACGTTCCTTCCGGGCAGTGGAGCACAGAATAGAATATGTTGACACAAAGAACGGAGTAGATTATTATAATGATTCCAAGGGTACCAATCCGGATGCTGCAATTCAGGGCATCCGTGCAATGAGTAAACCTACCATTTTAATTGGCGGCGGCTATGATAAGCAAAGCAGCTATGATGAATGGATAGAGGCTTTTGATGGGAAGGTGAAAGCGTTGGTGTTAATTGGGCAGACTAAGGAAAAAATTGCTGCCTGCGCGAGTTCCCATGGTGTGGAAAATATTTTTATTGCCGATACATTTGAGGAGGCTTTTGCAATTTGTGTGGGGCAGGCGTTGCCTGGTGATGCGGTGCTTTTGTCTCCTGCCTGTGCAAGCTGGGGAATGTTCCCCAATTATGAGGCCAGGGGAAAGCTGTTTAAGGAGTTAGTTGAAAAGATTGGAGTTTAGTGATTGTGGCAGAAAGAAGATACGGGAACAATCAGAGAAGAAGATCCAGAGAGCAGCAGGAATCATTTTTTGATTACACCCTGCTGTTTGTGGTACTGTTTCTGCTTGCGTTTGGGCTGGTGATGCTTTATTCTGCCAGCTCCTATGATGCCAGTCTGCATTATGAAGGAGATTCCGCTTACTTTCTGAAAAGGCAGGCATCATCTACCGTTATAGGCCTGGCGGCAATGATTGTGGTTGCAAACCTCCCCTATCATATTTGGGAACGTTTTGCCGCGTTAGGATATCTTGTGTCTATTGTACTGATATTGTTGATTATTCCTTTTGGTGTGGAAGCCAACGGTGCCAAGCGCTGGCTCCGTGTGCTGGGGATATCCATTCAGCCTGCGGAAGTGGCAAAACTGGCTATGATTTTGTTTTTAGCCAGCCTAATCTGCCGGATGGGCCGGAAAATCAGGACGGGAAAGGGATTTTTCATTGTTCTTATGGTGCCGGTGCCTGTTTGCCTTATGGTATGGAGAATCACAGAGAATATGAGTTCTGCAATCATTATTTTTGGAATTGCAGCGCTTATGCTTTTTGTATCCACACCAGATTATAAACGTTTTATATTGCTTGGTCTTGCAGGGGTGGCCGTATGTGCCGTTGCCGTTTTTGTAATCGTAAAAATGTCAGAATCCCCCAATGCTAGTGGGGTAGGGGTCCGTGGCAGCCGTATTCTTGCCTGGCTGGATCCGGAGGCTTATGCCAGTGGAAAGGGGTTTCAAACCCTGCAGGCGCTGTACGCCATAGGGTCGGGAGGTATTTTAGGGAAAGGCCTGGGGCAGAGTATGCAGAAGCTGGGATTTATGCCGGAGGCTCAAAATGATATGATTTTTTCCATTATATGTGAGGAATTAGGGCTGTTTGGAGCTTTTTCCATCCTGCTTATGTTTATTTTGCTAATATGGCGGTTTATGGTGATTGCCAACAATGCGCCGGATTTGTTTGGAGCGCTGCTGGTAGTGGGGGTTATGGGACATATTGCCATACAGGTTATTTTGAATGTGGCTGTTGTTACCAACACAATACCAAACACAGGAATTTCCCTTCCGTTTATCAGTTACGGAGGTACATCGGTATTGTTTTTGCTGATGGAAATTGGAATTGTTCTTAGCGTTGGGAAGGGAATACGACTGAAGGACTTGTAGGATACATGTAGTACAAGATGCGTTTTTTTCTTCTTTACATATAGTAGAATAGGTCTAACTTTTAAACCAAAAGGCAGAAGGTGAGAATTTGGATGCTATTCATATCAGAGGAGGAAATGCACTTTTTGGAGAGACAAAGATACAGGGATCGAAAAATGCAGTACTGCCAGTGATGGCAGCCGCTCTCTTAATAGAAGATGTCTGCATGATAGAAAACTGTCCGTGTATTTCGGATGTGCACCATATGCAAAAGCTTCTGGAAAGCATTGGGTGCAGGGTAAGCCGTATGGGTCACTCGCTTACAATTGATGCGAGGAACATATCACAAGATACGATGGCAGGAGAAAATGTCACAGGTATGCGTTCATCTATTACGTTGCTTGGAGCCATGCTGGGCAGAGTAGGGGAAGTAACGATGGCATATCCGGGCGGATGTGTAATCGGTGCAAGGCCGATTGAAATGCACTTAAACGCTTTGCGCCGGATGGGAGTTTTCATTTATGAAAATGAAAGCGGGTTTACGGCACGGGCAGGCAAGCTGGAAGGCGCAGTGATATGTCTTCCCACATCCAGTGTGGGCGCTACGGAAAATGTGATACTTGCAGCAGTTATGGCCAGAGGTGTGACGGTGCTTCAAAATGCGGCAAAAGAGCCGGAAATTGTCACCTTATGTGAGTTCCTGCGGGAAGCGGGAGCTGTGATTGAGGGAATAGGCGGTTCTGTTTTGATTATACAGGGCGGCCACAGGCTTCACGGCATTACATTCCGTATTCCGGCAGATCGGATTGTGGCGGGCACATATCTGATGAGTGTGCTGGGGGCAGGCGGTCATATTTTTCTGGAAGATGCGCCAGTTGCACAGATGCGGAGCATGCTGCGGATTGCAGAGGAGATTGGGGCGGAAATTAATATATCACGGGAAGGACTAAATGTAATTGCCCAGGAGCACAAGAGAGCGCTCCCTTATGTGAAAACGGAAGTTTATCCCGGATTTCCTACGGATATGCAGTCACCGCTTATGGCGGCGCTTACCACTTCCCATGGGGTAAGCATTATTGAAGAAACGATATTTGAAGACCGGTTCCGCATTATCAGGCAGCTGAAAAAAATGGGAGCATGTATTGAACTGCGGGGAAAACGTCAGGCAGTTATAATGGGGGTTGACAGTCTTCTTGGCTGTGAGGTGACGGCGGAGGAGCTGCGGGGAGGGGCTGCGCTTGTGATTGCAGGTATTATGGCCCTTGGAGAAACCATTGTAAGAAACCGGCATTTTATTGAGCGGGGATACGAGGATATCTGCAGGGATTACCAGAACCTGGGGGGAGCTGTTTATACGATTCCTTCAGATTCTCCGGTGCAGGCGGCGGAAGGTCCCTCTATGGATGATAAAAAATCCGGATAAGCAGGCAGAATATACACGATGTAAAGGCCGGCGTGTCTGGAAAATGCTTTCTGCAGGGAATGATAATGGCGAAAAAAAGACTGAAAAAAAAGAAACAGATAAAAAAAGTGGATATATGGCAGGAAAGTGGTCAGGAAAAAATTACTGCGGGAGCATATATACTGAACCATAAAAGCCTGTTTATTATTGGAGCGACCGGCCTTGTTCTGGTGATTTTTCTATTTGCTGCCTGTTTTTATGTGATTACAAATTATACGGTTACAACCGTATATGTTGAAGGCAACATCCATTATACCAATGAGGAAATCATGGATATGGTAATGGAAGGGCATTATGGGAATAATTCCCTTCTTTTATCCTTAAAGTATAAGGACAAGAGCATTCGAAACGTTCCCTTTGTGGAAAAAATGGACGTTTCGGTTATAGATCCCCATACGATTAAGGTGGAAGTTTATGAAAAGTCGCTGGCAGGGTATGTGGAATATCTGGACAAGTATATGTATTTTGATAAGGATGGCATTGTTGTGGAAAGCTCCGACGAAAAGACAGCAGGCATTCCTATGGTGGCAGGGCTTAAGTTTGATCATGTGCTTGTTCATGAGCCGTTGCCAGTGGAGGATAGCGGGATATTCAAGTCGATTCTGAATATTACCCAGCTGGTGAACAAATACAATCTTTCGGCGGACAGGATTTATTTTGGCAGTGATGATACGCTGACATTGTATTTTGGAAATGTGCGGGCGGCCCTTGGACCGGCGGAAAACCTGGATGAAAAAATTATGAGACTGCAGTATATGCTTCCAAGTCTTTCGGGAAAAAGCGGCGTCCTGCGTATGGAAAATTATACGGAAGACACAAAAAATATTTCCTTTGAACCTGACCAGAAGCAGGAACAGGAGGCGGAAGGTTAAATTGCACAAAAATAATGAGAAAAAAACTGAAATTTGTGGTTGCGAATTCACAAAAAAAATTATATGATAGTCTATATGAGTTTAATAGCTGGCATGCTTTGTGTGGCGGTTTATTGTGTGAAGAAAGAAGGAGGAAATACTCTTGCTGGAAATAAAAACCAACGATGCTGAATCTGCTGCCAAGATAATCGTAATTGGTGTGGGGGGCGCAGGTAATAATGCTGTAAATAGAATGGTAGATGAGAATATAACCGGCGTGGAATTTGTCGGTATCAATACAGATAAACAGGCGTTGCAGCTGTGCAGGGCTCCTAAACTTTTGCAGATTGGGGAGAAGCTGACTAAAGGATTAGGTGCAGGCGCCAAACCCGAAATTGGAGAAAAGGCGGCTGAAGAAAGCAGTGAAGAGATTGCTGCGGCTCTGCGGGGGGCTGATATGGTCTTTGTAACCTGCGGTATGGGAGGCGGAACCGGGACAGGAGCTGCGCCAGTGGTTGCCAGGCTTGCAAAAGACATGGGAATACTTACGGTAGGGGTTGTGACCAAGCCTTTCCGCTTTGAGGCGAAGGCGCGTATGATTAATGCCCTAAGCGGAATAGAAAAGATTAAAGATAATGTGGACACGCTTATAGTAATTCCCAACGATAAGCTTCTTGAAATAGTGGACCGGCGGACGACGATGCCTGATGCCCTTAAGAAAGCGGATGAAGTGCTTCAGCAGGCGGTACAGGGGATTACGGACCTGATTAATGTTCCGGCAGTAATTAACCTTGACTTTGCGGACGTACAGACGGTTATGAAGGATAAGGGAATTGCACATATTGGTATCGGTTCCGGCAAGGGAGACGACAAGGCAAGCGAGGCAGTTAAGATGGCGGTGGAAAGCCCCCTGCTTGAAACCACGATTTCAGGCGCAACCCATGTGATTATCAATGTATCAGGTGATATTACATTGGCGGACGCTTCTGATGCGGCAAGCTATGTGCAGGAGTTAGCAGGTGACGAGGTTAATATTATTTTTGGTGCCATGTATGATGAAAACCAGTCTGACAGCTGTCGGATTACGGTAATTGCCACAGGGCTGGAGGATGCTACTTTACCAACCAACAAACCAGGTTCACCATATAATACTTTTTCAGGTAAATACATGAAACCGGTAACGCCCAGTTTATCATCTTTGCGCGGAGGAACCGGAGGAAATGAGACAATGAACAATCCGCAGGCAGCGGCAAATACAGTTCCTATGCCTCACAGACCTGTTCCGGGCATCAATACACCGGGGGATTTAAAGAGCAATGTGGCGGACAGGCCTTTAAAGATTCCGGATTTCCTTCAAAAAAAATAAAAACGGGTTAAGAATAAATTTTAAGGGAATATGTAAGGCTGTATACCAAAAGGTATGCAGCTTTTATATGCAGGGGCAAAACCGCTTCCGGCAAAATTGGTGTTTTGTACGGTGGAAGCGGAAAATCAAAATGTGCTTTATGTTGCAGAGATACAAAAAGAAATAGTCTTTGGAGGGCTGGGTTATGGATCAGGCGGAAAAATGTCTTGCATTTATTGATGAAAGCGTAAGCAGCTATCATGCGGTGGAAAATGTGGAAAAGAGGCTGCGGGAAGGTGGCTTTCTTAAACTGGATGAAAAGGAAGCATGGAATATTGTGCCGGGAGGCAGTTATTATGTGAAAAGGGGGGATTCTTCTCTGGCGGCTTTTCGGGTGCCGGAAGGAGAAATAAAAGGTTTTCACGTGGCGGCATCCCACAGTGATTCTCCGGCTTTTAAGGTTAAAACCAATCCTGAAATGGCAGTGGAGGATAAGTATCTGAAACTAAATACGGAAGGGTATGGGGGAATGTTGTGTGCCACATGGTTTGATCGGTGTCTGTCCCTGGCAGGAAGGGTAGTGTATAATGGTCATGACGGTCTGGTGTCTGTAAATGTAAATATTGATGAGGATTTACTTATTATTCCAAGTCTCGCCATTCATATGAACCGGGACGCCAATAAGGGTACAGAATTTAATATGCAGACCCAGATGCTTCCATTTTTGGGAGCTCTTAAGGAAGAATATCCTGACAGAGGAAAAGGGGTTGTAAAGGAAAAGATATCAGATATTTTGGGGATAAAAGAGGACGAAATATTAGGAAGCGATTTGTTCTTGTATGTGAGAGAAAAAGGAAAGCTTGGAGGTCTTGAGAAAGAACTGATGATTTCCCCCAGACTGGATGATCTGGAATGTGTATATGCCTCTATGGAAGCCATTCTCTCATCAAAGCCCCAAAATTATTGTACCATGTGTATTATTTTTGACAATGAGGAAGTTGGAAGCCATACCAGACAGGGGGCTGCCTCCACTTTCTTAAAAGATACCCTTGAAAGAATTGGTGAGAAGCTTGGAAAAACAGGGGAGGCTTATCTGAGGCTTTTGGCGGACAGTTTTATGATCTCTGCGGATAATGCCCATGCTCTGCACCCCAATTACCCGGAAAAGGCGGATCCGGAAAACAGACCTTTGTTAAACAGGGGGATTGTAATTAAGTATCATGGCAGTCAGAGATATACAACAGACGGTTATTCGGAGGCCGTGATGAAGTCCCTGTGTAAAGAAGCAGGGGTGCCGTACCAGGAATTCCATAACCGTTCAGATATTGCAGGAGGATCTACGCTGGGCAATGTTTCAGCCGGACAGGTTTCAATTCCGGCAGTGGATATCGGTCTGCCCCAGCTGGCGATGCACTCGGCAGTGGAAACTGCAGGGAGTCGGGATGTGGAATATCTGGTGCAGGCTATTAGAAAATTTTATGAAAAATAAAAGAAGTAATGTTCTGATACACTGAATGACAAAAAGGACCACCCGCAATGGGTGGTCCTTTTTGTCGTTTTGGTGCGATGAATGAATGGGCAGGGGACAACGTTTTGACAAATTATGAAAGGTTTAATGTTTATAATGAACTGGTACGTAAGAAATGGAGGTGAAAAATTGCGAAGTGCAGCTGCAAGGTACCATTTATATTGACAGTATATTTTTACTAAATCTGGTGATGGATTTATATCTGCTGACACTTACCGCAAAAACAACCGGAAAGACGATTACATATAAAAGAGTTTTTGCAGGAAGCGTCGCAGGAGCCGCAGGATACTGCATTATTTTGTGTCTGCCAATTCCATATGTGTGCAAGGTGCTTTTTGGCATGGTGCCAATAGGGGGATTAATGATAAAAATTGTCTGTCAGACAAAAGGATGGGCAGAACTGCTTCGCGGGATGGGTACCCTTTTTACATTTTCCTTTTTTTTGGGCGGATTCATTATTTTTCTTAGGGATAAAATAAGAATATCTGCAAGGCATGAAAATTCTGTCGCTGTTCTGGCGGGAATGGGATTTGCCGGTTTTGTAATTATACGGAAATTGATTGTGAGATTCAGGGAAAAAAGAGACAATTATTTTTGTAAGGTAATATTTCCAGGGGATATGGGAGATGTGACATTTACTGCGCTAATTGACACAGGAAACGGCCTGACAGACCCTTTAAGCAAAAAACCGGTTGCGATACTTGATGCAGAGGAGTGGAAAAGCCTGAAAATATGGATGAAGCCGGAGAAATATAAAATTATACCTTATCACAGCATTGGCAAAGAGTGCGGAGTGCTGGAGGGATATGAAATAGATACTATGAAAGTAACAGGAAAAGAAGGGGAGAAACAATTTGATAAAGTGATTGTAGCGGTATTTAAGGGGAAGGTATCGCAAAAGGGCTGCTATCAGATGATACTGCCGCCGGAATTATCAGCATAAAAAACAACAAAACAGCGGACGCCTGGAAAGGCGGGAGCGGTACTTGAAATAGGAGGACTGGAAAATGATTTTTAAGATAGCGATTCCGGGGAAGCTTCAGTTTAAGCTTTACCGCAGGGAACCTAATTTTTTGATGGCAAAACAGGGAGATGTGCATTACATTGGCGGTTCAGAGGTGCTTCCACCACCCCTTGAAATTGAAAAGGAAAATGCGGTTATCAGTGACCTTGGGACGGAATATGAAGACCAGGCCAAATCAATTTTAATTGAACATAATTTACGCCTGGTGGTATATATTGCAAAAAAATTTGACAACACCGGAGTGGGAGTGGAAGATTTGATTTCCATAGGGACAATTGGACTGATTAAATCTATCAATACATTTAACCCGGATAAAAATATTAAGCTGGCAACTTATGCATCCAGGTGTATTGAAAATGAAATATTGATGTATTTGCGCAGAAATAATAAAACCAAAATGGAAGTATCTATTGACGAACCCCTTAATGTGGACTGGGATGGAAATGAACTGTTGCTTTCGGATATTCTTGGCACGGACGAAGATGTAATTTACAAGGATATTGAAAATGAAGTGGAGAGAAAACTTTTATTAAAAGCGATTGATAAGCTTTCAGAGCGGGAGAAGACAATAATCAACTTAAGATTTGGACTTGGCGCCCCGGATGGCCGGGAGATGACACAAAAGGAGGTGGCGGAGCTTCTGGGAATTTCACAGTCTTATATTTCTAGACTGGAAAAAAAAATTATGAAGAGGCTTAAGAAAGAGCTGATAAGGGAAAGTTACTGAAGGAAAGGATGCTCCGGGCTTATTATTTCTGGGGACAACGGGCCAGGTGGCGGCTTAAGGCCAGCCAACCGGCGGCTGGCTTGGACATAAAGGGGATACGGATTGCCCGGAGCAGACTGTTAAAGGGCAAAAGCAAAATTTCTTGTATAAATTTTAACAGCGGATATCAACAATGATGATATCTGGGCCTATTTGTTTGATATCCTTGTATGGGATACAGATATCCGGTTCTGTACACAGGAGATTAAAAAATTTATTGCTGCTGGGGATGAAAACCTTGCAGATTTGTCCGCTGCACTGGTCAAATTCCAGGTCAGAAATCCGTCCAAGTTTTCTGCAGTCCCGCATATTTATCACATCTTTACACTTCAGTTCGGAAAAAAGCATACCTGCGGCCTTTCTTTTTCTTAGTATAATTTATTTTATGCCGGAATGATAAAAGGGTTCGAAAGCATGAATATTTTCCTGCCAATTTGTGAATGATTTCTATTACAGACAATTGCCCCAAAAAGCATGTTTGTAATCGTAGCAGGAGGAAATAAGGACATGGCGCAGGGAAAAGTAGAAATATGCGGAGTGAACACGGCAAAGCTTCCGCTTTTAAAGGCAGACGAAAAAGAAAAGCTTTTTGAGCAGATAGAGTCGGGGGACAAGGAAGCTAGGCAAAAATATATTGAGGGAAATCTGCGTTTGGTCTTAAGTGTGATTAAGCGTTTTTCATCCAGTAATGAGAATGTGGATGATTTGTTTCAAATTGGCTGTATTGGGTTGATTAAGGCAATTGATAACTTTGATTCCTCATTGAACGTAAAGTTCAGTACCTATGCGGTTCCCATGATTATCGGGGAAATACGCCGTTTTTTACGTGATAACAATACAATCCGGGTCAGCAGGTCGTTAAAGGACACCGCCTATAAAGCGATTTATGCAAAGGAAAACCTTCTTAAACAAAATATGAAAGAGCCGACTATAAATGAAATTGCATCGGAAATCGGTATATCCAAAGAAGATATTGTGTATGCACTGGATGCTATCCAGAATCCGGTCAGTTTGTATGAGCCGATTTTTACGGATGGCGGAGATGCGCTTTATGTGATGGACCAGATAAGCGATAAGAAGAATAAAGAAGAAAACTGGGTGGAGCATCTCTCGTTAAGTGAAGCCATGAAAAAGCTGGAAGACAGAGAACATGAAATTATCAGTCTGCGTTTTTTTGAAGGGAAAACCCAGATGGAGGTGGCAGAGATGATTGGCATTTCACAAGCCCAGGTGTCAAGGCTTGAAAAAAATGCGCTGAAGGTGATGAAAGATTATTTGACAGCCTGATTTTTACACCTGGCGGTTTAAACTTGTTGACATGTTTTACAAGTCGGAATATAATGGTATTATTATCAGTTTAGTGTAATCGGTGCCCGGAGAAAGCAGAGCCTTAAATCGGATGGTATTTTTTGCAGCTTCTGGTGCCGGAAGGTTAGAAAGCGGAACTGGAATAGGAGGAAGCGATATGAAATGTCCATTTTGCGGCCATGAAAATACCAGAGTGATTGATTCCAGACCGGCAGATGAAAATACTTCCATCAGACGCCGCAGAGCCTGTGATGAATGTGATAAGCGTTTTACCACCTTTGAAAAGGTGGAAACCATACCGCTTATTATTATAAAAAAAGATAACAACCGGGAAACTTTTGACCGGACTAAAATTGAAGCCGGAGTGTTGCGAGCCTGTTATAAAAGACCTGTAAGCGCCACACAGATTAAGAAACTGGTAGATGAGGTGGAGACGGAGATTTATAACAGGGAAGAGAGGGAAATTCCAAGTCAGGTGATTGGCGAGCTTGTGATGAATAAGCTAAAGGATTTAGAAGCAGTGGCTTATGTGCGTTTTGCCTCGGTTTACAGGGAATTTAAAGATATTAATACTTTTATGGATGAACTGAAAAAGGTTCTGGAATAGAGTGTCATTGAAGCATATTTTCAAAGAAATTAAATTCTGATGAAAATATGCTTTTTGTTTTCGCGAGCAATGAGTCAAGCGGTTGCGAAGCGTCCCTTTGACGAATGTAGCGAGGGCTTAATTCTCTGCTGCAGTAAAATTTACTCAGGTAGAATGTAAACTTATAAAAAAATATAGTTGACAATTATGGAGGTTTCTGTTAATTTTAATTACGGAACAAAACAACAAACCCAGGGGAAGTATCCAAATGCGGACAGCACTTCCCAACCTGCTAAATATGGAGGGCAATAAATGAAACCAAGAATTAAAGTGAGAGATATGGCTTTGTGCGCACTGTTCACAGCGTTAACGGCAGTGGGGGCATTTATAAAAATTCCGGTTCCGGTAGTTCCGTTTACCCTGCAAATTCTTTTTACTATGCTTGCCGGGCTGCTTTTGGGAGGGAGGCTGGGCGCTGTCAGTGTGGGGCTTTACGCCTTTTTAGGTCTTGCAGGGCTTCCGGTTTTTGCAGAAGGAGGAGGGCTGTGGTATCTGTTAAAGCCCAGCTTTGGATATATTCTTGGTTTTATCGTTGGAAGTTACGTAACAGGCAAAATGACGGAAAATCCGGATGGGCTTACATATCATAAGATTCTGATTGCCAATTTTACGGGACTTGCCATTGTTTATGGGATGGGTATGATTTATTATTATGTTATATGTAATTTTGTGATAAACACACCGATTGGTCTTTGGCCCCTGTTTCTTTATTGTTTTCTTCTTGTGGTTCCGGGGGATATCTGTCTTTGTTTTGTGGCGGCGGCACTGGCAAAGCGTCTAAAGCCTGTGCTGGAGCGTATTTGAATAATGCGTTGCTTTGATGCTCTTTCAGCTTGCTGTGTTTTTGGCTGGGTGCAGTACCGAAAGGGTTACTTTTAATATGTGAGGGATTGATGATGAGATTTGTAGAGCAGATGAAGAAAAAAGTATTGGGCGGGGAACTGATTACGCGGGAAGAAGCGGTCAGGCTGTGGGAGGAACCGCTATTGGAGCTTCGGGAGGCAGCGGAGGAAATAAGGAAAAAGATGTGCGGCAGCGGCTTTGACATTTGCACGATAGTCAATGGAAAATGCGGCCGTTGTTCGGAGGACTGTAAATACTGCGCGCAAAGCGCCCATTACCATACGGCCTGTATTGAAAGTTATCCGCTATTGTCTGTGGAGGAAATTCTTAAAGAGGCAAAATATAATTATGAGAGAGGGGTTTTGCGTTATTCTATTGTCACCTCCGGGAAAAGGCTTTCTGAAAGGGAAGTGGAACAGGTTTGCGAGAGTATCCGCGCCATCAAAAAAGAGACAGGGTTAGAGGTTTGCGTTTCCTTTGGGCTTTTGGGGGAAGAACAGTTCAGACAGGTTAAGGAAGCGGGGGCGTCCCGTGTGCATTGCAATCTGGAATCCTCCGCCCGGTTTTTTCCGGAGGTTTGCACCACCCATACATATGAGGATAAAATCGAAACTTTAAAAGCTGCAAAGCGGGCAGGACTTTCCATTTGTTCCGGAGGAATTCTGGGATTGGGGGAAACGATGGAGGATCGTATCGACATGGCGCTGACAGCAAGAATGCTGGGAGTTAAGTCTGTTCCTGTCAATCTTCTAAATCCCATTCCGGGAACCCCTTATGAAGACAATAAGCCTCTTTCCAATGAGGAAGCCTGTCGGTGTGTTGCAATATTCCGATTTCTGATACCGGATGCCTCTATCCGGCTGGCGGGAGGAAGAGGACTGGTGGGAGATAAAGGAGAAGCGTGCTTTAAGAGCGGCGCAAACGCGGCTATTTCCGGGGACATGCTGACTACTGCCGGGATTACAGTGGAAACGGATATGATGTTGATAAAAAAATTGGGATTTGAGGCAAGGCTTTGTAATGAGTAAGAAATTATTTATAACCGGAACAGGGACGGATGTTGGGAAAACCTTTGTTACCGGATTAATCATAAAAAAATTAAAGGAACATGGAAAAGAGGCCGCCTATTATAAAGCGGCAATGAGCGGCAATGAACGGGATGAAAAGGGAAATCTGGTTCCGGGGGACGCATGGCATGTAAAACGAGTTTCCGGCATTTCCCAGCCTGTGGGGGAAATGTGCCCTTATGTGTATGAGGTGTCAGTCTCACCTCACTTAGCCTCAAGGCTTGAGGGTAACCCTGTGCAAATGGAGGTTGTAAAAAAAGGGTTTGAGGAAGTCTGCGGCAAATATGATTATGTTACCATGGAAGGCAGCGGTGGAATTCTTTGCCCAATCTGTATGGATGAAACAGAAATCTGGCTGGAAGATGTAATCACAGAGCTTGGACTTTCCAGTCTGATTGTGGCGGACGCAGGGCTGGGGACCATAAACAGTGTTGTGCTGACGGCGGCGTATATGAAAGCCCAAAAGCTGCCTGTAAAAGGGATTATATTTAATCATTTCCATCCGGGCAATGGGATGGAGGAAGACAATCTGAGAATGTGCCAATCTAAGACCGGGCTTCCGGTGGTAGCGTGTATTGAGGAGGGCAGCAGTGAGATTGTCGTGGATATTGACTTGCTGACAGCCTTATATGAAGAATGACAAAATGGAAAATGGGATGGATAAAAGAAGCTTTTAATTGGATGCGGATAATGTGGAGGAGAAGTATATGATTTGGTACCCCTACCAACAGATGAAAAATATGAAGCCCCCTTACGAAATTATTGATGCAAAAGGAGTATGGCTGAAGACAAAGGACAGGGAGATGATTGACTCGGTATCTTCCTGGTGGAGTGTGATACATGGTTATAAGCATCCGGTGTTAACCGAAGCGATTAAGTCCCAGGCAGATCATTTTTCACATGTGATGCTGGGGGGATTGACCCACAAGCCTGTGCAGGCTCTTTCGGAAAAGCTGAAGGACTATCTGCCTGGGGAGTTGAATTATTGCTTTTTTTCTGATTCAGGAAGCGTGGCAGTGGAGGTTGCCTTAAAAATGGCGCTGCAGTACTATATGAATCGGGGAGAAATGAAAAGAACGAAGGTGCTGTCTCTGACCCACGCTTATCACGGGGATACCTTTAAGACCATGGAGGTGGGGGATGATGAAGACTATCACTTTATTCTGGAAGCATATGGGGAGAAAAAGGATGTGATACATATTCCAACAAAGATACCGGATCTTGAAAAAGCTTTTGAAGCATATCATGAAGAGCTAAATTGTATGATTGTGGAGCCGCTTCTTCAGGGAGCCGGGGGAATGCGGATGTATGATGTTTCCTTTTTGAAACGGGCAAGGCAGCTTTGCGACCGGTATGGAGTTCTTCTGGTTTTTGATGAAGTGGCCACTGGTTTTGGGCGCACCGGAAACCGTTTTGTTGCCGATTTGGTTTTGCCTGATATTCTGGTTTTGGGAAAAGCGTTGACCGGAGGCTATATAGGACATGCGGTTACGGTGGCAAACCGGAAGGTGTATGAGGGGTTTTGGGGGGATGACCCTGACAAGGCTCTGATGCACGGCCCCACCTTTATGGGGAACGCCTTAGCATGCAGTGTGGCGTTAAAATCCATTGAACTGTTTGAACAGGAAGATTATATGTCAAAAATTTGCCGGATTGAAGAGATTACAAGGCGGGAGATGCAGGGATTTGGCGATGCCCGCATAAAGGAGGTCCGCATAATGGGGGGCTGCATTTGTATTGAGGTTTATGATAGCAGTGTTTTAAAAGGATTCCAGCAGTTTGCTTATGAGAGAGGGGTGTTTAGCAGACCGTTTTTAAATTACCTGTATGCCATGGTCCCTTACATTATCACGGAAGAAGAGTTGGTTCAGGTGCTGGATACAATGAAGGCATGGTTTGGAAAAATCAAATAATAACTTCCTGCTTGCGGGAATAAAAGATATGACAGCCAGTGAAAATATCACAGGCTGTTTTTTTGTGCAGAGACAAATTTTTAATGGACGGATTTTGATGTTGTTTTCTTGCTTATTTAAGTACAGAAATATAAAATTGCCGCAATTTGTTGAAATTGTACATTTTATATGATAAATTCTCTAGTAGAGATTTTCCAAATATTGGAAATTTTGACTGGAGTGATGATTACAAATGATAAGAGAGTATTTGGAGAAAAATGTTTATGATGTGCTGATGGAAAGGCTTAAACTGATTTTTGAGGAGTTTGATAATATCTATGTTTCTTTTTCAGGAGGGAAGGACAGCGGACTTTTGCTGAATCTGGTACTTGACTACAAGAAAAAATATTTTCCCCAAAAGAAGGTGGGACTTTTTCATCAGGATTTTGAGGCCCAGTACACAGTGACTACAGAGTATGTGGAGAGGACATTTGAAAGGGTAAAAGAGGATGTGGAGCCTTACTGGGTATGTCTTCCTATGGCGGCAAGGACGGCTCTTAGCAGCTATGAGATGTTCTGGTATCCTTGGGATGAAACGAAAAAGGAGCTGTGGGTCAGGAATATGCCACAGAAGGAATATGTGATTAATCTGGAGAATAATCCAATCACTACTTACCGTTACCGGATGCACCAGGAAGATCTGGCCAAGCAGTTCGGACGTTGGTACAGGATGGTGCACGGCGAGAAAAAAACAGTGTGTCTGCTGGGAATGCGGGCCAATGAATCGCTGCAAAGATATAGTGGATTTTTAAATAAAAAATATGGATATAAGGGAGAATGCTGGATTACCAGGCAGTTTAAGGATGTCTGGTGTGCTTCTCCTTTATATGACTGGTCCTCGGAGGATGTCTGGCATGCAAACTTTTTGTTTGATTATGATTATAATCACCTGTATGATTTGTACTATATGGCAGGGCTTAAGGTTTCACAGATGCGGGTGGCATCTCCTTTTAATGATTACTCCAAGGATTCTTTAAACCTTTACCGGGTGATCGACCCGGAGATATGGGTGAAGCTGGTGGGAAGGGTGCAGGGGGCCAATTTTGCAAGTATCTATGGCAGAACCAAAGCCATGGGATACAGAAGCATTTCCCTTCCGGAAGGACATACATGGAAGTCATATACCATTTTCCTTCTGGATACGCTTCCTGCAAGACTGCGGAATAATTATGTAAAAAAGTTTAAGACCTCCATTGAATTCTGGCACAAAACAGGGGGCGGCCTGGATGAGGCGACTATCAGGGAACTGGAAAGACACGGCTATCAGATTAAAAGAAACGGCGTTTCCAATTATACGGTAAACAAAAAAACCCGGATTATTTTTCTGGGTAAGATTCCTGACGATACGGACGATATTAAATCTACCAAGGATATTCCCAGTTGGAAGCGGATGTGTTACTGTATCCTGAAAAATGATCATATCTGCCGTTTCATGGGCTTTGGGCTTAGTAAACAGCAAAAAAAGCGGGTGGATGTAATCAGACGTAAATACAAAAGCATAGAGGAGGCAGAGTATGGAGTATAAAAGTCCTGTTTATAATATTCTTTCAGTACCTGTTGAAAAAGTGAAGCCCAACACTTATAATCCTAATACAGTGGCGCCGCCGGAAATGCGTCTGCTTTATGAAAGTATAAGAATTGACGGCTATACTATGCCTATCGTATGCTATTACAGTAAGGAGAATGATATTTATGTGATAGTAGATGGCTTTCACCGTTATCGGATTATGCTGGAATATCCTGATATTTATGAGAGGGAGCAGGGAATGCTTCCGGTTTCTGTTATCAATAAGTCCATTGATCAGAGAATGGCAAGCACGATCCGGCATAACCGGGCAAGAGGAAACCATAATGTGGATTTAATGAGCAATATTGTAAAGGAGCTTCATGAACTGGGCAGGTCCGATGCCTGGATTTCCAAACATCTTGGTATGGACAGGGATGAAATTCTGCGTTTAAAACAGATTACGGGACTAGCCGCTTTGTTTAAAGACGTAAAATTTGGTAAGGCATGGATTCCAGTGGAGGAGATGGACGAGGAAGAAACTATGGATACAGATGTGGAGATGGAAGAATAAAAATGCTGATAATCGGAGCGCATATGTCTATAGCGGAGGGCATTGCAAAAGCGGCCCAAAATGTAGTAAACATGGAAGCAAATACAATGCAGATTTTCAGCCGGAATCCCAGAGGGTCCGGTTTTCGGAGTTACAGCAAAAAGGAGACAGACTGCTTTCAAAAGATAAGGAAGGAAAATAATTTTGGGCCTTTATTGGCCCATGCTCCATATACGATGAATCTGGCCAGTCCGAAAGAGTCTGTATATGAATTTGCCTGCATGGTCATCAGGGAAGATATTGTCCGAATGGATTCTCTTTTTATAGAAAATATTGTTTTACATCCGGGAAGTCATACAGGCATCGGCGCAGGGGCCGGAATAGAAAATATTATTGCAGGACTCAATCAGGCAGTTACAGGGAAAGAAAGTATTACCATACTTTTGGAAACCATGTCGGGAAAAGGAACAGAGATAGGGAGAAGCTTTGAAGAACTAAAAGCCATCCGGGATGGAGTTATCCATCCGGAAAAGATAGGAGTCTGTCTGGATACCTGCCATGTTTTTTCAGCAGGATATGATATTGTAAATGATTTGGATGGTGTCCTTGAGGAATTTGACCGGGTTCTTGGTCTGGATTTGCTGCGGGCGGTTCACTTAAACGACAGTATGATGCCATTTGCCTCTCATAAGGATCGTCATGCAGTTATAGGGCAGGGGCAAATTGGATGGGAAGCGCTGCTTCGGGTAATAGAACATCCGGCGTTAAAGGAGCTGCCCTTTTATCTGGAAACGCCCCAGGATGACCAGGGACACAAACAGGAAATACGAAAAATGCGGGAGGCATTAGGTGTTTGACAGATCCAAGGGGATGGAGGAATATTATGAAAAAGGATTTAACACAGGGCAATGTTACAGGGACCATGCTGAAGTTTGCTGGTCCCATGATATTGGGAAATCTTTTACAGCAGTGTTATAATATAGCCGATACACTGATAGTGGGCCGATATTTGGGGCCGGACGCTCTTGCAGCGGTGGGAAGCGCTTATACGCTGATGACTTTTTTAACATCCATACTTATCGGACTGTGCATGGGCAGCGGCGCTGTTTTTTCAGTCTATTATGGGAAAAAAGAGGTGGCGCAGATGAAAAAAAGCATGCTTGCCTCTTTTTTATTTATTGCGGCTGTTTCTGTTATTTTAAACGGGCTTGTGTTTGCGGGAATTCATCCTATATTGCAGGTTTTGCAGGTGCCGGAAGGGGTTTATGGATTAATGTATGAATATGTCCGGGTAATTTTCTTTGGCATAATATTCGTATTTTTATATAATTACTTTGCGTTTCTCCTTCGCTCCCTTGGAAATTCAATGATTCCTTTATGCTTTTTAGGAGGAGCAGCTCTTATAAATATTGGGCTGGATATTTTGTTTGTGGTAGGGTTTCAGATGGGAGCAGCAGGCGCAGCAGCGGCAACGGTGATTGCTCAGGTTCTGTCGGGAGTCGGAATTGGAATTTATACCTGGATAAAGGAACCGGACTTACGTCCCCAAAGGGCTGATTTTTCTTTTGGAGGAAAGACACTGCCTGAAGTAGTGAGAAATTCGGCGGCAGCCTGTGTGCAGCAGTCGGTGATGAACTTTGGAATTTTAATGATACAGGGGCTTGTAAACAGCTTTGGACCTGTGGTGATGGCGGCTTTTGCGGCGGCGGTTAAGATTGACTCCTTTGCCTATATGCCTGCCCAGGAATTTGGAAATGCTTTTTCTCTGTTTATTTCCCAGAATCATGGAGCCGGAAAGAAAGAGCGCATACATCAGGGGATGATACGGGCAGGGGCAGTCTCCGCAGCTTTCTGTATGGTGATATCAGTAATGATTTTTCTGACGGCGCCGTATCTGATGCAGATTTTTGTAGATGGAAGTGAAATTGCCATTATAGGAACCGGAGTAGGGTATTTGCGTGTGGAAGGTGCATTTTATTGCGGAATCGGTATTTTGTTTCTCTTATACGGATTTTACCGGGGAGTGGAAAAGCCGGAAATGTCGCTGGTTCTTACAGTGATTTCCCTTGGAACAAGGGTGGCCCTGGCCTATGTTTTGTCACCGGTTCCGGAGATTGGCGTATGGGGCATATGGTGGGCGATTCCTATTGGGTGGCTTCTGGCAGATGTGGCAGGAATTGCCTGTATGCGCAAGGTAAGCGGATACGATATGATAAAAAGAAACAAAAAGTAAAGGTATCTGAAGGGACAGGAGAGAAAATGGTTGTTTTAACGAAAGAGAATTTTTCCATCCGACAGATTTGTGAGTCAGGGCAGTGTTTTCGGCTTGAAAAACTGGAAGGTCAGGAGGAGGTTTATGGGCTGACCGCATTTGGCAGGCATTTGGTGATTCGCCAAAAGGACAATGAAATCAGCTTTGATTGTCCGGCGGATGAATATGAAAATCTGTGGAAAGGATATTTTGATTTAGAGGAGGATTATGAGGCGATTATCCGTTCTATAGACGAAAAGGACATTTATCTCCAAAAGGCGGCTGCCTTTGGAAACGGAATACGGATATTAAAACAGGACTTGTGGGAGATGATTATTTCCTTTATTGTTTCCCAGCAGAACAACATTAAAAGAATACGGAAGTGCATTGATCTTTTATGCAGAAGATATGGGGAGAAAAAGGAAACAGCAGATGGCAGTATCTTTTTTGATTTTCCTACGCCAAAAGCACTGTCAGGGGCATCTTTAGAAGAGCTGTATGCCTGTAATCTGGGATACCGCAGCAGGTATGTACGTGAGACGGCAATTTGTGTTTTAAATGGCGGGGTGGACCTGGACGCGGTAAGAGTTATGGGATATAAGGAGGCAAAGACAGAGCTTATGAAGCTGTGTGGCGTGGGCATTAAAGTTGCGGAATGTGTCTGTTTGTTTGCCCTTCATAAGACAGAAGCTTTTCCTGTGGACACACATATTAATAAAGTAATGAAAGAGCAGTACCCGGAGGGCTTTCCTTTTCAGCGATACAGAGGATATGAGGGAACCCTGCAGCAGTATATTTTTTATTATGACCTGACAGGGGGAAGGGAGATTGAAAAGAATTATCATTGACAAAACAGAAATTTTTGGATAGACTGGATCTTACATAAAGGGAGTAGCTTGCACGGATAATTTCTGTGTTTACTTTGCCGTCAATACGATTTCTTATTAAGAATCCGGTTTTGTAAGTAAGAAGCGAGACTTTGTTGTATTTATTACAGCAAAGGTCTGGCTTTTTTTGTTGTTCGCCTTGCTGCGCGCATTTTTATGGCTGGTTTGGCAGGGGAAAATGGAAGATTTTACCTATATTGGCTGCTGCCTGTTTATTTTGTGGATAAAGGGTGCAGACTGGTTTATGAAAGGAGAAAAGGCAGTCATGGATATTTTTAGTATTTTGACATTGCTTGGAGGTTTGAGTCTGTTTTTATTTGGCATGAGCATTATGGGACAGTCCCTGGAACGAAGGGCAGGAGGAGGCTTAAAATCTCTTCTTGGCAGACTGACAACGGGAAGGGTAACAGGGCTTTTGACGGGAATAGGTGTAACAGCGGTTATTCAAAGTTCATCAGCAACAACAGTTATGGTGATAGGATTTGTTAATTCCGGGCTGATGACTTTAAAGCAGGCCGTCAACGTGATTATGGGGGCTAACATAGGAACAACAGTTACCGCCTGGATATTGAGCCTGGCGGGGATTGACAGTGGAAATGTATTTGTCCGTCTGCTGAAGCCTTCTGCTTTTACCCCTGTTTTGGCATTTATCGGCATTATTCTTTTTATGTTTGGAAGAGAAGCAAAGAAAAAGGACACCAGTATGATATTGCTTGGATTTGCCACACTGATGTTTGGAATGGAGACTATGTCGGACGCTGTTTCAGGGCTTTCAGATGTTCCGGCTTTTCAAAGTTTGTTTATTATGTTTCAAAACCCGGTTTTGGGGGTTCTTGCAGGAACAGTATTGACGGCAATTATCCAGTCCAGCTCCGCGTCTGTTGGAATTTTGCAGGCGCTGGCTACTACAGGACAGGTTTCCTATGGGGCGGCAGTTCCTATTATTATGGGCCAGAATATAGGAACTTGTGTTACTGCAATGATATCAGCCATAGGAGCTAATAAAAATGCGAAGAGGACGGCAATGGTTCACTTATCTTTTAATGTAATTGGGACAGTGGTGTGGCTGGCAGTATTTATTTTGGTCAAAGCAGCTTTGCATCCGGTATTTTTGGATAATTCCGCCTCTTTACAGGGAATTGCCGCCGTCCACTCGGCATTTAATATTTTGTGTACATTGTTGATGCTGCCTATGTCAGGACTTCTTCTGCGCTTTGTAACAAAAATTGTTCCGGATGCGGAAAAACCAGAGATACATGTAGAATTGGATGAGCGTCTCCTGGTCACTCCGCCAGTAGCTCTGGAACGCTGTAATGAGGTTGCTGCGGATATGGCAAAAACAGCCGTTTCTTCTTTGCAGGAGGGACTTCGTGTTTTATCTGCATACTCGCCGGACGCGGCGGCATCTATTCGTGAAAAAGAAGAGAAGACAGATTACTATGAAGATATACTGGGAACTTATCTTGTGAGACTCAGTACCAGACAGATTAACGAATCAGACAGTATGGAGGCGGCAAAGCTGCTAAAAACAATCAGTGACTTTGAACGGATCGCTGATCATGCGGTAAATATTCTGGAATCCGCAGAGGAAATGAGAGAGAAGGGACTGCGGTTTACGGATATGGCGTTTCATGAGCTTACGGTAATCTGTCAGGCGGTGGATGAAATTCTTGATTTGTCTATTAAAGCGTTTCTGGAAGATGACAAGGAAATTGCCGCTATGGTGGAGCCTCTTGAACAGGTAATAGATTATCTGAAAGAACAGATGCGCACACGTCATATTTTCCGTATGCAGCAGGGAGAATGTTCCATAAACGCAGGATTTATCTGGTCGGATTTGCTTACCAATTTAGGGCGGACATCCGATCATTGCTCAAATATTGCGGGATGTGTGATTGATATTGCAAGCCAGAATATGAATCTGCATGAATCCCTGCGGGAGTTCCAAAATGACAGCCCGGATTTCAGGCAAAAATATAATGAATTTAAAAGCAAGTATGCCCTGCAGTGAGGCATACTTGCTTTTTAAAGTGTGTAAAATAAGAAGTTTTTAATTATTCAAATGTGATGTGCCAGTTGCTGGTTTGAAAACAAATAATGATATCTCCTGGGGGAATCCGGACACTGCCGGAAACCTTACTTTCATCCGCATTATTAATTTCAATTATTTCTTTCCACTGTTTATCCGCCGGGTTATAAAACACTGCCATTGCCCCATAAAGGGAACGGTTGGAAAGCTCTCGCGTAAAGGTATAATTTAAGGTGGTATTTTCCGGAAAAGTACATAAGTAAGTATAGGGGAAAGCGCCCTCCAGCGTATCCGGAAGCTTTTCCAGCTTTTGCACGGGCCGTATAAGGGCAAGCAGACTGCATTCGCGATCATCAGAGCTTTTGGCTGTAAAAGTGCATTCTCCGGCAGTCAGCTCCAACAGCTTCCAAAAGCCATATTCACCGTCCGGACTGGTGACAGGAATCGTTTCCCCATCAAGCCCTAACTGCTCACTGTCAATTTGAATTTGCGCTTTGGCATCTCCCTGTACAGTAATAAGAAACAGATATTCTCCGTCAAAAGGAATATCGGCTTTAAAGCTTATTTCTTCAGCCTTATTAAAATCATGGGAGGGAATACCCTCTGGGGTTGTAAAACCTTTGGGAGCAAAATCGTATTCTGAAGGTTCATTATCAGTAAGTGCATCAAAGGCATCATAGGAAAGAGACTCGTTTGGTTCGTTTATCTGGCCGGATAAATTATCGTCTTTGATATTCTTGCTGCCACAGGCAGTTAAAAAAATAAAAACCGTCAAAATTGGAATTATTCGTTTTTTCATAAGTTATTTTCACCTTCTTTCCATAATGAAATACTACTTTTCACTGTTATATGGTTTCCTGACATAAGGCAGCATATCCTGCATGCAGGCCCCAAATAAATGGTAGTTTTGTTGTGCGGCTCTTAATGTCAGTCCATGGTTGGCTGCTGATGGAATATCTAATAGTTCCTCTAAAGATGGTTCCCTGTTATAATACTTTCCCACAATCGGAGATACGGAGAAATCTAAATAGGTATCGTCTTCCCAAAAGCAAACCGGACAAATATCAAATTTGCCTCTGGAGTCTAATGTCTTATATCCACAGCACAAGCATTGATATTTTTCCAAGATTTTTCCTCCGGTATTTTCATTTTGCGTTTGTTTTGTCCTGACTCTTACAGAGGTATAAGCAGTCGGACAGTTTGGAACATAGTTTTTGTGAATTGTATTTTGTTATTTATATTATAGCCGAAAACATGAAAGGATGCAAAGAAAAATATTGACAATAGTATGAAATCATACTATAATACGCAAGGTACGAAATCATACCATGTTGCAGGCGCTGATTGCCATATGCAGGGGGAGAAAGAATGAAGAATTATACATCAAATGAAATGAAGCGATTCAATTACCTGTTAGGGGAGATTGAGGCGGTTTACCATGAGGTATTCTTTAAATTGGGACTATCTGATAGTGGGGCAAGGATTCTCTATACAATTTGTGACGAAGGGGATGGGTGTCTGCTCCGGGAAGTCCGCCGTCATTCCGGGTTAAGCAAGCAGACAGTGAATTCTGCAATCCGTAAAATGGAGACGGAGAAAATTTTGTTTTTAAAGCAGGCGGATAGTAAAAATAAAAGAGTACACCTGACGGAAGAGGGAAAGCAGTTGGCGCAAAGGACTGTGCTGCGGGTGATAAAGGCTGAAAATGAAATTTTTTCTTCCTGGTCAGAGGCGGATGTGGAAAAGTACCTTGCGCTTACAGAAAATTATTTAAATGCTCTAAAAGAAAAAGCACCCCAAATATAAAATTAAATCGGCGGAAGCGGGACTAAAATCAGCGAAAGCCCGGACAAGAGCCCAGAGAGTTTCAGGATGTAATTACGGCCAGAAACTCTCTGAAGGACATGGAACTTGGGAGGGCCAAAGCGGGACTTAAAATAGGAGAAAAAATGATACAGTTATCGGATCACTTTAATTACAGGCGTTTATTTCAGTTTACATTTCCATCAGTGATTATGCTGGTATTTACTTCAATTTATGGCGTGGTTGACGGCTTTTTTGTGTCGAACTATGTAGGAAAAACAGCATTTACAGCCGTCAATTTTATTATGCCTATTTTACTGATTTTAGGCTGTATTGGTTTTATGTTTGGCACTGGCGGCGGTGCCCTGATTGCGCTTACCATAGGAAAAGGAGACAGGGAAAAGGCAAACCGGATTTTTTCCATGCTGGTTTATATTTCTCTGGCAGGCGGGGTGTTTCTTGCGGTTCTGGGAATTATGTCTCTGCGTTCCATATCATTTTTTCTTGGGGCGGAAGGGCGGATGCTGGAAGATTGTGTTACCTATGGCAGAATTATTTTACTTGCGATTCCGGCCTATATTCTGCAGTATCAGTTCCAATGTCTGTTTGCCACAGCGGAAAAGCCAAAGCTTGGATTATATATTACAGTAGCGGCAGGGCTGACAAATGTGATATTAGACGCTCTTTTTGTTGCAGCATTCTCCTGGGGGCTGGAAGGGGCTGCTGCAGCCACAGCGCTTTCCCAGTGTGTAGGTGGAATTTTGCCCTTGATTTATTTTGCACGAAAAAATTCCAGCCTGTTAAGGCTGACAAAATTTGAGTTCGACGGCAGGGCGCTGTTAAAGGTATGTGCAAATGGTTCTTCAGAGCTTATGAGCAATATTTCTTCTTCCATAGTCAGTATGCTGTATAATATACAGTTGTTAAAGTATGCGGGAGAGGATGGCGTAGCGGCATATGGTGTTTTGATGTATGTGAATATGATTTTTTTAGCTGCGTATATTGGTTTTTCTGTAGGTGTATCTCCGGTGATAGGATATCACTATGGCGCAGGAAATTACGCAGAATTGAAAGGGCTGTTAAAAAAGAGCCTTGTTATAATCAGTGTGATCGCCTGTTTGATGTTTGGTGCATCAAAGGTTCTGGCAAATCCTCTGTCGGTTATGTTTGTGGGATATGATAAGGGGTTATTGGGAATGACCCTTCATGCGTTTTCTATTTTTGCATTTTCCTTCCTTTTTGCAGGATTTGCTATTTTTGCCTCCTCTTTTTTTACAGCCCTTAATGACGGGCTGGTGTCAGCGCTGATTTCTTTTTTGCGGGCATTGGTATTTCAGCTGGCAGCTGTTCTTTTGCTTCCTTTTATCTGGGGCGTGGACGGTATCTGGTTTTCGATTGTGGCAGCGGAAGTAATGGCAGTGATAGTGGCAGGCCTGTTTCTGCTGGGAAAGAGAAGGAAGTATCATTATTAGAATGGATAAATGTACGTATATGAAAAAAGTACAATTGGGGGGTAAGATAATATACAGTAAAGATACAGAATTTAGTGGAATTCTATGTATGCTAATGGTAGAATACTGATATCGGCAAGCTGGAATTAATGGAAGTATTAGAGCGTGTTTGAAAAATCATTTCCAACATCTGCACGCCCCACTTTGCGCGATATTTGCGCCAAATTCAGGTTACATAGCCCGCTATGCGCCCTTCATTTGGCACAAATCTCCCACAAATTGTGACGCACATCTGCTGGGAAGCATTTTTCAAACACGCTCTAGGGAGGAAAGTATAAAAGATTATTATGGATAAGACAGATAAAAAGTATCCTGTTGGATGGAAATACTTTATCCCTTTTGGGGCTTTTATATTACTTTACGCAGTTGGAATCATCTTACCTCTGGAAGTTACACCACATTATCATAATTTTATGTCCAGAGTCTGGAACTGGACGGAGATATTGATTTTGCTACTGGCAGTTTACTATATTATTAAGACAAGGACTTTTCAGTGGAAGCAGGCCATCATAGCATTGCTTCTTGGTGCAGTCTGTCTGGTTACGTTGTTTCGGGACCCACGAACGGCAGACATTATTGTTACAAGTATTTGTGTGATGGCTGCGTTTTATGCGGCCTGTAGATTATATGATCTTGTGGATGTGGAAAATGTATCTATTCATACAGGTATTGTGGGAAGCATTCGGTATTTTGGGCTGGGAGCGGTTATTTCTGTTCCTCTGGCTTTTTTTAATGTATTATATTTTTCATTAAACCGGTCGATCAGCGTTGGAAATATATTAAGTTCTGCTTTGTTTGCATTGAAACCTGCTATAGCTGAGGAAGTGGTATTTCGCTTTTTTTTGCTGGCATATGCTTATTATTTACTTCATGGAAAACCGGAAAAACGTTTTTGGAATGTATGGGTTTATATGTTGCTTATTATTCCACATGAACTGCTCCATTATCCAGATTTATTTGTAGAATCGCCTGTCTGGGCGGCTGCCATGTGTATACTGGGGGGTATAGTTTTCGGTTTGCCTATGGCAATGCTGATGAAAAGGAAGAATTTACCAATGGCAATAGGTATGCACTGGTTTATAGATTTTGTCAGGTTTGCCGCTGGTTTTTAGAATGTAGTTAATTTTTGAAGGCTTATGGTAAAGAGGAAAACTGATTTTGGGGAGATAATCCGGGCAGATTGATTTTTAGAGGGAAAACGGATATACTGAAAAGGGGTATAAGGGATGGCAAGAACAGTAAGTATCGGAGTGCAGGATTTTGAAAAACTCAGAAGAAATAATAATTTTTATGTAGATAAGACATATCTGATTAAGCAGTGGTGGGAATCAGATGATGATGTAACGTTGGTTACACGTCCAAGAAGGTTTGGGAAAACTTTGAATATGAGTATGCTGGAGCAGTTTTTTTCCGTAAAGTATGCCGGGCGTGGAGATTTGTTTAAAGGACTTTACATTTGGCAGGAAGAAAAATATCAAAAGCTTCAGGGAATATGGCCTGTAATTTTTTTAAGCTTTGCAGGGATTAAGGAGAATACCTTTATAGAAGCCCGGAGACATATTTGCCGGATGATAGAAGAGCAATATAATAAATTTGACTACCTGTTGAAGGAAAATCTACTTAATGAAAAAGAAAAAGCATTTTATCAGGAAGTTTCCGCCCACATGCCGGATGGTACGGCGGCGGTATCCCTGCGGTTTTTATCAGATTTTCTCGGCAGATATTATAACCAAAAAGTGATTATTCTTCTGGATGAATATGACACTCCCATGCAGGAAGCGTTTGTAAATGGGTATTGGAAAGAGATGGTGGATTTTATCAGGGGACTTTTTAATTCTGCTTTTAAAACAAATCCATATCTGGAACGCGCTTTTATGACAGGAATAACAAAGGTCAGTAAGGAATCTATATTTTCAGATTTAAATAATTTGGAGGTAGTGACAACAACCTCAGGGAAATATACAACTTGTTTTGGCTTTACGGAAGGAGAAGTTTTTGCTGCTTTAGAAGAGTATCATTTATCAGATAGAAAGCAACAGGTAAAAGACTGGTATGATGGATTTTCTTTTGGAGAGAGGAAAGATATCTATAATCCATGGTCTATAATAAATTTCCTGAATAAAAAAAAGGTGGGCGCTTATTGGGCAAACACCAGCTCCAATAGCCTTGTGGGAAAGCTGATTAGAGAAGGCAGCCTGGACATCAAACAGACCTTTGAACATTTAATGCAGGGGGAGGCAATTCAGGTAGAAATAGACGAACAGATTGTTTATGATCAGTTATCTGAAAAGAAAAATGCCATCTGGAGCTTTTTGCTTGCCAGCGGCTATCTGAAGGTGAAGCGCTTTGAGACATATGTTACAGCATATGGGGAATGGAAAGAGGTTTACGAACTGGAACTTACGAATTTTGAAGTAAGGGTTATGTTCCGCAGAATGGTGCGGGGCTGGTTTGATGTTGCTTCATCTGACTATAATTGTTTTATCCGGGCTCTTTTGCTGGATGATGTGAAGGCAATGAATCGTTATATGAACAGAGTTGCGCTTACAATGTTCAGTTATTTTGATACTGGCGGGGGGAGGTTTGGAGATGAGCCTGAACGTTTTTACCACGGTTTTGTGCTGGGGCTTATGGTGGAGCTGGCCGACAGATATGTGATTACGTCTAACAGGGAGAGCGGTTTTGGCAGGTATGATGTAATGCTGGAGCCGAGAATACCATCAAAGCTTATGTCAGGAACAGTGTCACAGACAAGGGAAGAGGGCGCAGAAGCAAATAACAGCCCTGAAAATGCTGCTGTCATTATAGAATTTAAGGTGCAGGAGCCGGAGGAAAAGGAATTGTCTGATACTGTAAAGAAGGCGCTGCGGCAGATTGAAGAGCGGAATTATAAGGCAGTGCTTTTGGAAAAAGGAATTCCGGAAGACCGGATACGGATGTATGGATTTGCTTTTTGCGGGAAAAAAGTACTGATTGGAAACCGCAGTGCATATTCTGGGGAAGGCGTTTGCTTATGAAAGAAGGGAAGGTTATTTTCCTCTTGTTTTGTACATTGTTCTTTTTATATGGCTGCAGCGGGGGAAAAAAGAGTGTAGAATTAGATGAGGCAGTATTAAATCCGGGTATCAGTGTGGTTTTTTTTGATGTGGGGAAAGGAGATGCAATTCTCATAAGGACACAGGAAGGCTGTATGCTCATTGATACAGGATATGATGAAACCAGAGAAGTTATTTTAAATTATCTGGCGGAGCAGAAAATAGAAAAACTGGACTATCTGGCGCTTACACACTTTGATAAGGACCATGTGGGCGGTGCGGATCATATTCTGAAAGAAGTGGAAGTAGGGAAAGTATTGCAGCCGGACTATGAATCGGACAGCGATCAGTACCAGGAATATTGTCAGGTTATGAAAGACAAGAAAATGGAGCCGGTATATGTTACAGAAACCACAGAACTTTCCTTAAACAATGCAGAAATTCTAATTTATCCTCCCCAGAAGAATGAATATAAAGAGGAGGATAATGACTTTTCTCTGGTAATCAGTTTAAGGTATGGAAAGAGGCGTTTCCTGTTTACCGGGGACTGTGAGCGGGAGCGGTTAAATGAGCTTTTGGAGCAAAAGGAATTTGACTTAGCCCACGATGTGCTTAAGGTTCCCCATCATGGCAGAAAAGAAAAAAATTCAGTGGAATTTTTGGCAGCTGTTTCCCCGGAAGCGGCAGTGATTACCTGTTCGGAGGAAAAAATGACAGATAAAGAAATTATAAAGGCCCTGAAAGGGCTGGGGACAAAGATTTATTTGACTTTGGAGGGAACGGTTACGGTTTTGTGTGATGGAAATGAATTGACATTTAAGCAGTAATTAAAAACAGCTTTTTAAATTTGGATTTTTACAGGAGGATTATGAACAGTATAATAGAGAGAATAAAGAAAAAGAAGCTGATATTAAAGGCAGTAAAGATTGCGCTTGGCAGCAGCGCCGCAATTTATATCGCTCTTTTGTTCCATCTTGATTATGAAATTTCGGCGGGAACCATTGCCCTGCTTACCATTGTGACTACAAAATGGGCCACGGTAAAGCTTTCCTTTGCCCGTGTGACAACTATGTTCCTTACCATTTTGCTGGCATGGACAATTTTTTGGCATTTGGATAATGAATGGATTGCTTTTGGTATTTTTGTCTTTCTATTGGTAATTATAAGCGAAATGCTGGGGTGGGGAGCTACCATATCAGTTAATGCAGTAATCGGCGCCCACTTTCTAACAAGACTCGAATTTACCTGGCAGTTTATCAGAAACGAAATTATGCTGGTGATTATTGGCATCACCATAGCTATTATTGTGAATCTGTTCCATAATAATGGAAAATCCAGAAAAGAGCTGGTGGAACATATGCGCCATGTGGAAATGCAGCTTCAGTCAATTCTTGGGGAGGTGGCAGTATATCTTTCCAGGGAAACAATGCAGAGAAATGTGTGGGATGATAT
This sequence comes from uncultured bacterium, assembly GCA_947381965.1. Classification (GTDB taxonomy): domain Bacteria; phylum Bacillota; class Clostridia; order Lachnospirales; family Lachnospiraceae; genus Suilimivivens. The sequence goes on from CANCXX010000013.1 coordinate 48,313, forward strand.
CTGCGGATTGGAAGAGCAGATAAAACAGTATGTGATTGACGCCTGTGAATATCAGGATAACACTTTTTCTTCCCATCCGGGGTATTATATTGACTATTTTGAAATGCGTATGCAGCAATGTATGATTTTGCATAATCTCCATTATGAAATGAAAAAAATTAGAAATATGCCAAAGCAGGCGCAGATTATTGCCGAATATATCTTATATATGAAGGATTACGTTGTTGAAACCAATTCGCCGGTAAAACAGATAAACCGGCTTCAAAACATTTTTGAGGACATGCAAAAGGAGCCATTGCCGGTAAGCCGGACAGAATTTGAAAGCCGGGCGGTCTTATATCATATTTTAATGGACTTGGAAGATTTTCTTATTGCAAAGAAGCGATTTGTTGAAAATTTAAGTGAAGTGAGAAAGAATATATACTGGCGGAAAATTTAAAGGGCTTCATTAATTACATAAAATGGGGGAAATGGAATGCTTCATATAGCAGTTTGTGATGATGAACCGTCGCAGCTTTTAATGCTTGAAAAACTGACAGGGGTATGGGCGGAGAAGCGGGAGGTAGAAATAAAGGTTTCTTTTAGCCGGAATGCAGATCAGTTCCTTTTTGGCTGGGAGGAAAAAAAGGACATTGATATTCTGCTGCTGGATATTGAAATGCCAGGGATGAATGGGCTTGCCTTAGCCCGCAGACTGCGTGAAACTGGAGAAAATCTTCAGATTATTTTTGTAACAGGATTGGAAGATTATATGCTGGAAGGGTACGATGTAGATGCGGTTTCTTATCTTTTAAAGCCGGTTAATGAGGAAAAGCTGTTTTTTTGCCTTGACCGGGCGTGGCAGCGGCTGAATAAGCCGGAGGCTGTGATTTTGCTGGATACAGTGGAAGGTCTTATCAGAATAAGAATTAAGGATATTAGCTATCTGGAAAGTATGGCTCATGAAACCATGGTCTGCTGTAAGGGAAATTTGAGGGATATACGGTGCAAAACCGGGATTTCACGGCTGGAAAAGATGTTGGAAAGCCAAAGCGATGGATTTTTCCGTATACACCGTTCCTATCTGGTCCATATGGCACATATAGAGAAAATTACCAGAAAAGAGGTTTTTATGGAGCATGATGTATGCCTTCCTATTGCGCGTGGAAAATGGGAAGAATTAAACAATGCCTGGCTTCGTTATTACAGAAAAAGGGGCATGGAGTTATCATGAAAGGTTTTGTCTTACAGTTTTTGTGGTATGTTTTATATTATTATTATGTGGAAAGTAATGCAGTCATTGAAAAGGGTATAAAAAAGCGGATTCTGGTGTTTTTTCTGGGAATGGGTCTGCTTTTTTGCACGTTGTGGTTTAAAAGCTGGGTTGTGTGGGCAGGTATCACCATTCTTTACCTGCTGTACGATTTGTTTTTTGATGAAGAAACATCAAGGAGTCAGTGGCGTTTTATTTGTGTGCCTGGAATTGCTTTTGCGGCAGCATCCTTTTTACCGGCAAAAACGTTGCTTAGCATGAACGGTTTTTTGCTGTTATTGATTATCTGCCTTTCTGCCTGTAAAAGAGGATATCTAAGGGCTTCAAACGGACTGATAACAGGTCTGCTTTTGGGCTTGGTTTCCTTATTCCTATGGATGGCGCAAACTGGGAGAATCAAAGCGGATAGCGGGATGACGGACTGCATAATCTGGGGCAGCATTATGGGGGAATATCTTCTGTTTATTCTTCTGGAGGGAACCTTTCAATTTTATCAAAGGGGTTTTACCTTTCAGAGTGAGAGTTTCAGAAAAGAGGTTCTCCGTCAACAATATGAAGAAATTAAAATGATTTATAAAGATATGCGGGGATGGCGGCATGATTATCACAACCATATACAGGTGCTCAAAGCCCAGCTTGCGCTGGGAAAATTTGTGGAGGTATCAGACTATCTGGATAAGCTGGAGGAGAGTCTGAATCAGATAGATACTTATGTAAAATCAGGAAATCAGATGATAGATGCAATTTTAAATGGAAAACTAAGTCTTGCAAGAGACAGGGAGATTTCTGTAAATTGTAAGGCACAGATGCCGGAAACTCTGCCAGTGTCAGATGTGGATTTGTGTGTGATTTTAGGGAATCTTTTGGATAACGCATTGGAGGCCTGTGAAGAAATTGTGCCTGGACAGCGTTTCTTACGTATTTATATGGCGCGCAACAAAAGCCAGCTTTATATTTCTATTCAAAATTCAGCAAAAGAAGATCTGGACTTTAAGGATCGGCACTATATTTCCACAAAGCGGGGAAATCATGGGCTGGGAATGAAAAGAGTCCAGGCGGCGGTGGAAAAATATGACGGTTTTCTTCATCTGGCAAATGAGCCGGGGATATTTGCAGCGGAGATTACAATGCCGGTATGAAGGGAGCGCAGCTGTAAGCAGTGCATTTCGTGAAAAAGAATAAACATTTCGTGCAGGAACCGCCCCAAAGGGCGGTTCTTGTTTTAGAATAAATCCATCAATGAAAAGACAGCATAATCAGAGATGGAGGAAGAAGGATTTATGGAACAAAAGGAAAAGAAAACGAAGGGGAGAATTCGTATCATACTGGGAAATATCCGGTTTGAATTTTTCTGCCTTAAGGAAAACGAGGGATGGGGAGCAGTAATCGTATGTCTGGCTGAAATGGTGCTGGGAGCAGTTCTGCCTTTTATGGCAATGGCCCTTCCAAGCGTTGTGGTGGCCTTACTGACAGCAGGAATCGGCATAGAAAATATATGTAAAATCGTCTGTTATGCAGGATTGCTGCAGGCACTGAATATTTTGTATCATGGTTATCTGTCAGGGGGGAGAGAGCAGCATTTATTTTTGATGCGGCTTGGAATGGGAAAGGCGTTTTATGGTAAATGCCTAGATGTGGATGTGCAATTTCTGGAAAGCGCTGCCGGGCAGGAAAAAATCCAAAATGCCTGTACTGCGCTTATGTCAGGAAACGAGCAGGGCGTTGAAAAGTATCTGGTGGATGTGCTTGACATAGGCAGGAACCTGCTGGGGCTGTTTATTTATTCTTTAATTATTTTTGGCATTGCTCCTTATTTCCTTCCACTTCTGGTTTTACAGACAGTGCTGGTGGCTTTCCTGCATGGAAAAGCGGGAGAAAAGGAAGCACAGCTTGAAAAGGAAAACCAGGGAAACTGGCGTGGCGCTTTTTATATGAAAAAGGAATCGATTCTGGCGGAAAATGGGAAAGATATCCGGTTATACCGGATGGGAAAATGGTTTACCAGCTTTTTTTATCAGGTAATTGATAATATTGCGGCAGTATGTGACAAAGAACGGACCAATGTAATGAAGGTGGAAATTGTGGAAACAATTCTGACCTTTGTACGTGACCTGCTGATTTATGGATATCTGATCTGGCAGATGGGAAAAGGAGTATTATCAGTTGCCGAGTTTTTGCTTTATACAGGAATGGCGGCGGGGTTTGGCACATGGATGAACGGGTTATTTAACGCCTTTGTGTCCTTTTTACAAAATAATGTACATGTGAACGCCTACCGGGACTTTTTAGGTACAAAGTCTTTGGATGCCGGAAGAAAAGAAAAACCGCTGCATCCCCGGATGGCGCATGAAATCCGGCTGGAGCATGTAAGCTTCCGTTATGAGGGGATGGAAGAGGATACTCTTAGCGATATCAGTCTGACAATCCGGGCCGGAGAGCGTCTGGCGCTGGTTGGAAGAAACGGAGCAGGAAAAACAACGCTTGTGAAGCTTCTGTGCGGTTTGTACTATCCAACCGGTGGAAGGATTCTTATGGACGGACAGGATATTTCAAAAATAGCACCAGAGGAATATTTTAAAGAGTTTGCAGTAGTGTTTCAGGATATTTTTTCTTTTTCTTTTTCAGTGGCGGATAATGTTTCCTGTAAAGAACCGGAACATACAGATGATAAACGTTTAAAAGACAGTTTGTCAAAAGCCGGACTTTGGGAAAAGATAAGTACCCTTCCCAAAGGGGTTAACACAATGATAAATAAAGATATGGATGGGGAAGGAATTTCTTTTTCAGGAGGTGAGCAGCAGAAGCTGATGCTTGCCCGTGCGTTATACTGCGATGCGCCTTTTGTAATACTGGATGAACCTACAGCGGCATTGGACCCAATTGCAGAGGGAGAAATGTATGAAAAGTATGAGAGTATGCTGCAGAATAAAACGGGAGTTTTTATTTCTCACAGGTTAAGCTCCACCCGTTTTTGTGATCGGATTCTTTTTTTGGAAAAGGGGCATATTGCGGAGGAAGGAAGTCACGAGGAATTAATGAAAAAACAGGGGGCATATGCCGAAATGTTTTCTCTGCAGGCAAAGTATTATCAGGAAGAGATGAAAGACTGAAAGGATATGGTTAATAATATGGAAAAAAAAGATTTTGTTTTGATACACAAAACCGGATTCCGGCTTCTTAAGATGGTGCACAAAGAGGATTCTTCAATTATACCGATTCAGCTTTTGGGAATTGTGCTGTCTGTATGCCAGGTTTATGTGGGGTTGTTTCTGACGGCGGATTTTATTGACGCATTAATTGGAGGAGAGTATGAAAACGCGTGGAAGTACGCCCTTGCGCTTCTTTTAACAGAGTTGTTTTTTGGTCTGGTGGTAAGTATTCTCAGGAGAAAATTCCGGGGGATGGAGACAAGAATGTGGCTTTTATTTTATGTATGGATACGGAAAAAAGCTTTTGCCCTGGACTATGACAGACTGGAAAACCCGGAGGTTTCCCAGAAAATACTTTTTCTTGAACGTACATCGGAGATGTATGGGGGACTTGGCATGGTAATTTATTATTACCGCCAGATAGTGTGTGCTGTTTTGCAGATGGCGGCATCAGTTGCCATGGTATTTTATCTTTGCATGGCAAAACCTGAAAAAGGGAGTGCGTTTTGGCAGACAGCGGCAGGCCCTGTATGTTCTTTTCTCCTTTTAGGCAGCGTTCTTTTTGGAATTATAATAGTATCCTTATGGCTTTCGGAGCGCTTTGCCAAAAAACGAATGGAAATGTTCAATAAACATACAGGTGTGGAAGAAAAATTATCTTATCTGTCCAACAGTATTTTTATGAATTACCAGGCGGGAAAAGTTATACGTATTTTTGGTATGGAATCTATGCTGATGAAAAACGCTTCTTCTGAATTAAGGAAAAGCCGGGATTATTTTAAAGAAAGCACAGATGTGAACTGTCAGGAAGGCTTTGGAAGCGCCTTGATAAGCAGTTTATTTACCTGGTTTACTTATCTGTTTGTAATACTTAAAACGGCAGTGGGGGCAATTACACTGGGGGCATTTACAAAGTATGCCGGCGCCCTGGCAAAGTTTGCTTCTTCCTGTGCGGATCTGATAGAAGCCCAGATGCAGCTGCGGCAGATTACTACCTATATGACGGAATTCCTTGCATTTCTGGACTTGGAAAGCAGGCATGTTACTGGAACCATTCCGGTGGAAAAGAGACAGGATGGGGAGTATGTGCTTGCCTTTGAAGATGTAAGCTTTTGCTATCCGGGAAGCAGCCAGCTGGTATTAAAACATGTAAACTGCAGGCTGAATCTGAAAAAGAAAATGGCTGTGGTAGGGAAAAACGGGGCAGGCAAAACAACGTTTATCAAGCTTCTTTGCAGACTTTATGAACCTACGGAAGGAAAGATTACATTAAATGGTGTGGATATCAGAAAATATGATGAAGAAGAGTACAGAGATTTGTTTGGTGTGGTTTTTCAGGATTTTAAGCTGTTTTCATTCACGGTGGGAGAAAATATTGCTGCTGGTTATGAACGGGTGGAGGAAAATATCTGGAAGGCCCTGGAAAAGGCAGGAGTGGAGGATGTGGTAAAACAGCTTCCCTGCAAGGTGGATACAAAGATTTTAAAAGGACGGGGCGGTGTAGATTTAAGCGGCGGCGAAATCCAGAAACTGGCGCTGGCCAGGGCTTTATACAAGGATGCGCCGGTGGTAATACTGGATGAGCCCACAGCAGCCCTTGACCCTGTCAGCGAAGCGGCAATTTATGAAAGCTTTGATGAGATGGTGAAAGAAAAAACCAGCATCTATATTTCACACCGGATGAGCAGCTGTCGGTTCTGTGATGATATAATTGTTTTTGATGAAGGGAAGATTGCAGAGAGAGGAAGCCATGATGAGCTGTTAAGCCAAAACGGACTGTACACAGCGCTTTGGGGGGCGCAGGCGAAGTATTACGTTTAGGAGCTTAAGGTTACTATTCACGGGTCAGGAATGTGCACTTGTTGCGCATTCCGTGAGAACATGATGCAGGAGTGAGGGGCGATTTTTGCGAAGCAAAACTTGGAATATCGCTCCGAATTGTTACTATGAGCGGCTCCCAGGCCGTGAATAGTAACAGCTTAAGCAGTTCCGGCAGGGTTCGATTTAAAAATTGCTTGTTATTTATAGAGATGTATGTTAATATATATTCGTTGTCCGGAAGACAGCAAAGTACCTGCCTGAAGGTTTGGTACCATGCCGCATGAATGCGCTTTATAAATAATTGCAGATTTATCATAGGAATTTGGATACAGATGGCTGAAGCCGTTTGATGTGTATGAATACATATCAAATGGCTTTTTTTCGCTTAAATTTTTTGGCAAAGCTGGGAGGAATGGAGATGAAAAAGGCGCTTATACTTATTTTGTTCATGGTGATGGCAACAGGGCTGTGTGCCTGTGGCAATGTGCCGCTGAAAGAAAAGGAAGGAAAAAATTTATATACGACAGAAGCGGAGGGGATGGAAGAAAAAGAACCGGCCGCATCCGCGCTGGTTTATGGAAGCGGCGATTATACTCGTATCAATCCTGCAATGGATGAACATGGGGAAATTAATCTGTTGATTTTTGATGGTCTGACCGCCCATGACGGCATGAATCAGGTGGTTCCGGGGCTTGCCCGGAGCTGGGAGTTTGAACCCCAGACCAATACATATACGTTTCATATGGCAGAGGGTGTAAAGTGGCATGATGGGGAAAGGGTTACGGCAGAGGATGTGAAGTTTACGATTGAAGCCATAAAAGATCCGGCAAATGGTTCGGAAAACGCTCCTGATTTTGAGGATGTGGAGGAAATTACGGTGGTGGATGAAAATACCATTTCCTTCCGGCTGACGGCGCCTAACATTGCCTTCCTTGATTATATGACCATGGCGGTTCTTCCAAAGCATTTGCTGGAAGGAGAGGATATGCAGACCGCCTCCTTTTTCCGGAATCCGGTGGGAACAGGACCATATCGGATAGAAAGCTGGGAAGAAGGGCAGTCTATTGCGCTTGTCAGAAATGAAGAGTATTTTAAAGGCGCTGCTAATATAGAAAAAATTATATTTAAGATTGTGCCGGATGACAATGCACGAACCTTTCAGATGCTGGCAGGAGAACTGGACCTTGCTCTTCTTCCACCCAGAGACGCCATAACCTTTGCAGATAAGGAAGGGTATACGGTTTATCAAATGGAAACGTCTGATTACCGTGGAATTTTGTTTAATTTCAGAAATGATTTTTGGAAGAAAAATAAGGATATTATTCCGGCGGTATGTTTTGGCATTGACCGTCAGGCCATAGTGGATTCTGTTATTTTAGGGCATGGCATAAACGCATATGGCCCTTTGCAGAGAAACATGTATAACAATGAAAGTGTGGAGCATTATGACTATAACCCTGAAAGGGCCCAGGAACTATTAATGGAGGCAGGCTGTATCCTTAATGACGATGGCTTTTATTATCGTAAGGGAGAAAAGCTGGGATTTACCATCAGCGTGGGGGCCGGGGATCAGGTACGCCTTGATATGGCCCAGGCTGTGGCACAGCAGCTTAAGGAGATTGGTCTGGATGTGAATGTGGAGATACCGGCAGTGGTTGACTGGGGAAGCCAGCAGGCATATCTGATTGGCTGGGGCAGTCCTTTTGATGCGGATGACCATACTTATAAGGTATTTGGCACTGACAAGGGGGCAAATTACAGCGGCTATTCCAATGAGCAGGTGGATCATTATCTGACAGAAGCAAGACGTTCAGACGATATACTGGTGCGGCGGGAGGCGTATCATAAATTCCAGGAGGCCCTTGCCAAAGATCCGGCGTTTGCGTTTATCTGTTATCTTGATGCGGATTATGTTGCGGGTAAGGATGTGAAGGGAATTGCGCCGGATACTGTTATGGGGCATCACGGAGTAGGCATTTTCTGGAACGTTACAGAGTGGACGATGGATACGGATTAAAAATAGCGCTGCAAAAGGCAGCCACAGAAGGATTTATATGGAAGAATTGTTAAGCGTAAAAAACCTGTCCATAAATTTTGACACTTTTAAGGGACAGCTGCAGGCATTAAGAGATGTATCTTTTAATCTGAAAAAGGGGGAAATATTGGCGGTGGCAGGGGAATCCGGCTGTGGAAAGAGCGTGCTTTTAAAAAGTATCATGAAGCTTTTGCCTGAAAATGCAAGGGTAAACTGTGGGCAAATCCGGTTAAAGGGAGCCGACATTACCAGTTATGGTGAGAGGGAAATGCAAAAACTCCGGGGCAGACAGCTTTCCATAATTTTTCAGGAGCCTGCGACAGCTTTAAACCCAACGCTTTCCATAGGAAAACAGATTGAAGAGGCAGTGAGGCTTCATAATCCTCACATGAAAAAAAGGGAAGCATATCAGCGGGTAATGGAATTGATGGCTCTTGTGGAAATTGACAATCCAAAACAGTGGTATGACCTTTATCCCTGCCATTTTTCCGGCGGTATGCTGCAAAGATGTGTGATAGCCATGGCGCTGTCCTGCAGCCCGGAGATTTTGCTTGCAGATGAACCTACTACAGCGCTGGATCTGACAAATCAGGCGCAGATTCTTACATTGCTTCGTTCTTTGCAGAAAAAGTATGGGATGGCCATAATTTTTGTTTCCCATGATCTGGGGGCGGTAGCAGAAATTGCAGACCGCATTGCAGTAATGTATGCAGGAAAAATCATAGAAATTGGCACCACCAAAGAGATAATACAAGATCCCAGGCACCCATATACCTGGGGGCTGCTCCGGTCTTTGCCTTCTTATGCAAAGCCGGGGGAAAAGCTGTATACAATTCCCGGAATGCCGCCGGACCAGGCGGATTTGCCAAAGGGAGACGCTTTTGCAGGAAGGAATGAGTATGCGCTTAGGATTGACTATGAGGAAATGCCGCCAATGTTCCGGATAACAGATACCCATTATGCTGCCACCTGGCTTTTGGATCAGCGGGCGCCTGAAGTTGCTAATCCTGTTGCAGAAAACAGGGAAGCGCTGCAATTGGAAAAAAACCAAACCAGCGGACGAAAAGAGAAAGAGCGGTTTGGGGAATGGGGCTGTAAAGAAAAAGAAGAACAAAAGGAAGAAGTTCCATATAAACAGGAAATCCTTTTGGATGTCAGACATTTGACCTGTAGATTTCACGTTGGAAAAAAGGTTGTAATTCCTGCAGTTTCGGATGTCTCTTTTCAAATTGGACGGGGAGAAATTTTTGGACTTGTGGGAGAATCCGGCTCCGGCAAATCCACAGTGGCCCGGTGTATAATGAACATCTGTCAGCCGCAGGAAGGGAAAATTCTGTATCAGGACGTGGAAATCCAGAATAAACATATGCTGCGTGGCGGTTTTAGAAAGCTTGCGTCCCTGCGGCAGATGGTTTTTCAGGATTCAACATCCAGCTTAAACCAGCGTATGAAAATTGCGGATATTATTACAGAGCCATTGGTCGTCAGCCGGAAAAAAATACAGCCGGAAAGCCTTCGCGCAGAGGCGGAATTTTGGATAAAACATGTAGGGCTGGAGGCGTCTTATCTGGATAAATATCCTTTCCAGCTTTCCGGGGGACAAAGGCAGAGAGTAGCCATAGCAAGAGCGCTGATTATGGAACCGGAGCTGCTTATAGCAGATGAACCGGTTTCTGCGCTGGATGCTTCCGTACAGGCACAGATCCTTAATCTGTTCAAATATTTGCAGAAAGAACATGGATTTACTTTTTTGTTTATTTCCCATGATTTGTCTGTGGTGCGGTATTTATGCGACCGGGTGGGAGTCATGTACAGGGGAAGGCTGGCAGAGACAGCTTCCTGTGAGGAGATTTTTGAAGCACCCCAACATCCATACACCAGGAAGCTCCTTTCGGCAATTCCTGTTTTAAAACATTCCTGAATATAATTTCAGCGTGTAAAGGAGGAACATGAAAAGTAAAAATTTTTTTTATTATGGGAGAAAAATAATTCTGTTTCTTTTCAGCCTGTGGGCGCTTTCTCTTGTTGTATTTTATATCGCCCATTTGATTCCGGGCGATCCGCTAGTATCTTATTATGGTGAGCGTGTGGAAAAGATGAGCGGGGAGGAACGCTTGCAGGCGGAAGAGAGATTAGGACTGAATGCACCTGTCCATGTACAGTATATACGGTGGCTTGGCAATGCCCTGCAGGGGGACCTTGGAATTTCCTTTAAATATAAAATGGATGTCCGGCAGGTAATAAAGGGAAGGATTGGAAACACGCTGCTTCTTGGAGGTATGGGCTTTGGACTGATATTTGTATTGTCCCTGCTTCTTGGAATTTTGTGTGCACAGCAGGAAGGAAAAATGATTGACCGGATTTTATGTCAGCTGGGGACAGTGGTCAGCTGTATACCAGAGTTTTGGATGTCTCTTTGGCTGATTTATCTGTTTGCCATCTGCTTTCCCCTTTTGCCTTTAAGCGGCGCATATGACATGGGAGAGGCCGAAAATGTGTGGGGTCGTATCCGGCATTTAATATTGCCTGTGACAGTGGTTGTGATGGGACATTTATGGTACTTTGCTTATTTGATACGCAATAAAATTCTGGAAGAAATCCGGGCGGATTATATATTGCTGGCAAAAGCAAAGGGGCTTGACAGAAGAAAGATAATGTCTGTGCACTGCCTGCCCAATGTGTTTCCCTCTTATTTAAGTATTATGGCGGTTTCGGTTTCTCATATATTGGGAGGAACCTATGTGGTTGAAATGGTGTTTTCCTATCCGGGAATTGGAACGCTTGCCTATGAAAGCGCCCGTTATCAGGATTATAATCTGCTGATGGTGCTGTGTATGTTATCCGGTGCAGTGGTTATTTTCTGTAATATAGCGGCGCAGACAGTCAGTGAGCGTATGGATCCCCGGATTCGTGCTGTGGAAGGGGATAAGGACTTCTTTAAGGGAGGATGGCGTTGACAGATAAAAGATTTGAAATCGTTGGGATAAAACCTGTTCCGGAAAAGAAAAATGGGAAAAAAGACAGACGGAGCATGGGAAAACCGTTATTTTCTATTGTCTTATTGACAGTGATAGTGTCAGGCTGCCTGGGCTGCAGGTTTTTTATAACAAAGGATCCCTTTTACATGGATCTGGCTAACTATAACCGAAGGCCGGACCATGAATTTTTATTTGGTACTGATACCATGGGAAGAGATATTTTTTCCATGATTTGGTATGGGGGAAGAATTTCTCTGTTTATCGGGCTTGTATCGGCAGCGTTGTCCGTCTTTATTGCTATGCTGTATGGATCGGTAAGCGGACTTGCTCCCAGGTGGCTGGATGCCTTAATGATGCGGTTGGTGGAAATTTTAATTTGTATTCCGGAGCTTCTTTTGGTGGCGCTGCTACAGGCCATTTTTGGAAGGACAAATGTGATTCATATTTCTCTGGTTATTGGCCTTACCGGATGGATGCGTATTGCAAAAGTGGTACGGACAGAGGTAAGGCAGATAAGGAACTGCGGATATGTGACGGCATCAAGGTGCATGGGAGCCGGATTTTTTTATATTTTATGGAAACACCTGATTCCTAATTTTTTGCCGTCAATTATGTTTATGGCAGTAATGAATGTGAGAAATGGGATTATTACAGAGTCCACATTAAGCTTTATGGGAATGGGGCTGCCTCTGGAGATTATTTCCTGGGGCAGTATGCTGCAACTGGCGGAAAAGGCGGCGCCATCCGGCTGTTGGTGGATGATTGTAATTCCGGGAGCGTTTCTGGTTACGGCGCTGGTAAGTATTACAAATGTTGGAAACTTTTTAAGGAAGACTCTGAACCGTGGACAGAATCATTTCTTATGTTACTATTCACGGCCTGAGAGCCGCTCATAGTAACAATTCGGAGCGATATTCCAAGTTTTGCTTCGCAAAAATCGCCCCTCACTCCTGCATCATGTTCTCACGGAATGCGCAACAAGTGCACATTCCTGACCCGTGAATAGTAACTTTCTTATCTGCCTGAAAAGAGTGCAGAATGGCTATGGCATGATAAGGGATAAAATGGTATAGTATTATCATACATATAAATTGAAGGAGGGAATCTTTGTGAGATTAGTTACGCGTTCAGATTTTGATGGACTGGTATGTGGGGCGCTGTTGTTGGAGGCAGGCATTGTTGACTGCTGGAAGTTTGCACATCCTAAGGATTTGCAGGATGGTCTGGTTGAAGTAAATGAAAATGACTGTCTGGCAAACGTGCCTTTTGTGGAAGGATGCGGCCTTTGGTTTGATCATCATTCCAGTGAACATGAAAGACTGCAGCTTAAGGGAAAGTACAAAGGCGAGAGCCGTTTAACACCTTCCTGCGCAAGGATTATTTATGAATATTACGGCGGAGCGGAGAGGTTTCCCCATTTTGGTGAGATGTTGGAAGCGGTGGATAAGGTTGATTCCGGCAATCTTACAATTGATGAAGTTATGAATCCTGAAGGATGGGTTCTGATAGGGTTTTTGATGGATCCGAGAACCGGCCTGGGCAGATGGAGAGATTTCACTATTTCCAATTATGCGCTGATGGAAAAGCTTTTGGAGGACTGTCGGGTTTTAAGCATACAGGAAATTCTTGCACTGCCTGATGTGCGGGAGAGAATAGAAGTCTATAATGAGCAGACGGAAAAGTTTAAAGAAATGGTTAAAAAATATACCCGGACAGAAGGAAATGTGATTATAACAGACCTTCGGGGCGTGGAGCCTATTTACACCGGAAACCGGTTTATGATTTACAGTATGTACCCGGAGCAGAATATTTCTGCATGGATTGTCAGCGGAAAAGGAGGAAACGGGTGTTCAGCGGCGGTAGGTTACAGCATATTAAATCGGACAGCTACAATGGATGTGGGAAGCCTGATGCTGAAATACAACGGCGGCGGCCATAAAAAGGTGGGAACCTGTCAGTTTGACGATGAGAGAATGGAGACGGAACTGCCCAAAATGTTGGAAGAGCTCTGTGCTCTGTCCAGGCAGTAGGAAAAATGGATGCAAATCCGGAGGCAGTTAGGAGCTTGAATCTGATGCTATGATAAAACAGGCGGCTTTACAGGCCGCCCGGTTTATTTAAAAATATGAAAAGTATGGTTATTTTTTTAGAAAGTCACTGAATTCTTTTAAATCCTTTTTCGTCTTTTCTGAAAGCTGATTGAATTCTATATTATGAATTGCCCCTTCTAATGTATATAAATGTACCAGACAGACTTGAGGATATGCTCCCTTTAGTTTTAAAAATGCCTGTTTGGAGCCCAGCTCAAGAAGCTTTTCGGAGGAGTCAATTCCAACAGAGGTTAATTTCCGCGCCATTTCTTTCCCAATATTCATCATAGAAGTTAATTCCGCCATAGGTTCTCCTTTTTTCCATAAATAATCAGTTTGTATATTCTGCCGCCTGACAGCGCCCCAAGCTTGATACCCTGTTGCTTGCATTGGAATTTGTGATTTAACGTTTATAAGCCACAATATTTTAATACAATAATTGGGAAGAAGAGATTGAAATAACAATCAATAAATTATGAAATAAAAGAAATTATTTTTCTTACAAGAACAGTATATAGTTTATCATATTGTATAAATAAAGTCTAGTAAATTTTCTCTTTTTCACTAAAATATTATGTATACCCTTTTGCTGCTTAACGGAAGATGGAAGCATGGGGCGGAACTGTAAAACAGAATCAGAACTGGAACAGGAGGCATGTATGAGCGCAGAAAGTGAAAAAAAGAATCCGGGAGTGTCAAAACAGGAAGAGGAGCGTTATCTGGCGCAGACACTGGCGGTGGTAAATGATAATGTAGACAATTACGGGCGTGAGGTTGCGCGGATGCAGGAAGACATAGATGAGATGCTTGCCCATTACCATGATAATGATGCGGAGGTCCTTACGATTTTGAATAATACAGTTACCCTGCATGAACACATGAAACGTGCGCTTATACGGAATGAGAAGGCATTAAACAAGCCTTATTTTGGCAGAATTATTTTTCGCGATGAAGATAGTGGCAGGGAAGAATCCCTTTATATAGGAAAGGGAGGAATTTCAAAGGATACGACCCACTGGATGGTGGTGGACTGGCGGGCGCCAGTGGCTAACGCTTATTATGAACATAATCTTGGAAAATGCAGTTATACGGCGCCAGGGGGCGTGAAGATAAAAATAGACTTAAAACGTAAGCGCACCTATGAAATTGAGAATGGAAAGCTTTTAGATTACTTTGACAGTGAAGTAATTGCCAATGACGACCTTTTGACTAAATATCTGGCCAAAAACAAGCAGGCGGTGCTGGGAGAGATTGTAGCTACGATCCAAAAGGAGCAGAATGAAATTATCAGGAAATCCCCTTATCATAATGTGATTGTACAGGGAGTGGCCGGCTCAGGAAAAACTACAGTGGCCATGCACAGAATTTCTTATATTTTATACAATTATGCGGAGCGGTTCCGGCCAGATGATTTTTATATTGTTGGAAGCAACCGGATACTGCTCAATTATATTACGGGAGTGCTGCCGGATTTGGATGTATATGGGGTACGTCAGATGACCATGGAACAGCTTTTTGTCCGGCTTTTATATGAGGATTGGGATGAAAAAAAATACAAAATCAAAAGCACGGAAAAAAGCGGAAAAAGGGGAAGCATAAAAGGCAGGTCAGAATGGTTTAGGGATTTGGAAGAATATTGCCGAAGGCTGGAATGGGATGTGATTCCAAGGGACACTGTACTGCTAAACCCAAAACAGTTTGTAGAAGGTTTCCGAAATGGAAAGACAGGCGTCTTTGACGAGACAGCAGGAAAAATAATGAATCCGAAAAGTTTTGTCAGACTGCTGGAGAAGGAGGCGGTGGAAGATTATATCAGACAAAATCCAACCATATCCATCCAGAGCAAAATTGATATGCTGAACCAGCGTCTGAACGCTAAAATTAAGGAAGAGTTTCTGGGAAAGGGAATTAAATATACGGAAGCGGAGAGAAAAGCCATTTTGAAAGCCTACCGGGGAAGATATGGAGGAAAAAAATGGAAGCCCTCTATTTTTGAAATGTATAAGGATTTTCTGAAAAAGCAGGCAGCGAAGGGGCAGGCGGTGGATATCCCGGAGAAGGAATTTGATGTATATGATTTATCCGCCTTAGCCTATTTATATAAAAGGGTGAAGGAGCAGGAAGTAATCAGCGAGGCCCATCATGTGGTAATTGACGAGGCTCAGGACTTTGGAATGATGGCTTACCATGTGCTGAAATTCTGTATTTACGGCTGCACTTATACCATTATGGGAGATGTTTCCCAGAACATTCATTTTGGATATGGCTTAAATGACTGGGAGGAATTAAAAAAGCTGTTTTTGACAGACGCCATGGACAGCTTCGGACTTTTGAAGAAAAGTTACCGGAACACAGTGGAAATATCAGATTTCGCCACTAAAATTTTACATCATGGACAGTTTTCCATTTACCCGGTGGAGCCGATTATCAGGCATGGAAAGCCAGTGCAGGTAAGCAGGCTGTCCGACAGACAGACACTGATACAAAAGGCGGCGGAGGTCTGCAGAAAATGGCAGAGCGGCGGACTGGATACCATTGCAGTTATTTGCCGCAATGAAGAAAGCGCCCGGAAGGTGTCAAAAGAGATCGGAAAATATGTGGATGTGATGGAAGGCGATTTGGAAAAGGCGGAGTTTGGAAAGGGGATTATGGTACTGCCTGTGGAATATACCAAAGGACTGGAATTTGATGCCGTACTGATTTTAAATCCCACAAGGAAGGAATATCCTGTGGAGGATGGACATGCAAAGCTGCTGTATGTGGCGGCCACCCGTGCCCTTCATGAACTATGTGTGCTTTTCTGTGAGGAACTGACAGGTCTGATTACGGATCCGCTGCCTGAAAAAAGAATATCCATTGTCCGTCCGGCGGCAAATGAAATATATAACAGGAAGGAAAAGGAACAAAAAGAACGGAGAATACCAGACGGAAGCAGAGAGGCCACAAAGAGGAGCCGTCCGGCAGCGGTAAGCGTTAAGGCGGTCACGCCGGAGGAGAAAAAACCCTTTATCAGCAGACAGCTGACAAAACCATCTCTGCAAAATGTCCAAAGTAAGGAGATATCTGAAATATCTAATGTGGAAAGGCATCAGGGTTTGGGAGAGAAAAAGCCGGAAACAGACAAATGCCGCCGGAAGGAAAGGGAATATGAATTTGGAGACATGCCTGCCACGGAAAGCTTACGCCCGGCAGGACATGGAAAAATAGATCTTTCGGTGCGGTGGTTTGCCAAACAGCCGGACGGTCTTTATATTCAAAGCCGGTATGGAACACTGCGTCTGTGTCCTGTGGAGGATGCAATTATCCGTGTGACCTTTGCAAGGGGGCCGCAGATAACGGAAGGCGTGTACCCAGGGATTAGAATTAACAGGACGGAGAGAGCATGGATGTACAAAGAATCAGGAGGTTTGGTGGAACTTCTGACAGACGAGCTTTGTCTGCAGGTGGATAAAAAAAGCGGCGCTATCCGTTATATGATGCGGGATAAAAATCTCCTGCTTTCAGAGCGGGAAATAGAATGCCGTCAGATAGAGTGGGGAAACAATAAAGATGTGAAGGCATGGCTTTATCTGGAATGGCAGAAGAAGGAAAATATTTACGGATTTGGAATGAAGGAGAAAGGCGGATTGAATCTTAGGGGAACAGCAAGGTATATTTCCCACAAAGAGGAGGGAGAGGCGCTTCCTTTTATCCTTTCAGATAGGGGGTATGGACTTCTTCTGGCGGCGGACGCTGCCATATGCTGTGACGTTCCGGCATATGGTTCTTACCTTTATATGGAGAACCGGTTATATATGGATTATTACTTTATTGCAGGGAAAAGTCAGAAAAAAATACTAGACGCCTATGCAAGAATTTACGGAAAATAAGAAATAAATAATCAAATAAAGAAAGAAAAGCAGAAACTCTTCCGGTTTAATTGACGAAATGTGCAAAAGTAGATATAATAACTTCAAATGTGCCTGATAACAGCTATGAAATTCATCTAAGGATGTGATTATATGACGGAAGAAAAGGACAACAGACAGAATAAAAATGAGGTGGTTTTTGATGATGGCAGGATTGAGGCCATTCAGGAGTTTCAAAGTCCCGAACAATTATACAGGGATTTAATTTTGCGCGTGCAGAAATATCATCCATCAGATGATATTTCACTGATAGAAAAGGCATATCTTCTGGCGGCAAAAGCCCATAAAGACCAGGTGCGCAAGTCAGGAGAGCCATATATTATCCATCCTTTGTGTGTGGCAATTGTTCTGGCGGATTTGGAGATGGATAAGGAAACCATTGCGGCTGGACTTTTGCATGATGTGATTGAAGACACTATCATGACAGAGGATGAGATTAAGGAACAGTTTGGCAGTGATGTGGCGCTTTTAGTGGATGGCGTTACCAAACTGGAACAGCTGAAATTTACCAATGAGAATGGGGACAGGACTCTGGATCGTTTTGAGATGCAGGCGGAGAATCTGCGGAAAATGTTTCTTGCCATGGCAAAGGACATCCGTGTGATTATCATTAAGCTGGCTGACCGGCTGCATAATATGAGAACCCTAAAATATAAAAGCCTGGAAGGACAGCACCGGATCGCCAGGGAGACGATGGATATTTATGCGCCCATTGCCCAGCGTCTTGGGATATCAAAAATTAAAGTGGAGCTGGACGATTTATCTTTAAAATATTTGGAGCCGGAGGCATATTATGACCTGGTGGATAAGATTGCCGTGCGTAAAAGTGTCCGTGAAAAATATATTCAGAATATTGTGGACGAAGTCAGCGAACAC
The DNA here is from genome assembly GCA_947381965.1 of uncultured bacterium. GTDB lineage: Bacteria > Bacillota > Clostridia > Lachnospirales > Lachnospiraceae > Suilimivivens. The sequence continues at coordinate 66,422 of CANCXX010000013.1, forward strand.
ATAAAAAATGCCGGTATCGTAGCCCAGATTGACGGCCGGGTTAAACATTTCTTCAGTATTTACAAAAAAATGAAGAACCAGAATAAGACCATTGACCAGATTTATGATTTATTTGCCGTACGTATTATTGTGGATACGGTAAAAGACTGTTATGCAGCCTTAGGGGTGATACATGAAATGTATAAGCCTATACCAGGGCGTTTTAAGGATTATATTGCCATGCCCAAGGCAAATATGTACCAGTCCTTGCATACAACGCTGATTGGCACCAGCGGACAGCCTTTTGAGATACAAATCCGCACTTATGAAATGCACAAGGCGGCTGAATATGGGATTGCCGCCCACTGGAAATATAAAGTGGAGTCAGACGGCAAAAAAATAGAGGATTCTGAGGAAGAAAAACTTTCCTGGCTTAGACAGATTCTGGAATGGCAGCAGGATATGTCGGACAACAGGGAATTTATGAATCTTTTAAAAAGCGATCTGGATTTGTTTTCTGACAGCGTATACTGTTTTACGCCTACTGGCGAGGTGAAAAATCTTCCGGCAGGCTCCACGCCTATTGATTTTGCCTACAGCATTCACAGCGCAGTGGGAAACAGGATGATTGGTGCGAGGGTAAACGGTAAACTGGTTACGATTGAATATGAAATCAAAAACGGTGACCGAATAGAAATTATGACCTCCCAAAATTCCAAGGGACCCAGCCGTGACTGGCTGAATGTGGTAAAGAGCACGCAGGCAAAAAATAAAATTAATCAATGGTTTAAAAATGAATTTAAGGAAGAAAATATTGTCAAGGGTAACAATCTTTTGATGAATTACTGCAGAATGAAGAACATAGATACTGCAGAAATCATTAAGCCGGAATATATGGAAGTCATTATGCGAAAGTATGGGTTCCGGGATTGGGATTCTGTGTTGGCAGCAGTCGGTCATGGCGGCCTGAAAGAAGGGCAGATCATCAATAAGATGGTGGAAAGCTATGATAAAAAGCATAAAAAAGTAATATCGAATGAAGAAGTGCTTGCGGCGGTTAACGGAAACGGAAATGACCAGCCAAGAAAACCGGTACAGATTAAGTCTAAAAGCGGAATTACGGTAAAAGGCATCCATGATGTGGCGGTGCGGTTTTCCAAATGTTGTTCTCCCGTGCCGGGAGATGAAATTGTGGGGTTTGTCACCAGAGGAAGAGGCGTATCCATCCATAGAACAGACTGCATTAACATGCTGAACCTTCCGGAAGAAGAAAGAGTAAGACTGATTGACGCCGAGTGGGAAGGCTCCCCGGATGAAACGGGAAGTGAGAAATATCTGGCGGAAATTAAAATATTTGCGGATAACAGAAACGGACTTTTGGCGGATATCACCCGTGCCCTGACCGAAAAAAATATTGATATTCTTTCCATGAATACAAGAGCAAGCAGACAGGGAACGGCGACTTTGGCAATTTCCTTTGAAATCAGCAACAGGGATGAGCTAAACAGAGTTATTGACAAAATCAGTTCCATAGAAAGTGTGCAGGATATAGAAAGAACTACCGGATAATGACATCAAACCAGGCATAAAACCATTGTCTGGCAGGAAAGGAAAATAAATGATGGCGCAGTTAAAAATAGGAAGAATTGTGATTGGCATGTGTTCCACAAACTGCTATTTTGTATATGAAGAAGGGAAAAATAAGGCAATTGTGTTTGACCCGGCAGATAAGGGCGGATATATTTACCAGGGCCTTACCGATAAAGGGTTTACAGTGGAAGCGATTTTGCTTACCCATGGACATTTTGACCATATCTGGGGTGTGGAAGAATTAAAGGAACTTTCCGGCGCAAAGGTATATGCCTGTGTGGAGGAAAAAGAAGTATGTGAGAATGCTTCAGTAAATGTTTCCAAAGGAGCGGGAAGGCCCTGTACGGTAATTGCTGACTTTTATGTGAAAGATGGGGAGAAAATTACTATTGGGGATATAACCTGCCAGGTGATCGCTACGCCTGGTCATACAAAGGGAAGCTGCTGCTTTTATTTTGAAAGTGATAAAATACTAATCAGTGGGGATACTTTATTTCAGGAATCAGTAGGAAGGACGGATTTGCCTACAGGAAGCATGGGCGCTTTAGTGCGTTCTGTAAGGGAAAAACTGCTGCCTCTTCCGGAAGAGGTAAAAGTATATCCAGGGCATGGAGAGTCCACTACCATTGGACATGAAAAGAACTTTAATCCTTTTTTATAATGAAAATAAAGCCTGAAGAAGGACAGATGGAAAGGAATTTAAGCACAAAATGAAAAAAAGAATATTAATTACAGCCGCCGGATTGTTAATGGGTGCACTTTTAGCAGGGTGTGGTGAAAAACCGGAGGAACTGCCGGAGCTTGTGGTGGAGCAGATTGGTCCGGAGCAGCTGCCGGCGAAACCGGAAGAGACGCCGGAGCCGTCACCGGATGCAACAGAAAGAGAGTCCGTAGACGGAAAAATGCAGAGTTATCTGACAGGAGAATGGAAAGATGAAAATGTGGTAACAAGGCGGCCTATTGCGGTGATGATTCCCAACAATTCACCGGCTATGCCCCAGTACGGCATTTCCAGGGCAAGCATTATTTATGAAGCGCCGGTGGAAGGGCGCATTACAAGGCTGATGGCGGTTGTTGAGGATTTTGACGATTTAGAGAGAATTGGTCCGGTTAGAAGCAGCCGTGATTACTTTGTGTATGTTGCTATGGGGTATGAGGCGATTTACTGTAACTGGGGACTGGCAGTGCCTTATGTGGAGGAACTGATTAACCGGGATACGGTGCAGAACATCAGTGCGTCTGTATTAGGCATTCACAATCCGGCTGACGAAGCCTTTAACAGGGTAAGCCGCCCAGGTTATGCAAAAGAATTTACCGGGTATCTTTTTATTGAAGGAATGCAAAAAGCCGCTGAAAGGCTGGGCTATGAGTGGGAGTATGACGAAGATTATGTGCCTCCTTTTCTGTTTGCTGCTGAAAACACATGGGCAGAAGAAAATTATGGAAGCCAGCCATCAGCCACTATGGTTTATCCAGGCGGACAGAGCGGAAACAAAGGCGGATATGGCGCCTACAATCCCTATTTTGAGTATAATGAACAGGAACATTTATATTACAGATATCAAAATGGAGAGAAACAGATAGACGAGCTTGACGGAAGCCAGCTTGCGGTTGCCAATGTGGTATTCCAGTACTGCCATGGAGAAGTAAGAGACGACCATGACTACCTTGCCTTTGGCGTACACGGGGAAGGAGATGCGATTGTCTTTACCGGCGGAAAAGTAATTAAGGGCACATGGAAACGGACAGGCGGCGATGCGACTCCGGCAAAATTCTATGATGAAAGCGGAAAGGAAGTTATTTTCAACAGGGGAAAAACCTGGGTATGCAACATCTGGAAAGAATATGGAGAGTTTGTAGAGTATAATTAAGCCGGATTCTTTCAGGCGGAATTTTGAAAAATAATGTTGAAAAACAGTTGACAGATTACATTATGGTAATATATAATATGATTCGGTGGTTCTGGTAACCTCCGAATTAAAGGGGCATAGTTCAAAGGTAGAACAGCGGTCTCCAAAACCGTCGATGTGGGTTCGATTCCTACTGCCCCTGTTTAAGACAGGAAATAGTTAAGAGTGTTAGAAACCTTGATTTTATAGGGTTTCTGATGCTTTATTTTTTTGCATTTGTATAATACAAATTACTCAGCTAATGATACTTTATTATAGGTCCATGTTAAGTAGCCATTGGCACAAAACACTCTGATAATTGAATAGACTTTGTGTTTGAATTATGAAGTGCGGCCTGTATTTCAGCATAAGGGACGCTTGCTTACAATCACAGGCAGTAAGGAAATGACCTGCAATCTGGTTAAGATAAGTTAGAGACAGTGAAACCTGATGTCAGGTATTAAAAAAGAACCGATAAAAATATGTGATAGTAGCAAGAAGAGGCTGTATGTACTTCTGAAAATATCCGATATATATATATATATAAATAAAAATTTTTTGCAGTTGTCGAAAATTCTCACAAAATGACAGATGGGGGCGTAAAATGGACATTAACTTATATACAGCGTCGTATGAGACAGGAAACGTGAACAAAATCGTTGCAAAAAAGGAAGTATGCGCAGACAAGGCCAAATATATGGAAACAGTGGAAAAGGGCGAAAAAGTTAATCTTTTCCAGGAAGGGAAAGAAAGCGTAATTATGGAGATTTCAAAAGAAGGAATGGAAGAATTGGACAAAAGAATTCTGTCCATAAAAAATGACAATCCCCATATACAAATTTTAAGCGATGAGGAGAAATTGAAATTACTACAGGAAGCCATAAAGCCTGCAAGAAAGCTGCACCGCATTATTCCAAACATACAGACCAATGATAAATTGGGAAAGAGTCTGAAGGGAGCGGATGAAAATGTTGCAGACGCCGCATATTCTATTATCGAAAATAATCTGATTCCGCATAATGTTGGAGCGCTGACGGAAGAAGAGAGGCAGGAACTGATTTTGGTGGGCCTTGAAGAGGCAAAATATCTTGCGGGAAGTCTTGAAAATGGAAAAGCCGGATTGTTTATGGAAGCCATGAATACCATTGCCAAATATGGAATAAACGGCCAGAAAGACAGTGAAGGCAACGTTACATATGATATCAGATGGGGGGCAATGGTTGGCGCGCCGGACGATTATATAAGCACTGGGGAGATGATGAGAAGGATAGACCCGGAAAGCTATAGGACGTTTTCCGAAATGCAGACAGAGGGCATAGAAAAAGACGACAATGGATTAATTATGAAAGCTATGAAGTTTTTTATCAACTGGGAACAGACAGCTTACAGGAAAAATCCAACTTCTTTTGAGGAAGAGAAGAAAAAACAGGTGGATTGGAAAAAGGGCGTTGAGGCTGTAAAGATAAAGAATACTTATGGAAATACGGACAGAACAGACAAGGCATCTTTTATTGACAGTATTTCAAAGCAGAACAAGGTTCTGGACAGTGAGTACCTCCTTAGAAATTTGGAAAAGTTTTTTGAATTTGGCTTCTGAATACAATCAAAGACCTTATTGTAAAAAGCAAGATATCAAGCTTGTTGCTAAGGAAAATAAATCAGACGGAGACAGCCGCTAAACCACCCAAAGAGGTGCGGATGAAACAACTGTAATTGTAATTACACAAACGAAAAGCCCTAAGCGTATCCTCAGGGCTTTTCGTTTGTGTAAAAGGGGAATTTTCCGGAATTGCTAATTAGCCGGAGTTAACTATGTTTGTTAACTCTTGTATTATTATATTGCTTGAAATAGCAAAAAGCTATAAATATCTTGGCTAAAAATAACAATATATTGTCACACAAAGCGATTTCGACAAAAATTGACATATCATGGCATGATTTTTTATTATTTTCATTTCCATTTCCATGCTTTCTTCTTTTTTAAGAGTGCACAAATTTGTATTTTGTGGTAAGATAAAAATGACAGGTAATTTGTGAGGATAAAGGGCCTGATAAGAGAAGGAATGTGATTTCAATGGAGAACGAAAATATTTACAGACAGGAAAAGATTGAAAAATACCGTCAGGCGGTGAGTGGACTGTTTCGTTATATCCCATGGCTTGAACAGAAGATGGGGGAAAAGCTGGTCCATAATTATTCTGGAGATAATGTGCCGGATAAATCAATTCCCATTCCGGTATATGACAGCACACTTCTTGGATTTGTGAAGGATATGCAAAGGACAGGGCTGGTTGACAGGAATTATGTTTATGTATATTCCCGTTATCGTATTAGAAGTGAAAAGGATGAGCTTTTGCTGATTAATCAGGTGGAACTTAAAGAAATAGAGGTTATTTTTGCTATTATGGCAAAGTATGTGATTGGCGGCATGACAAAAGGAAGACTCTGGTCAATGGCGGTGGAAAATGGTGTTTTTCTGCAAGGGCTTAAACGGCTTAGGGAAATACTGGAAATATGGGACGGACCTTTGGCGTAGGAGCGGCGGGCATGAGTGAAAAATCAGCACAGAAGAAAAAATACATCATAGAAACGGCAAGAAAAGTATTTATGGAAAAGGGATTTAAGCATGTAACCATGAAAGATATAGTGGATGCGTGCCAAATCAGCCGTGGCGGGTTGTATCTGTATTTTCAGAATACAAGTGAGTTATTTGAGGAAGTGCTTAAGCTTGAGCAGGAAGATGCGGATGATGTATTTGAACAGAGTATTCCTAAAGGGGCAGCGCCTTCCGATATTCTTGCATTATTTTTAAAGGAACAGAAAAAAGAACTTCTTAACAGAAAACAGTCTTTAAACAAAGCTGTTTATGAGTATTTTTTTGACAGTGAGCCGTCAAAGGGAAATATTTTAAAAAAGCAGTTTGATGCGGCGGTGTATGTGATTGAAAAGCTAATCCAGACAGGCGCGGAAAACGGTGAATTTTATTGCGAAGACCCAAGAGGCGCAGCCAGAAATATTATGTATGTGCTGGAAGGATTAAAGATTGCCTCCCAGACCAGAGGCATTTCCGAGGCGGCGGTTGACAGAGAAATTTTGTATGTGATGCAGGGACTTGTTGCGGAGGAATAGACGGCTCTGTAACAGGCGGGGGGACGAAATTGGTTGTAGAGGTATTTTCTATTGAGCTTCCGGTAGGAGAAAAGCTTATAATCAAAAAAAACAGAATTATGGGAAAACAGCCCTCTGATAAAAGAATGGCTGTGGTATCCGGTATTCATGGAGATGAATTTGAGGGACAGTATATCTGCTATGAGCTGACCCGCAGAATTATGGAGGAGCAGGATAAGCTGACTGGGATAGTGGATGTATATCCGGCATTAAATCCTTTAAGTCTGGATGTTGCCCAGCATAAAGTACCAAAGCTGGGGATGGATCTTAACAGAATGTTTCCGGGCAATGAAAAGGGAACGGCCATGGAGCGGGTGGCAGCTGCAATTGTAGGAGATATTGCGGGAGCGGATATGTGTCTGGATGTACATGCAAGCGATATTTTTGTAAAGGAGCTTCCTCAGGTACGGATTTGTGAGGATATGGCGGATAAACTGCTGCCCTTTGCAAGGCTTTTGAATACGGATATGATTTGGACCAATGCAACGGCCACAGTGCATGAGTCCACGCTTGTCCATTCCATGAATATGCTTGGGGTTCCGGCTATGGTGCTGGAAATGGGAGTAGGAACCAGAATTGACAGAGGATATGGCAACCAGGTGGTGGAAGGGATTTTTCATTTAATGCAGGAGCTTGGCATGTGGCAGGGGCAGGTAGGGAAAATCCAGTATCCGGCGGTTTCCACAGATGGCGAGGTGGACTTTATCCGTGCGGGAAAGTCCGGCGTATTTCTTCCGGCCATTGCTCACAATCATTATGTCAGAAAAGGAGACATGATAGGACAGATTGTAAGTCCTTTGGAGGGGTGCGTGCTGGATGAAATACGGGTATCAAAGAGCGGTCTTGTTTTTACATTAAGAGAGTATCCTTTTGTGCGGGAAGGGTCCCTGATTGCAAGGGTGCTGACAGGCATTGGGGAGGAATAGGTTATGCAGAAAGAAGAAATTTACAGAGTACATTCCCCTTACCGGCAGGATATGATTATATGGGGGTACTATTTTGGAAAAGGGGAGCCGGCGGCCTGTATAGTAGGCGCCGCCAGAGGCAACGAGGTACAGCAGACCTACATTTGTTCCCAGCTTGTAAGGACTTTAAGGGAGCTGGAGGGAAAAGGAAGTATTTGCTCCCACAAAAAAATACTGGTGATTCCGGTGATAAACAGTATGAGTCTTAATGTAGACCGACGTTTTTTCGGGGTAGATGAGATAGATATTAACCGGGGATTTCCGGGAAAAGAGGACGGAGATACTACCAGCCGCATTGCCTATAAAGTTTTTGACAAAATCAAAGAATACACTTATGGCATCCAGTTAACCAGCTTCAGTATGACAGGGGAATTTATTCCCCATGTCAGAATGATGGAAACAGGATACCAGAACACGTCATTAGCGAATCTGTTTGGGCTTCCTTATGTGGTGGTCAGAAAGCCCAGTCCTTTGGACACCAAGACGCTGAATTATAACTGGCAGAATGACATGACGGCGGCCTTTTCCGTATATACCAATAAAAATGATGTAATTGATGAAAACGGTGCAAAACAGGCAGTGTCCGCAGTACTGCGTTTCCTTACAAGAATGGGAATCATCAGGTATGGGAGCCACAGCGGATACATTAGCCATGTGATTGTTGAGAAGGATTTGACAGACGTGTATGCCCGGACGGGAGGGATTTTCAGGGGGCTGATTAAACCGGGGGAGGATATCAGATACGGCTATCCTATGGCGGAGGTTATAGATCCGTATGAAGGTCATGTAAAAGAAATTATTGCGGCCCCTACGGACGGCATTGTGTTTTTTTCCCATACGGAGCCGCTGGTTGCCCAGGGGGATATTGCTTACCGGCTGATACACCGGCTGCACTTATAAGAGCAGTTAATCCTGCGGCTCTGACTGCAGCGGGTTTTTGATTGGAAATTGACTTCCCCATGTAACGGTAATTTGACATTGCAAAATGCCTGGGAACCTGTATAATGGAAATGTAACAGACAAATTGAAAACAGTAAATATTATAACGGAGGATGATGAAATTCACCATGGGAAACGTAAAACGTATCTATGTAGAAAAGAAAGCCCCCTTTGCGGTAAAAGCAAAGGAACTGAAGGAAGAAATCAGCAGCTACCTTGGAATTACAGGAGTTCGGGATGTAAGGGTATTTATCCGCTATGACGTGGAAAATTTATCGGAGGAAACCTTTGAGCGTGCCCTGTGCAGTGTATTTTCAGAACCGCCGGTAGATATTCTTTACAGAGAAAATATTGAGATCCCATCAGACGGATGGGTGTTCGGCGTAGAGTTTTTACCAGGACAGTTTGACCAGCGCGCTGATTCTGCCATTCAGTGCGTAAAGTTTCTTAAAGAAGATGAAGAGCCTGTGATAAAGACAGCGGTTGTATATTTGATTACCGGGGATATTACCGGGGATGAAATGGAAAAAATAAAGTCTTACTGTATCAATCCGGTGGATTCCAGAGAAACCCAGTCCGGTAAGCCCCAAACCCTGATTACGGAATACCAGGAGCCGGAGGATGTGCCTGTACTTAAAGGCTTTAGGGACATGCCGGAGGAAGAACTGGAAAAGCTGTATGAAAGCCTTGGACTTGCCATGACCTTTAAAGATTTTCTCCATATCAGAAATTATTTTTCAGAACAAGAGCGCAGGGATCCGGTAATGACGGAAATCCGTGTGCTGGATACTTACTGGTCAGATCACTGTCGGCATACAACCTTTTCCACAGAGCTGAAGGACATTGATTTTAAGGATGGGTATTATCACGCCCCCCTTATGGCATCCTATCAAAACTATCTGAATACCAGAAGTGAAATTTATGGAGACAGACAGGATAAGTTTATCTGTCTGATGGACTTAGCGCTGATGGCAATGCGCAAACTGAAAAAGGACGGAAAGCTTACAGATATGGAAGAATCGGATGAAATCAATGCCTGCTCTGTGGTGGTTCCGGTTGAAATGGATTATGGCAATGGGCCGGAAACTGAGGAATGGCTGGTGTTTTTTAAAAATGAAACCCACAATCATCCCACAGAAATTGAACCTTTTGGCGGCGCTGCAACCTGTCTTGGAGGCGCCATCAGAGATCCTTTATCTGGCAGAGGATATGTATACCAGGCAATGCGTATAACAGGAGCAGCGGACCCTACGGTACCTGTGGCGGAAACATTAAAGGGCAAGCTTTCCCAGAAAAAGCTGGTAAGGGGGGCAGCGGCAGGATATTCTTCCTATGGCAATCAGATTGGACTTGCCACTGGTTATGTGAAGGAAATTTATCACCCCAATTATGTGGCCAAGCGCATGGAAATCGGGGCTGTTATGGGAGCGGCCCCAAGAAAAAATGTAATCCGGGAAAATTCAGATCCAGGCGATATCATTGTCCTTCTGGGCGGAAGAACAGGGCGTGACGGATGCGGCGGCGCCACAGGTTCTTCCAAGGTGCACACAGAAAGTTCCATTGAAACCTGCGGGGCTGAAGTGCAGAAGGGAAATGCGCCTACAGAACGGAAAATACAAAGGCTTTTCCGGAGAGGAGAAGTATGCAGGCTTATAAAGAAATGTAATGACTTTGGGGCAGGAGGTGTGTCGGTTGCAATTGGGGAGCTGGCGCCGGGCCTTGTGGTAGACCTTGACAGGGTGCCTAAAAAATATGCAGGTTTGGACGGCACAGAACTGGCAATTTCTGAATCCCAAGAGAGAATGGCAGTAGTGGTTACACCTGAAAATGTAGATAAATTTTTAGGATATGCGGCGGAAGAGAATCTGGAAGCCGTTCCGGTGGCAGAAGTCACAGAAGACCCCAGACTGGTTCTGAAATGGAGAGGAAAGGAAATTGTTAATATTTCCAGAGCTTTTTTAGATACCAATGGCGCCCATCAGGAAACCAATGTGGCAGTGGATATGCCAGACGAAGATGAAAACTACCTGAAAAAAATTGCGGTTGCTGAAGTGAAAAAATCTTTGGACGAAAAAAATATAAAAGATGCCTTTCTTAGAACCTTAAGCAGTCTAAATGTGTGTTCCCAGAAAGGTCTTGTGGAAATGTTTGACTCTTCTATAGGAGCAGCCAGTGTTCTGATGCCTTATGGTGGAAAATACCAGCTGACGGAAACGCAGGCTATGATAGCAAAGCTGCCTGTGCTTAAAGGCAGGACAGATACAGTGACTATGATGAGCTATGGCTTTGACCCGTATCTTTCCTCCTGGAGTCCTTACCACGGAGCCATTTATGCAGTGACAGAGTCTATGGCTAAAATTGTGGCATCAGGAGGGGATTTTGGGAAAATCCGTTTTACCTTCCAGGAGTATTTCCGACGGATGACGAAGGATCCGGCACGCTGGAGTCAGCCGTTTGCCGCTCTTTTGGGGGCTTTTGATGCCCAGACTGGATATGGGATTCCCTCTATTGGAGGTAAGGACAGTATGTCGGGAACCTTTAATGAAATTGACGTTCCTCCCACACTGGTATCATTTGCGGTTGACACTGCACGGATAAAAGATATTATAACGCCGGAACTTAAAATGCCGGGGGATGTGCTGATACAATTCTGGTTTGATAAAGATAATTATGATATACCGGTTTATGATCATGTAATGAAGACCTTCAGTTATATTACAAAGCTGATAAGGGAAGGAAAAGTAAAAGCGGCTTATGCGTTAGATAGCACAGGACTTTTTGCCGGAGTGAGTAAAATGGCTTTTGGCAATAAGCTGGGAGTGGATTTTGACGGTGAACTGTGTGCCCTTGATCTGTTTGAAAACTGTCTGGGCGATATTGTTGTGGAAATGGATGGCAAAGAGGCACAGGCGATTTTAAGTGACAGGGAAGAGATGGCGGCGGATTTAAATTACAGAAGAGTAGGCCAGGTGAAAGAAGAAGAAGCCTTTATTTTCAAGGACACAACGGTTACGATGGAAGAGGCAATTGCCGCCTGGAAATTGGGACTGGAAAAGGTATTCCCCACCAAAGCCCAGGAAGATGAGTCATTCGTGCGGTCGCCTCTTTATAAGGCGGATAAAGTTTATATCTGTAAAAATAAAGTAGCGAAGCCAACGGTATTTATTCCGGTATTTCCAGGTACAAACTGCGAATATGACAGCGGGGCTGCTTTTGAAAGAGCAGGCGCACAGGTAATTACCAGAGTCTTTAAGAACCGGACAGCCCAGGATATCAGGGATTCGGTGGAAGTGTTCAGGAAAGATATTGACAGAGCGCAGATTATTATGTTTCCGGGAGGTTTTTCTGCAGGCGATGAACCTGACGGCAGCGCTAAGTTTTTTGCCACTGCTTTTTGCAATGAACATATAAAAGAGGCTGTCATGGGTCTTTTAAATGAAAGAGATGGCCTGGCCCTTGGAATTTGTAATGGGTTTCAGGCGCTTATCAAGCTGGGACTGGTTCCCTATGGAGAAATTTTGGGACAAAAAGAGGATTCTCCTACGCTGACCTTTAATACCATTAACCGTCATATATCCAGAATGGTTTATACAAAGGTGGTTTCAAACAAATCTCCATGGCTTTTTAAGGCAGAGTTGGGCGCTGTCTACGCAACTCCGGCATCTCACGGGGAAGGAAGGTTTGTTGCGCCGGAAAAATGGATTAAAAGGCTTTTTGAAGAGGGACAGGTTGCTACCCAGTATGCGGATATAAAAGGTAATGTTTCTATGGATGAGGAATGGAATATTAATGGTTCCTACTATGCCATTGAGGGAATTACCTCTCCTGACGGAAGAGTGCTTGGCAAAATGGCGCATGCTGAACGCCGGGGAGAAGGGGTGGCCATTAATATCTATGGAGAACAGGACCTTCAGATTTTTGCTTCAGGTGTGGAATATTTTAAATAAAGGGACAGAAATGCTGATAATGGATAAATCCCCCGGAAATGGGGGATTTATTTTTAACAGGAGATAAATTTTAATATAATGGAAGTGTTACGCTGAAGGTGGTCATTTCATTTTCACTGGAAGCGCTTATTGTGCCGCCGTGGAGCGTAACGATTTCCTTTGCAATGGCCAGGCCAAGACCTGCGCCGCCGGTATTGCTGCTCCTGGCTTCATCCAGCCGGAAAAACTTTTCAAAAATTGCGTTTAGTTTTTCGGAAGGAATGGTTTTTCCCTGGTTGATAAAACAGATAAAAATATCCTTTTCTCTTTTACCTGCATATACCTTAATGGGGGTGTTGGGATAGCTGTAGGAGATTGCATTTTTTAAAATATTGTTGAATACTCTTGCCAGTTTCATAGAATCCCCGTATACCGTCAGATTATCTTCTTCCTGCAGTTCAACTGTGTTTCCATGACTTGTAAGAAGGGGATAAAATTCATCTGTCAGCTGCATCAGCATAAAGGAAAGGTCAATGACTTCCTTTTCTAATACAATCTGCTGCAGACTGTATCTGGTAATGCCAAAAAATTCATTAATCAATTTTTCTAGCCGGAGCGCCTTTTCCAGGGTTATATGAATATATTTTTTCCGCTGTTCTTCAGGCATATCGGCAGCCTCCTCCAGCAGGTCAAGATATCCCACCACAGAGGTAAGGGGGGTTTTCAGGTCGTGGGCAAGATATGTGATTAAATCATTTTTACGGTCGGTTTCCGCCTTCATTGCCTGTTCATGACGCTGCATTGTGGATTTAATCTGCACAATCTGTGTGGCAACCTCCGCATAGGCGGAAGGAAAAACGTCATTGGAGTCCAAGTCGTGGTGCATATAAGTATGAAGCATTCTTCCTGTGTTGGATATGGATTTCCGAACCCGTACTCTGGCATAAAGATGGGTTGCAATATAGATAGTGAGCACAAAAAAGGCAGTCTGGAACAGGAATAAAGTAAGTATCAAAAGCTTTAATTTGGGCCAGATAGGGAGATAATAATAACTGATTTCCCCTGTAGCCTTATCGTGCCGGGTTTCCATGTAGTAATAATTTTCTGCAAGCCAGTTAAGGACAGAGCCGTTGAAAACAACGTCTGTCAGGTAGTAGAGTCCATATCCGATGCCCAGCGCAAGGCACAGGGAAATGACAAGGAAAATAATAAAACGGGTTTTATCTTTAACCTTCAATTTTGTATCCACACCCCCAGACCGTTTTTATGTATTTAGGGTCTTCAAAGGAATCATTCATTTTTTCACGAAGATGCCTGATGTGTACGGTAATGGTGTTATTGCTTTTGCTAAAATATTCTTCGCCCCAGACAGCATGAAATAAATCTTCGGCGCTTATCACCTGTCCCTTTTTCTGACATAAGACATAAAGAATTGTAAATTCAGTGGGAGTAAGGGAGAGGGGACGCTCGTCCAGCGTACACTCGTGGGTGAGACTGTTGAGCATAAGTCCGCCATGGGAAATAATATGGGAATCTTCCGCAGGGGCGGGCTGATTATATTTTTTATACCTGCGAAGCTGCGCCTTTACCCGTGCAATCAGCTCCAGAGGACGGAAAGGCTTGGTCATGTAATCGTCAGCGCCTAAGGTAAGCCCTGTGATTTTGTCAACCTCTTCTTCCTTGGCAGTCAGCATGATAATAGGATAATTATAGTTTTCACGGATTTTCTGGCAAAGGGCAAATCCATCCATTTTTGGCATCATTACATCTAAAATGGCAAGGTCCAGTTCTGTATGTTCCGCCAGTTCGCAGGCTTTGAGAGAATCATAAAAAGAATAAACCGTGTAATTTTCATTTTGCAGATAAAGGGATATTAAATCTGTGATTTCCTTTTCATCATCAACAACTAGTATTTTTTCACTCATTAAAAGTCCTCCTCAAAATGTTATCAAATATCTATTATAACAGATATTTTTGAATTTTGCCTTAAAAAGGATACATAAATTCTAAATTTTGAAAGGATTGTGCAAATATTAGCAGAGGAAGCTGGGAGCAAATGGTGAAGATATTGAAAAAAGTGTGGGCAGGCTGTATAATTTATAGGTAATTGTGAAACTGGAAGTTGTGGAAATATTCTGACAATATATTCCACTCAAATCCTGTTGCACCGGGCGTTCCATCAAGCCCAGCAGGACAGAAGACAGTCGGGTAGCGTCCCTCCTGTCTTCTATGGTCTTGATTCCATGGTGCATAAGGCTTTTCACAGAATATATTGTCAGAAATATTAAGCAAGTTTATGAGTTCCGTCGGAAAGGAGGTAAGTCTGGTGCAGGAGAAAGAAACAAAAGTCAGGGATTTTATTAGTAAATTGTGCAGCTATGCAGGAGAAAGCAGTGAATTTGCGCAGGAGTTCTGGGAGAAACTGAAGGAAGATAAAGAAATATATGATGAATTTGTTTATTATCTTGAAAATGGAAATTTTGCCTGTCGCGCCAAGGTAGAAGGGTATAGCGTGGTGGATGTGATGATTTGGCAGATGGATCATTTTAAGGCAAGACTTGACAGGGACAACAGCGGTACGAGACAGAATGGGGACCGGATGCTGCTTTTGGCCTTTGATACCTTGCTTTCCATGCGGAATAATCCCGGAAAATATATTGATAAAATGCAGAGTGAAACAGGAACGGATTACCCTGATAAGTTTTAAAAAATTAATGCTCTAAAAGTGAAGCCGCCTTCTTACGGCGTCCCGGAGTCTTCTTCTTGATAGAACCGTAATTAGCAAAACCACAATTACGCTGCAAACGGTAAGCACTACGGCAGACCACACAAGATGTAAGGGTTCCCCGGAATAGTGATGGATTAAAAGCTCAATTCCAACACATAATAGCGCGGTTTCTGCAAAGAAATAAAGGGCTGTGGTAATAAAAGAAACAGGAAAAGAGCGGAGCAAAAGGGCAAAGATTTCCACCAGTATGGTGATAAGCGCTACAATAGGGAGGGCAAGGCCCAAAAACCAGCTGCTGGAGGCTGTGTTGAAAGTAATCATGTATAAATAAAAGCCTACGGCGATGCCGTCAAAAAGAAGGGAAATATAGATAGGAAGCCGGGTGTAAATAACGGCAGGGATTGCAAGCACAAATAAAATCAGACAGGCGCCGATAATAAATAAGGACCAGGGGCTGCCTGAAAAAACAAAAAGGTTCAGCAAAAGACAGCTAAGGGAAGTTGCGCCCAGCACAATACAGATAAGGATGGTTAAATCCTTCTTTTTTACCACATCCACCTGTCCTTTTTCCCTGGGATAGGGAGATGGCTTCTGATAATTATGCAGTTCTTTCGGATTAATGACAGGAGTATTACAAAGGGGACATTCTGTCAGGGAAGATTCCAGTTCAACACCACAGTTTACACAATATGACATAACAAATTCCTTCTTTCAATAAGCTAAATTTTAACAGATTCCATTGCCTCCTGCAGGCTTTCGCGGTTGCTTTCGATAGTTACATGGATGCCGTCTGCCACCAGTTTCCTGAAAAAATACCTTTCAACATCTGATTCCACAATACTGCTTGCAAAATTAATGGTCAGGGTATCTTCAAAACTGATAATTGCACAGTTGGTACGGGAGGAAAAGGGCTGCCCCATATAAATGTCAAACCGTTCAATAAATGGTTTCATATCTTCGGGAACCTTTAAAGCGCCCATATTGGTCAGACCGGCAGAAGAATTTTTATCCTGCACACGGGTATAAAACTGTCTGACCACGAAATCTTTTATAAAAAGCGGAACCACCCGGATAAAAGGATTGCGCTGGGTGCTGGCGTTGGTAGTGATATCGCCCCGCAGAAACTTTTCATTGATATAATAACGCATGTAATTATGAACCTGTTTTACAATCTCTTCAAAAGTATATTCGCCAAGTCTTGGATCTATGGCGGGATACACCATAGTAATAAAATTGCGTAAAGTTTTGGAAGGAAAGAAACGGCGCAGATTAACTGGCATGGCAATTTTTACCGGGCGCAAGTGCAGATGCCACTCTGACTGTTGCTTTTGTATCAGGGCATATAAAAGAACGGAATTTAAGTATTCAGTGATGGTTGCGTTGTATTTTCCGGCAACAGCAATTACTTCTTTTACGGACATAATCCCGTCAATGACATTAAACGTATAAAAAGGCTCTCTGGTGCCTCTGACACGGTAAGTTTTTTCACCGGGACGGGCGGGGCAGACCTTGGCGTTGGCATACCGCATATATGCGTCCTCCAGTTCCTCCGGATGGGGCGGTTCATTTACGTCCATTACGAAACAGCCATTAGAGATTTCATGGCCGAGAAGCCTTAAGTAGACAGCGGTGATGGTCTGCAGCACACACATGCCGCCTGTGCCATCCCCCAGACAGTGGTGCGCCTCCAGGGAAATTCTGCGGTCATAATAGTAAATACGCAGAAGATAACGATTCCCGGCTTTAAAGGGCATTGGCATACAAAAATTGCGGATGTCTTTCTGGACGAAGGGGCCAGGACGGTTGTTGGGTTCCAGATAACGCCAGAAAAGCCCTTTACGGATGGCAGTTTTGTAGGTGGGAAAACGGGTAAGAGCAATATCCGCCGCTTTTTGTAAAAGAACCGGGTCCACAGGTTCTTTCAGGAGCACAGACAGACGGTAAACAGAAGAAAAATCCCTGCGCTGCAGGGTAGGATAAACGATGGCTGACAAATCCAGTTTGTACCAGATTTTCGGTTCAGTCCGCATTTTTCCTGCCGGTATGTGATCCATGGTATTTAGTTGTCTGTTTAAGCTGCCGGAGCCGGCCTGTTGTTTTTCCAATTTATATTCCATTCCCTGCAAGTATTTCCTTTAATTGCTATTTAGTATACCACAAAAAAGGATAAATGTGTTAAAATGAACAAAAACTTAATGATTATAAAATATTTTGAAAGTTATTGTCCACAAAGTTATGCTGTAAGGCCATAGGCGGTGGGTAAACGTAAAGCCTCCGGGCAGGCTTGTGGACCATATGGCTGGAAATGAGGAAAATATGGCAATTGGATCAAAAGCAATACTGACAAAAAAGCCTTCGGCGGAAAATATAAATCAAAGTATGATGGGGCTGATCCGGAAAGTGCATGGTATGATAGAAAATACAGATATTGAAAAACACCGTCAGTCGCAGGATCATGTAGGGGCGCTTCTTGGAAATTCCAGGGACATGCTGATACGGGATGTGACCATTCAGGACATGCAGGGGGAATGGGTTTCTGTAAATCGGGCGCATATGAAAAAATATGTGATTCTTTACTGCCATGGAGGTGGCTATTCTACAGGAAGCAGTCTTTATGCAAGAACCCTTACCACAAAGCTTTCCGCCAGCACTTCCATGGATGTACTTTGCTTTGATTACCGTCTGTCTCCGGAGAACCCGTATCCGGCGGCTACAGAAGATGCAATGAAGGCATGGAATTACCTTATGCTGCTTGGGTATGGGGCGAGAGATGTGATTGTGGCAGGGGATTCGGCAGGGGGAAACTTAGCGCTTTCTCTTGTGCTGAAATTAAAGGAAGAAGCAAGAATCCTTCCAAGAGGGCTGGTATTAATGTCCCCCTGGACAGACCTGACGTCTTCCGGGGATTCCCATCAGTCAAGGGCGGAGCTTGACCCTGTCCTGAATGCGCCGTACCTTGAACGGATGATAGAAAACTATGCCAAAGAACAGGATCTGGAAAATCCGTATATTTCTCCTTTGTTTGGGAATTTTGGCGGCTTTCCCCCTACTTATATACAGGCAGGGGATAATGAAATTCTTTTATCAGACGCCACAAGGCTCCATCAGAAAATGATACAGGAAAATGTGTCCGCAAAGCTGGACATATTTAAGGGAATGTGGCATGTGTTTCAGATGTCGCCTCTAAAACCGGCATATGATGCAATGGACAAAAATGCGGAATTTATTTATGATATCTGCCGTTAAAACAAAAAGGATTTTGAAGTTACACACCGAATAATGATAGTAAGAAGTTCTTTTCCTGGAACTTAAAGACAGGAGCTTTTCATGAATATACGAGAAAATCTTGAACGTCTGGAAATGGAATATTTAAGTCCCCATGCTGCCCTTAGCAGAAATTCCAGGGGAAGATTGCGTGCGGAAGAGCAGTGTGATATCCGGCCTGTTTATCAAAGGGACAGGGACAGGATTCTGCATTCAAAATCTTTCAGGCGTCTGAAAGATAAGACACAGGTGTTCCTGTCGCCGGAAGGCGACCATTACAGAACCAGGCTGACCCATACGCTGGAGGTTTCCCAAAACGCCAGAACCATTGCAAAAGCCCTGAGAATGAACGAGGATTTGGTAGAAGCCATTGCTCTTGGCCATGATTTGGGGCATACGCCTTTTGGCCATGCAGGGGAGAGGGCCTTACATGTGGTGTGCCCTTATGGATTCAGCCATAGTGAACAGAGTGTGCGTACGGTGGATTTGCTGGAAAAGGGAGGCGCAGGTTTGAACCTTACCCAGGAGGTAAGGGACGGAATTAAAAACCATCAGACAAAAGGGATGCCCTATACACTGGAAGGAAGGATTGTGCGTTTTTCTGACAAAATCGCGTATATTCACCATGACATGGATGACGCTATCCGGGCAGGAATTCTGACTGAGTCGGATGTGCCCAGGGAAATTGGCGATGTAATTGGCTATACGACAGGAGAGCGGCTGGACCATTTTATTCATGATCTGGTGTCCACCAGCTATGGAAAAGGCGATATACAAATGTCGGAGCCGGTGGCTAAGGCCATGAGGGATTTAAGGCAGTTTATGTTTGAGAGAGTATATGAAAATAAAGATGCGAAGAGTCAGGAAGACAAGGCGGAAATGCTGATACAGACTCTTTACAGTTATTACAGACATCATCTGGAGCTGCTGCCGGAAGATTACATCCGGCTGGTAAACCGGGGGGAACCGGAAGAAAAGGTGGTTTGTGATTACATAGGCGCAATGACAGATCGGTTTGCCATTGCCAAGTATGAGGAAATTTACATTCCCAAGTCCTGGCATGGGTGATGATGGAGTGATATCCTGACATGGGTCTGTCTGGCAGGCAGGGAGGATGAAAATGTATTATCCTGATGAATTAGTGGAAGAAGTACGGATGAAAAATGACATTGTGGAAGTCATTTCAGGATATGTGAAATTACAAAAAAAGGGGAGCAGTCATTTTGGACTTTGTCCTTTCCACAATGAAAAATCCCCGTCTTTCTCCGTATCCCAGGGCAGGCAGATGTATTACTGCTTTGGATGCGGGGCAGGGGGGAATGTTTTTACATTTATAATGGAATATGAAAACTTTTCCTTTCCGGAAGCAGTAAAACATTTGGCCCAGCGGGCAGGCGTAACGCTTCCGGAAGCAGAATATAATGAAGAAGCCCGCCGGAAGGAAAGCCGGAGGGCAAAGCTTTTGGAGGTAAACAAGGAAGCGGCAAAGTATTTTTTTTACCAGCTTAGGGGAAAGAACGGGCAGGCCGGGTATCAGTACCTAAAAAAAAGAAAGCTTTCAGAGGAGACAATTCACCGGTTTGGACTTGGCTTTTCCAATATGGCGGGGGACGACCTGACCCGGTATCTTAAGAGCAAAGGATATGAGGACAAGCTGGTACAGGAAGCGGGGCTTGCCAGCTATGATGAAAAGTATGGACTTCATGACAAGTTCTGGAACCGTGTAATGTTTCCCATTCAGGATATAAACGGGAAAGTGATTGGTTTTGGCGGCCGTGTGATGGGGGATGGAAAGCCCAAATATTTAAATTCACCGGAAACCATGATTTTTGACAAAAGCCGGAACTTGTACGGGCTGAATTTTGCCCGCACAGCGAAAGCAGGCCATATAATACTTTGCGAAGGATACATGGATGTGATTGCCATGCACCAGGCAGGCTTTTCGCAGGCGGTGGCGTCTCTTGGCACTTCCTTTACGGCAGGGCAGGCAAATCTGCTTGGACGCTATACAAAAGAGGTTATTCTTGCTTATGACAGCGACGGGGCAGGAGTGGGGGCGGCTCTGCGGGCCATTGGAATTTTGAAGGAGGCCGGACTTACAGGGAAGGTACTGAATTTAGAGCCCTATAAGGATCCGGATGAGTTTATGAAGAATTTGGGGCAGGAAGCTTTTATGGAACGTATCCGGCAGGCAGAAAACAGCTTTTTCTTTGAACTGCGTATGCTCCAGCGGGATTTTGATTTAAGGGATCCGGAATCAAAGACAAAGTTTCACCGGGAGATCGCCCGAAAGCTTTGTTCTTTTACAGAGGAAGTGGAGCGGGAAAATTATATAGAGGCTGTGGCGGAAAAATATCACATTGGTTTTGAAAATCTAAGGAAGCTGGTTTTTACTTATGCTGCCCAGACAGGGATGGCATCAAGCGCGGTACGTCCGAAATCCGGTGTCAGGAAAAAAAGCGGACCGGAGGAAAATGTAAAAAAAACGCAGAGGCTTCTGCTTACGTGGCTGGTGGAGGAGCCGGCAATTTACGGAAAAATCAAGAAATATATTTCTCCGGAGGACTTTACCGGGGATTTGTATAAAAAAATAGCAGTAAAGTTTTTTGAAGATTTAGAGGCAGGCGCTTTTAATCCGGCAGCAATAATCAGTCTGTTTACGGAAGAAGAGGAGCAAAGAGAGGCAGCAGGCGTATTTAACACCAAAATCCGGCAGCCGGGCACAAGGGCGGAGCAGGAAAAAGCACTTCATGATATTTTGGTTGCAGTTAAGCGGAATAGTCTTGCTTATGCTTCCAGCCAGCCCGGAACGGACATTTTGGCATTAAATCGTGTGATTGAAGGGAAAAAAGCACTGGAAGAACTTAGCAAAACGCATATTTCGCTGGATTAAGGCTAATAATGGTAATGTTTATAAAGTTAGGAAGGACGGAAAACCAGAATGGATGAAAACACACAGGCAAAGTTTGACGAGAAGTTAACAGGGCTTCTGGCCATTGCCAAGAAGAAAAAGAATGTTTTGGAATATCAGGAAATAGTTGACTATTTTTCTGACATTACATTGGGTGAGGAACAGTTTGATAAAATCCTGGAGTCACTGGAACAAAATAATGTGGATGTCCTGCGCATTACGGCGGATGACGATGTGGACGATGAAGAAATTATCCTGTCGGAAGAAGATGAGGTGGATGTGGAGAACATTGACCTGACAATTCCCGATGGGATCAGCATTGAAGACCCGGTCAGGATGTATCTGAAGGAAATCGGAAAAGTGCCGCTGCTCAATGCAGAGGAAGAAATAGAACTTGCTCAGAAAATGGAGGCAGGCGCGGTGGCAAAGGAAAAGATTGCCATACTGGAAAAGAGGCTGGACGGTGGCCTGGACGAAGTGGAAGCAGGGGAAATCAGGGAAGAGATTAAGAATCTGCAAAGAGATCTGGATGCAGGCGATGTGGCAAAAAAACGGTTAGCGGAAGCAAACTTACGTCTGGTGGTCAGTATTGCCAAAAGATATGTGGGCAGAGGAATGCTTTTTCTGGATTTGATTCAGGAGGGAAATTTAGGATTAATCAAGGCAGTGGAAAAATTTGATTACCGTAAAGGCTACAAATTTTCTACCTATGCCACCTGGTGGATTCGTCAGGCGATTACCAGAGCCATTGCAGATCAGGCCAGAACCATCCGTATTCCCGTGCATATGGTGGAAACAATCAATAAACTGATTCGTGTCAGCAGGCAGCTTCTCCAGGAACTTGGCAGAGAGCCCCTGCCAGAGGAAATTGCGGAAGAGATGAACCTTCCTGTTGAACGTGTAAGGGAAATATTAAAAATATCCCAGGAGCCGGTTTCACTGGAAACGCCAATTGGTGAAGAAGAAGATTCCCATCTGGGAGACTTTATTCAGGACGACAATGTGCCGGTGCCTGCGGATGCGGCGGCTTTTACCCTTTTAAAAGAGCAGCTGGTGGAAGTTCTGGGAACATTGACAGAGAGAGAACAGAAGGTATTAAGGCTTCGCTTTGGCCTTGACGACGGACGGGCAAGAACCTTAGAGGAAGTGGGGAAGGAATTTAATGTAACCAGAGAACGTATCCGGCAGATTGAGGCTAAGGCCCTGCGTAAGTTACGGCACCCCAGCAGAAGCAGAAAACTAAAGGATTATCTGGATTGATGGGCAAGAAGGCGGCTTTGTCTGCAAGAATGCAGGCTGTGGCAGATATGGTATCCAAAGGCAGCCGGGTCTGCGATGTGGGCTGTGACCATGGTTATATATCCATTTATCTGGTTCAAAATGGGATTTCCCCCTTTGTTCTTGCAATGGATGTCAATAAGGGTCCTCTTGCGCGTGCCGAAAAGCATATTTTTCAGGCGGGGCTTGACAATTTTATCATGCTGCGCCTCTCAGACGGGCTTTTGTCTTACGAAAAGGGAGAAGCGGAGACTTTAATATGTGCAGGAATGGGCGGCAGGCTGATGCGCAGGATACTTGAGAGGGAACCTGATAAGACCAGGGATTTTAAGGAGTTAATTTTACAGCCTCAGTCGGATATTCCGGATTTCAGAAGGTTTTTGAGAAACCAGGGATATTCTATTGTCTGTGAAAATATGATACTGGAAGAGGGAAAGTTTTATCCGGTTATCAAGGCGGTTCCCGTTTTGGAAAGCGGTATAGAATACCTGATTCCTGCAAAGGAGCAGGCGTTTTTTGACCGCTTTGGTCCTGTACTTTTAAAAGAAAAACATCCGGCGCTTGGAAAATACATAATAAAAGAATGGGAAAACAACTGCAGAATTAAACATTCTCTTGCCGGGTCAGCAGACGGGGAACGGGCCGTTTTGCGAAAGAGGAAACTGGAAGAAGAGATGGCTGCTTTGAGGAAAGCGGCGGAAGTTTTGGGGATAGCATCTGTTATTTTGGAGGAAATAAATGATAACGATTACGATTAACGGTGTTCCAAGGGAATATCCCAAAGGAATTACCTATGAGGAAATCGCCAGAGAATATCAGCCGCAATGCAAAGATATGATAGCACTGGTGCTGGAGAATGGAAAGATCAGAGAGCTGATTAAAACAGCAGAGAAGGACTGTGAGCTTTCATTTTTGACGATTCGTGATAAAATTGGCCATAAAACCTATGTACGCACAGGACTGATGACTCTTGTCAAGGCGGTTTATGATGTGCTTGGTGGGGAGAAGGTTGAAAAGGTTAAAGTGGAGTTTGCCATTGGGCAGGGATATTACTGCAACGTTAAAATGAACGAAAAGCTGACCTGCGGGCATGTAGATAAGATTAGAAAGCGGATGCAGGAACTGACAGAAAAGGACCTTCCTATTACGAAAAAATCTTATCCTCTGGATGACGCCATGGAAATTTTTAAGGCGTATAAAATGTACGATAAAGTAAAACTGTTCCGTTACAGAAGAAGCTCTTTTGTAAATATTTATAACCTGGACGGTTATTATGACTATTATTATGGCTACATGCTCCCAAGTACAGGGTATTTAAAATATTATGACGTCATGCTGTATGAAAACGGGATTTTACTTTTGATACCTGGAAGTGAAGACCCTACCAAACTTGATTTTTTCCAGCCAAGGGAAAAGTTTTTTAATACCCTGATGACTTCCACCCATTGGGGGGAAATGATGGGCATTGATTCTGTGGGAGACTTAAATGACACCATCCGCGACGGACGGATCAATGATATGATTCTTGTACAGGAGGCGCTGCAGGAGAGACGTATAGGGGAAATCGCCAGAGAAATTGTTGACAGGGGAAATGTAAAATTTGTTCTGATTGCAGGTCCGTCCTCATCAGGAAAAACCACCTTTTCCCACCGGCTGTCCATCCAGCTGCGCACCTACGGGATGATCCCGCACCCGATTGCGCTTGATGATTATTTTTTGGACAGGGAAAATACCCCCAGGGATGAAAAGGGGGATTATGATTTTGAATGCCTTGAGGCAATTGACATTAAACAGTTTAACGAGGATATGAACAGGCTCCTTAAGGGGGAGAAAGTGGAGCTTCCTCAGTTTAACTTTAAACTTGGAAAACGGGAGTATCATGGGAACTATAAAAAATTAGGGCCGGAAGATATACTTGTGATTGAAGGCATACACGGGCTGAATCCGGCTACCACATTTTCCATGCCCAACGAGAGTAAATTTAAGATCTATATCAGCGCTCTTACCAGCTTAAATGTGGATGAACATAACCGGATTCCCACAACTGACGGACGGCTTCTCAGGCGAATGGTAAGAGATGCCCGTACCAGAGGAACCTGTGCCAGAAGAACGGTGGAAATGTGGCCTTCAGTAAGAAGAGGAGAGGAAAAGTATATTTTCCCTTTTCAGGAAAGCGCAGATGAAATGTTTAATTCGGTATTGATTTATGAACTGGCAGTATTAAAACAATATGCGGAACCGCTCCTTTTTGGTATTGGCAAAGAAGAGGCGGAATATCATGAGGCGAAACGGCTGTTAAAATTTCTTGAATATTTTCAGGGAATTGACAGCAAAAATGTCCCCTCCAATTCTATATGCAGGGAATTTATTGGAGGAAGCTGCTTTAATGTTTAGTATTTTGTCCGCTGTCTGCCAAAACCAGGCAGGACAAATGATCGCGGCTGTTTTATGACAGGTGAGGAAAGTCCGGGCTTCACAGGGCAGGATGCCGGATAACGTCCGGTGGAGGCAACTCTAAGGATAGTGCAACAGAAATAAACCGCCCCGGATTCAGAGATTTTGGAATCCGGGGAAAGGGTGGAAAGGCAGTGTAAGAGACTACCGCCTGCACGGTAACGGGCAGGGCACATGTAAACCCCATTCGAAGCAAGACCAAATAGAAAGCGTTTAAGCCGGCCCGGCCAGCTTTCAGGTAGGTCGCTAGAGGCTGCCGGCAACGGCCGTCCCAGACAGATGATCATTCAACGACATAACCCGGCTTATCGTCCTGCCTGGTTTTTGCAGGCAGCGGACAGGAAAAAATCCGCCTTTACCGGCGGATTTTTGATATTATTTTTTAATAACTTTCCGGTTTCACCAAACACTTTGACCTTTTCAAACGTCTTATAGATGAAGGCACAAAAGACAATGGATGCAGGGAGGAAGTATGGTGGATGAATTATATAATGCGCTTTTTAAAGAACTGACAGGCTGGTGCCGTGCAATGACCAGAAATGCACAGACAGCAGAAGATTTGGTGCAGGAAGGATTTTTGCGGGCACTGACAAACAGCCAGCTTTTTGAAGCGCTTTCCTTCCCCCAGCAGAGGGCCTGGCTATACCGCACCATAAGAAATCTGTATATGGACAGACTCCGCCATGCCTCTTTTGAGACAATAATGGAAGAGATGCCGGAAGAGGCAGGAGAAGCGACAGAATATGAAAGGATAGACAATGAATTGCTTTTGTCAGCTTTGACGGAGGAAGAGAGAGTATTGTTTGTGCTCCGTTATATGGAAGGGTATAATGCCACAGAGCTGGGAGAAATGTTTCAGCTCCCTCCCTCAACTGTAAGAACCCGGTTGTCAAATGCCAGACGTCATTTAAGACAAATGTTGGAAGAAAAATATCCGCCCGGCAAGGCTTGGAGGTAAACTTCCAAACTGCTTATTGGTGGCAGTACCGCAAGCAAAGCTTGCGGTATGCGGGGGTATAAGGATGAGAAAAGTGGGAAGTCAGAAACAGGAAGGAGATTTATTATGAGTGAAATGAAAAAATTTGTGATTAATTGTGAAGTATGTGATGCAAGAAAGGTTCAGGAGGAGAGCTTATCAGACTATGAGAGGATTATAATCAATTCGGAAGTGCTTCTGGTGGATGACCGGAGCCGGGAGATTCTTAACAGGCTGCCGATAGTAAACAACACGGAAAGTACACTGGACGCTGGAGGGGAAGTTCCGGTTATGGTTATTAATGGCGATTACGAACTGAAAGAAAGCATGTTTCTGGGAGAAAATGCAGTTATCTGTGTAAACGGCGGAGTCAGGATTTGCAAAGGGGCAGGGAAAATATTGGATAAGCTGTTAAAAATATGTGTAAATGGCTGCTTAACCTACACAGAAGGTGAAGCTTTTTCCATGGATAAACTGATAATAAATGGAAGTGTGGATTGTATTCCGGGTGGATATAAAGAAATGGAGCCGGTGTTTACCATTGACAAATATTTTCCCATCCGGGCATGTCAGAATGGAAAATACTATGTGGAAAAAGAAGTGAAACTTATAGATGCTGAAGTGGATATTAAGACCCTTGCGTCAAAAAATCCTCATTTTATTACAGGCTCCATTTTGTTAAGGGAAGAGTTACTGGCAGATGCTGTCGGTATGTTTGATGAAAATACAGCAATGGAAGTGGTGCCTTCAGGATATGGGTATGTTGACCAGGATACGGTGCTTAGTGACGAGCTTCTTAGAAGATATGGAAACCGGCTGTATATAGACGGAAACCTGACATTGGAAGAGGGCAGCGAGGCATGTCTGGGAAAGCTGGTAGAGCTTAATGTGCGGGGAAATGTTTATCTTATGAAAAAACAGGAGGAAGCCTTTGGCAGAATAAACGCCACATATCAGAAGCTGGTTTTTGTAAAAGGGCGGCATGTGTCCAATAAAACCTTAGTGACCGTTGACCAGACGATGTTGGATGTATCCGCAGACGGAATACAAATTGAAAACTGTGCCAAGGTGTATATAAAAGAGGATGTGAAAATGGAGTCTGCATTGGAAAGACTGGTGATTGAAAACTGTGCCTGTGTCTACTGCAGTCCGGCGCAAAAAAGCACTTTGGAACTGATTTGCAGCAATGTGGCTAAGATTACGGACAGTGAAGATACAGAGGATAAAAAGGAAACGGAAAAGAAAGAAAAATTTTTAGACATGTTTAAAATATCAGGGGAAGATAAGATTGTAAATGCAGAGACTTATATTTTGTAAAGCGGTTTGCCGTCTTGCTATGGCGGTGGCGGCAATAGTAATTATGAAGCCTGTGCCGGGAAGGGAGGTTTATGGGGCAGGGGCGTTGATTCAGACTACCACATTTGAAGAGGATTACAAAGCCCTTACCCGTTTGGGACTTGCCCTTACCCCGCTGCTTTTGGAAGAAAACCCGGCGCAGGCTTTTGATAATATTTTATGCAGCTGTGTGCGAATTCAGGCGAATGGATATTATGGCAGCGGAAGTATTTTTCAAATGCTGGAGGATGAAATTATCATTGTGACTAACCGCCATGTTCTCCAGTACTGGGAAGAAGACAGCTATGTCACTTTTTTTAACGGAGCTGTAAGTCCGGCAGTTTTGCTGGGAACTTCGAAGGAGGCTGATGTAGGTTTTATCAGTGTACCTGCAGGGAGATTTACTTGGGAGGAGCTTTTAGCGTTTCGCAATATACGGATTCCTTCGAAGGCAGATAAAGAAGGGATGAGAGAAAATCCGGTGGAGGGGGAAAAAATTTTTCTTGTAAATATGGCAGAAAATCCAAAGCGGCCTTTAAAGGAAGAGGGGGAAATTATTTCCCCTCTGGTTTATATGGAAGAATTTCAGATGGAAATGCTTTATGGAAAGGGAAACGCCGTGCCGGGAATGTCCGGCAGCGGTGTTTTTGACGGTTATGGACAGTACCTTGGTATGCTGACAGGAGGAAATCTGACCGGAGAAATTGCGGCAGTGCCGGTAAAAGTAATAGAAAAGGAGTATGAGAAATATATGTCTGTACAAAAAACCAGCCCATAATTTATGGGCTGGTGAAGTAATCCATATAATATAATTAACAAATTAAGCCATTTTGTTGACAGCTTTTGCTAAACGGGACACTTTTCTGGAAGCTGTGTTTTTATGATAAACACCTTTGGTTGCAGCCTTATCAATAGTAGCTGTTGCAGCAACTAAAGCTTTGGCAGCTGCATCTTTGTCATTTGCTTCGATAGCAGCAGTTACCTTTTTGATAGCTGTCTTAACGCCAGACCTAATTGACTTATTTCTTTCAGCTCTGGTTTTATTTACTAAAATTCTCTTCTTTGCAGATTTAATGTTAGCCACGATGTACACCTCCTCTTCAAATCATCAGTTATATGAAATGTTTCATTAAAGCCGGAGACACGGACGTCTTAATGTAAACACACGCATATTATTTTAGCCGCAAAAAGAATATCTGTCAATACATAATTGGAGAATAATTGGAAATTATTATTGAAAAACCAAGAATAAATAAAAGTACGGAGGAGATATGAGCGGTATTAAGGTAAGGACGGATTTGGCTCTTGAGGTTCGGGAAAATATGGAAGAAAATGCCAGGGACTGCAGGGGCGTTTCGGTGGAAGAAGAGTATAAGGAGGAAAGTGAACTCAGGATTACCAAAGCGGGAGTTCAACAGTTAAATAAAAGAAAACTTGCCACAGGCCGCATAAAGCCTGT
>CANCXX010000014.1 GCA_947381965.1 uncultured bacterium
CAGTCTTTCCTCTGGGCGCTTCTTCGGGCTAATGCTGTTCCAGTTCCGCATCCGCTACTGTTTGATTTTTTTAAAATTGGTTTAGGTATTGGTTAAGCTCCCATTCCGTTACCTGCATACGGTAATTGGCCCATTCCACTTTTTTTGCCTCAATATACTTGGCTGAAACATGCCTGCCCAATGCCTCCTGAACCAATTCATCCTTCTCCAGTTCATACACTGCCTCAATTAATGTTCCCGGAACAGCCTCTATCCCCAGTTCTTTCTTCTCCTGATCCGACATGGCAAAAATATTGCAGTCCACACTCTCCGGCGGCATAATTTTATTTTCAATACCGTCTAATCCTGCCCGGAGGCAGACTGCAAGCGCAAGATAAGGGTTGGCTGAAGGGTCAGGACAGCGAAGTTCAATTCTTGTTCCTTCCCCTCTTACCGCCGGAATGCGGATAAGGGGGCTCCGGTTTGTGGCGCTCCATGCAATATAAACCGGAGCCTCATAGCCCGGCACCAGTCTCTTATAAGAGTTTACAAGAGGGTTCGTCACTGCTGTCATACCTTTCATATGCCGGATAATGCCGCCGATAAAATAATATGCCTCCCTGCTTAAACCCATTTTGTCAGAAGGATCGTCAAAAATATTTTTGCCGTTCTTTGACAGGGACATATTAATGTGCATACCGGAGCCATTAACGCCAAACTTTGGCTTTGGCATAAATGTAGCATGAAGTCCGTGCCGCTTTGCAATGGTTTTCACTGCCAGTTTAAATGTCATAATGTTGTCAGCGGTTGCCAGTGCCTCGTCATATTTGAAATCAATCTCATGCTGGGCCGGAGCTACTTCGTGGTGGGAAGCTTCAATCACAAACCCCATATCCTCCAAAGTCAGCACCATATCCCTTCTGGCGTTTTCACCCAGATCCAAAGGCCCCAAATCAAAATACCCCGCCTTTTCATGTGTCAGTGTTGTGGGCATTCCATTTTCATCTGTATGAAAGAGAAAGAACTCACATTCCGGTCCCACCTCAAATTTATAGCCCAAATTCTCTGCCTTTTTCAGGGCGCGTTTTAATATATATCTTGGATCGCCCTCAAATGGCTCCCCGTTTGGCCGGTACACATCGCAAATCATTCTTGCCACTTTTCCCTGCTGGGGCCGCCAGGGAAAAATTTCCATGGTATTTAAATCGGGATACAGATACATATCCGACTCCTCAATCCGCACAAACCCTTCAATAGAGGAGCCATCGAACATACATTGATTGTCCAGCGCCTTTTCCAGCTGGCTTGCGGTAATCGCCACATTTTTCAGGCTTCCAAACATATCCGTAAACTGTAGTCTGATAAATTCCACATCCTCATCCTTTACCAGATCCATAATGTCCTTTTTAGAAAAATTTTTTCTCATGCCCATTCCTCTCCTGACATATCACTATTTAAATGATAATATGCTCATAATAAAAAGACGTCCACATAACAGCCGCAAACAGCTTCTGCTATAAGAACGCCTTCGTTCCTTTATAGGATAACAGTCTCTCCCTGTTTTTGTCAATAAAAAGTTATTAAAACTTATAAAACCTTCCGTTTCAGACTGGTATATGCCATCAGAATATAAATACCATAAATCAGAAAAAACAGTCCTAAGGAGAGCCCTATAATTGCAACAGGATGGCTTGCCCCCACCATCGTTCCCGGTTCCACTGAACGAGCCATATTAAAAATAAAGGGAATGCCAATAAGCACTGGAGGAATAGCAGGCATTGCATAATAAATGGAAAACTGTGTCCGCAAAGTCTTTTCCATTTCCCTGCGCTCCATTCCCAGCTTCTGCAAAAGCCGGAACTGCCGCTGGTAACGGTTTGTCTCGCTAAGCTGCTGTATGGTCAGAATCGTAGCCGCAGTCATAGTCAGAACCAGCGCCAGATAGTATAGGGGAAATATCGTCATAGACGTCATATAGGCCACCTCCGCCTCTTCCTTTGCTTTCACATAAACTATCATATCTTCATACCAGCCCCCCTTATCCTCTATGGCTTCCAGCTCCTGGTAATGAGCCTCGCTAACCGGTTCCGCTGTTTGGAATACCTGTATGGTATGGCTGACCAGGCAGCCTTTTACTGCCTCGTCCGGCACTACCAGAATAAATCCCTGGCCATTACGGTCATAGGGGTTCTGGGCAAAAGTCTCCGTATAAATTCCACCTGGCTTCAGCCTCTCTCCCTTTAGAGTAATGGTCTTTTCCCAATCCTTTAGAGCTTCCGCCACATAAGGCTTGCAATGGATAAAATATTGTCCCTCATCCAGTGTCACCAAAGGATATCCCAGCATGGACCGCAAAGCCAAATAATCGCTTTCCCGCATCATGGAATCATACTTGTAATAATGGTAATAAGTAGTATGTTCTTCTATATAATCTGTAACCGTGTCCGTTTCAGCCATATAAACACAATACTGTCTGCTGTCTTTTATAGGGATATTCTCTTCTATATAATCCAGAGTGTCCTTAAAAACTTTCCTGTTGGTATCATGTGTGCTGATCAATATATCAAAACAGCCATTATTCTTGGCCCGGCCCGTAAAAATTCCCTGGAAAACCATTCCCGCCCCTTCCGAAATAATCGTCGCCACAAAAAGCATTGCAATTGTTGCCATAATAATGCCCATAGTGGCCAGCTTTGCTGTAAGGGTACGGAACATGAGCAGATTCTGCCTCTGGTATTTCCAGGCAGGATGTTTATCAAAAAATGCCGGGACACCTGATGCAAAGCTTAAAAAAAATCCATAAAGAAAAACAATAATGCACCCTGCCCCCACAATCCCTGTCAATAAATCCCCTGTCATAAGCAAAAAAGTCCCTACTATCCCCAGCGCAATAGAGGCCGTAAAGATCCACCGTCTCTTCCTGCCGTTCTTTATTGCCTCGCCTTCATTTAGCCTGTCATAATAAATCAGATCATATATGTTCATCCGACAGATACATTTCTGGCTCTTCCTTTGGGCGGACAGGTAGATAAATATAAAGTAAGCCAGCGTCAGCCCCGCAGCCCCCATGGAAAAAGAAATAGAAAAATGATAAGGAATGCCAAACATAGAAAGCACAATCGCCCGCAAAACCTGAAACAGCAGATTTCCCAAAATAACTCCCAGAAAGAAAGCACAGCCGCCTGCCACCAGATTTTCCATAAAAAACATCCGTGCTATCTGTCTGCTCTCCACCCCAATCAGAACATAAGTGCCAAATTCCCGGCTCCGCCGTGTAAACATAAAGTTTATGGTATATGAAACCAGCCAGCGCATAATAAGAATCACCACAATACTGATCAGAACAATCATAACCTGAATCTGTGCCATATTCCTGGATAAGTTCTGTACCTCCTTTGAAAAAATCAGACCATTAAAAGCATAAATCAGGGCCGCTGCAATAACAATAGATACAAAATAAACCAGATAATCCCCTGCCTGTCGTTTTGCATTGCGCAAAGATAATTTAGATAACGTCACTGACATCACCCCCTAACAGAGCAAGCACATCTAAAATTTCATGATAGAAGACAGAGCGCGTCCGATCCCCCCGGAGCAGTTCATTAAAAATACGCCCGTCTTTTAAAAACAAAACCCTTCCCCCATAGCTTGCACTGTAAGCGTCATGAGTTACCATCAGAATGGTTGCCCCCATCTTCCGGTTCATTCCGGTCATAATCTCCAGAAGGTTTTTGGACGCTGCAGAATCCAGCGCTCCGGTAGGCTCATCGGCCAGAAGCAGCGACTGGCCCGCCACCATAGCACGTGCGCAGGCAGCCCTTTGTTTCTGACCGCCGGAAACCTGATAAGGGAATTTTTCTAAAATATCACTGATCCCAAGCTTTCGGGCCACTGCCTCCACCTTTCCCTTTACCTCTCTTGGATTTTCATGATTAAGGGACAGCGCCAGTCCTATATTCTCCTCAATGGTCAGTGTGTCCAGCAGATTAAAATCCTGGAACACAAATCCCAGCCGCTCCCGCCGGAACTGTGCCAGCTTTTCGGAAGGCAGCTTAGCAATATTTTCACCTTCCAGCAGGATATCCCCTGCACTTACCGTATCAATCGTGGAAATACAGTTGAGCAGCGTGGTCTTGCCACTGCCGGAAGCCCCCATTATGGCAATAAACTCCCCACTGTCCACATTAAAACTTACTCTGTCCAGCGCTTTGGTAACATTACTCTTGTTTCCATAATACTTTTCAACATTTTTCACTTGCAACATAATAACACCTTCTTCCAGTTTCACGCATCTAATATTCTTTTTTATGGTGTTATCATATACCTGTTTCTAATCATTTTGTATCGGGTTTCTATTGATTTTCCTTACAAATTTGTAAGATTTCCCTTTGCCGGAAAGGTAAGGGTAACCCTTGTCCCCCTGCCTTCTTCTGAGGCAATCTGCAGATCAATTTCCAGACGCTTTGCAAGCCTGTGGCACAGATACAGCCCCATGCCTGTGGAACCGCCCCTGTTTCGTCCATTGCTTCCGGTAAATCCCTTGGCAAATACCCTTGGCAGTTCATGTGCAGGAATGCCTATGCCATTGTCACTTACTGTCAGCTGTACCCGTTTTCCTTTTTCTTTTGCTGAAATTGCCACCACTGGATTTTGGTTCTCACTTACATAACGGGCCGCATTTTGTAATAACTGGCCCAATATGAAATCCGCCCACTTTTTATCTGTATAAACGGTTTTCTCTAAATCTTTTGTTTCCACCTGGATGCCCTTTTGAATCAGCAAAGTTTTATGGCGTCCAATGGCTCCTGCTGTAATTTCCCAAAGGTCAGCCTGCTGAATCAGAAAATCCCTCTCCGGGCTTTCTGCCCTGGCATAAAATAAGACTCTCTCCACATGATCCTCAATCTGCGCAAGCTCCGGGGAAAGCTTCTGCCGTGTTCTATAATCAGCGTTCTGGCAAATCAGCCCTGCCGCCGTAATAGGCGCCTTAATCTCATGCACCCAGCTTTCCACATACTCCTTATACTCCTTCTGGGCGGCCTGGGCATCAGAAACAGCGCTGGTCATGGCCTGTCCCGCCCTGCGGTAAAAATCCAATAGCTTGCGCTCATAGCTGGTTTGGGCCTTTGGTACGCATTCGGCAAATAAATACTTCCTGTCCAGCCTGTCAAAAATTCCCTCCAGTTCCTCCAGCCTTGCGCGGCTCCTGATAAAGTCCCATATCTGCACCGCTCCAAAAAGCAGGAATATTATAATGGAGAGAAGCGCCACCACACCAGGCAAAGTCCCTGTAAGCAACAGAAAAAACGCGGCCCCGGCTGCCGCCGTCCCCTGCAAAAGCAGCCTTTCTGTCCGATCTGATAAAAATTCCCCCAATGTCATAGCTGATACCCCATTCCTCTTCGTGTAACAATTAGTTCAGGTTTCCCCAGCTCTTTTAACTTTCCCCTGAGTCTTGTTACATTAACACTAAGCGTATTGTCATCTATATAAATCTGACTGTCCCACAGCATTTCGATCAAATCATTCCGTGAAACAATATCTTCCGGACGCTTCATAAGACAGGATAAAATCTGTAATTCGTTCCGTGTCAGCGTTTCCGTTTTTGTCCCCGCAGTCACTATTCCCTTTGCCAAATCCAGCCGCAGCCCCTTTGCCTCCATTACATCCTCATTTAAAGCCTTCCCTCTTCTGCGAAGGACGGCCTTGATCCGTGCGAGAAGCACCGGGACACGGTATGGCTTTGTAATATAATCGTCGCCTCCCAAACTGAACGCTTTCACCTCGTCCATGCCGGAATCTTTGCTGGTGACAAAAATAACCGGCACATCTAATTCCTTCCGCAGGCTGGCACACAATGAAAATCCATCCTTTCCTGGCAGAATAATATCCAGCAGAATCAGATGCGGGCCGCTTTGTACCGCCTGCTGCACTATATCCGTAAAATCTGTAACCGGCAAAGGATGATAGCCCTCGTTTTTCAATAAAAACGTTAACTCTTCCCGGATCGCCTTGTCATCCTCTATAATCATAATCCGCTGCATTTTCCTGCCTTTCTCCTTCCTCCCGTTATCAAAAAGGGGCTTCAAGCTTCCTGGTCAAATCCTGTACCCACTTATACTTCTTAAACCGCAGCATTACCCAGGGGATTTTCCCCACCTCATCCAGACAGGTACAGGCATAAACCGCAAGGGGGGACCAGTGCAGGACAAACGCCCCCACAAGCGCTAAGGGAATGGCTATAAGCCACATACAGACAACCAGGCTGTACATGTCAAATAAGGTATCTCCCCCTCCGTCCAGCACTCCATTTATTGTAACGGTATTTACACAGCGTCCAATCATGTAGATGGACATAATCACCATCATTCCTGTAAGATATTTGTGCGCCTGATCCGTTAAAATTACTATCTTTACAATAAGGGGCGTCACTGCAAGCACAACCCCAGTAGATATAAACCCAATGGCAAAAGAAATATTTTTAAGCTTTATTCCATATGCTTTTCCTCTGTCAAGACGGCCTGCCCCAAGCTCGTTCCCTACCATAATCCCCGCCGCACTGCCGATACCGTTACACATACAGCATATCAGGTCCCGCACAACCGCTGCCACAGAATTGGCTGCCGCCGCGTCAGTCCCCATATGTCCCATGATTGCGGTGTATGAAGTAAATCCCACTCCCCAGCACAAAGAACCGCCCATAAGAGGCAGGCACTGTTTTGAAAAGTCGGATTTCAGCTGCCCTGGCAGTTTTGTAAATCTGCTCCATGCCGGACGGATATATGACGCCTTTTTGGATGCGGCAATACAAAGCGCCAGCTCAATCATACGTGAAATTGTAGTGGCAAGCGCCGCTCCCTCTGCCTGCATTTGGGGCGCTCCCAGCAATCCAAATATAAATACCGCATTTAAGCAGATGTTCAAAACTACTGCGCAGGAACTGACAAGCGCCCCTATTTTTACATGGTCCGACACTTTCATCATAGTCAGATAACACTGGGAGATTCCGGTAAGCAGGTAGGACCAGCCTGCAATGCGCAGATAAGAACTGCCTATGGAAATCAGCTGCCCATCATGCGTAAAAACCTGCATAAGAAGCCCCGGCATCAGCTGACAGGCCAGAAAAAACAAGAGAGAGACACCTCCGCAGAATTGAAGTATCATATTAAAAATATCTTCCAGCGTGTGTCTGTCGCCTTTTCCCCAATACTGGGCTCCAAGGATGGCTCCTGCCGCTGTGATGGCCCCCAGAAACATATTCTGGACAAACTGGATCTGAGTTGCCAGGGAAACAGCAGTCATTTCATCCTGCGCAACCTTCCCAAGCATCAGTGCGTCACCTGCAGCTACCGACGCAAGCATCAGACTTTGAAGTGCAATCGGAAGTGCAAGCCTTGCCAGATTTTTGTAAAATTCCTGTTTATTAACAAGCATTTCCTGTTTCTTCCCGTTCATGTAAAAATCCTCCCTCTCTGCCGGATACCAAATGTCTTTTTTAAACATATCTTTCTTATTATAAGTGCAAACTTATATTATAGCAATCAGCAGAAAACAGAAAGAACTAAAAAAGTAACCGCTGCTCTAACGGCTACTTTTTTATCCGCAAATAACTTTTTTCCGCCTGATGTTCTGCCACATTCATGCCATAGGATTTTCCAAGATGAACAAGTTTACTATAACTCATATTCCTTGGGGCTCATCTCTTTGGGCAGCCCTCTTTAAGATATAATCATTTTTCTTTCCTGTTTCCTTTCAGGTTTTGCAGCAGGGACTTTTTCCATAAGGCTTTCCAGTTTTATAATCCGGTCCTTCATCAGAGAAATAATTTTATCATTTTCCGTATCTTCTGTCTTGAAGTAAGCCTTTACCATATCAATACTGTGAATTCCGTTCAGGCACTGATAGGCAAACGCAATATCTTCCATGCCGGAATTTCCACTCCTTAACAGATACTGCGCAAACAGTCTGTAATAACTGCCGCAAAGTGTGCTTCCACCCAAAACGCTCTTTAAAACCTTCCGTCGGTCCACCCGGTTTGCAGTATCAATAAATATTTCTTTAATATCCCCATAATCCTTCATTACCGCATTTCTGACATATCTGAACAGTTCAAACAAAGATAAATCCTCTTCCTTTTTTTGAATGATTTTCGTATCATATACTGTTCCGTCCGCTTCCTGCCGGCTGACAATCTCCAAATACACATAGTTTGTTTCACGCTCCGCCTTTATAAGCGTTTTTTGTGTTATGAAATATATTTTTCCCTTTGTTTTAACAATCCCCTCACTGATGCAGAAATGATTCTCATCCGGAATGGAAATCTCCAGTCCTTCGATAATCCCATCTCCCATTCCGGAAAAAACAGCGCTTACAAAGTCATAAGGATAGTCCCGCAGCGCCTCAAGCATATGCTGTTTCAGAATCAGCCCTTTTTCAAAAATCGGTCTAAAACCCAAAATGAACACCTACCTTTTGCCGTCAAAAAATGTTTCCTGTAAAATATCCATTTCAAAGGAGCAGAATTCGGTATTTCCTTTAAAAAGTTTTCCCTTTCCATCCCTGTATACGGGAAGAATATCAAATCCCCACTTTTCCTTATTAAGAAATACAAATATATATTTCCTTCCGGCCGCTAAATCATCAATGTCTTTCTGCTTAATCCTCTTTCCTGAAATTCTTTGCAGTTCTTCAAACTCTGTTTCCCTGTACTGCATGTTTTCATAAACATACTTATAAGGCTGTCTGATTTCTTTATCCGTATTTTTCATATACAGATAGACTTCTTTTCCGGCAGCGGTTATCCTTCTTCTGACTGCAGGCTGGTTCCAGTCAGACCCCTGCCTGAACATTTCCTTATCCTCATCATTTTCATTCCTGATATAAACAGTGATAGGGATGTTTCTTGTCTCGTTCTTAAAGACAACTTCTATATTGGATTTTTCAAGAGCGTGTAAATACATTACCGCCCCTCTTAAGCAGAGCAGTTTTAACTCTTCCGCATCATTTCCTTTGGAATCAATCCTTCCGCTCTTTATCTTTTTCCCAGGCAGGAATTCCTTCAGGGCATCCATAAAAATATTTATTTTTGACGACTGTCCGGAAAGCTTTATCTGGCTGTAAGTGTCAAGTGTCTTATTCATATACAGCTCATTTAAGAATTTTCTCACCAGATAATAAATATCCGCCCTGATGAGTTTATCTATTTCCTTTGCCGTAAAAGTGATATCCGGGTAAGTCTGTTCTTTTAATGAGCCATCCTTTTGAACCGTTGACAGTCTCCAGTTTTCTATCCGGTTAATATGCAGATCAATATCTTTATTATTGCTTAAGTTCATATAAAACTTATAACGGGAAATAGAAGTGCTTCTGTAAAACTCTTTTTTCATTTCCTCCGCCAGCTTCCACAGGAAATAAAAGTTATTCTTAACCTTGTCATACATTTCCCTGGACTTATTTTCATATTCCTTATATCTGGTAGGGATCACCTCTTCCGCCTTCTGGTATTCCCGGCTGACTAAATGATATACTTCCTCATACCGCCTTTTAACATTGGCGTCATCATCATTTTCCATCTCTCCTTCAATATAGGAGAACAATCCGTTTACATCCTGTGTAATCAGGTTATCAATGTTAATTCTCTGGTTTTGCTCTATCTGGCACGCATACACAATCTTCATATACTGCATGATCCTGTAGGTTAGATTATTTCCTCCAAAATTAACGTCGCCATTCATGTATTCCGTTACAATGTCCAGATTGATAATACCGTCTTCATCCTTTTCAATACGGTATCTGCAGGAAGCAAGGTCAGAGGTTCCGCCGCCGCAGTCAATAATCAGCGCTTTTTCTTCTTCTCCGTTTATATATTTTTTCCCTTTAATCTGGTTACTGATAATGCTGTATAATACTGCAATCCCTTCATCAATGGCATGTTCCTTTTCCAGTGTATAGCCCTGCTCCTTTAAAATATCCGCATACAAATCCAGAACCTTATCTTTCAGTTTTACCGGCGCTGAAATGTGCACATTTTTAAACCTGCATTTAAACTGGTTTTCAACTGTTCTGATTACATACATCAGATATTTTGCAATCACTTCCCTGCGGCTGACCATCGCTTTATTCCCGGACGTATCCTGTATTTCTTCATTTACATCCATATTGGAGGTCCAGCGTTTAATTTCCATAAAACAGCTGGCCTTAGGACAGTAATTATCATCCTTTATTCTGCGGGAAGCCTCATAGCCATACAGGTATTTTATATTTTCAAGGTCTGAGCAGTCGTCAACGTAGACAATGGTAGGCAGAATGCTTCTGTAAACCAGTGTATCGGCTTCGTCAGCGCTGTTCTCCCTGCCTCTGTCTGTAAATAAAGCAATATTTTCAGAATTCAGACAGATATTTTCATTGATGACAGCAATGTTTGATACCTTACTCACATAATGATCGTCCAGAAAACATCCGGCAGTCGTATTGGAGGTTCCAAAATCAATGCAAAGATGGGTATTTGTGGTTTCTGTGTCAAAATAGGAAACTTCTATAGGCACTTCGTAGAATCTCATGGCGGTATCACAAAAAATAAAGGAGTACTTTGTGCTGTCATGTTCTATGAAATCCATATTACGGGCATCCGCTACCAGGAAGCATTCCACTTTTCCTTCAATTAAAACAGAGGAAATTCTAAAAACGCCCACAATCCTGTTTTTACCATTTATGAGTAGAACCTTGGTGTGAAATGTATTTGAATGTACCCCTTTATAAGTCACCTTCAGCTGGTCCTTTTCTGTAATATCAAGTCCCGCAAACAGATCCATTTTGCTTGGGACAGAGATTTTGTCATTAGAGAGCAGTTTAACCGAATACAAAAACATCTTATCCTCTTTACTTTTCACATGCCCGTCTAAATATTCCACTGTTCCAATCCAGTCTGCCCATTTATTTTCCATGGTTTTACTTTCTCCTTTTTCCCCATTGTCTCCCTTTGGGGTATCATTTAATTTGGTTTTACTTTCTGCACTGGCCTTAACTGGTATTTCCCTGCCTTTTAAAAGAACTTTAACTCTTGCCATCTCTTTTGTCTCTCCCGTTATAATCTTTGCATTCTAAAATCCCGCTATCTGTATGCCGGAAATCTTCATGGTATCGTCACTTCCTATAATGCCGTAGTGATATTTCCAGACAATCTGCAGCTTACATTGTATGTTCCAAAATAAAAAAGTCACAATATCCATCAAAAGCTTATTATAATCCGTCTCCTGTTCACAGATATAGCAGTAATATCTGTCTGTGCTTTTTTCATAAATCATTGACGTTTCCACAAAAAGCTTTTGCACCGCCTGCCAAAAATAATGATCCGGCGTTTCAGATTCAAGCTTTTCAAGCAGAACATAGAGTATAACATTCCGGTCTTTTACTTTCAGTCTGTCCCAGTCCTTTCCCACATATGTTCCAAAGGCTCCCTGTTTGATCTCTTCTTCCAGATGATCTGCTTTTATTTGCTTTATGTCAATGCCTTTTAGCAAATCCAGAAGCGCCAGATAATGAAAAAGCACATTATCAAATTCTCCGGATTCAAAGTTTTCGCTGATAAGCTGTCTTGGTTCCCTGTTACCGAAAATTTCCGCAAACCTGATTAAGGGGTTCACCTGACAGGCCGTTTCACTTTCAGTTAAAATTTCCATATAAGGAGATATTTCCCTGCCAAGACAGTATTTTTTTGTGGATAAATAATTTTCCCATATGTATGCCATTATCTGCCGCCCACCCATTCTATTTCAGGATAATAATACTCCAAATACATCAAAACATAATTGATATAATCATCCATAAATTTGGGGATTATTTCAGATGTAAACTTAAGATTTATGGTTTTCAGTTTCCGGTATCCTATCCTGTCCGATAAATGATTTCTGTACTTGCTGGAATATCTTGCGCATATTTTATCCAGCTTTTCTGCCACTTCACACTGTATGCCTCCATAATCCTTAAAAGGGCTTACCGCATACATAATATCCCCTTTTGACAAAATCCTTTTATTTCCCAGAGTACTTTTTGTTATCTGGTTGGAAAAGATTTTATGGGATAAATTTAACTTTTTAATATCTGCACTGTCAAAATCAACCGGGTGATATTCGGCAACAATAAATTCTTCCATTTCATGATCCAGTATCAGGTCTGTGCCTTCCTCTGTAAACCGGATATCATAAATAATTGTCTGGTTATTCATAGGAAGGGCATAAGGCCACCTTCCCCCTTTTCCTCTGTCAAAATGATGACGGTATTTTAGTTCGGCTCCATAGGGCCTTCTGTCCGCAGCTTTCAAAAGGCTGGTATGGGTTACCTTTAAATTCCACAGCAAAACCGCATCCTGGACGGCCGGAATCTTATTTTGAGAGAAGCGGAAATCTATGTCTTTATCTTCCACATTCTTTGGAATCTGGTCTAATACCTCTGTCACAAAGGATTTCCTCATATAAGGGGAAAAGAGGACTGCATTTCCAACCGGATAGCAGGTGGACAACCGGACTGTCAGATCCTGCATTTTTAATAAGCTGTCGTCAAACTTAAGCCTGTATTTAAAGGAATACTCCTGATTCTTTATCCGATAGGAGCCTGTATATATCTTTTTCTCCGTCTGGTTGTCGCCGCAGATTTCTTTGATTTCATCATATTCCCCATCCAGAAAAACTATCTTCCGTGATAAGCTTTGCTCACTCATTACAGATAATCCAATGTGCCCGTAAGCATCCTTATCCCGGAGAGGCACCAGGGCGCAGGTAAAGGCGCCAACAGCACAGGGCGGTTTTGGATACAGTATTTCTCTTTTTATCTCTTCCAGAATTTCCTGATTATACTGACACATTCCATGTATCGTGTTTTTCAGAAGCATCCTTAATGATTCATTTGCTGCCCGGTTGTCAGAGATAAACTCAGAATTATCGATTATATCCGCCAGACGCTCTTCATCTATTCTGTACTTCAATTGATACTCACCCCGCCTTTACCATTGATATCCACTTTAGAAGCGGTAATTGCCGCTTTACTTTTTCCATCTGCAAAAAATCCATTGGTCTTTATTTTGGTTTCCGACGCAATCTCAATATTCGTCTTGTCCGTATTCAGAAGAATGCTGTTGTGTTCCATCTTTATACGGCTCCTGTCCATTGTGCTGCTTATCCCCTCTTCGTCAATCAGGATTTCCATTTTATCCCCAAACTTTAGCATCAACTTTTCTTCTGACAGCTCGCATCGGAATTTATGGTTTTCAATGACGGCCTTTTCCTCATTCACAGACCCATAAATCTTATCATTCACAAAAAAATACCTGGTGTCGCAATCTTGATATCTGTCATCATATGCCTCTGTGCGTACGGAACTCTGTACTCTGGCCGTTTTGTCACTTATCCGGACAATTACCG
This sequence comes from uncultured bacterium, assembly GCA_947381965.1. Classification (GTDB taxonomy): domain Bacteria; phylum Bacillota; class Clostridia; order Lachnospirales; family Lachnospiraceae; genus Suilimivivens. Next base: position 13,395 of record CANCXX010000014.1, read on the forward strand.
TATCCTTCTTGTGGGGAATACAGGAAATACCCATTTTTTCAGATGCCCACTGGAAACCGGTCTCTATCCACACTGCCCTGTCCTTCATCACATCCTCATATGGCTCCAGAAATTCCAGCTTTACCCTTCCCATATGGTCCGGGTCATTGTTATCCTGCACCCTTGCCTGCAGATGACAGGCGGGCAGTTCCCTGTACACAGGTTCATTGTCCCATTCTGTCAAATGATATTCCCAAACATATTCTTCTTTGATATTTATGTATCTGACAGCGTCTGCAAAATATGTTTTTCCCTGAATGACCACCTTTTGGCCAAGGGAAAGCTTTTTCTTTATCCTGCAGATACATTCACTGTTTTTTTCCCGCAGGACAAGTTTCATCTCTGTTATCTCTTCCTCATTAATTGAAACGCTGTCCTTTATGGGGTCCCCAATCCACATATGTTCCCCCGGAAACACATATTTTCCAAGATATGACGCCACACGGTTTACAAATTGCCAGTCTGTCTCGTGATTCTGAACAAGAATTTCTTCCACTGCCTCATCACTTAATGCAGAATATTCCACGCCTGACATCTCTGTGTATTTTATTATATCCGACAGCCGTTTTTCACTGTCCTGGAATATCCTGCACTTTTGTTTCCCATCGAACTTAATCGTACTCCCAAGGACTACTGCGTCCAGACGGTTTGTATACATGCCTTTTGTAACTGTAATCTCCGTTATGGTTCCGGTAAATCTGAAATCATCATTTTCAATGCTGCAGTCCCCTCCCAGCTGCCTGGCGCATCCCTCCAGATTTTTATCTGTCACGGAAACGGAAAACCGGCAGGTTTCATGCTCTCCCACTTGCATGCAGCAGGAAAATTTATCAATACTTATGATTTGTTCGAATCCGGCAATCTTCATAAATATCCCCTAACAGTCAACTACTATGGTGTCTATGGAACCTTTTCTCTGGCGCATTTTCAGCACAAACTTTCCATTGGAATTACTCTTGCTGGTATCTTCATCAAAAAATTCCTGATAGCTGGTGCAGAACATGTCCTTTAAGTAATAATCCCTGATAACATCCGCATCTTTCCTGACCACCAGAGAAACGGTTTTGTAAACATTGGTTTTATCTGTCTTCAAGGACCATTCCAGCAGTTCCTTTGTCTGGGACTGTGTTTTGTCCGTTATTTCACCTTCAATCACCAATGTGTTGAAAAGGCTGGTTGCCTTCTCGTTTGTCTCCAGATTGTCCTGGGCAATCTGAAAGTCTACTTTTTTTATCGCACTGTTGCCTGTCCCGTTTTCATTAAGGTTGATGGTTCCCGCTTCTCCCTCGATACTTAATTCATATGTCATGTCTTATTCCTCACTTTCCGTATCATTAATCACAATGTCGTCCCAGACTTCTTCATCCCTGTTAAACCTTACCACCAGCTTGTGCCTTTCAGGGTCAAGATCAATGCTTTCTCCCTCAAAGAGTATTCTGTTTGCATACTTTCTTTCCGCATCCTTGTTATCCCGCTTCCAGGCATTTGCATACTCTGCTATAAACCTTTTAACGCTTTCTTCTGTCACGTAATCGCTGATGGAACGTAGAATCTGATCTACCAGGCTTCTGACCAGCGTCTTATAAAGGCTCTTATATTTTCCGTTGCTGCCCCGTTTCAGCGTCCGGGCATTTAAAACATAGGAATTATGAAGAACTGCCCCCTCATATATAATCTTGTTATCTGCAAAGACAAATCCAAAACGCTCTTCCATAATCGCATCTTTGGTCTGCTTTTCCATCTCTGTGGTTGTCTCCCTGTTCATTTTTGTCAATATCCGCTTTGCGTTGTCGCCATCTTCAATATCAAAACGGACACATGGATACTTGGGCTTTACCAGATACCCTTTAGATTTCAGCAGTTTATAGTTCTGCATTCCCACCATCATTCCGGCGGCAACATAGGAAGCGTCCAGATAAATACCGGGAATCACTATATAAGCGCCAGTCTCTTTTTGTTCATCGGCATCATATTCCGTTCCGATTTTTACAGCTGTCTTTTCACTGGGCAGAATCGTAAAGTTTGGATAACAAAATACACCATATTCACTGTTTACACTTTCAAAATCTTTCTTATACTCATTTACCTTTGATGCGGTAAGGGCAGTAAATCCGGTTCTTTCGGAAGCCTTATAATTGGTAAAAGTCATGATTTTCACTTCTTCCAGCAGTTTTATCATCTCTTTTACCGCCTCTAAGCTTACCAGTCCCCCTGTTTTTTTCTTTCCTGCGGTCCCCCCCGGACTTCTTTTTGCAAAGGGGTCTATTCTCCCTTTCCCTGTATGGCTCTCCCCTGCGTCACTGCCATAAGCCGTCGCCGGTATTACGCCAAACCAGATTTTGTTTACATCCTTTTCCGCACTTAAAGCGCCCAAATAATGCTTAAATCTTCGTTTTGCCAGCTCATCGTTTAAAATCGTGTCAATCTTACAGTTTGCAATAATTACCGATACATCCTCGGCCAGTGCGCCGTCACAGGAGGCATGGTCAAAAAAAGCTTTCATACCTGCGAATTTTTCAACCACTGCCGATACCGCCTTTGCAAAGCTTTCAAGACTGCTCATATAAACGTCCTGATACTGTTTTTTGACAGCTTCCAGCTGTGCCTTGTCCTGGGTGGTTAACTGTGCGCTTCCTCCGGGCGCAAATACATTCACAACCAAATCTCTGACATAGGCATTTTCACGGATTGCAGCCGGCGCATATTCTACAAAGTCATCTCTTAGGACCTCCACTAACTGTGTGTTTTCTTCCATCAGCGGCACAGTCATCCCGGCATCATCAGAGACGCTTTGTTCAATCAGAATCAGATTTCCCCGATCATCCAGTGAATAACTGCATGGAACCGCCCTGCTCCCGTCTGCCCCGGCCGTCTCCTGGGCTGTGTTCATCTTGTCAATCTGGCTCTGTTTATCGGCAATCAGCAGAGGCAAAAGAGCTAACGGGCTTTTATTCTGGTATTTATCAATAATCTTGTCCCTGCAGGCTATAATATTTTCTGCAAAACGATCTGCCTCCGGATTTGGCACGCCGCCCTCTGTGAGTCTGTAATATTCCAGTACATTGCTTTTGTAATTTTTTCTTATCCTCTTGCATTCCTCCATTTCAGACTGAGGCGTCAGCGCTTTTTTCAAATCATCATAAGAAAAGTCCAGATTCCCTTTATCTGTTGCCGCCTTACGGTCAATCATTGACATTATCATTTTATAAAACGCATGATCCTTCAGCCGAATCTGTGTACATTCATAGTTTGGTTTTTCCAGTTCATATACAAACTGCGAAGCGCCATCTCCGGTTTTGACCACCGTTTCATATATTGTGGGGGCAAACTTTTCGACAAACTCTTCAAAGCTTGTTACCACTAAATCTTCATTTTTACCGTTATCCTTCTTTCCCATTAACGTATTCTTAAACTTTTCTACCGAAATTTCCTGATCATCCCGTGTCAGAAGCGTAACCAAATCCGTTATTTCTTTGTTAAATTCCTCAAAAATTATTGTTTTTCCTGTCTGTTTAACAACGTCCAGCGGCTCCATTGTCATTTTGCCATACCTCCTTAGTCAATTGGATAAATGTGCATCCCCACAAATTTATGTTCTTCCAGCGCAGACGCTAATTTGCCTGTCACTATAATCTCAGTGTTTGTTACCCCTGCAAGCTTAAAGATATCATATCTCCCAACCTTATCCCCCTGAATTACAATTTCGTCAGCAGCATTTAAAACTTCATCTATCTCGCTTTTCTCAAAATCCAGACAGTTAATCCTTGGGGGAAGCGCCAAATAGTACGGCTCTTCCAATCCTGTATCCTTTTTTTGCAGTATCACCTTTTTATAAAACAGATTGTCAATGCCAAAACCGTCGAAAAACTCTTTCAGTCTTTCCGATATAAGAGGTATCCCATTTTCATAGATAAAGTCCTGACAAACTGTGCCGCTGTCTTTGTCCAACTCCCAATAAACCACCGTCTTATCCAGATACTGGAACTCCGACATGGAACAGGGCCTGCTTAAGTATTCCAGATCCGGTCCGGGCTTTAAATACTCCTCAACATTTGAGGATGAGCCAATGCCGTAATATTTTTCTTCCATTTTCACACCACTCCTAAAAAACACGCTCTTACAAAAATCATGTCTTAAAAAGTTGTTATCCTGACTTTACCCCTCTGCCTTCGGCTCCCCCTGGCTCATTGCCTGCGGAAATAAAATGTCCTGATAATCTTTTAACACATCATAATACGCATAATATAATGCAGTTTTTGAGACAAAAAAGCTGTGGGACTTCTTTGGCTGTGTCTCAAACTTGCGGAGTTTGTCCGCTATTTTTCTGCATATATGATTCATAGACGCCGTAAATTCCTCTGCCTGTTCCTGATAGTTTTTTGCTCTGCATCTGCCCTCCCCGGAAAGCTTGTCCCTAAGCTGTCTCAAATACTCATCCACTGCCGCCTTATAATCCTTTATGGGTTTACTGTTAATAAACAGGGCGTCTATTTCCTTTTCCAGTCTGTATTTATGGTGCCCTTTATGCCACTGCTTCCCTAGCTTCTCCATTGCAAGAAAAGCAATCTTTAACCGCACTTCCAAAGTCTTCCCATCATATCCCTGGTTTTTCGTAGGCAGACAGATGCCATTTAAGGCATTATTTATGTCATAGCCGTAATAATTTGCCAGTTTGACCAGCTCCGGGAACTGTTTAAAGCATTGGTTAACCGGGATAATATGGTGGTGGGCAATACTGTAAGTTTCTTTTCCATACAGCGTTGCTGCTATCAGGCTGCAGTCCTTCGCATACAAATCAAATCCCTCTCTGCCCATATTTTCCATCAATGTCTTAGCGTTTTTGCTCTCGTTCGTCTCTTCCGGCACATAGGATGCGTTCAAATACTGACAGCTATCCGCGTCCTTACAGGCCTTGTAATTGCATAAGGCATATTCAGCAGTTCTGCTGCCTTGGGAGCCTTCATCCGCCTCCTTTTCTCTCTGCTGTACGTCTGAATTGAAACAGGTATCCGAAGATATGCCGTTTTCCTTTTCATGAACAGATTCGCCGGGCCAGCTTTCTCCTTGTGGGCCCGCTGGAGTCCCTGTTTCCGATAATATGCAAATATTAATATCCGGCACATTGTCATTTACATTGATTGACATATAGGTAGGTTTAAAGGGTTTGACCACTCCCTGTCTGGGGCAGGAAATCCAACAGGAGCTTCCAAGCGCCTTTCTGCCGGAAACCGTAAGACCGGAAGGATTGTTCCAGCCCATCCCCGGTATCGAAGCAGCGATGCAGGGAGAGGGCGCGCCGGTCAGCGGGTCAGGCATTAAGTTACACTGTCCCGGATGGGGCGGTCCAATCAGACCAAGTCCACAGTCATCCGCCAAAACCCCGGCTCCTTTTACAGAGGTTTTCCAATCGCTGTTTAAAGCTTTGAACCAGACGGCATTTCCGCTCTGGCACTTGAATTTGGTATTTTTATTCAAATAAATGTTTCCCAGTTCAATCACCACCTGCCATATCTTGGGAATTGTAAACTAAGATAATCCCCTTTTTATTATAGGTGTAAAATTGTTTAATAGCAATAGAATCGAAAATCATAATGCAAAATCAGCCGTAATGCAAAATCGATTTTATAAAAAGAACCCAAGTCTTTTCTCTTCATTATAATATAGGATACCCTGTAATCCTAGCCCGAAATTTGCTTTTCCTCAATATACCTCCCAATATCCCCACTGCCACAAAACTTCATCCGTCCGCAGCAGCCCAAAAAACCTTTATCTCTCAGATAAAAAAAGAAAAACCCTGTAACTGCCTAAACAATCACAAGGTTTTAATCGTTTTTCCATTATTTCCCCAATACTGTCCATTTCCATGAGAAAATAGATTCGCACTCTGAGGGAAAAGGGGCGTATCAGAAGATACCATAACCTGCTACTGCACCATCAGATTTGTATATCCCATCAGACTTTCGTCAACAGCTCTCGCCGCTTCCCGTCCTTCACGTATTGCCCATACCACAAGGGACTGTCCTCTGTGCATATCCCCTGCTGTAAATACATTTTTAACAGAGGTTTCATACCCTCCGTCCCTGGTCTTTACATTGCTTCTTTCAGTCACTGCCGTCTTAAAGGCATCCGTCACATACTTCTGACTTCCCAGAAAGCCCGCTGCAATCAGAACGATCTCTGCAGGAAGCGTCTGTTCGGATCCGGGCGCTTCTTTCATCTCCATACGCCCCGTCTCCACATTTTTTCCCCACAATACCTTCACAATCTTTACCCCTTTCAGGTTTCCATCTTTATCTTTTACAAATTCCTTTACCGTGGATTCGTAAATCCTTGGATCATGCCCGAAAAGTGCAATGGCTTCCTCCTGCCCATAATCGGTTTTGCAGATTTTAGGCCACTCCGGCCATGGATTGTTTTCCGGACGTTTATCCGGCGCTTTGGGCATCATTTCTATCTGGGCCACAGACTTACAGCCCTGACGGATGCTGGTGCCGACGCAGTCGTTCCCTGTATCGCCTCCTCCAATAATCACCACATTTTTATTCCTGGCGTTTATAAATTTTCCATCTGCAAAATTGGAATCCAGCAGGCTTCTGGTATTGGCCTTCAAATAATCCACCGCAAAATATATTCCTTTGGCATCCCTTCCCGGTACATTGATATCACGTGGATTGGAAGCGCCGCAGGCTAACACGATGCGGTCATAATCCTTTAAAAGCTTATCCGCCTTAATTTCCTTTCCAATATCCGCTCCGGTTACAAAACTGACCCCTTCCGCTTCCATCACCTTTACTTTCCGCTCCACTATATGTTTTTCCAGCTTCATATTGGGAATACCGTACATTAAAAGCCCGCCAATACGGTCAGAACGCTCAAATACCGTTACGCTGTGTCCTCTTTTATTCAGCTGGTCCGCCACCGCAAGCCCGGCAGGTCCGCTTCCCACCACTGCCACCCGTTTTCCTGTACGCACCTTGGGCGGCTTGGGGTCGGCATATCCTTTTTCATAAGCGTTTTCAATAATTGCATATTCGTTTTCCTTTGTGGAAACCGGTTCTTCCAAAAGCCCGCAGGTACAGGCAGCCTCACACAGGGCCGGACAGACCCTTGAGGTAAATTCCGGGAAGCTGTTGGTCTTCACCAGACGGTGATACGCCTGCTTCCAGTTTCCCATATACACAAGATCATTCCACTCCGGCACCAGATTGTGCAGGGGACATCCGCTGGTCATTCCCCCTACCGTCATTCCGGACTGGCAAAACGGCACCCCGCACTCCATACAACGCGCCCCCTGCAGTCTTTGCCTTTCCATAGGAAGATGCTCGTGAAATTCATTAAAGTTCTTAATTCTCTCCTTAGGCAACATGTCCTTCGACACTTCTCTTTTATAATCCATAAATCCCGTTGGTTTTCCCATCTGTTATCTCCTATTCCAGTTCCGCATCCGCCCTTCCCAGTACCAACTACCTGCAGAGAAATGCTGGCTGTTTCACATCCAGCATTTCTCTGGGCACTGGTCCGGGCTGATGCTGTTTTCCAGTTCCGCTCCCGCCCTTCCCAGTGCCAAAACCTGCAGAGTAAAAATTGTCTGCTACACATCCAATTTTTCTCTGGGCTCTGGTCCGGGCTGATGCTGTTTTTCCGGTTCCGCATCCGCCTTTTGGAAGCTCGTTTTTATTTCTTTTCTGCCATGGCCGCATAGAACGCTTCTATCTGGGCCTGTTCCGCGCTTAAACCTTTTTCCTCCATCTGCACGATGGCTGTAAGCATCTTTTCATAGTCATGGGGAATAATCTTTTTAAACTTGGGCAGGTATTCTTTAAAGTTATCCAAAATCAGCTTCCCTTTTTCCGAATTTGTAAGCGCCACATGCTCTTTTATCATTTCCTTTAATTCAATTACATCATACTTGGAGGTCACTTCATAAGAAGATACCATTTCCTTATTCAGTCGGATATATAAATCATTGTCCTCATCCAGCACATAGGCAATGCCGCCGCTCATGCCCGCCGCAAAGTTTTTGCCAGTTCTTCCAAGAACAGCCACCCGGCCTCCCGTCATGTATTCACAGCCATGGTCGCCTACTCCTTCCACCACCGCAACTGCGCCGGAATTGCGCACACCAAACCGTTCTCCCGCCACTCCGTTGATAAAAGCCTTGCCGCTGGTGGCGCCGTAAAGGGCAACATTTCCTATTATAATGTTATCCTCCGCCTTGAAACGGCTTCCTTTGGGCGGATAAACAATCAGTTTGCCGCCTGAAAGTCCTTTGCCAAAATAGTCGTTACTGTCTCCCGCCAGCTCTAAAGTCAGCCCTTTGGGTATAAATGCCCCAAAGCTCTGGCCCCCCGCTCCGCTGCAAAATACACGGTAGGTATCCTCTTCCAGATTATCCCCTATCCGCCTGGTAATCTGGGAGCCAAGAATTGTCCCAAAGGCACGGTCCGTATTTTTTACGTTCACGGAAACGCTGCGCCCGGTCTTTTCATTTATGGATTTGTCCAGCTGCCGGAGCAGAACCTTTTCATCCATGGTATTTTCCAGCTTAAAATCATAAACTTGTTTGGGGTCAAAGGTAACTTTTCCTTTGCCGCCCTCATAGGGATTGGTAAGGATAAGGCTTAAATCTATTTTTTTCTGGCTTTCGCTGAGATTTTCCTTTATTTTTAAAAGTTCTGTATGGCCAACCAGATCATCTACCCTGCGCACCCCCAGTTTGGCCATATATTCCCGAAGCTCCTGAGCGATAAAGCGCATGAAATTCATCACATATTCCGGTTTTCCCTTAAAGTTTTTGCGAAGAAGCGGGTTTTGGGTGGCAACTCCCACCGGACAGGTGTCCAAGTTGCAGACACGCATCATCACACATCCCATGGTCACAAGAGGCGCCGTGGCAAAGCCAAACTCTTCCGCTCCTAAAATTGCCGCAATAGCAACATCCCTGCCACTCATCAGCTTGCCGTCTGTCTCAATCCTGACCTTATTTCTAAGACCATTCATAATCAGACTTTGGTGGGTTTCCGCCAGCCCCAGTTCCCATGGAAGACCTGCATTGTGGATGGAATTTCTTGGAGCCGCACCGGTTCCTCCGTCATAGCCGGAAACCAGAATTACCTGCGCCCCTGCCTTTGCCACCCCTGCCGCCACTGTGCCAACTCCCGCTTCTGATACCAGTTTTACGCTGATTCTTGCGGCTTTATTGGCATTCTTTAAATCATAAATCAGCTCCGCCAAATCCTCTATGGAATAAATGTCATGATGGGGCGGCGGGGAAATCAGCCCTACGCCGGGGGTGGAATGTCTGGTTTTGGCAATCCACGGGTACACCTTACCGCCAGGCAGGTGCCCACCCTCGCCAGGCTTTGCCCCCTGTGCCATTTTTATCTGGATTTCATCGGCGCTTACCAGATATCTGCTGGTTACGCCAAACCTTCCGGAAGCCACCTGCTTAATGGCTGAACATTTGTTTGCACCGTCAGGCCCTGCAATCAAACGCTCCAATTCTTCTCCGCCTTCTCCGGAATTGGATTTTCCGTGGAGCCTGTTCATTGCAATTGCCATAGTTTCATGGGCTTCCTTCGAAATGGATCCATAGGACATAGCGCCTGTCTTAAACCGCGTCACAATAGAGTCCACACTTTCAACCTCTTCAATGGGAACACCTTTTTCCGGGTAATTAAAGTCCATCAGCCCCCGCAGATTTTTTACCGATTCCTCACTGTTAACCAGAGCGGTATACTGCTTAAACATCTCATAGTCTCCCCCCTTTGTGGACTGCTGCAGCAGATGAATGGTAGCGGGATTATAAAGATGCTCATCCGCCCCGCTGCGCATCTTATGATGCCCCAGGCTATCCAGTGTCAAATCATTGGCAAGGCCCAGCGGATCAAAGGCCTGGGAATGCAGCGCATCCACCTGTTTTTCCATATCCTTAATGGTAATGCCTCCCACCCGGCAAACAGTATGGGGAAAATATTTGTTAATAACTTCTTTATCTATGCCAATGGCCTCAAAAATCTGAGCGCCTTCATAGGACTGGATGGTGCTGATACCCATCTTGGATGCAATCTTGACAATGCCGTGCAAAACCGCATTATTATAATCCTCCACTGCCGCATAGTAATCTTTATCCAGCATATGGTCCTCAATCAGCTCTTTAATGGACTCCTGGGCAAGATAAGGATTGATGGCACAGGCGCCATAGCCAAGCAGCGTGGCAAAATGATGCACCTCCCTTGGCTCCCCGGACTCCAGAATAAGGGCAACGCTGGTCTTTTTCTTGGTAACAACCAGATGCTGGTTTAATGCGGAAACTGCCAGCAGGGAGGGAATCGCCACATGATTTTCATCCACCCCCCGGTCAGAGAGAACCATAATGTTAACCCCGTCCCGGTACGCTCTGTCAACCTCCACAAAAAGCCGGTCAATGGCGCGTTCCAAGCTGGTGTTTTTGTAATAAGTGATGGGAATCACTTCCGCTTTAAATCCCTCCCTTTTCATACCCTTAATCTTCATAAGGTCCGTATTGGTAAGAATGGGATTGTTTACCCTAAGCACGTTACAGTTTTTCGGTATTTCCTCCAAAATGTTTCCGTCCCTTCCCACATAAACCGTGGTGGAGGTAACCACCTCCTCCCGGATTGCATCAATAGGCGGATTTGTCACCTGTGCAAATAACTGCTTAAAATAGTGGAACAGCGGATGGTAGGTTTTGCTGAGAACAGGAAGGGGCGTATCCACCCCCATGGCGGCAATGGCCTCTCCGCCGGTTTTGGCCATAGGAAGAATGCTGTTTTTTACCTCCTCATAAGAATACCCAAAGGCCTTCTGCATCCGCTCTCTTTCCTCATAAGTAAACTCCGGTACCCTCTCATTGGGTATTTTCAAATCATGTAAATGCACCAGGTTTCTGTCAATCCACTCGCCGTAAGGTTTCCGGGAAGCATAAGTTTCTTTCAGCTCATCATCATCAACCACCCTGCCTCTTACTGTATCCACCAGAAGCATTTTCCCCGGATGGAGCCTTTCCTTTACAAGAATCTTGGATGGGTCTATGTCAAGCACTCCCACCTCAGAGGATAAAATCAACTGATCATCCTCCGTAATCATATACCGGGAAGGCCGCAGGCCATTCCGGTCAAGCACCGCCCCCATAATATCTCCATCACAGAATAAAATGGAGGCAGGGCCGTCCCAGGGCTCCATCATAGTTGCATAGTATTGGTAAAAGTCCTTTTTATGCTGGGACATGGTCTTATTGTTTGCCCAGGGCTCCGGTATGGTAATCATCACCGCTAAAGGCAGTTCCATTCCGCTCATCACCAGAAATTCCAGGGTGTTATCCAACATGGCTGAGTCAGAACCGGAAGTGTTTACTACAGGCAGTACCTTGTGCAGCAACCCACGGAGATGCTCTGACTCCATGTTTTCCTCTCTTGCCAGCATTTTGTCCGCATTCCCCCGGATGGTATTGATTTCCCCGTTATGTACAATAAACCGGTTTGGATGGGCCCTCTCCCAGCTGGGATTCGTATTGGTGGAAAACCGGGAGTGAACCATAGCAATGGCTGACTCAAAGTCTTTATCCTGCAAATCCCCAAAAAAGGTGCGGAGCTGCCCCACCAGAAACATTCCCTTATATACTATGGTTCTGCTTGATAAGGATACCACATAAGTATTGTCCGAAGACTGCTCAAACACCCGCCTTGCCACATATAACAGTCGGTCAAAAGCAACCCCCTTTTCCACTCCTGCAGGCTTCTTTATAAAAGCCTGCATAATATGAGGCATACACTCCACCGCTTTATGCCCAAGAACCGCCGGGTTTGTGGGGACCTTCCTCCATCCCAGAAAAACAAGCCCTTCCTTCTCCACAATGATTTCAAACATTTTCTTTGCCTGGTTCTTTTGCAGCTCATCCTGTGGAAAGAAAAACATGCCCACGCCATATTCTCTTTCCTCTCCTATGGAAATGCCAAGGGGCGCCGTTACTTTTTTGAAAAACTTATGGGGTATCTGAGTGAGAATTCCCACCCCGTCTCCTGTTTTGCCTTCCGCGTCCTTTCCTGCCCTGTGCTCAAGATTCTCCACTATTTTAAGAGCATTCTCCACTGTTTCCCGGCTTTTTACCCCTTTAATATTGACACATGCCCCAATGCCGCAATTGTCGTGCTCAAATTCCGGGCGGTAAAGAGGGGCAACTGGCTGCGTGTTTTTTACATCAAACATGATAACTCTCCTTTCTGTCCTGTGCATACAAAAACAGGTCGCAATGAGCCTCACCTAGCGCTCCATTGCGACCTGCAAAAATAATGTACACCTATTTTGACATTTTGTAAATAAAAACTTTTCTGCAAATAGTCAGATAATACATTTATTTATATCCTGCGTTTCTATTTTCTGACTACTTGTCTGTAAATTGAATATATTCTCACAAAAGCTCTTTCAGCAGCTGGTTTACCATGCCCGGATCTGCTTTTCCTTTCATGGCTTTCATGGTCTGTCCTACCAAAAATCCAATTGCCTTTTCTTTTCCGTTATGATAATCCTGAACAGATTGGGGATTATTTGCAATTACTTCCTCCACAGTCTTTCGCAGCGCCCCCTCATCATTAACAGTTTTAAGGCCCTTTTCCTCCACATATTTCTCCGGGTCAATGTCTTTATCAAACATAACTTCAAAAACCTCCTTGGCCACAGAGCTGTTAATTGCCTTTGCATCTGTCAGGGCAATTAATTTTGAAAGATTTTCCGGTGAAAAACGGATATCTTCCGTATCCATATTGTTTTCTTTCAAAAGCCGCAATGTTTCCACCATCAGCCAGTTAGATACTTTTTTGGGGGAACTGCCAAGAGCCACAGTTGCTTCAAAAATATCCGCCATATGCTTGCTTCCGGTAATGATTTCAATGTCATATTCAGGAATATCAAACTCTTCTTTATAACGGCGCATCTTTTCTTCCCTGAATTCCGGCTGTTTTTTGCGGATTTCCTCAAGAAAAGCATCGTCAAGAACAACCGGTGTCAAATCCGGGTCCGGGAAGTATCTGTAATCCTGGGCGTCCTCCTTACTTCTCATGGCATAGGATTCTCCCTTATTGTCATCCCATCTCCTGGTTTCCTGAACCACTTTTTCACCGGATTCCAAAAGATCAATCTGACGCTCCCGCTCTCCCTCAATGGCCCTGGCAATGGCCTTAAAGGAATTTAAATTCTTCATTTCCGTGCGGGTGCCAAAGCCTTCTGTGCCTGCTTCTCTTATGGACAGGTTTACATCCGCCCGCATGGAGCCTTCCTGCAGCTTGCAGTCAGAAGCCCCAAGATATTGAATAATCATACGCAGTTTTTCCAGATAGGCAATCACTTCCTCCGGGCTTCGCATATCCGGCTCGGATACAATTTCAATTAGCGGAACGCCTGAGCGGTTAAAATCCACCAGAGAACAGTCGTCCCATTCATCATGAATCAGTTTACCTGCATCCTCCTCCATATGGATTTCATGTATTCTCACGAATTTCTTTCCCTGCCCTGTCTCAATCTCTACTTTTCCGTCCCGGCAAATAGGCAGGTACAGTTGGGAAATCTGATAGTTTTGGGGATTATCAGGATAAAAATAGTTTTTACGGTCAAATTTACAATTCCGGGTAATGGTGCAGTCTGCCGCCAGCCCTACCGCCACCGCATATTCCAGAACCTGTCTGTTTAAAACCGGAAGAGAACCGGGCATACCGGTGCACACCGGACAGGTATGGGTATTTGGCTCCCCGCCAAAAGCTGTGGAGCATCCACAGAAAATTTTGGTTTTGGTGGCCAGCTCCACATGAACTTCCAAACCAATCACCGTTTCATACTGCTTTGCCATACTACTGCTCCTCCTTTCCGCCAAAGGCGCCTCTTGCCTTTTCATAGGTAAAAGCTGTCTGTATCAGCTTCTTTTCCTTAAAACAATCCCCCATCAGCTGCAGGCCAATGGGCAGTCCCTGTGTGTCCATGCCACAGGGCAGGCTAAGGCCCGGCAAACCTGCCAGATTTACGGAAATCGTATAAATATCCCCTAAGTACATCTTAATGGGATCGGAAAGGCTCTCCCCTAACCTGGGCGCCGTGGTAGGCGCCACCGGTCCAAGTATTACATCATACTTGGAAAATGCTTCATCAAAAGCTTTCTTTATCAGCGCTTTCACACGCAAAGCCTTTAAATAATATGCGTCATAATAACCAGAGCTTAGCACAAAGCTTCCCAACATAATCCTACGCTTTACTTCCGGCCCAAAGCCTTCGGAACGGGACTTTTTATACATATTATGAAGCCCCTCAAATTCTTCGGTGCGATAACCGTATTTTATGCCGTCAAAGCGTTCCAGATTGGAGCTTGCCTCTGCCGCCGCGATGGTATAATAAGCAGGAATGGCATATTCCACAAGGCTTAGATCAAATTCCTCCACCAGCGCGCCTCTTTCTTTTAAAACCTGGGCGGCCTTTAGAACGGCGTCTTTTACTTCTCCGTCAAGACCTTCCCCCAGATAATCCTTTGGAATACCGATTTTCATCCCCTTCACATCCTCCACAAGGGCGGAAGTAAAGTCTGTATCTTCCCTTTTTACAGAAGTGGAATCCTTAATATCATGGGAGGCAATCGTTTCCATAATCGCCGCGCAGTCCGATACATCCTTGCAAAGAGGGCCGATCTGATCCAGAGAAGAACCATATGCCACCAGCCCATAACGGGATACTGTGCCGTAAGTAGGTTTAAGACCTACCACACCGCAAAAAGAAGCGGGCTGGCGGATAGATCCCCCTGTATCAGACCCAAGGGCATAAAAGCATTCCTTTGCGGCAACTGCCGCCGCACTTCCCCCGGAAGAACCTCCCGGCACATGTTCCGGATTCCAGGGATTTTTTGTCACCCCAAAAGCGGATGTCTCTGTGGTTGAACCCATGGCAAACTCGTCCATGTTAGTCTTCCCCAAAATCACAGCCCCGTTTCTCTGCAGGTTCAGCACTGCCTCCGCAGTATAAGTGGGAACAAAATTATATAAAATCTTTGAGGAACAGGTGGTAAGCAGCCCTTCCGTGCACATATTGTCCTTAACCGCAACGGGCACCCCTGCAAGAGGACCCGTTAGCTCCCCTTTATCTATCTTTTGCTGGATTTCCTGTGCCTGCTTACGGGCGCCTTCCTTATCTACCGTTACATAACAGTGATAAATATCCTCCTTTTTATCAATCTGTGAAAGAGCAGCTTCCACAGCTTCCGATACTGACACCTCTTTCCTTTTAATCGCCGCCCCAAGTTCAACGGCAGTCATATCAAGTATGCTCATCTTCTATGTGTCCTCCTATTTTAAGTTCCGCATTTTCCCTCCTGATGCCTTTAACGGCAGAGGAATTAAGGCCGCATATTCCCTGCGTCCTTAATTTCTCTGGGCATCCTACGGGCAAATGCTGTCTTTAAGTTCCGCATTTCTAGATTATTCAAAAGTGCGGGGTACTGTAAACATGCCATTCTTTTCACCGGGCGCGTTCTTTAAAATTTCTTCACGCATATCACCGTTTGTCACTATATCTTCCCGGAATACATTCTTTACCGGAAATACATGAGACATAGGCTCTACACCGGAAGTGTCAAGTTCTCCCAGCTTATCTATATAATCCAGCATACTCCCCATATCCTTCTTGGCCTGCTCCTTCTCTTCCCCGGAAAGCTCCAGTTTGGCAAGAATTCCTACATATTCAATGGTTTCATCAGAAATGATATTCGCCATATTCCCTTTCCTTTCTGTCCGCAATTTACCGCAAAATTTTTTCTATCAATAATTTACTACTTTTAAAGCCCTCTGTCCACTATTTTTGTACGCTTCCCCACCTCCCACAGATTGATTTCCATGGCTTTTTTATTTTTCCTATTGCCTTTTTTGCTTTTGGCTGATATGCTCCATATAGAGAGGTTTGAATCATTTCAAACAAAAAGGTATCACTTACTTAGGAGGTATAGAAATGAAGATTATCAAAGCAAAAGATTACGAGCAGATGAGCCGTATGGCAGCAAACATCCTTTCCGCCCAGGTTATCATGAAACCGGACTGCGTTCTGGGACTTGCTACCGGTTCCACACCAATCGGCACCTACAATCAGCTGATTGAATGGTACAAAAAAGGGGATATCGACTTTAGCGGAATTACCACTGTCAATCTGGATGAATACAAGGGCCTTTCCCCTGAAAATGACCAGAGCTACCGTTATTTTATGAATACCCATCTTTTTGATCATGTAAACATTGACAAAAGCAGAACTTTTGTCCCTGACGGGCTGGAAGCAGATTCTGCAAAAGCCTGCTCTGATTATGACCAGATTATTGCCGACTGCGGCGGTATTGACTTACAGCTTTTAGGACTTGGCAACAACGGCCATATTGGATTTAATGAGCCTGCGGATGCTTTTGCAAAAGGAACCCACTGTGTACGCCTTACTCAAAGTACCATCGACGCCAACGCAAGATTTTTTGCCTCTCTTGATGAAGTTCCCAGAGAAGCATATACTATGGGTATCGGAACCATTATGCTGGCAAAGAAAATCGTTGTTGTTGTCAACGGTTCCGGGAAAGCAGATATTGTTAAAAAGGCCTTCTTTGGCCCTATTACCCCCCAGGTTCCCGCTTCTATTCTCCAGCTTCACAGCGATGTTACTGTTGTTGGTGATGCAGAAGCATTGTCAGCCCTGTAAATCCCACCCGCCAGATAGAATATTCTGGCGGGTTTTCACATATTGAAGAGAGGTTAAATAAAAAATGATACTGCTGCCTCATATTTTAATTTTATGGATGCTAATGGACAAAGGAAATCTCTTATTTCGCCTTATACTGGTTTTATTTTATTTTGCCAGCCTCTGCCTTTTTCATCTGATGCCGTTCCAGCGGAAAAAAGCCCCCTCCTTCCGACTTTTTATCATGTATGGCGGCCGGAAGATTATTCGTACCTGTACTTTGGGCATTTGGATACAGATCTTCATTTATCTGCTGAAAATCCCAGTCCGTGTGGCTCCAGCTGACGTATCATGGCCTGTTATTCTTATTTTTGACGGAATTTTTACCTTTTTATACTTCTATTTACTGATTTTAAATGGCTGTATCCGTATTCTTTGCACCTGCCGGAGTCTTGGAATCTGGAAACGTGTCCTGATTGCCTGCTTTCTGTGGATTCCTCTCCTTCACCTGTTTTTTGCAAAATATTTAAGCCGAAGGGCTTATGAAGAATATGACGCTGAAAGATGCCGTTTTGAAAACAGACGTCTCCGGTCCGGTTCCGGGATTTGCGCCCTTCGCTATCCCATCATCATGCTGCACGGCATTGGGTTCCGGGATTTGCGCTACTTTAACTATTGGGGCAGAATCCCAAAAGAACTGGTGCAAAATGGCGCCGTCGTCTACTATGGTCATCAGCAGGCATGGGGAACCATTGAAGATAATGCTGAAATTATCCAAAAAAAGATAAATGTGATACTGGAAGAAAATCATTGTGACAAAGTGAATCTCATCGCCCACTCAAAAGGGGGACTTGACGCCCGTTATCTGATTTCAGGGCTGCATATGGATGGGAAAATCGCCTCTCTTACTACCATTTCCACTCCCCACAGAGGTTCAGAGCTTTTACTGCTTTTAAACCGTCTGCCTGACAGTGTTTATCATTTTGTATCTTCTCTTTTCGACCGTGTTTACGCTGCTTTTGGAGACACAAGACCTGACTGCTATCATGCAAGCAAACAGCTTTCCCCGGAATTTTGCAGGGAATTTAATAAAAAATACCCGGATTCCCCAAATGTATACTATCAAAGTTACTCTTCCTGTATGAAGCATTCCCTTGGAGATACCCTTTTGTGTATTCCCAATCTGTTAATGCGTTTTGCAGGCGCTTCCCAAAATGACGGACTGGTAACGATAGAATCCGCAAAATGGGGAAACTTCAAGAAGAATTTTACAAGCAGCGGCAGACGCGGAATCTCCCATGGAGATATGATCGATCTAAAAAGAGAAGACTACAGAGGCTTTGACGTAATAGAAGCCTATGTGGAAATTGCTGCGGATCTAAAGAAAATGGGCTTTTGAAAATGGCATGTATTGGTACATATCCTCTTTGAATTTCATTTATGATATGGTTGTATTTGTTTATAAAAAATGTTATAATTTTTCATAGATTTCAACCAGCATTCCTTTAGATAGAAACCATTTTTACATAAATATACAGTCGGCGTTCTGTCGGCAATGGAAACTATCAACCGACGGACTGGTTTACAGACTGCTATTCATGGCATGGCTGTGAATAGTGATATTCAGATATGCAGAAAGCCCCGGACCTTGACAAAAGAATATAGTGTTGTATTTAAGCTGTTCATAAACCCAAAACAAGGGCAACAAAAATTGTTTACTTGTTTTTAAATGAGAGAATAGGAGATGTTATGTTAGATAAAGTAAAATACATGAAAGTGGAAAAGAAACTGAAATTCTGCTTTACCTTAGTTGTTGTCATAGCCTGCATTTCAAGTATTCTTGGTCTGATTTTTCTGTTTTATAATGACGTTAAGTTCAGCGATGCTCTGGTAACAAACGGATTTTCCCAGGGAGAAATCGGTATTTTCAGCACCTATCTGAATAAAGAACCCTCTATCGTAAGAGAAATGATTTTGTCAACTGATAACGATGAAATACAGGCATCTGCAAACGAACTGGAGGCGACCCGCCTGCTTACAAATGATGCGTTTATGGTAATGAGGGAGCATTGCACTTCCAAAGAAGAAGCGCCTTATATGACCACGATTCAGGAAACGCTGCCCCAATACCGGGAAATTTTTGAACAGGTAAAAGAGCTTGCTCTAAGTAATAAGGATGATGAGGCTTATGCTCTTTTAGTTGCCCAGGGAAAACCCACTTTAAAAAAGCTGACCGATGCGGTGGAAGGGCTGATTGACCTGAATGTAACCATGGGCAATGATGTAGCCCAAAGTCTGGAAATCCAGACCTATGTGATTATTGCTATTATGGTTATTGTGATCATTATCTCTATTATTATTTCCATGAAAATTGCAGGGTTTGTTGCAAAGCTTTTCTCAGAACCAATTATCAAAGTGAAAGAAGCTACTTCCATGCTTGCCCATGGGGATTTGAAAAACATTAAAATAGAAAAAATGTATCCCGATGAAATCGGTGAAATGACAGACTCCTTTATGGAAGCAATTGGACTGTTAAGTTTATATATACAAGATCTTGACAGAGTATTAAGCAATGTTGCCGCCGGAAACTTTAATGTATCCGCTGAAGCAGACTTCAGAGGTGATTTCTTAGCTCTTACCAGTGCAATTTCCACTTTCACTACTTCTTTAAGCGATACCCTTGCCAAAATTAATGAAGCATCTGAACAGGTTGCTTTAGGCGCCGGCCAGATGGCGGAAAGCGCACAATCCCTGGCAGAGGGAGCAACTGATCAGGCTGGTTCCGTGGAAGAACTTACAGCTACGATTCAGAACATTACCGAAACTGTTGTCAACAGCTCTGAAAAAGCAAACCAGTCTTATTTGAATGCTGAAGAATTTGAACACGCTGCTGAAAAGAGCAATGAGGATATTAAGCATTTGAACTCTGCAATGGAGCGAATCAATGACACATCCAAACAGATTGCAAATATTATTGCGGAAATCGAAGACATCGCTTCCCAGACAAATCTTTTATCCCTGAATGCTTCTATTGAAGCGGCAAGGGCTGGAGAGGCCGGAAGAGGTTTTGCCGTTGTTGCAGACCAAATCGGCAAGCTGGCATCTGACAGCGCAAATTCAGCAGTCAACACAAAGAAACTGATTGAAAACTCCATCGCAGAAATAGAAAATGGAAATGAAATTACCCTAAAGGCCACCACTGCAATGGAATCCGTTATCAACGGCATTAAGATGCTTGCAGTTTCCACAAAGGAAATCAGCGATTTATCCATTTCCCAGGCAGATGCTATGAAACAGTTAGAACAGGGCGTAGAGCAAATTTCTGAAGTAATACAAAACAACTCGGCAGCAGCACAGCAATCCTCTGCCACAAGTGAAGAATTATCTGCACAATCTGAAAACCTGGAACAGCTGGTAAGACAGTTCCAGTTAAAGGTTTAAAAATTATCTTTAATCAAAAACTTATTTACAATACACAGCTAAGCGATACATAGCATATATATTCTTTTTTTACTGCCTGAATATATGGGGAAAACGGGTAATTATTGGTATCAGAACCTGCAAAAGAGGTATCCGAAAGAAATTTCTCTTTCTTTCGGATACCTCTTTATTTTAGATATGGAATCTATTTTCCCCCACTGCACAAGAAGGAAAGGGATTCTTTATATGGCGCTCTGGCTATCCCTTTCTCTGTCACTATAGCTGTTATCAGCTCATTGTCCGTTACGTCAAATGCCGGATTGTACACCTTAATTCCTTCCGGCGCCATCCGTTCCTTATACCACATTTCCGTAACTTCCTCTGCCGGCCTTTGTTCGATTTTGATTTCCGCCCCTGTAGGTGTGGCAAGGTCAACTGTTGAAGTGGGAGCACATACATAAAAAGGCACATGATAGCGTTTCGCCACCGCTGCTACCATGGAAGTACCTATTTTATTTGCAGTATCTCCATTGGCCGCCACACGGTCACATCCAACAAATACTGCCTGAACCCATCCATTTTTCATTACCATGGAAGACATATTATCACAAATAAGGGTCACATCCACACCAGCGCTGTGCAACTCATAAGCGGTAAGCCTGGCCCCCTGCAAAAGAGGTCTTGTTTCGTCCGCAAACACCCGGAAATTGTATCCTCTCTCCTGTCCCAGATAAATAGGCGCGGTAGCTGTTCCATATTTGCATGTGGCAAGCTGTCCTGCATTGCAATGGGTCAATATACCGTCTCCCGGCTTTACAAGGCAAAGTCCATTTTCACCAATTGCCCTGCATACCCGGATATCCTCCTGCTTTATTTCTTTTGCCTCCCTGCCAAGAAGCTCTATAATTTCGTTCAGGTTTTTTCCCGCTTTATGGGCCTGCCTGCATACCCTATCCATACGCTCCAATGCCCAGGATAAGTTTACTGCAGTTGGTCTTGCAGAATTTAAAAATTCTTTCTGCTCCTTAAACTTATCATAAAATATGTCAAAAAAACTGTTACTGGCCTTATCTTCAAAGTGAAGAATTTCATCCGCTGTCTGTGCTGCCAGTATATAAATACCAAAGGCTGCTGTAACCCCAATTGCCGGCGCTCCACGTACTTTTAACAGATAAATGGCATCCCATATCTCCTGGGCGGTCCGCAGCTTAATTACTTCTGTTCTTGCGGGAAGCCTGGTCTGGTCAATAATTACAATGCTTCCATCACTTTCATCCAAATCCACTGTCTCATACTCCAAGATACTCTTACCCATATTACCTTTTTCCTTTCCTCCCAGGCAATCCCTGTTTCAATCACAAATTACTTTTAATATTCTCCAATTCCTGTATACAGTAAACAGCGTAAATTAAAATCACTGCCATAACTATCGTTCTGTCTATCTTTGCATTTATACGTTTTCTTCTTTTTTCTTTCTTTTTGATTTTTTTCTTTTCCAGTTTTCTCCGCTTTGATTCACTGATTTCTTTCTGCGCCATATTTATTGACTCCTTTAGTCATGTATCTGCAGCCTGTTGTGCCGCGCTGTATATTGTGTGGTCCCAATAGTAGCATTATACCAAATTTCTTTCAAAAAAGATAGAATCATGTCCTCACAAAATGCACAGCCAGCGCGCCTTCCTAAGCTGTTAATAGTAGCTTAATCCTCATTGCCCCATATAAAGCAACATAATTGGTAATACAGTCGCAACCCTTCACAAATGTGCATATATTATTTAAAACCAACTGCTTAACCCGAACGGAGAGCCAATGTCTGTCACTTCCTTAGATATCCTTAATTTATCCCACTCTTTAAGAGATATATGTGAAATAAACTGTAACACTCCTGAATGCCTTTCCCAATCCCTCAAAATATTGCTTCAATGTAACTTAATTGAAGCAAACCTTCAGTTCAACGCACAGTTAAACTGTCCCCCTGTAATGCCGCCTGAAAAAAACGGACATGAAAAACCCCATCCAAAACAGGGCACAGGGATTGACCTTACCAATCCCAACTATATTCATCCTCCTGTAAGATAATTGGTATTGCCGACAGGAAAACAGTATATCAAGCCACATATAAAAGTAAAAAGCACTTACCCCATCAAGGATGTAAGCGCTTTTTACTTATTTATAATTTGGATATTGTCGTATCATCCAGCTGCCTGTACACAATAACAGAGTCACAGATGCCTATTTTGCAGCCATTTCTGCTTTTAATCTCTCTGTAAGCGCAGGAACAATCTTATTTAAGTCACCAACAATACCATAGTCAGCTACCTCAAAAATAGGCGCTGTTTCGTCTTTATTAATTGCAATAATAATGTCCGCTTCTTCCATACCCGCTACGTGCTGGATAGCGCCGGAAATACCAATTGCAAAGTAAACGTTAGGGCGAACAGTCTTACCTGTCTGTCCAACCTGTAAATCTTTCGGTTTCCACCCTGCATCTACAACTGCACGTGAGCAGCTGACTGTTCCGCCAATCACTTCTGCAAGGTCTTCAAGTATCTTAAAGTTTTCAGGACTTCCAACGCCACGTCCGCCGGATACCAAAATTTTTGCATCCATAATATCAGCAACGTCAGAAACCGCCTTAACAACCTCTAAGATTTCAACATACTTGTCATTGGGAGTAAATCCCGGATTGTATTCTACAACAACCGCTTTCTTTCCCTCTTCTCTTGGAGCCTTCTGCATAACGCCCGGACGGACTGTTGCCATCTGCGGACGGAATTCCGGGCAGGCAATGGTAGCAATTGTGTTACCGCCAAAAGCAGGACGGGTCATTAAAAGCTGATTGTGAAGCTGTTCCTTTCCGGGAACGGGATTAATCGGGAAATCACCAATATCAAGCTGTGTACAGTCTGCTGTCAGTCCTGTATGTATTCTCGCTGATACTCTGGGACCCAGGTCACGTCCGATTGCAGTTGCCCCAACCAGGAAAATTTCAGGCTTAAACTCATTAATTACAGATGAAATCGCATGTGCATAAGGCTCTGTTCTGTATTCTTTCAGTTCAGGGTCATCCACAACGATAACTTTGTCAGCGCCATATTCAGCCAGTTCATCCGCCAGTCCCTTTACATCGCTTCCTACCAGAACTGCTGTTACTTCCGTGCCCAAATCCTTTGCAAGGTCTTTGCCCTTGCCCACTAATTCTAAAGCGATTCCACTAAGTACGTTGTCTACCTGCTGGGCAAAGACAAATACTCCTTTATAATCTTGAATATTCATTTTGAACCTCCATTATTGTATTCATATGATTCCGCTTGTGTAAAACTGTTTAAATTACATGTTTTACTTTTAATTTATCAATAATATATTCTACGGATTCTGCCGGGTCAAGGGTAACTTTCTCTCCAGCTCCCTTTCTGACCTTATCAGAAGCCTTTGCAATCTGGGTAGGTGAACCCTTAAGTCCTAAATTGGAGTCGTCCACGTCAACCAGGTTTGCTCTTCCCCATACAGTAATCTCTGCATTGTACGCATCAAAAATACCGCCGGGAGTCATATAACGGGGCTCATTTAATTCAGCAAGAGCTGTAATCAGACAAGGCATTTTTGCTTTTAACACATGATATCTGTCATCATACTGACGCTCAACAATTACGCTGTCGCCATCAATTTTAATTTTCTGTGCGTAGGAAATTACAGGAATTCCAAGGTGCTCGGAAATCTGAGGACCTACCTGCGCGGTATCGCCGTCAATTGCCTGACGTCCTGTGATGATTAAGTCATATTCCAGGTTGCGGATTGCTCCGGCTAATGTCTGGGAAGTTGCCCATGTATCGGCTCCTCCAAGCACTCTGTCTGTTACCAGAATTCCCTTGTCTGCGCCCATAGCCATAGCTTCACGGAGAACTTCTTCTGCTTTGGGAAGTCCCATGGTCACTACCGTTACTTCTGCGCCGTACTCGTCTTTTAATCTAAGCGCTGCTTCCAGTCCTGCTTTATCATCAGGATTCATGATTGTGAGCATTGCACCTCTGTCAAGTGTACCATCAGGATTGAACTTAACGCCACCCTTGGTATCAGGTACCTGTTTAACACAAACAACAATTTTCATTGTATTATCTCTCCTTATAAATTCATCTTAATCTATTTTCATCTGTCGCATATGATACAAAACGCGCCGCATGACAGCCTGTAATGCTTTTATTTTTATTTAAGCAGTGCGCCCGAAATAACCATTCTCTGTACTTCGCTTGTGCCTTCGTAAATCTCTGTGATCTTGGCATCGCGCATCATACGTTCTACATCGTATTCTCTGATGTAACCATAGCCGCCGTGAAGCTGAACTGCCTTGGTGGTTACTTCCATTGCAACTTCTGCAGCATATAATTTTGCCTGTGCAGCTTCTACAGAGTAAACCTTCTGAGTTGCCTTTGCCACTGCTGCTTTGTAAACAAGAAGCTGTGCAGCCTGTACCTTGGTAGCCATGTCTGCTAACTGGAACTGTGTGTTCTGGAAAGCGCCGATAGCTCTGCCAAACTGCTTTCTTTCTTTTACATATTCAATGGTTCTCTCAAGAGCGCCTTCTGCAAGTCCAAGGGCCTGTGATGCAATACCAATACGTCCGCCGTCCAGGGTGTGCATAGCGATTCCAAATCCTTTTCCTTCCTGTCCAAGAAGGTTCTCTTTGGGGATGCGGCAGTCGGTAAAGATTAATTCATAAGTGGATGAACCACGGATACCCATCTTCTTTTCCTTGGTACCGAAAGTAAATCCGGGAGTTCCTTTTTCTACGATAAATGCAGAAATCATTTTTTTGCTTCTGCCTTTTTTGTCTGTAACAACACCTGTTACAGCAAAAATTACATATACATCTGCTTCCTTGCCGTTTGTGATAAAGATCTTGGAGCCGTTAAGCACCCATTCGTCTCCATCTAAAACAGCTTTGGTCTGCTGTCCCTGTGCGTCTGTTCCTGCACCGGGCTCTGTTAAGCCAAATGCGCCCAGCTTCTCGCCCTTTGCAAGGGGTACTAAGTATTTCTGTTTCTGCTCTTCTGTACCATATGTCATAATAGGATCACAGCAAAGAGAAGTATGTGCGGAAACGATAACGCCTGTGGTGCCGCAGACTTTGGATAATTCCTCCACGCACATTGCGTATGTAAGAGGGTCGCAGCCCTGTCCGCCGTACTCCTTGGGAACAGGTATTCCAAGGAAACCTGCTTTTGCCATTTTTTCAACGGTTCCTCTTGGGAAAACTTCTGTCTCATCCACTTCCTGCGCTAAAGGCTTAACTTCTTTTTCTGCAAACTCCTTGAAAAGAGTTCTTGCCATTTCATGTTGTTTGGTTAACATAAAATCCATGATATTGATTCCTCCATAAAGTGTTTATTATTTTGAATAGTCATAGAAGCCTTTTCCGGTCTTCTTTCCAAGCTTGCCTGCACGTACCATCTTTCTAAGAAGCGGGTGAGGACGATACTTGGGATCGCCTGTCTCATTCTGCAGTACTTCCATGATTGCAAGTACGATATCAAGACCAACCAGGTCGCCCAGAGCAAGAGGTCCCATGGGATGGTTTGCTCCAAGCTTCATAGCTTCATCAATATCAGCCACGCTTGCGGTTCCGTCAGCATAAATGCCGATTGCTTCATTAATCATCGGGATAAGGATTCTGTTTACAACAAAACCGGGAGCTTCTTTAACCTGTACGGGTGTCTTGCCGATTTCAACAGAGATTGCCTTAATCTTCTCAACCATTTCATCCGGTGTGTTCTCACCTGCAATCACTTCTACCAGCTTCATTCTGTCAGCAGGGTTAAAGAAGTGCATTCCAATCATAGGTCTGTCAAGGCCCGCACCGATTTCTGTGATAGATAAAGAGGATGTATTGGAAGCAAACATACATTCAGGCTTAACAATTTCCATCAGCTCCTTGAATGTATCTTTCTTAATCTTCATATTCTCAGGCGCAACCTCCACAATAAGGTCACAATCTGTGCAGATATCCTTAAGTCCACAGGTAATCTTTGCCATAATAGCATCCGCAGCATCCTGTGTGATTTTTTCTTTCTTTACAAGGAAGTTCATGTTTTTCTGGATTCTTGCTTTTCCGCCTTCAGCAAATTCCATTTTGATGTCGCAAAGGCATACTTCATAGCCTTCTGTCATGGCAAACGCCTGTGCAATCCCGGCACCCATAGTACCTGCACCAATAATACCTACTTTCATTTTCAAATCCTCCTAATTTTTATTGGCTTATCTATTACATCTGCTGTAATTCTATCAGCAGTTTTTGAAAGGCTCTTTCACCTTTTCTTTATTCTTGTCAAGGAAAAACGCCATACCATACTTCTGGTCTTCTGTCTCAAAGCAGTCGCCAAAAAGTTTTTCCTCAATTACAATGGCCTGGTCCATATCCACGTCAAGTCCGTCATTAATTGCTTTTTTGCAGTTGCGTACAGCGATGGGAGCATTCTTTGCAATGCCTGCCGCCATCTTTTCTGCTGCGGGCATTAATTCTTCCTGGGTATAAACTGCATTCACAAGACCAATTCTGTAAGCTTCGTCTGCTTTAATATTTCTCGCTGTGTAAATCATCTGTTTGGCCATGCCTGCACCTACCAGACGTGCAAGACGCTGGGTTCCGCCAAAGCCGGGGGTAATGCCAAGACCCACTTCAGGCTGTCCGAATACTGCATTGTCAGAGCAGATCCTGATATCGCAGCTCATGGAGATTTCACAGCCGCCGCCAAGGGCAAAACCGTTCACTGCCGCAATTACGGGAATAGGGAAAGTCTCCAGCTTACGGAACACATCATTTCCCTTCTTTCCAAAAGCTTCCCCTTCCGCCTTGGTGAGGGTGCTCATTTCACCGATATCTGCGCCGGCAACAAAAGATTTCTGTCCTGCCCCTGTTAAAATCAGACATCTTACTTCCTCAAGATTCACAGCGTCCAAGGTCTGGTCTAACTCCTCAAGAACTGTTGAATTCAAAGCATTCAGCGCCTTTTCGCGGCTGATTGTGATAATGCCGTAAGCGCCTTTTTGTTCATAAACAACAAACTCCATCTTTCTTACTCCTTTTCCTATTTGTGTGATACTTTATCCGGGATGGCATCCGGCGCACAGCCATGTTGCTGCCAGTCTGCACATTGTCTGACAATATCCTTAATCCCAGACATTCTGATAAGCAGACTTAAATATTAAGCCTGCTTATCCCTATTTTCCGTTACTTAGTCTTCTATCTTTACAATTGTGGAGCAGCCCATACCACCGCCGATACACAAAGTAGCAAGACCTGTTTTTGCTCCCTTTGCCTGCATCTCATGAAGCAGTGTTACAAGGATACGGCAGCCGGAAGCGCCTACGGGATGTCCAAGAGCAATTGCGCCGCCGTTTGGATTGAGCTGTTTATCAACATCAATGCCAAGGTCTCTTCCAACTGCTACGGACTGTGCTGCAAAAGCTTCGTTAGCTTCAATAATATCAAAATCTTCAATCTTCATGCCAGTCTTTGCAAGAACCTTCTTTGTTGCTGCCACAGGACCAATACCCATAACTTCAGGTCTTACGCCTGCAAGTGCACCTGCAACAAAAGTAGCCATAGGCTTAACGCCCAGCTCTTTTGCCTTTTCTTCGCTCATAACAACAATTGCTGCTGCACCGTCATTAATGCCGGAAGCGTTGCCTGCTGTTACAAATCCGCCGGGATTGATAGGACGGAGCTTTGCAAGTCCTTCAATTGTGGAACCTGCACGAGGGCCTTCGTCTACCTTAAACTCTACCATTTCTTTTTTCTTCTTAACCATTACAGGTACAATTTCTGCGTCAAAGGCACCAGACTTCTGAGCTGCTTCTGCTTTCTGCTGGCTCTTTAATGCAAACGCATCCAGCTCTTCTCTGGTAAGTCCCCACTCTTCGCAGATATTGTCTGCTGTCTTAATCATGTGATAATCATTAAATGCGTCCCAGAGAGCATCCTTAATCATGGTATCAACCAGTGTACCATTGTTCATTCTGTATCCAAAACGTGCCTGAGGAACTGCATAAGGTGCCATGGACATGTTCTCCATACCGCCTGCAACCACAATATCGGCATCTCCTGCCATAATCATCTGCGCTGCCTGATTGACACAGTTAAGGCCTGAACCACATACAACGTTCATGGTAACTGCTGGTACCTCTATAGGTAATCCTGCTTTAATGGAAGCCTGACGTGCCACGTTCTGCCCCTGTCCGGCCTGAATAACACATCCCATATAAACCTGATCCACTGCTTCAGGCGCAACGCCTGCTCTGTTTAAAGCTTCTTTAATAACAATTGCTCCAAGCTCTGCAACAGGCACTGTACTTAAAGAACCACCCATCGTACCAATAGCAGTACGGCATGCACCGGCTAAAACTACTTTTTTTGCCATTATTTCTTTCCTCCGTTTATTAATTGAATACTTATAAATACCATCCCGCAACGATTGTTAATTTTTTATCATTACGATGAAATTATTATATCATAGGGTGTCCGTTTTTGCAACGACATTCCACCTGTGATTTGTGAAAAAAATATAAATAACGCCGTCAAATCCTTCATCCATTTTCATGGACTTAATTGTCAAAAAACAGTATACTCACAAATACAAAAGTTGGTCAGTAATTGTAAAAGGGACACAGTAAGGACTATAAAGAAGCCCGCCCCAATGCGGCGGCGGATGATTGAAATGAATATGATATACATAAAATTTTTACGGCATTGTATAATAAAGTAAAACCAATTCTGTTGTCCAAATGCAAGTCTGAGGCGCTCTGTCTTCCTGCCTGTCAATATTAATTTAATTGAAGCATTCTGAATATACTCCCCCCCAATTTTTAGGCTGCTTTAATTCTAACTGTCCCTTTAAAAACAGCGGCAAAACTATGATGACAGTTTTACCACTGTTGGATATCATTGGGTTTAGACAGCCTAAAAAATCAGTAGAAAATCTGTGCAATAGGAGAAGTTTCGTCAATAATCAGGGTCTTGTTATCCCCTGTCATTGTAACCTTCGCCGCATCCAGTGCACGCAGGAAAAGATAAAAGTCCGCCTTTTCCGGATCATTATAGGTTTCACTTAAAATTCTCATATACTCCGCTTCTCCCTTGGCAATAATCTCTGCTGCCTGGGCGTTTGCCTGGGACTGCATGACAATAATCTCCGCAGTGGTATTATTGGAGATTTCTTTTGCTTCCTCCTGTCCCTCTGCCTGATAGGTCGCCGCAATGTTATTTCTCTCAGAAATCATACGCTCATACACCGCGCTTTTATTTTCATCAGGAAGGTCCAAGGACTTGGTTTCCACTGCAAGAAGCGCAATGCCGTACTGATTCAGCGCATCGCCAATATTCTCCATAATGGTCTTTGCCAGTTCCCCGTCACGTCCGCTTATCACTTCTTCCTGGCTTAAACTGCTGATTACATTTTTTAAACTGTTATATACAATGGTGTCTATACGGAATTCCGCATTGCTCTTTTGAGCGCTTAGCGTTTGGGTATATATATAAGGGTCATCAATTCTCCATAGCACAAAGCAGTCTGCAATCATAGACTTTTTATCCTTTGTCATTACGTCGCTGACTGCAAGGTCATATAAAAGCACTTCATTCTGTATTTTTTCCGCTGTCTGCAAAAATGGAATTTTAAAGCTAAGTCCCGGCGTCTGCCGTATACTTTCAATTCTCCCAAACTGTTTGATAATCGTATATTCATTGGGATAAGTCACCACTATGCTTGCATTTAGCAGAAATAAAACCACCAGCAATATCAAAAAAACAGCTGGCAGGCTAAGCTTTTTCTTCATAATTCAATCTCCCTTCCTTTACTGTGCATCCTCGTCACCGGCCATGCCGCTGCCGGAGGCCGCTGTGCTGTTTGACTGACCGGTTCCATTCTGACTGCCGGCTGCACTGTTTCTTTGTCCATCTGCCTGCCCGTTCTGGCCGCTGCCTCCGTTTGCAAAGGATGCCCCTGTAAAGGATTCCAAAGGAAGCATGGTCTGGGTCGTTCCGTCGCTTTTCTCAATTATGACCTTCATACCGGGAAGTATCTCTTCCATGGTTTCATAAAACATTCTCTGCTTGGTAATCAGCGGATATTTCTGGTACTCCGCATAAAGCTCATTCAGTCTTGCGGTTTGTCCCTTTGCCTCGTTCACGCGCTCTTCCGCCTGGGCCTGGGCAGTCTTTACCGTTTCGTCCGCCGCCGCCCTGGCCGCGGGAATATCTTCATTCCTTTTCTGATTGGCTTTATTTATAGAGGTTTCCTTTCCCTGCTTTGCGTTTTCCACGTTTTTAAAGGCATTGATAACCTCCTGGGTAGGCGGTTCCGCATCCTGAATGGTGATATTTACCAGCTGGATTCCAATATCCTCTTCCTCTAGCCGGGTTACAATCTTATCCTTAATGGACGCCTGTATTTCATTTTTTCCTGTGGTAATCACACTGTCCACATCATAAAGACCAATGGTATCACGAATATAACTCTGGGTCAGATTCTTTAAAATAGCTATAGGATTTTCAGAAGCATAAAGGTATTTCACCGGGTCCGTCACCTTATAGGCCACATAAAAATCCACATTGACAAAGTTGTAATCTCTGGTAATCATAAAAGATTCCTTGTCAACAAATTCTTCCGAGTTTGTTTCATACCCAATGGGAAATCCATTGATTGTTTTCGGTACTTTTTTTAATTGCTGTATGTATGGAATTTTAACATGAATTCCCGACTCTTCCACAACATCCGGCACACCGAAAGTTGTAACCACGGCGTATTCATTTTCCTTTAACGTATATACGCTTCCGGCAAACAAATAGAGGGCAATAAACAAAATTACTACGATTCCCGCCGTTGCCCCCAGCTTTTTTCTGCCCTTTTTGCTCTCCGGGTCCGGCTGGTCATATACCCCCTTATTTTTTCTGCTTTTAAACATCCCTTGTCCTCCTAATTCTTATACATTGTGTTAAATCCTCCGGGCGGATACGTTCCTGCTCCTTAATTGCCCCTCCAGCGCCAATGATGGTATTGGACCTGTAATTATTGCTTTTGTATTCCGCTTCTGGTTTCATTATATGAGGCTTTCCGCCTGCATACAAGGCAGGTAACGCTTTTTTAACAGTATTTTATACATATTTAATATTTCGCCGCCATCTTTTTCCTGCCTAAAAAGAAAAAAATTCTCCCTCTATTTTCATAATCTCACAAACTGCTATCGCTGTCCCATCCAACATAATAACTCTTTTTTTATATGTATCTATCCTTTTCACCTGTCCGGAGACGGTAACATATAAGCCGCCTTTCTTTTTCCCATCTGGCCGGAAATATGTAACAGACACCTTGGGATGATCCGCAATATGTTCCTGCAGCATCCGAAGCCTTTCGTCCAGCGCATTTTTAGCATCTTCCTCCAGTTCCACCCGCGCGTCCGTCCGCCGGTCCGTTTCCATAAGCGCATCCTCAAACCCGGTAAGCGCGGCAAAAGGAGAAAATTGCGCCGCCCGGTCTGTTATGGACATCCGGGGACGGTGTGGTGAAACATGATGGGGAAGATTTATAATATCCTCATATCGCTTCCATTCTTTCTCATTCTCCATTCCTATCCCCCCGCACATTGCAGACTTTCTCTGCGATACCTATGCCGGAGCGTGACTTTCTCTACGCTTTGTGCCCGCCAATCTGCCCATTGCGTTTAAGAGTCATTGCCCCGTCCTCAAGATTCATTCCTTTAAGAATTGCATTTTTCCCAAATTTCTTTTTAATATCCAGCATGGCCTTCTGCATTTTCCTCTCCCGCTCCAGTTCCGCTTCTTCCTTTTCCTTCTGCCTTTGCAGGGCTTCATAATCCGTAAAAAGATCCAGCTGTTCAAAAGTCTCTTCACCTGCCGCAGCCCCTGCTTCCTGCACATGGCATGCGGTAATATAAACTCTTCTAATCAGAAGATTTTTATCCACAATTCTGTCGTACAGCCTGGTAACAGCATCCATTATCAGCCGCGTGGACGATGTGCGCCGCCCAAGGTTCTCTGTTCCATGGGCATGTTTCGGAACCCTTCTTCCATAATGGTCTGTGGTTACAGGTCCTTTATAATACTTTTTGATTTCAGGATTGGATAAATTTTCTATATCATAGCCTATGGTCAGAACCATCTGGTCTGTCACCAGCCCCTTGTCCACCAAATCCAGTGTCAAAAGGTCTGTCATTTCCCTGACAATCAGTTTTCCCTTTTCAAAGGAATAGGGGCTTTGAAGAACCTGTCCGGAACCAATGCTGCTCTCATCCGGCTTATACGCTTTTACATCCGCAATGGTACATGGCTCCCATCCCCAGGCATGGTCAATTAGCAGCTCTGCATTAATGCCAAACAGGTTATAGAGCAAATCTTCATTATAGTAATCAGATGCCTTTCCTATTGAGCACCGGGCCACATCCCCCATGGTAAACAGACCGTTTTCCTCCAGCTTTTTTGCATACCCCCGGCCCACACGCCAAAAATCCGTCAAAGGCCTGTGGCTCCAAAGGAGCTTCCGGTAGGTCATTTCGTCCAGCTGGGCAATCCGCACTCCGTCTTCATCCGGGGTAACATGTTTCGCTACAATATCCATGGCCGCTTTGCAAAGATACAGATTGGCGCCTATCCCTGCCGTAGCTGTGATCCCGGTAACTGCAAGGACTTCCTGTATTATTTTTTTGGTCAGATCGCGGGCGGTAAGCTTATAAGTATCCAGATAGTCCGTTACGTCCATAAATACCTCGTCTATGGAATAAACATGAATGTCTTCTGATGCTACATACTTCATATATATATCATAAATCCGGGTGCTGTACTCCATATAAAGAGCCATTCTGGGAGGCGCCGTAATGTAAGAGACGGAAAGCGCCTTTGAGGACTTCAGCTGTTCATCGTCATAAGAATTACCTGCAAAACTGCCTCCCGGCGCCTGCTGCCTTCGCATGGCATTTACTTCCTTTACCCTCTGCACCACCTCAAACAGCCTGGCCCTGCCGGAAATACCATAAGCCTTCAAAGAAGGGGACACCGCCAGACAAATGGTCTTTTCTGTGCGGCTGCCGTCTGCTACCACAAGATTGGTGGTCAAAGGATTCAATCCCCGCTCCACACATTCAACGGAAGCATAAAATGACTTTAAATCAATTGCAATATAAACACGATTCTTTTCCGCCATCTTTAAGTGCCTCCTTTTTACTTTTTGGATTATGAATAATCTTATTATATCAGAACTTACGTTCTATTTCAATAGGTTACTTTTCTTTAACCAGAATTGTTGTGTATCCTGTCACCCCATTGTATAATATAATAAGAAATAAAAAGTATTTTTAGCAAAACATCCAAAATTATTTATCAGGAGGAAAAAGAGACAATGAGTGACGTAATTGAAATAATTAAAAAACGGAGTTCCACCAGAGGTTATACTGACGAGCCCTTAACGGACGCTGAACTAAATACCCTGATTCATGCCGGACTGCAGGCTCCCACAGCGGCAAACAAGCAGGAAATCCACTTTACCGTTTTAAATGGCAGCAATCCCATTTTACAGGAACTTGAAGAGGAAAAGAACCGCCTGCGAAATCTTACATCTCCTGCCCACAATTTTTATTACGAAGCCCCTGTGGTGGTTATCTTAAGCGCCGATAGCGGATATAAATGGAGCGCGCTTGACGCAGGCATTGCTGTGGAAAATATGGCGCTTGCAGCAGAAGGTCTTGGACTTGGAAACCTGATTATCGGCTGCATTGACGACGCCATCAAGGGAGAAAAAAAAGAATACTATTCAAATGCCCTGAAATTCCCCCAAAATTATGAATATAAAATTGCTATTGCATTTGGGCACAAAGCAGTTACAAAAGACCCACACACCTATCAGGCAGATGCGCAGGTCACTTATATTTAAGCTTATCAGGAAAAGCGGATAAACTCTGTGGCGGTGAAGGCTTAGGCTGTCTGCTTTTCCTTTTTATTTTTATACTCTGCCACAGCAGGATCTTTCATTTGGAAACTGCGGAACCATTCTTTGGTTTCCTCATTTTTCTCCGTAAGGCAGCGGTTTTTGTACAAAAAACGGGTCAGGGCATAGCAGTCAATCCAAATTTCTTTATTTCCTTCTTTCTGGGATTCATCAAAAATAAGCTGCAGGCCCCAGTGAAGATGAACGGTTTCAATATTGTTCACATTTTCCTTCTTGCTGTATCCGGTATGCCCCATATAGCCTATCACATCCCCGGCAGTTACCACACTTCCCTCTTCCAGGTTAAGCGCATATGGGAAATTCTGACGCAGATGCGCATAATAATAATAGCGTTTGCCGTCAAAGCTCCGGATACCAATCCGCCATCCCCCATACTGGTTCCATCCAAGAGCTTCCACATAGCCGGACTCAACGCAAATCACGGGTGTGCCAATTTGTCCCATCATGTCATGCCCTAAATGCTGTCTTTTATATCCATAACTCCGGCTGGATCCAAAATCATCATAATCGCTGTATTCAAATCCTTTGGCAATAGGCGAAAAAGCCTTCAGACCATAAACCTTTTTCCAGCTCTTCTTTCCATTTTCATCTGCCTGCTCTATCTCATACTCTCCCACCATGCCGCCAAGAACCGCCTCATAAGCCTCACAATAGTAGTTATAATATTTCATATCCTTTGTTAGCTCTTCAAGGGTGCTTTCCCCGGAGGAAAGCTCCGCCGCAAGCTTCTGTATTAAGGGAACGCTGTCTTTCCCAAAGGAGCCGCCGCTCTTTGCCCCCGCATAGGCAAGCAGTTCAATCCAGTTTAAATGCACCTCTTCGTCATAGCTTGCCACATCCAAATCATAGGCTGCGCAAAGCGCCTCATAGGTAACATTAAAATCCACCCATTTAATATAATCCCCGTTTGCGCCGGAGCTTACTTCTATGGCGGACATTTTTTCTTCCCTGCCGGAACGTCCGCTCTTTAGCAGGCAGACCAGAATAAGAAGCAGGCTTATTATTATGATAGCGACAGTGTAGCAGATTTTTTTCATACACAAATACCTACCGGAAACAGGTTAGAAAACTATATGAAAAAAAACAGCAATATATTCCTGTCATCCCTTTTCCCTGTAAACAAATTCCCTCTGAATCAGGAAGCTTAAAAAAAATAGCACCACATCCACCGGCATTTTTACAAGCACCTCCGCCCCGCCAAATAAAGGATACAGCTCTCCTACCAGAAAAGCGCTTAGGGACATTTGAATCACCGCAAGCAGCGCATAACGGGGCAGGGTTGCGCCTATGGAGCTTTCGCTCTGGAATACTACTTTTAAATTCAGCAGATAGTTATAAAGAGCAGACAGTATTCTTGCAAAAACCGTAGCCACCATCACATAAGTAATCCTCCCCCACTGTCTGTCTTTAAGCAAAAAACAGAACAGGGAAAACAACGCTAAGTCCACCACGCTTGAAGACAGGGAAGAAAAGAGAAACTTTCCAAAAATCATATAAATTTTTACGGAATCTCTGATAGGATTGAAATGGCTTGTTTTATTTTCTTCTATATAAATTGTGCGGATAGGCACTTCCACAATAGGGATTTTTCTTGTTTTGGTTTCCAGCAGCATATTGGTTTCAAACTCAAACCGCTCTCCTTTTACCATAAGAAGCTGCTGCATAAAAAAGGCGGGAATTCCCCTAAGTCCCGTCTGGGTATCGGAGACAGTAATGCCTGTCAGGTATTTCATCACCATTCTGGTACATTTGTTGCCAAATTCGGAGCGTGCCGGCACCTCATCCCCCTCAAAACACCGGCATCCCAAAATAAGCGCTTCCGGGTTTACCAGCATTGCCTGTGCGCAGGCTAAAATACACTCCGGGGAATGCTGCCCGTCAGAGTCGGCCGTTATTGCCCCCGGCATCTGACCAAATTCCTGAAGGCAATAATTAAATGCAGTCTTTAACGCACGGCCCTTTCCCTGATTGACCGCATGGTGCAGTACCAGACAGCCATAGAGAGCCTCCGCCTCCTCAAAATAATGGATATAGGCTTCCCCGCTTCCATCATTCACCAGCACAATATTGCGAAACCCTGTGTCCTTTAATTTCTTCAGCAGGGCCGGAAGCTTTTCATCCGGCTCATAAGAAGGAATAATAATTGGTATATCATATTCTGTTATATTTCCTGTCATAAATTTATCCTTTCTTATAAAGACGGATACCGTCCTTTTCTTCCGTCACCTGGTACAGACATCCAAAGGTAAACGAATTTTCCTCTGTCAGCGAAGCTAGAATTTTCTCTCCTTCTTTGGGCAGTTCATCCACATACAAAAAGCCTGCATGGGCGTCTTCCACTGCCCTTGCAATATCCCCGCCGCTCATGGAAGCAGCATCTATGTTTCCATACATCACTGATACCGGCGCCGCCTCAAAGTTTATATAAGTGTTTCTCACCCAGCTTACATCCGAAATATCCCGCAGATACAATATACGCAGGGCATTCCCCTTCTGCCCGGCCCCTGCTTTTGCAAGAAACTGCCCGGCCTCTTCGTCCACAATTTCCTTCCGCTCATTAAGCGTCTCCTGTACCGTCCCCCGGTAACCGACAATGGCACGGTAAGCGCCCCCATGGTCTGCCGTCACAAGCACAAACAAAAGGCAAAGCAGCGCCCCTTTGTGGGACCTGCCCCCTCCTGTCACATAAAAAGCAGTCAGATACAACCCTCCAATGGCAAAAGGCGCCCCATATCTTTCAATGGAGGAAACCATTCCGAAAGGCTCCAGATATTGGGTTTCCACTGCAAAAATCGTCAGATGGCAGATAAGGTTTATTCCATAAAATATCATCCCTGTAACTGCCAGAAATATTCCAATATAAAGGGCCTGTCCTTTTTCCAGTACACGGAACTTATATAAAAGAAACATAAAAGCAAGCAAAAGCAAATATAATCCTAAAGGACTTAAATCCCATGCAAAGGTTTCTCCCCGGTGGAGAGGCCATCTGATAAAAGCCTCCACAAAAGCCCTTACCATTTTTTCCTGATAAGCGGGAATGCCCATACCTCCGGTCGCCATCTGAATTGCTGTTCCGGTAAGCTTTGCCACTCTTCGGTTTATCACACAGAATAAAAGCCATGAAATTTCCGTAAGCACCGGAAGAATCGTGACCGCAAGCAGTCCCATCCTGTTCTTTTTTCCACCCTCTTCCTGCCCCTTTGCATTACTTATTCCTTTCTGCCGTATATCCTTCCTGTAAAGCAGACAGTGATATCCATAATCAAACAAAAGCCCAAAAGCCACCCACATAAACCCTGTATTTTTACACAAAACCAGGACCATCAAAAACAATGCCTGTCTGCCATAATAAAAAAACCTGCCCTTTGCCTGCCTGTCCACCACTGATACAAGAAAAGCGCCGTATACCACTGCCATAGTAAGATCCGCACAGCAGCCGTCCATCCAAAAGGCCTCCGCCACTGATGGAAATATCCAGAGCGCCGCCGCCCCTGCCGCCATCACCAGCAGACTGTATTTATTCCACTTTTTCATTACCTTCAGAAAAGGAAAAAGAAAAGACAGGTTCAGAAAATAATATCCGGCAAACATCAATCCTTCCCGGAATTCTCCAGAAAAATGCAGAAACCACCACTTCATCATCTGAGTGCCTGGCGGATAATCCCCAAATTCTGCCGCCGCGTTGGTGTATTTCCCTGCAAAGCCATCCAGATAATAAATAGATTTTACATCTGTCGCCCAGAAATTATAGTCATCCCACCAGCTTACCACTTTTCCGTTTACGCATATCGTTACCACGATTGTCATAAACAGCGCCGTCAAAAAAGCAGGACCTGAAAATTCATTTTTTGCATATGCAAGAATTTCCTTTCTTTTTTCTGCCGGAGACTTCAACGTGCAAAGCAACCCTGCCGCCAGCCCCAAAACTGCCAGATAATCTGAAAAAGAAAGAGCCTGAAAAAAGGAAAGGATATACAGGACTAAAATTAATATTGCGCTTCCCATTGGAACCGCTTCCACTATGCGGATTTTAAACTTCCATCCAATTCCCAAAATTAAAACCAAAAAAGCCGCTATCTGAAAAATAACCATTTTCCCGCTTTCCTTCCGCCTTCTCTATTAAAACGATTATAACAAAAAGATGTGTGGCATGCCACACATCTTTTTGTTATCATTTATGATTATTTTCTTAAGGTCCTCATAAGACCTGACGTATTTTAATATTCAGGTTCAATCAGTCCGTAAGTATTTCCCTTTCTTTTATAAACCACATTCACCTGATCCGTCTCCGCATTGCAGAACACAAAGAAATTATGTCCCAAAAGCTCCATCTGGACGCAGGCATCTTCAGGATACATTGGCTTGATATCAAATTTCTTACTGCGGATAATTTTGACCTCTTCATCCTCCATATACTCTTTTTCTATAAATTCCTGCTTAAAATAGCCGGCTGACTGTTTCTGGTCAATCAGTTTATTTTTGTATTTTTTCAGCTGACGTTCTATGATTTCTTCCACAAGGTCAATGGAAACATACATATCATTGCTCACCTGCTCCGAACGGATAATACTGCCTTTTACCGGAATAGTCACTTCAATTTTCTGACGCTCCTTCTCAACACTTAGCGTCACATGTATTTCCGTTTCGGATGTAAAATATCTCTCCAGTTTTCCAATTTTGTCCTCCACCGCACTTTTAAGTCCGGGTGTAACCTCAATATTTTTACCAACAATTACAAACTTCATATCTTATCATCATCCTTTCCTTGGATTATTGTATAGATATTATAACATAGCTTGTACCCTTTATGCAATAATTCCCAGTTTTCGTTTTCACAAAACAATTCTCAAAGTAAATGCTGACCATTTCACCTAAAACTTGTTAAGGACAAGCGTCCGGCTGTGTGCAAAATGGTACATTGTGGATTTTCAGCACAATACACAAAACACTTGTTTTAAACATTATGTTTGTCCACCAGTGGATTTCGGTATTTCGTTGGTGGATATTGTGGATAACCTGGTGCATAAATCAAAAATACCATAAAAACCAGCTTTTTTATTGTGGATAACTTTTGGCAGATTTTTGACGGATGTTTCTTTTTTTGTTTATCCTTTTTTCCTGTTTGTGTATCTTACACAACCCTTCCTTTTGTCAAGTATTATTTTCTAAATTTTACAGGAAACACCAGAACATTTTTTCTCTCTTATCACATTTCTTAATTACAATACAAGTCAGCCATTTACATCTTTTCCCAAACTTCTACGTATCTTCCGCTTAAAAATGGTCCAAGTTTCTCTATCCTTTTATAATTATCAGGTAAAATTTTGCTAAAATCCAATAGATGACCTCCATCCTTTGGCGGAACAGTATCAACAATAAAATGTCTGACATCATTTCGCTTAGCCACCAGACGGTATGGCCTTATCCACGTAGATTCCGTTCCGCCGTGCATAAAGCCCAATGTTATAAGATAATCAATCGGTTTTTCAGTAAGTTCATCAAAACTCCCCGTATGAAGGCTGATTGTATTATCACATAATTCACGGGCTGCCTTAATTACTTCCTCCCGCTCGTCCAGCCCAATTCTTTTATCAGCCTTCACATGCTGCAGCACGCCTCCCAGCCCACACCCTATATCCACCACTGTCTTACATTCATGAGTATTTATGTATTTTACACATGCCTGCGCATATTCTCTCCATTCATATGGACTAAGATGCCATGAATCAAACTGGTATTTCCTGATCAGCTTTTCATATTTCACCCTTTTGATACTGCCTACAATAACATTTTTCAAACCAACTTCCTTTATTTTACGTATAATCTTCATTCTGCTTTCTCCCTTGTATGATGAACTTATTTTATGCAAATAATAATATTATTTGTCATTTTATAAAATGTATTTTCTAATGGTAACATCAATATTTGGGCGCGTCAATCTTTGGGCCCCAATTTCCACGGAAATCAATATTCAATGACTACTGTGGGTATATTTTACAATGATCCATACCGGCGAAAAATATATCACTTGATATTATCCGCTTAAGCATCTAAAATTGGAAATATCCATATAAATGGATTCCACCTCTGCAAAGGGATCCACAAACCATAAGGGAATTTGAAGAATGCGGCCAAAAATATTAATTATAGATGATGATACGGACTTGTGCCGGCTATTAAAAGATAATCTGGAGCAGGAAGGTTATTTTGTCTCTGCCTGCCATGATGGGGTTTCAGGACTGGCAGAATCACAAAGGCTTGATTATCAGCTTGTGGTTTTGGACATCATGCTTCCTCTGAAAAACGGATATGAAGTACTGAAAAAAATCAGAGAAAAAAGTTATGTTCCTATTTTAATGCTAACCGCCAAAGACAGCGAGGGAGATAAAGTCTCCGGTCTGAGAATGGGGGCAGACGATTACCTGACAAAGCCATTTTCAAACAGTGAATTTCTTGCACGCATCTCCTCTCTTCTGCGGAGATATACCGTATTTAATACGGCCAGTGAAAACCTGATTCAACTTGGAAATTTATCTATTAACAAATGCGCACGTGAGGTCTGCAAGAACAATTTTTTACTTGAACTTACAGCAAAGGAATTTGATTTGCTTGTGTTCTTTGCAGAAAACCGCGGGCAGGTGTTTACCAAAAAGCAGATTTATCACGCTGTATGGAATGAGGAATATACCTTTGACGACAATACTATTATGGTCCATATCCGCAGATTGAGGAAAAAAATTGAGGATAATCCTGAAAATCCAAAATACATTTTAACGGTTTGGGGAATTGGATATAAATGTGAGAAGAACATCTAACACTTATATTAAGAAACTTTAGAGCGTGTTTGAAAAATGCTTCCCAGCAAATGTTGAAAATGATTTTTCAAACACGCTCTAGTGGGGAAAAAGAATGACAGTGATAAATATCGTTTTAGTTTTTATTTGTATTGGAGAATTTTTTTACATTCTCCATATCCGAAACCAGTTAACAGAATGGCTTGACTTTTTAAAAAGTGTGCATCAGATGCCTGAACGGAATTACTTTGTAAAAGGGAATGGGATTCTCGCAGATATTAATTATGAATTGAATGGAATTTTAGAAAAAAGCCGCAGACAATTTGTAAAATTGCAAAAGGCAGAAACTGCCAGCCGGCAGTTATTAACAAACCTGTCACATGATGTGAAAACACCACTTGCGTCCTTAATTGGATATCTGGAGTCTCTGGATTCCCAAACTGCAAAGGACAGGGAGGAATATACCCATGTGGCTTACCGAAAAGCGCTGGACTTGCAAGAGCTTATTGACACACTTTTCCAATGGTTTAAATTAACCTCTCATGAACAGTTATACCAAATGAAAGTCTATGACATCAACGAGTTGACAAGAGAACTTCTTATTGAACATATTCCTGTATTCGAAAAAAAGCAGATTTCTTTTTCCGTAAATATTCCTGATAATGAGTGCTTTATAAATATAGATAAAATGGCATATGCAAGAATTATCAACAACCTTTTGAGCAACGCCGTAAAACATGGAAAATGCTCCCTGATAGAAATTAAAATTCAGGAAAGCAAGGATCATGTGCAGGTTTTGGTATCAAATAATGGAATTGCAATTCCTTATAATGAACTGCCACTTATTTTCCAACGCCTGTACAAGTGTGACGCGTCCCGTTCAGAAACTGGAAATGGATTAGGGCTTGCGA
Organism: uncultured bacterium; assembly: GCA_947381965.1. Lineage (GTDB taxonomy): Bacteria > Bacillota > Clostridia > Lachnospirales > Lachnospiraceae > Suilimivivens. The sequence goes on from CANCXX010000014.1 coordinate 55,269, forward strand.
TTGTCCGGGAGCTTATAACTTCCATGTCCGGTGAGATAACTGTCCAAAGCGCTCAGGGAGAAATGACCACATTTTGTTTAACTTTGCCGCTTATTGTAAGAAAAAATTAAGGTTTGTTAAAGAGTGACGTCAGAACTTATTAGTAAAATAAAAGTCAGGAGGTGTGTATCAAATGAGTAAATATGTAATAGAGACAAAAAATTTAACAAAAAATTACCGTAACCAGACGGCTGTGGACCAGCTGAATCTTCATGTGCCGAAAGGAAAAATTTATGCCCTTTTAGGACGAAACGGCGCAGGAAAAACAACAACGATGAAAATGCTGCTGAATCTTGTCCGGCCTTCCGGCGGCAGTCTTTATCTTTTTGGAGAATCCATTTCCCATTTTGGCAAAAAGAATTACCACCGCATAGGTTCTATCATCGAAGCTCCTGCCTTTTATGAAAATCTGACGGCAAAAGAAAATTTGGAAATTTTAGCCCGGCTGCGCGGACGGCACCGGAGAGATACGGTAAAGCATGCCCTTTCCGTTGTAAATCTGGACATAGAAAGCAAGAAGTTATTTCGGGAATATTCATTGGGAATGAAGCAGCGCTTAGGGTTAGCAGCCGCCATCATGCACGAACCTGAACTGTTGGTTTTAGACGAGCCTATGAATGGCCTTGACCCTGTTGGAATACACGAAACCAGAAAATATTTACTGCAATTATGCAGAGAAATGGGAACAACCATATTTATTTCCAGCCATGTATTAAATGAAGTGGAACAGCTGGCAGATATGGTTGGTATCATAAATCAGGGAAAATTACTGGAAGAGACAAGCTTGCAGGAATTATACAGACAAAGCCGGAGATATGCCGAATTTGAAGTGTCTGATATAAACAAAGCGGCTTTGATTCTGGAACGCAGCTTTCATATATCTGATTATGCAGTTACAGGAAATCATATCTTACGGCTATATGAAAAGCTTGACCGCAGAGCGGAAATCAACAGCAGTTTTGTTAAGGAGGAAATCAGGGTTGCAAGTGTCCGTATCGGTACGGGAAAATTAGAGGATTATTTTAAAGAATTAGTTGGAGGTGATGGAATTGGCTGATATTGTATATTGCGAATGGCTGAAATTAAAACGGTCAAAAATCATTTTTATAGGCGTTTTGGGCTCGTTTATCGTTCCTCTTTTAGTAATTACCAAAAATCTCACCAACGATTTAAGCCTGTATGGGATATATGAAGATTCTATCATGTTTATCATGCTGCTATTTGGCCCCCTTGTTTTGGCAGTTGTAGCAACATACCTGGTAAGCAGGGAATACACAGAAAAAACATTAAAAACCATTTTTGTTGTTCCCATAGAGCGCAGGTCCTTTTTGCTGGGAAAATTTATCACCTTGTTTATTCTGGTATTATTGTTTATGGCTCTCTCATGGTTTGATATTGTTTTGCTGGCCGTGTTATGCAGTTTGTTTATGGAGGTATCACAATTGTCATTGTTATCGGCAATTTATATTTTCATCCAGATGACCAAAGGCGGTATATTGCTCTTTACAACACTTACTCCTTTTGTGTACCTGTCTCTACGGGCAAAAGGTACACTTGCGCCATTTATCATTATAGCTGCAGTCAGTTTACTAAACGTTGTATTTTCCGGTTCGCAGATAGCGGGATTTTATCCCTGGACTGCTGCCTATCTCCTTCTGACTAACAGGCTGGAACAATCCGGATGTCCCACATTCACTGGTATTTCAATCCTTTTATTTGTATGTCTGTCTGGTATCTATGTCAGTATGCGGAGATTTCAAAAAGAGGATATTGTATAATTTTCAGAGATTGACTTTTTTGTCTAATAGTGTTAGACTAATATAGTCTAATATTATTAGACACGCTGTGATACAAAAGTATGCCGTAAAGCCTGCAAATTAAAGATAAATTTATGTCCATGTTAATGTTATAGCCTGTGCAGAAATGGAGGACTCTTATGGAACAATACCGTTTAGGGGAAATGGAACAACAGTTTGCTGACATGATTTGGGAACATGCCCCTATCTCTTCCGGCCAGCTTGCCCGCTTAAGCGGAGAAGCTTTTGGCTGGAAACGCACAACCGCGTATACCATGCTGAAAAGACTTTGTGACAGAAAAATTTTCGCAAACATCAACGGCACTGTCACCGTACTGATAACCAAAGAAGAATTTCAGGCTGCGCAGGGGGAACAGTTTATCAATGAGATATTTGACGGTTCCCTGCCCCGTTTTCTCACTGCCTTCTCCCGAAGGAAAAAGATGAGCAGGCAGGAAATCGAAGAATTGAAAAACCTGATTGAACAAATGGAATGATTCCTGCCCCGCTGCGGATCGGATTTTCTCTGACTGGCTTCGGCAAAGCTAAAATAGGAGGCTGAGAAATGGAATATGTTTTTATCCGAATTTTAAATATGAGTCTTACATCCGTATTTGTAATTCTGGCTGTACTTTTGGCCCGTTTTTTTCTAAAGAAGTCGCCTAAAATTTTTTCTTATGCCTTATGGGGTGTTGTGCTTTTCCGCCTGCTGTGCCCTGTTTCTTTTTCTTCGCCCTTTTCCCTGCTGGGCGTTCTCAAAGCTCCCGTTCCAAGCCATGGGCAAATTACATATATTCCTGAACATATTGCCCTGATGGAGCAGCCCCATATCGATCTGCCGGGACAGACAGCCTCCAATATGATTAACAATTCCCTTCCTGTTGGGAAAACAGAAAATTCCGTATACCCTATGCAACTCATTTTATCCGCCGGAACAGTCCTGTGGCTTACAGGATTACTTCTTTTGTTTTTTTACAGCATAGCCGCATATGGCAAACTGCAAAAAACGTTAAAGGGAGCTGTACAAAAGGAACCCGAAATCTACACCGCTCCCCAGATAGCGACTCCCTTTGTCTGTGGTATTTTATCCCCCCGGATTTATCTCCCCTGTCTTTCAAATAAAACACAGGAAAACTATATTCTGACACATGAAAAAATCCATATTCGGAGAGGGGATCACCTTTGGCGGCTTATCAGCTACCTGACCCTTTGCCTTCACTGGTTTAACCCGCTTGTCTGGGCCGCCTTTTTCTTAAGCGGAAAAGATATGGAAATGTCCTGTGATGAAGCTGTGATTAAAAAGCTTGGAAATAAGGTAAAAAAAGAATACTCTGCATCCCTCCTTGCTTTCGCCTGCGGACCGCAGACCCCCTGGAAGGTTCCGCCCGCTTTTGGCGAAGGCGAAATAAAAGGAAGAATAAAAAATCTTTTTCTTTATAAAAAGACGGGAAAGATAACCGCCATCTTCGCTATGGCGCTATGCCTCCTCATTGCAGTTTTTCTAACTGCCAACCCCCAGGGAAATAAACGAAATTCTTCATATAGTTGTTATGATATCCCTATTGGTGATGGCAGGCTCCAATGGGGAATGAGCAGTGACCAGGTATCAGCTGTGCTTGGAACGCCTTCCCATATGGAAACCCAAAGTTCCGCCCATATCCTTACCTATGACACACCTGTCACAGGCAGTCTCGGTATATGCTCGCAGACCGTTTTGTATATAGGGATTGATAATCTTGGGGATGATGAGCCTTTATCCAGCGGCCTTGGCGCAATTATCATGACAATGGAAGATACCAGCAAGGAATCCATGCTTGGAAAACTGGCTGATTTTTATGGCCCCCTGTCACCGGAAGGCGGCGAAACCCTCATAGAAATCCAATTAAAGGCAGCAAATCCCGATTACTTTTATCAATATCATTTTTGTGATGAATGGAAAGCGGAAACTCTTCCTGAAAACTCATTTCATCGGCTTACTGAAATATATTCAGGTTCCACCGAAACGCCTCACCGTATATTAGATAAAGATGACCCTCTCATGTATATTAATCTGTGGGGTGTGGATCATTATAGTTGTACGGTGCAATTAAACGCTTCCGTGCTGGCCTGCTATCTGCAAACAGAATAGCAGATTTTCTAAAGCGGCTTACCTGTTTGTTAATTTTCAAAGGAAGAGATTGACAAGTACAGGCCCCCCTCATACAATGAAAACAAATATACAAGTTAAAAAGCCAGTATATTGGAGGCAGCTCTTATGACCCAAAAGCATTTTTATCACAAAAACCACATACAGCTTAGCTACTATGAAATAAAAAATAATCACCCTCCCTTTGTGCTTCTTCATGCACAGGCTGTCGATGCAACCAGTTTTGAAAACGTATGGGAACAGTTATCCAAAAGCTATCATATTTATTCCGTGGACTGCTATGGACATGGCGAAAGCCTGCACGATTCAGCGCAGTATAACATAACAGACATTGGCAAAGCTATTATCCGCTTTATTGAAGATGTGGTTAAAGAAAAAGTGATTCTCTTGGGACATTCTTCCGGCGGATTGATTGCCGCATACATTGCTTCACAAACAGATCTTTGCAGCCTTCTGATTTTAGAAGACCCGCCTTTTTTCTCCTGCCAGGGGGAGCGACGTAAAAACAGCTATAATTATATTGATTTATCTACAGTTTGTCATAACTTTATAAACCAGTCGGAAAAGAAGGATTTTGTCCTTTATTATTTCAGCAATCAATACGCATGGAATTTTTTCCCCAAAAAATCAAGAGAAAAATTAAAGCAAAAGATGACAAGTATGGCGGCAAAATACAGAAAGAAGCATCCTGACAGAAATTTAAAAGTAATGTTCTGGCCCAAAGCAGCATTAAGTGCCTATCAGGGCATGAACAAATATGATCCATTGTTTGGAGAAGCGTTTTTTAATGACAGTTTTCACAGGGGAATACCTCATGAAGATATATTGAAAAATATTAAATGCAAAACCATATTTTTGAAGGCGCAGACAAACATCAGCGAAGATGGCATTTTAATGGCAGCATTAAGCGATGAAGATTTGGAAAAAGTTTCATCGCTTATTACTGACTGCATGATTATTCGTTTCAATTGCGGTCATGGCATCCATATAGAAAAGCCAAAGGAATTTATAAACTGCCTGTGCCAAAACCTGCTCTATTATAAGGAAGAAAAACAGTAAATTTATCGGCTGTTTATGATCGTTTGTCTGTAAAGCTTCCACCCCATCAACACAACCCACACATAGGCCAGTGTTTTGGGAATCATCAACATCCCTATGATGGGCATAAGGCCGCTAAAAAGAACAACCGGTATGTAAAACCCAAAAGACAGGGCTACCGCAAAAGGCATAAACCGGAATATCTGGTCTTTCGTTTCTTTCACCTGTTGTGCAAATATTATAATGATAATAATACCCATAACGGCAAAGGGAATATTCCGCAGCACGCCGTATAAAAGAGGCTGGCGGTACGCAAGCCATTGGTTCTGTGGAAGAAGGCAAAGCGCAATACGTAAAATGGATAATATCCACATTGTCCATGTAAGATTTTTCCGGCCTTCTATTTTAAAATATTCCCGCCAGATATAATACAATATTAAATAAAAAATGGTCATAGTAACTGACGTAATGAATTTCCCGATTCCCAAGGCCGCCGCATTTGCCTCCAGCCCCGTTGTCCATAAAGCATAAAAACGGGGAATAAGGTGAAAAGAGTCCCCTGCTCCAAGCAAAACGGTCATCCAACCCGCTTTTTTCACCAAAGAGTTATTCCCCTTTACCAACATCGTGAGCCCTGCAATAAATGCAAAGCCAAGATAACATACATCAAAAATTGTTTCTGCAATTGCCTGTGCCATACAAAATTCTCCTATTTTAAGTTCCGCTCCCTTCCTCCCTGTCACCTTTCCGGCAGAGCAAATCCTGTCTGCTCCTCATCCAGTCTTTCCTCTGGGCGCCCGGTCGGACGGTCGCTGTTTTAAGTTCCGCTCCCTTCCTCCCTGTCACCTTTCCGGCAGAGCAAATCCTGTCTGCTTCTCATCCAGTCTTTCCTCTGAGTGCCCGGTCGGACGGTCGCTGTTTTTTAGTTCCGCTCCCTTCCTCCCTGTCACCTTTCCGGCAGAGCAAATCCTGTCTGCTTCTCATCCAGTCTTTCCTCTGAGTGCCCGGTCGGACGGTCGCTGTTTTTTACCTTGTGTTTTTTAGTAGATGATGCGTTTTATGATTGAAATAAGGTAGTCAGGGGCGGGAGCCTTCATTTTTAGCAGCATCATCATGTTTATCATAATAAAATGCGCAAACTGTTCTCTGGTAAAATTCTCACTCCAGATCTCTTCACGTATTTCCCCATCCTCTTTAAGACACTGGATAAATACTGTTTCAAGCGCCGACTGCATGGATGCCATACGTACCGTTCCCACTGTCTCCACATTGCCAAGACTGTTCATAAGCTTACCTGCTGACTGTTCTATCCGTGCTCTTAGAAATGTATATATTTCCTGAAGCTGACTGCAAAAGGAACCTTCGGTAACTGCTTTTCCCATTTCCTCTAGCGTCTGCTCCCAATATTCTTCTGTAAGCGCAAGAAGAATCTCTTCCTTGTTTGAAAAATAATTGTATACAGTTCCAGTGGCTGCGCCTGCTCTTTGAGCAATTGAGCGGATGTTAACTGCATTTATTCCTTCCACATCCGCAATTTCACGGGCTGCGTCAAGCAACGCGCCTCTCATTGTATCGTCTTTTTTTCTCACCTGCCCCCTCCTTTTCTTTAAATGAACATGTTCATTCATATTATATGCAGAGTGCGCCGGTTTGTCAATCTTTTTTTTGAACGTGTTCATAAATAATGAATTGTAAGTGCAAATATTATGCAAAGTGGGTCTTACAGATGGACTCCCCCTTCCATACTTTTATTATAGATTATTTTATGGGGACGACTTAATTTTACACTCTTTACTTTATCCACTATAAGAATTGCTACATGCTTTTAGCTGAAAGAGAACCGGAAACCTATAAGGATACCGTGACAGAGCCAAAGGAAATTATGCCAGTTAGGTATATGCCTTGCGCTTCCTTACCCGGAAATTTTATTAGAAAAAGATAAAATTGTCCGTTTCAAGGCATAGATATTTGATATAAAATGAATCATAAAGAATCCTTTCTTTTTAAAGTCTTTAGTTGGACGGCGATGGGGTGGCATTGTTGACGAACGGAAACGCAAGTTAATTTCAGAGCATTGAAAACCCAATATTAATATGTTAAAATTTTTAGGGTTTATTTATTCTTAATAAATACCCCTGAATAAAGCAATACAAAGCCAGCAAAAATATGTCTTCCGGGAAAAGATCTGTGCAGTCATAAAGCTATTTTTCCTGCTTGACAGGACAAGGAACTTATGCCGGAAGAAATAACATTTTAATTAAAATATTAGGGAGGCCTATTTTTATGAAGAAATTTTTAAGAAACCGTAAACTTGCCTCAAGAATCAGTATTCTTACGACAGTAATTACCTTATCTGGCATGCTGCTGCTCTGGACAGTTATTGCATTTAACACGGAATCCATGGTTAAAGACAATATTACCACCCAGATGGCTAACGCAGTGGAATCAAGAGCTGTAATTATTGATGATTATGTGTCGTCTGCTGAAGAATTTCTAACCGCATTTGCCCTTAGCGGTGAGGTGCGACAGCTCCTTGCCACTCCGGAAAATCCTGATTTACTCCAAAAAGCCCAGCAATATACTATAGATTTTTCTAATGTAAAAGGAATCTTTGAAGGATTGTACATTGCAGACCCGGATACATATGTTCTTACCCATACTGCCCCGGAAGCAGTGGGAATAACCACACGAGAGGGAGAATCTCTGAAAACATTCCGCAATACCATTTTGGCCCAGCGGGAGCTTACAAATCTTGGAATCATGGAATCGCCCGGAACAGGGAACATGGTTATCTCTATGTACTGTCCGGTTTTTGAGGGCCAGACATGTATAGGGTATGTGGGAGCCGGAGTTTATGCCGACAGATTAATGGACGCCCTCTTAGACTTAGAATTAAAGAGTCTTCCGGACAGCTCCTACGTGTTTATCAATGCCGAAACAGGCGTGTATCTATACCATGAAGATGACTCTCTGCTGAACACGGAAGTAAAAGATAAAGGCCATCTGGAAATTATAAACCGGGTTCATAAAGAGGGGGATACCGGAGCCTCCACATATACTTACCGGGACGATAATGGGATGCAGCAGCTTGTGGTTTACAAGTATCTGGAGAACCGCGGCTGGATATTTATGATTCAGGATAACTACTCTGAGGTGTATAGTTCCGTATCCATTGTACGTATTTTGATGGGTGCTGCCTGCGCAGTTGTAGCTGCTTTTATTATACTGGCTACACTGGCTATTTTAAGCAGAACTGGAAAAGAACTGATGATAGTTGAAAATGCAATTTCAAACTTAAGTGAATTTAACCTTTCCGCCGATAAAGGACTGGAGCCCTTCTATGAGAGAAATGATGAAGTTGGCATGATAGCCAAAGCCACACACAATGTCTGCGGCCATCTGAAAACTGCAATAGAAGATATCGAACGAATCTTAAGCGAGATTGCAGACGGTAATCTGACCGTTGATGTCAGGAAAAACGAAGTATATTATATTGGCGGTTTGAAAATGCTGACAGGCAGCCTGCAGACCATAAGCTCCAAGCTCACAAAAGTAATAAAAGAAATCTCTCTTGTTTCCGCCCATGTAAATGATGAAGCCAGACAGGTGCTAAACAGAGCTGACTCTTTATCACAGGGCGCATCGGAACAGGCATTATCTGTAAAGGCGCTTGACGCCGCCGTCAACAATATTAAACAGCAGTCAGACGCCACTGCAAAATTTGCAGGCATGGCCAGAGAAGAAAATATTCTGACACATCAAAAGATTGAAACATGCAGTACGGATATGCTTGATCTGGTAAGCGCCATGGAAACCATCAATGATAAATCCAAAGAAATTACTCACATAGTAAAAACAATTGAAGATATTGCTTCACAGACAAATATTTTATCTTTAAATGCCGCTATAGAAGCGGCCCGTGCAGGTGAAGCCGGTAAAGGATTTGCAGTCGTTGCAGAGGAAGTCAGAATGCTTGCCGGTCAGTCAGCAGAGGCTGCCCAAAACACCACATTATTAATCCGGGAAACGATAGCTGCTGTGGAAACAGGAAACCGTATTTCAGAAATAACCAACCAGGCTTTGCAGGAGGTAGCGGCAAGCGCCCAAAACGTATCTGACGCCGTAACATCTATTTTTGAAGCGACTGATGGACAGACCTGCGCAATAAACCAAATTGCCCAGGAGCTTCAATGTATTTCAAATGTAGTGCAAAGCAATAGTAATGCTGTCAAAGATTCTGCAGCAGCCAGTGAAAAAATGTCTGAACAGGCTGCTATGCTAAAAAACCAGGTGTCGAAATTCCGACTTGTAAACGGAAACAAAATTTAAGAAATCCGAAGGGAGGAATCTTATGCTGCACATAGCGGTCTGCGACGACGACCAAGCTGCCGTCCAATCCCATAAAAAAATAGTGGAGCTTTGTCTTTCGCAATGTGGAAGTATCGGTGAAATAAAGAGCTATACTGCCAGCGATAATCTGCTTTATGATATCACTGACGATAAGTTTTTCTTTGACCTGATTTTACTGGATATAGAAATGCCTGGAAATACCGGAATGGAAATTGCGGAAAAAATAAAGCCCTGTCTGCCGAATGTAAAAATTATTTTTATAACTTCACATATTGAATATGCCATAGACGCTTTTGAGTTGTCTATTTTCCGGTATGTGCCAAAAAGCGATATAGACAGGCGGCTCCCTGCTGCCATACAGGACGCCGTTAAACTGATTGAACTGGAAGCTGGAAAGACTTATACCATCCAAACTAACAGCCGTTTTGAAAAAATTCCTTACCGGGAAATTTACTATATTGAACGTGACGGGAAAAATGCCTGCATCACCGCTGCCACCGGAACGTCCAGAGTACGGAAAAGCCTGCAGCAGGTTTATGAAGAACTGGACGCTGAAGAATTTATTTATATCGACCGTGGCTGTATTGTAAACATGATACACATCATGCAGATTAAAGATGGTATGGCGGCGCTAAAAAACGGCGCTGCCCTTCCCATTAGCCGCTCTCACCTGCAGGAAGTCAAAGAACGGATTAACAATTATTGGGGGGCGCATATATGAGCGGGCTATTTATCCTGTTTTCCAATGCCGCAACAGGATGTGTGAGAACCCTCCTCTTCCTGTTTCTTGTTTTCCGGCTGCTGCCATCTGAAAAGCCAATGGGGAAAAAGCCGGTGATAATGATATTATCCGGTATCATTGTCATTTCTGGACTATTGACTATAACCGGGCCGTCAGATTTTTACCGGGTCCTGTCAGAAACCATTTATCTTGTGGTATGTGCCAGCCGCCTGCAGGGTTCTGAAACCAGAATAAGCCTGTTTCTGGGTATTTTTTATGAGATTGCCCTATCCTTCTGGCAGTTTCTTACTGCGGCATGGTTGGGCGTTTTTTTTCATTCCCCGGCATTCCTTGATTATGGTACCATAAACGGCCAGTCTGCCGTCTGTCTGTTCCATGTATTGTTGGCCGCCGCCATACTTTACTTTTGGAGACATTCTGATTTGACAGTAAAAAAGACCTACCGCCCTGCCCTTGTGATTGTTCTTACCGGCTTTTTTGCAGTTGTTACCTTATCGCAGCAATCCTCTGTGACTATTGCGGATGATACTCTGGGTATGTGGACGATTTTAGCGGTTGTTCTGATGATGTCCCTTCTGGTCTTCAATATAAACCGGCAATATGAAATTGAAAAGGAACTTGCTGATTTAAAATCAGCCCAGGCAGAACTGCTGGAACACGATTATACTACTTTAAATCATGTTTATTCAGTTAACGCAAAACTGTTCCATGACTTTCATAATCATATGGGTGCACTGCGTCAGCTCCTATCCCATAAAAAACTGGAGGAAGCCATACAATATCTGGACGAGCTCCAATCTCCCCTGGGGGATATTTCCGATACCCTGTGGACAGGCCATGAGACAATAGATTATCTCATTAACAGTAAGGCGCAAACTGCTGCCTCAAACGGTATACAATACCAGATACAGGTTGAATTTCCCCGCCACACAAACCTGAAAAGCGCTGATTTATGTGCAATATTGGGAAACCTTTTAGATAACGCGCTGGAGGCGGCGGCGCAGATGCCGGAAGGTAAGGAACGGTTTGTGCGGCTTATGGTCCGTCGAATCAATCAAATGTTAATTATAAAGGTTGAGAACTCTTTTTATGTTCCGCCTGCCCTTAAAAATGGGTCCCTAAAGACATCCAAAAAAGAAAATGGTCTGCATGGATGGGGTATAAAAAGCGCCTGTGCTGCTGCCGAAAAGTATGACGGAACATTACAGACTTCTTATTCGGACAATATTTTTCGCGCAGTCGTCACTTTATCCTATCAGGGCGTATCCACTTGATAAGGCCCTTTCACACCTTCAACTTTTAAAGCTGTAAAGCATATTAAATGCCTTACGGCTTTTTTGTGGTCAAAAACCTGCCGATTGCGGACATTTATGCACAGACTCCTCTTTCAGGCTATGATATAAGCATAACAAACAAAGAAGCATTTAGGAGGTAACAGTTATGCGTCATGTATATATTCGTGGAATTATGAGTCTTATCTGGATAGCAGCAGCCATTGTAAGCGGTGTATCCGGCAACATTCAGATGGCAGCCCTGTATGTTATTTTAAGCGGAATATTCCTGTATTCCGCCTGTATAACAGAGAAAAGACAAAAAGAAGCAAAAGACAAAGGAGGAAAGTAAAATGAAAACAACTCTCCTTACTGTCAGAAACTTAAACGCATGGTATGGCAAAGAAAAAGCAGTATTGACTGATTTTTCCCTGGAGCTGGCTGAACATGAATCGGTTGGATTAATTGGACTAAATGGAGCCGGAAAAACAACTTTCTTAAAAGTGCTGTCCGGTCTGCTTACCACTTACCGCTGTGAAGATATCCTGCTTTACAGCCATCCGGTAAACCTCCGGGCAGGGGATTTTAAATGCTGCCGCTATACAGTGTTCGCTGAAGACAATTCCTTTCAGTATTTTACATTCCGTGAATATCTGTCCTATGTATTCGCCGCCTATGGGAAAAATTTACCTGACGTATCCAAACTGATACATGGCTTTCACTTTGAAAGCTATACGGAAGTTCTGTTAAAAGACCTGTCAACAGGCAATCGCAAAAAGGCGTTTTTGATTACCGCCTTTGCCTTAAAGCCAAAGCTGCTTCTCCTTGACGAGCCGGTAAACGGACTGGACTTTCAAAGCACTGAATACTTATATCAGCAGATTGCAAACTACAAAACTCACGGAACCATCCTGTTTTCTTCCCACATTCTGGAAAGCATTACACTTACTTCTGACCGGGTACTTGTGTTAGAGAATGGAAAAATAAGGCGGACATTTGAGCAGGGACAAATAGACGCCGCAGGCATTAGGGAGGCCCTTTGTTATGAAAATGATATTTAAAGCTTTTGCCAAAAAATTGTTTGGAACAGACTATAAACGGTTAAAACAAAACCTTTTTATCTGCCTGATTGTATTTTGGGGGTTAAATATCGCTGACTTCAGCGTACAGATTGCACCATTTATTTTCTATCTGATGGTAAGTACCTTTTCCGCCAGTGTAATGTGGCAGGCTCTTTCTTCAAAAGATAACGCCGCCAATATGCAAAATTTGTTTATGCTTCCCTTTAGCAGCCGGGAATTTATCTTTTCCTACACGGCGGCCTTGGGCGCCTATACACTTTTCACAAAAACTGCAATGCTTTTTGCAGTAATACTTGCAGTATCGGGCCAGACTCCCGTTCAAATCCCTGCAGGTATCCTTTGCGCAATCAATGCGGTTCTTATGGCCGCTGCCATCCGCTCACTAAAAAAATATTGGTGTACAGGCATTCTTTGGGCCATTACAGTCATTGCCGCCATTTTGTTTTGGGGCGGCCAGCCATGGTTTTTCCTTTTCCCTGTTGGAAGCATCATGCTTGCGGTTATAATTTTACAGAAAGCTGACCCCTATTCCTTCTATCTGTGGGAAAGGGAAAATCGGCATATGTTAAAAGGGAAGCGGCGTAATTCCGTGTGGAGGTATTTTTTCCGGTATCTGGAATGCCACAAAAACTATCTGACCAATACCCTTATTATGTGGTGCGCAGCCTGCATACTGCCCCTTTTTTTCAGACAGGTGGAAGGCCCTTCCATGATTCCAATTGGCTTTGCCATTTTGTCCCTGAATACGCCTGTCTGTATTTTGCTGTCCTGTGATCCGGCGCTGGAACAAGCCGTCCGGTTTCTGCCTGGCCAGAAAAGAGCCTTTTGTGTACCCTACTGCCTGTTTATCTTTTTATGTAACATAACAGCAAATATCATTTTTCTTTGCAGCCTGCAAATCCAAAAAGGCAGTGTTACAATTATGACGATTGCCACCGCTCTTTTCTTTGCCCTGCAAAGTGCACTCTGCTCCGTTCTGCTTGAGTGGTTTTATCCCATCCGAGGATGGAAAATCGAAAGCGACTTATGGCACCATCCACGAAAATACATTGTTCCAACCGTTATGCTTTTACTTGCAGGAGCCGTTGGGATACTACCAGGTTTAATGCCTGTGCTGATAATCTTATTAGCTGTTGAAATTGTTGTTTTGGGAACTGTTAAGAAATAACTTTTTAGCGGCACAAAACCCTATATTGTCTCCACAATTGCCTCAATCGCTGCCACAATCGCTTCCACCATCAAATCCTGGGACATGGAAGGCGTATTCTTTTTGCCTGCTGCCTGTTGGGGAAGATACGGGATATGAATAAATCCGCTTCGTTTGCCCGGATATTTTGTGGCAGTCAGGTGACGAACGCCATAGGTTACATGATTACATACAAATGTACCTGCTGTATTGGAAACAGACGCTGGGATACTCCGCTCCAGTATCCGGCTTACCATGGATTTAACAGGAAGATTTACAAAATAGGCGTCCGGCCCTTCCGGAAAAACCGGTTCATCCGTTACCTGGTTCCCCTCATTGTCTTCCATACGGAAATCATCCACATTAATGCCAATACGTTCCACCGAAATATCGCTCCTTCCCCCTGCCTGTCCAACAGATAAAATCACATCGGGATCATGCCTGATAATCGCTTCTTCAATCACCTGAAGAGATTTGTACCGGATGGTGGGAACTTCCAGTTTGATAATCTCTGCCCCGGCAATTCTCTCTGGCAGCCTTTTAACTGTTTCAATTGAAGGATTGACCATCTCTTTGCCAAAAGGGTCAAAACCAGTAACCAATATTTTCATTTCCAATCCTGCTCCTTATAAATCTGTATCTATGCCAGTAAACTACAGAAAACAGCGTGGCAACAAACCACGCTGTTTTTAATACATTCATCTCACATCATCTATGCGTACAATACCATTTCCTAGAAAATCCTTCTTACAGATAACACAGAACGGTAATTTGCATTGGAGATAATAATACCTGTCTTTGATGTAGAAGCATGAACAATTTTGCCATCGCCTACATAAATTCCCACATGCCCAGAGTAACATACGATATCGCCTGGCTGTGCATTTTCAAGTCCGCCTACAGAGGAACCAACGCTTCTGTCTGCTGCCGATGAATGAGGCAGGCTGACACCAAAATTGTTATAAACACTCATTACAAAACCAGAACAATCGGCGCCGTTGGTTAAGCTTGTTCCGCCATACACATACGGATTTCCCACAAACTGACAGGCAAAATCAGCTACATTTTTTCCAAGCTGACTGCCGCTTCCGGAAGTCATTGCCGGTATTATCTCAGTGTCTGAAGAAGAGGATGAGGAAGAAGACTGGGACGAAGAGGATTTCTTCTTTGCCTCTCTTGCCGCCCTTGCTGCCGCTTCCTGAGCTGCTTTTCTCTCCGCTGCTTCCTTTGCAAGTCTGGCTTCTTCTTCTGCTTTTGATTCTGCTTTTACAAATTCAGTGGAAAGAGTGACATAATCTGTAGATACATATCCGTCACCTTCCTCAATATTTACTTTTACCCACCCATCTAGTTCTTCTGTTACCAGAAGTTCATCTTCAATAGGAATCAGACCAAGGACAATCGCGTCCAGTCCGGGCTGCTCACGCACCTTTAAGGTTGTGGTTGTTACTGTTGCAATTCTGGTTCCTACCTTTTTGGCAAGGTCGACTGCATCTTCCCCTGTCACACAGTATTCGCCTTTTACATAGCCGGTTACGCTGCCGGAAGTAATTTTGTACCATCCGTTCTCTTCCGCAATAAATTCACCAACTGATTTATCATACAGCTTTCCAAGGATTTCTCCTTCCTCGCTGGGTATGCTTCTTACATTAACATAATCATTTACCTTTGCAATAACCAGAGATTTAAAACCTTCCTCTTCTCTCTTTGCTTCCAGCTCCCGCTCCTTTTGGTTAATCGTTTTACTGGAAGTGGCAATCATAGTTTCTTCTATAACCAGCTCATCTTCTTCCTTATCTTCCGCTTTCGGCTTTTCTGTTGGGCTGGGTGTTGCAGTTGCAGATGCGGTTGCGGTAGGAAGTGCTTCCTCTTCTTTATCTTCTGACTTTGACTCCTTGGAAATATAATTAAATTCGTCTCCCTTTGTCTTTCCTTCGTCTTCATCCTTCAGACTCTTTACGCTGGTGGCATTGGCAGATAAAAAGAAGTCAATCCCTGCGGAAGGCAGTCCGTTGTTTTCCACTGCAAAAGCATTTATGTTCAGGTTTGAAAATATAAGCGCTGCTGATACTGCACACATAGCGGCACGGCCGCCTATTTTCATATTTTTATTATACATGAATAACCTCCATTTCGCTTATTTCTCTATCGTAAGCTGCCAGTTATGTATGGTAAAATCTACCTTGTAAACTTTGCCATTAAAACCTTTTCTCATGAATTATTACAAATTTATTACATCTGTTAATAAATATAACACCTCTGGTACCTTCTGTCAATGGGTACTAGAAAATTCCTGTTTCCAATTCTTGTTTTAATTTTTTTGACAAAAAATTGTTTCTGTTTTTGTACATTATGCTGAAAAATCATATTTGATTTGCTTTTTGGCTTTACCACTTTAAATTAGCAGCTTGATCTCTGCAACAAAAAAAAGCCTGGAAAAATTACTTTCTTTTCAGGCTTTTTAACAATCATGAAATATTTTTTAAAATATTGCGATTTTTTTAAGCGCCATGCTTCCCTTTTTAACCGTTATCCAGACTCACCAGATAATCCAGTATAGAAGTAATGGCATTTGCCCCGTCTGATACAGCCGTCACTACCTGACGCAGCCTTTTGGTCCGCACGTCTCCGGCGGCAAAAACTCCAGGCTCACTGGCCGCGCAGTCCTCCCCGGCAATCAGATATCCCTTTTCATCAAAGTCCACCAGGTCCTTCATAATTTCGCTGGAAGGAATAATTCCTACAGCTACAAAAACACCATCCACAGATAATTTCTGCTGTCTTCCGGTTTTAACATTCTTTACCAGCAGGGCCTTTACCTGTCCTTCCCCTTCAATTTGCTCCGCCACCGTATCCCATAATATCTCTACATTGGGCAGCGCCATAAGCTCCCTTTGAAGAATATCCGCCGCACGCAGTTCGTCTCTGCGGTGAATCAGATATACCTTTTCACAACCTCTTGCAAGAAAAATTGCATCCTCCACTGCAACATCTCCGCCCCCTATCACCGCAGTTACTTTTCCCCTGAAAAACGCACCGTCACAGGTAGCGCAGTAGGATACCCCCATGCCGGAAAACTCCTTTTCTCCCGGTATTCCAAGTTTTGCATGAGTTGCTCCCATTGCCGCTAATACCGTCTTTGTACGGATTTCTCCCTGGTCGGTAATTACGGTAAATCCTGGGGCTTCCTTCCGCCGGGTAACTTCATGGGACGCTGCTTTAAGTTCTCCTTCTGAAGCCTTTTGCTGCTCCCCTAAAGCCTCAGCTCCTCCTTCGAAAATCTCCTTTTTTATGGATAAAACAGTTCCTTCTTTAAATTCACAGGACAGTTTGTCTGCATGTTCCCGGAATTTCATGCCAAGATCAAAGCCGTTAATTCCCGGTAGTCCCGGATAATTATCCACTTCATAGGTATTTAATACCTGCCCGCCGCTCATAGGATTCTGTTCCAGGGTCACTGCCTTAAGTCCTGCCCGCTTAGCATAAACAGATGCGGAAATCCCTGCCGGTCCGGAACCGATTATTACAACATCATACATAATTACACCTCTTTTCCATTCGCTTTCTTCTATATTGTCGTTTATTATAGTATATGCCGTCTCCTTCATACTGCCGCCCTGTGTAATTTCTTTTTACACTACAGCCACCCGCCGTCCATGGTGATAATCTGCCCTGTCAGATAGGAAGGCGCATTGATAACCTGTTTGATCATTTCCCCTGCCTCTTCAGCCCTGCCCAGACGGTCTGCCGGGATTTCCTGCCTCAAAGCTTCCAGCTCGGCATCCGAAAAGCAGGCGTTCATCCTGGTGTCAATTACGCCAAAGGCCACTCCATTCACCTGTACATTGCTGGGCGCAAGTTCTTTCGCAAGAGCTTTGGTAAAGCTGTTCACGCCTCCCTTTGAGGCGCTGTAAGCCACTTCCATGGAGGCTCCCGCATTTCCCCAGACGGAGGAGATATTCACAATCTTTCCCTCCCTGCGCCTTATCATTTGAGGCGCCGCCAGACGACAGGTATAAAAAATACTGCTTAAATTCGTATCTATCACCTGACGCCACTCGTTTAAGGTCATGTCCGTCAAAAGACCTACATGAGAAATTGCGGCATTGTTAACCAATCCATAAATTTCTCCTGCCTGTTTCATCATTGTTTCCACCTGATCCGGGTCCGATACATCACAAAGCGCCGTCTCACAGCAAATGCCAAATTCACTTTCCAGTTCTTTTTTTATCCTGCCTATTTCCTCCCAGGAGCTTTTACATACCAGAAACAAATCCCGGCCTTCCTTTGCAAGGCTCCTGGCCGCTGCTGCGCCGATGCCTCTGGACGCTCCTGTAATCAATATTTTTTTTCTCATATCAGCCCTGCCAAACACCTGCATAACTAAGGAACAGTCTTGAAATAACTTGTGCATCTGCACAAGTTATTTTGCGGCTATTCCTAAATCAGGTTTTTAATTCCGTCACAGATTCTTCCTGCAACTTTGGGATTATTCATGGTAAAAATATGAATACCGTCTACATCATTGGCTATCAAATCCACAATTTGGTTAATGGCATATGCCAGCCCCGCATCAAAAAGCGCCTCTTTGTTGTTCTCGTACTTGTGAAGTATCCTTTCAAACTTCTTTGGAAGGGTTGCGCCACAGATGTTTACCATCCGTTCAATCTGAGCCCGGTTAGTCACAGGCATAATTCCAGCCTCCACAGGCACATTAATTCCTGCAATTCTTGTTTTTTCATAAAACCGGTAAAAGGCTTCATTATCGAAAAACAGCTGTGAAACCAGATGACTGGCTCCCGCATCCACCTTTTTTTTCAGATTGTGAATGTCAGTGATTGCATCCGGCGCCTCCAGATGAGTTTCCGGGTAACACGCTCCGCTGATATGAAAATCCCCCTGCTCTTTAATATATGCCACCAGCTCATTTGCATACCTGAAATCATACTTCATTGGAACATTCGGATTTACATCTCCCCGCAGCGCCAGCACATTTTCTATTTCCGCTTCCTTAAGAGCCTTTAAAATCCCGCTGATTTCCTCTTTTCCATAATGAAGGCAGGTCAGATGTACAATAGGCTCCACACCATAATTGTTTTTTATTTTTCTGGCAATTTCCACCGTCTGGTTATTGGCCGCGCTTCCTCCGGCCCCAAAAGTCACACTGATAAAATCTGGATGCAGATCGCACAGCCTTTCCAGTGTGGCGTCAATATTCTTAAGAGCTTCCTCCTTTTTAGGCGGAAATATCTCAAAAGATAGCACTGGCTTTCCCTCTTTCTTTTTTAATTCAAAAATTTCCGTAACTTTCATTTTCAGCCTTCCTCTTTTCTTATCCATCTATATTCTGCAGTCTGTCCATAATCCGCGTCTGCGCCATACCCTGTTTGTTCTATATATGTATAGACTATCCATTATCCTCCGGAGCCTATGTGCATAATATAAAAAGTACGGGTCAGCGCCCGTACTTTTTATTATACCTGAATTCAGTTCATTTTACCAGAAATTAATTTCCTTGTTTAGCCCTTGTTTACTACTGACTATCCAATTTCTGAACCGCCGTCCACCAGACCTTTAATGTCTTCTTCCGGCGAAATGGAGTCAACTATTTTATCCATTTCTTCTTTTGACCTTGCGTCTTTGCATTTTAATATGATATGCTCTTTTTCCGTTTCGCTTAAACCGTTAAACCTCCGCTGGGCATTTTCATCCATTGCAAGAGCCATGCCAAGTCCAAGCGGAAGATTTGTGCTGTTAAAATCCATTGTCCTCACCTCCAAAAATTATTATGTGGAGGCAGGCTTTTTTTATACAATTATATTTTATCTGCCCAAAAGTCCACTGCCTGTTTTAACAGCTCTCCGCAGCCTAACACATTTTTGTCATAATATTCCAAAAAACGCTTATCCTGTGTATAACTTTGGGCAAGCGCTTTATGGGCATTTGCGGAGTACTGTTTCCAGGTCTGGCACAGCCATTTTCTGTGAAGCCTCACAATCTCTTTTGCCTCTTCGCTCTCTATTGACGCGCCTGTCCTTACACATTCCTCCAGACGCTCATTTATCTCTGCTCCCAGATTTTGAAAGCTTTCGTATTCCGCCTCTGACATGTTAAGGATTTTCCGGTTGGAAGCGTCCATCTGCTCATCCCCAAATCTTTCCCTTACTTCCGTTCCATACTTTTCCTCATTTTCCTTTACTATTTTTTCTTTAAATGCCTGAAATTTTTCTTTATCACTCATTACACATTCTCCCTTCATTGACCTAATGGTCTGTTTTACCGTGTGAATCAGAAGGTCCACCTGTCTTCTTCTGTTTTCCAGTTCCAGAAGATGTTCCTCCAGCGCATTCATAACATCAAAGCTGTCCTGATGCAAAATCTTTTGAATACTCTTTAAGTCAAAATCTCTTTCCCTGTAAAATAAAATCTGCTGCAAAAGCTCAAGTTCCTTTTCCCCATAATAGCGGTATCCTGCATCACTTATATACAGTGGCTTTAAAAGACCGATTTCATCATAATAGCGCAAAGTGCGTGCACTCACCCCCGCCATCCTGGACAATTCCCTGATACTGTATTCCATACGCCTCACCTCTTTTATAAGCTTACTCCCTTACGCTGCGTCAAAGTCAAGAAAAATCCGGAATAAAATTTTATCCCGGATTTTCCTTATTTTCATTTACGGATTTTAGCCTTTTGCTGCTTCTGCAAGAATATCCACACATAAATCAATGCCCAGCCTTCCTGCATTTATATACAGCTCGTAATACTTCGGATCCCCCCATACCCAGTTTGTAACCGAATTGTAAAAACTGCTTCTTCTCTTGTCATTCTTTTTCAGAGCATTCTCCGCTTCCTGCTGCTTAATGCCTTCCTTTTCTATCGCTCTTTGTATCCTTTTATCCTTATCTGCATGGATAAACACCCTTAAGCTGCTCTCCCGCTTTCTGAGGATATATCCGGCCGCCCTTCCCACAATCACACATTTTCCGGCCTGCGCCACTTCTTCAATAATCCGCTTTTCTTCAAGAAACAGCTTATCCGCCAAAGGAAGCTCTTTGCTGTGAGACAAGCCCCCCAAAGGTGTTTTGGAAAGGTTAAGTAAAATACCTCCTGAACTGCTTTCCTCCAGTCCCTCTATTTTTACAAAAGGGATATCAAGATTTTTGGCTGCTTCCATAAGGATATTTCTGTCATAAAGTGTATACCCAAGCGCATCAGCCAGTTTTTTCCCTATCTCGTTTCCGCCGCTGGCATACTGACGCTCAATTGTTATAATATTATACATAGACCCATCCTCCTTTCTGTTATTTTGTCTCTTATCTCTATTATAAATACTCTTTTTATATATCTCAATTTATTTTTCAGAATTTTCCAATGATTTTGCTTTAACCCAATTTCAGTTGCAGTTATAAACGAAAGAAAAGGCCATAGGTATTTTCCTTATGGCCTTCTCCCGCACCAGCTGTTACTGTGTCATCCTTTTTAATTATCTCTGTACCCTTGCTCCGGCGCCGCCCATAATGGCTTCCACTTCTTTTTTACTTGCCATGGTAGTGTCTCCCGGCGTAGTCATTGCCAGCGCTCCATGGGCTGCTCCATAGTTTACCGCCAGATTTGCATCGCCTGTGGTCATGAGGCCATAAATCAGTCCTGATGCAAAGGAGTCTCCTCCGCCCACCCGATCCATGATTTCCAGACCTTTATAATCTTTTGCCTTATAAATCTCCCCATCTGCCCAGCAGATAGCGCTCCAGTCATTTATGGTTGCTGTCTTCACTTCCCGAAGGGTAGTTGCCACCGCTTTAAAGTTAGGGTAAGTCCTGGCCGCTTCATTTATCATTTTCTTATAACCGTCCAGATTCAGCTCCTTCAAGTCGCTGTCGTTTCCTTCCACCTCAAATCCCAGACAAGCGGTAAAGTCTTCTTCGTTTCCAATCATTACATCCACATAACCTGCAATTTCCCTGTTCACCTTCTGGGCCTTTGCCTGGCCGCCAATAGCGTTCCACATGGAAGGACGGTAGTTCAAATCGTAGGAAACGATTGTTCCATATTTTTTTGCTGTTTTAATGGCTTCTAACACCGTCTGACAGGATTGCTCGGACAGAGCCGCATAAATTCCCCCTGTGTGGAGCCAGCGCACACCCAGCTTTCCAAAAATATATTCAAAGTCAAAGTCTTCCGGCGTTGCTTTCGAAATAGCGGTGTTTGCACGGTCAGAGCATCCCACTGCCCCGCGGATACCAAAGCCCCGCTCCGTAAAGTTAATCCCGTTCCGGCAAATACGGCCAATTCCATCTGTCTTCATCCATTTTATCAGAGAAGTGTCCACCCCTCCCTGCATAATAAAGTCTTCCATCAGCATTCCCACTTCATTGTCGGCAAAAGCCGTAATGACAGCAGTATTTAATTGAAAGCATTTACGCAGCCCCCGGATAACATTATACTCTCCGCCGCCTTCCCATGCGCGGAAGCTTCTTGCGGTACGGATTCTTCCTTCTCCCGGATCTAAACGCAGCATCACTTCCCCCAGGGATACCGCATCATATTTACATTCATTTGCAGGTTTTAGTTTCAGGTCCATATCGTCCTTTCTCCCTTCTTTTCTAGCTGCGGATTTCGGCTGCAAGTTTTACTGCCTCCGCCGTAAGACGTTCTATTTCATCAAACTTTCCGGCTGTAATCAGATCTCCCTTTACCATCCAGCTTCCGCCGCAGGCTGTTACAGCTTTGCACCCGAAATAATCTTTCAGGTTGGCTGTTCCAACTCCTCCGGTTGGCATAAATTTAAGTCCCACATAAGGCGCTGACAGTGCTTTGATGGTTGCCGCACCTCCAAACTGCTCTGCCGGAAAGAACTTTACCACCCGAAGTCCTCTCTTTACTGCCTGTGCAATCTCCGAAGGGGTAATGCACCCCGGAAATACAGGAATTTTCTTTTCCAGACAGTAATCTACTATTTCAGGGTCAAATCCCGGACTGACAATAAATTTTGCTCCGGCCAAAACCGCTGCATCAACCTGCTCTATTGTAAGCACAGTTCCTGCGCCCACCAGCATTTCGGGAAACTCCTCTGCCATAATGCGGATGCCTTCCTTAGCGGCCGCCGTACGGAACGTAACCTCCGCGCAGGGCAGACCGCCCTTACACAATGCCTGTGCCAGAGGCTTTGCATCCTTCACATCCTGCAGCACCACTACCGGTACAATCCCCAGTTCTTCTATCTTCTTTTCAATTTCCAGTATCATTTCTTAAGCCTCCTTATATAAAGTTCCGCCATTTCAAATTATACGTCTGCCAATACCGCCGCTTTTCAGATAAGAGTTTAATGGTCGCCATATGCCAGATATGCGCCTTTCATGGGACTTACCGCATGTTCGCTGAACAGGCGCAGCACTCCCTTTTTGTATTTGGGCTCCCTGGGCTTCCAGTTTTTCTTCCTCTCTTCCAGAATCCCTTCAATCTCTTCCGGGGTCTTTCTCTCTCCGTTAATGCCCACAATATCCAGCTTTCTGGCCATCACATCTATCTCAATTAAATCCCCTTCTTCCACCAAGGCAATGGGACCGCCGTCTACCGCCTCCGGACTGCAATGGCCGATAACAGGCCCTGTAGATGCCCCGGAAAACCGTCCGTCTGTGATAAGGGCAATACTTTTACCCAGTTCCTTGTCGCTGCTGATTGCCTCCGAGGTGTAAAACATCTCCGGCATACCGCTTCCCTTTGGCCCTTCATAACGGATGAAAACCGCATCCCCTTTTTGGACCTTATGGTTAAGGACGGCGTCCAGACATTCCTCCTCGCTGTCAAAAGGCCTTGCCCTTAACACTGCCTGGAACATTTCTTTTGGACAGGCAGTATGTTTGATTACCGCCCCCTCTGGCGCAAGATTTCCACGGAGAATGGCTATGCTTCCGTCTGTTCCTATGGCTTTGTCATAAGGGCGGATAATATCTTCCTTTGTCAGCTGAACATTGTACCGTTTATTAAATTCATCCAGCCACTTATTACATCTTTCATAAAAACCATTCTTTTTTAATTCTTCCAGATTTTCTCCCAGGGTTTTTCCAGTAACAGTCATTGCGTCCAAATGCAGATGCTCTTTAATCTCTTCCATAATAGCCGGAACGCCGCCTGCATAGTAGAAGCATTCTGCAGGCCATCTTCCTGCAGGACGCACATCCAGAAGATAACGTGCATTTCTGTGCAGTCTGTCAAAGGTGTCTCCCGTAATCTCAATGCCAAACTCATGGGCTATGGCCGGGATATGCAAAAGACAATTGGTACTGCCTGAGACTGCTGCATGGACCAAAATGGCATTTTCAAAACTGTCCATGGTAATTATATCGGCCGGACACATGCCCGGCGTCTGAGACAGTTTTACTGCCTGTTCCCCGGCCTGTCTTGCATAAGTGAGAAGATCCGGACTTGTGGCAGGCATCAGCGCGCTTCCGGGAAGGGCAAGTCCCAAAGCTTCTGCCATAATCTGCATGGTAGATGCTGTTCCGATAAAAGAACATGCGCCGCAGCTTGGACAGGCATTACATTTTGCCCATTCCAGCTTTTCCCTGTCAATTTCACCTCTCTGGTACTTTGCGCTGTACATGCCCAGCTGCTCTAAGGTAAGCATTTCGGGCCCTGCATTCATGGTTCCCCCAGGAACGACCACAGCGGGCACGTTGGCTCTTGCCAGCCCCATAAGATTTGCCGGCATCCCTTTGTCACAGCTTGCAAGATACACGCCTCCGTCAAAGGGTGTTGCCCCGGCATGGATTTCTATCATATTGGCAATCATTTCACGGCTTGCAAGGCTGTAGTTAATGCCATCCGTCCCCTGGCTTTCCCCATCGCAGATATCGGTACAAAAATACCTTGCCCCACGGCCGCCTGCCTGTTCAATGCCTTTCTGCACTTCTTTCACAAGAATATCCAGATGTCCGCTTCCCGGATGACTGTCCCCAAACGTACTCTCAATCATAATCTGGGGCTTTTCCAAATCCTCCGGCGTCCATCCTGTCCCAATACGCAAAGGGTCTAACTCCGGCGCAAGCTTACGCATCTGCTGACTTTTTAATTCCATCTTTAAACCTCCATTCCTGCTATCTTTTTTATTTGTTCTGTTTATTATAACCATCGTAAACGTCATAATTATTTTCCTTATGACGTTTACTACATCATTTTTCCTCTACCCTGTGGAAAATCCGGAAATTTTATGCAAAGAAGGAAATGATAAGCGCAACCAAAAATCCTCCAACGCCCACCAGTGTTTCCATAATCGTCCATGTTTTCAGGGTCGTTTTTTCATCCATTCCCACCAGTGATTTCACCAGCCAGAAGCCTGAGTCATTAAAGTGGGAACATACCGTTGCGCCTCCGGCCACTGCTGCTGTGGTACATGCAAGATACAGCGGAGATAAACCAGCAATACCAGGCATAGCCGCAATAATGCCTGCTGCCATAGTCATTGCAACGGTAGCGGAACCTACGCAAATACGCACCAGCGCAGCTACCACAAATGCCACCACTACAATCGGAAGGTTTGCAGAGGAAACCGCATTTCCAATTACATCCCCAAGGCCTGAATACTGAAGCATATAGCGCAGAACTCCGCCGCAGGCCGTTACAAGCAGTATAAGTCCGGTAGGCTCTAAGGATTTAGTCATTACCTTTTCCAATTCTTCTAAAGTATATCCATGCCGTATGCCAAGGAGAAACATAGCGATTACAGTTGCGATCAAAAGGGCTACAAAAGGTTCTCCAAGAAACGCAAATACAGGCGCCACACCACTAAGGGCCGGAATTACACCGGAAACAGAATCCAGAATAATCAGTACCAGTGGAATGAGAATAATTCCTACTATGGTTCCAAAGCTTGGAAGCTTGGATTCATCAAAATCCGCCTGATTTGCCACATGCTCCGGAACTGCAATGTTGTATTTCTTTCCACAGACAGCTCCCCATACAGGACCTGCAATAATCATAGCCACAACACCGCAGCCAATGCCAATCATAATTACCCATCCAAGATCAACCCCAAGCATGGTGGCCACCAGCACAGGACCAGGGGTAGGTGGAATATATGCGTGTCCAACTGCCAGCCCTGCAAGAAGAGGAATTGCATAAAACAGGGAAGAACGGTTTGTTCTTTTTGCAAGGGAAAAAGCCAGTGGAATAAGAATAATCAATCCGGCGTCAAAAAATACCGGCATTGCAATTACAAGACCTGTAATTCCAAGCGCCCATGCCGCTTTCTTGTCTCCAAACCGCTTTACCATAGTAACGGCAAGACTCTGGGCGCCTCCCGACGCCTCCAAAATTGCACCAAACATGGAACCTAACCCAACTAACAGCGCAATCCCCTTTAGCGTATTCCCAATTCCGTCGTTTACTGCCGTAACAATGCTTTCAAAGGGCATGCCCGCTAAAAGGCCAATAGCAATCGCACCTATTAAAATTGAAACCATTGCCTGAATTTTAAACTTAATAATTAATACCAATAAAATAACAAGTCCCACCAATGCCGCAATAACAAGCCGGGTTGGGTTTAGTGCCAGCGCTTCACCAGCCATAAGTTTTTCCTCCTTTGGGATAAGATTTTCTTTTCATTTTCTGCGCTTTTTACATCAGACGTCTTATGTTTTGCTAATTTAAATATACTATTTCTGCATTTTATTGTCAATACGTATGATGTTATTTCCCTTTATTCTCCGTTTTGAATAAAAAAAGCGGAATTTCCTAATTGAAATCCCACTTCTTTTGTCTATTTTATACAAAAATATTTTCTCTCCTGTAATTTGGGTTCCGGCACATCTGACGACAGACGGCCATGGAAATTTATTTGACGTATCTTATGGCAGTGTTACCCGCCCTGTTCTCCCTGTTTTTTTAGCAGTTTCATAATCATCTGCCGGTTATACGTTAAGTGCATTACCATGGCGCATTTTGCACCTACCGCGTCCCTTTCAGTGATTGCCTGTGTAATTGCCCGATGGGTTTCGATGGTTTCATTCATCAATGTCCGGTGGGTAAGATTTGCAAAGGTAGTGACAGCCGAGTTAATAACCGGAATCAGGATTTCCACCACCCTGTTTTTGCTGCATCTGGCTATACAGGTATGAAATTCCACATCCCTTTTAATATGGTTCTTCCCTGCAAGATACAACTGCTCCACTTCATCACAAAGCGTTTTAAGCTGTGCCAGTTCCTGCTCCCCGGCATACTCACAGGCAAGAACTGCAATCTCCGGTTCCAGCATCAGACGTACGTCAAAAAGCTCCAGCGCCAGCTTATATTTATCCTGGAATTTTGACAGGCCAAGGGGATCTTCCTCCAGCGTACTGGTGCTGACCACATAAGTGCCGGAGCCCCGGCGCACCTCCAGAATTCCCCTGGATACCAGTCCTTTCACGGCTTCACGGATGGTGCTTCTCCCCACTCCAAACCGCTCTGCCAATTCAAATTCATTTGGTATTTTTTCCCCTATCTCCACAGGTTCATTTAAAATGTAGGAAAACAACGCATCCTCCACCTGGGAACCCAGCAATCCTTTACTCACCTTCTCAAACTGATACATAAGCCAAGCCATACTCCATCTACTGAATCATATCTTTTCCTGATTCCATATCATAATCATAAATCGGCTTCTGTGGTTTGTCAATCCATGGAACGTGTTAGTACTACAGCGCACATGTTCTCACGGAATGCGCAACAAGTGCGCATTCCTGACCCGTGAATAGTAACCACATTTCAAAATTAGCCTATATGAAACTGCGACATTCGGCTGTAATTACTGCTAATTTCGCGCAAATTCCCTTGCAAAAAGAAGCTTTATCCATCCTCTTTAATTATTTTTCCAGCGTTTTAATGTGGGAAACCATTCAAGCATAATTTTCCTTGCTTCTTCTTCATTCATATCAGGATTAGCCGCTGCCATATTGGGCACACATGCTTCAATCATTTCTTCCATTGTACCTGTAAAAGTAAACGCACCGTTTACAAAACAATAGTTGCAGTATTCCTCATTTTTGCTTCCATCCGCGTTGGTTCCATACAATTCATCTGTCTCTCCCATAGGCATACCACAGCACTGACAAAATTTCTGATTCATTTTCCTTACCTCCGTCTTTTAAATGTGTTTAAAGTTCGTTCATAGCTGCATCGCTATGAACTAACTATAGCACACATAACCTGACACCCTTTGTCAGGGTTTATTTTTTTTATAAATTTCTTGTGCCTGCTCTGCTAAAACTTCGCGCAAATACTTTGGCTCAATAATTTCAACCTGCGTTCCAAACGAAAGCAGATATCCGATAAGCCATGTATCAACAGGCATTTCGGCAGATGCAATTAAATCCCCATTCTCCATATGCTTAATCTGTGTTTCATCAAATTCATCATAGACACGATATGCAATTTCTTTTGAAAATAAAAGAACTATCCGGGCGTATGTTTGCCGAAAATGATTTTCCGGCTCCAGGTATAGCTTTGGCGCAAAGGTCCGCTCTAAAAGTTCCAGCTCTAAAATTCGGTTCAGCTTAAATATACGGAAATCCTGCTTTTTAAGACAGAACCCTTTTAAGTACCATTCTTTTGATTTATAGGATAACTTTAAGGGCTGCACTATGCGTTCCGTCCTTTCATTGTTGGTGTTTTCATATATTATTTTTATTTCCTTATGTCTGATAACTGCTGTTTTTAACAATTCAAATTTTGAATTGTCACAAGAATGCCCTCCCCATCGTGAAAAATCCACTTCAATCCAATTTCCCATATTTACATTGAAAAGGGCGGATAACTTTGTCAGCGTTTCTTTTTCAACATCATAACCGGTGGCTGCTATACTCTGTATCGCTGTCAATATCTCCTTTTTTTCATTGTCAGACAAAATTGCCCTATCCAGAACAAAATCATGTAATAAGGAGATTCCCCCATTTCTTCCCGATTCCGTATAAACCGGAATGCCTGCACCGGAAAGCGCCTCTACATCACGGTAAATTGTTCTTGGAGAAACTTCAAATTGTTTTGCCAGTTCCGGAGCTGTAGCGCTTCCTTTGTCTAAAAGATAATATAAAATTTTAAATAAACGGCTGTCTGACACTTCCCGCACTCCCCATTAAAACTGCTTTGTTCTTCCGGTTAAAGTTTTTAACCTCTTGATACATTTTTCACCTCATATCTACAATTTAGTCAAATGGAACATCCATTTAATCCATCCGTAAACGGAACTGGCCCGACGCGGTATCTGCCCTTCACCACATACATGTAAAACACGCATTTCCTCTTCAATATCCTGTTTGTCAGGCATCTTTCCTGTTTCAATTATCCTGTCAAAGAACACACTGAATATTTGATGTTTCAAGATCAATTCAACTATTTTTAACTGTCTTTTCTTGTAGTTTAATTTAAAAACTTTATTCCCTAAGGGTGTTAAAACAACCACATGCTGATTATCCTCGCTTATTTTTTTAAACAACCCCAAATATTTTCCTGCATTATAATAGTAATCAGATTGACGCGGCTCAAAATCCATTAACTCCGCAATCTGCTGACTTGTCATTGAATTTTCATACATGTTCTCTAACAAAGAAATAATTCTTTCCATTGAATTGGCCTGTATAAATGGCACGTTCGTATTATCCATATTATCATCTGTCTCTACCAGGGTATTCTTTCTAACTTGCAATAAATCATCTATACTTATTGTTGTATCTTGTAATGAATAATTCTTTGTCCGAATCAATTCAATGGATGAATAGTCTTCTAATATATTAAAGCGATATTCAAATAATCTATAAATCATATTTGAATATACTGAAAATATTAATCTAATCGGCTTATTCACTTTATTTTTCCACAATCTATATGGATAATAAAGCTGTCGAACATGAAAATCCTCATGTATTACATTTTTGGCTTCCATAATAACCACAGACTCTTCATTCTCAAATCCACCATCTATTTCACATTGTGCATGATTGACACTAATTTTTCTTTTGATATTTCTTGTTGTATTTACTACAAAATCAAACTTTCCTGTTCCCATTCGTCCATTAAAAGTAGCAACATTTCCGTTTGTATTTAAAAAATCATCTAATATCCCTGTTAATTGTAACACATTGATTGCATTTGCTTCTGAGCTGATATTATTAACATCTATAGATTCATAATCAGGCAATTCCACGTGAGCCATTTGTGTTACATGCTCTTCCAATTCAGGAATTTCCTGATATAGCAAAAAGTCACCAATCACATAAGAACTTCTGCTCTCTGGCAAAATATTAATTTTATTATCTCTCAACACTTTAGGTAACGCATCCGTACTATCCCACTTTGCCATTAATCTCGGTTCTTTAAATTGTTTAATTTGACTTGCCTTGATATGAAAGCTTCCGTTCTTCCGTATTTCCTCTAAGATGTTATATTTATCTATCAATGCTTTCCACGCTTCGTTTACAGATATGTTATTTTTTTCCTGGGACATAGTAAATTAACACCTCACTAATTTCACCACGTTTGTTTGCATTACTATTAATACTTCTTTTAGCCTGCACTGTTCTAATTTCATATTCTTTATATAACTCCCTTATTTCCGGACAGTCTGAATTGGACTGTAAAAAGGAAATCCCCTTTTCCTTCAGCTTATCACATTCGTTTTTTAACTCAGCCTGCTGATCATATGAAAAACCATTTTCTGTATATCCAGTAAAAGAAGAGGAAGAAGATATTGGCATATAAGGAGGATCTAAATACACAAACGCTCCCTTTCGTAAGCCTTTAAGCACCTCTCTATAATCCCCTTGTTTGATTGTAATCTTAGGATTATCCAAATATCTGGACATTGCTCGTATTGTAGCCGCATTAACAATATTAGGATTTTTATATTTCCCATACGGAGAATTAAATTGTCCGGCTGAATTTACCCGATACAAGCCATTATAACAGGTTTTATTCAGGTATATTATCCTTGCCGCTTTTTTAATATTACTCAATGCAGCATATTCTTCATTTCTATCTAACGCCCTCAATTTGTAAAAAAATTCTTCCGTATTCTTCTTACTATATTCCTCCAATATTGAAATAAGCTCTTCCGGGAAATTCCTTATTACCTCATATACATTTATCAATTCTGCATTATAATCATTAATTATAGCTTTCTTAGGCTGTAGTTCAAAAAAAACAGCGCCTCCTCCTACAAACGGCTCAACATAAGTAGAACAATTTTGATTAATCAAAGGCATAATATCCGCCAGCAACTGTCTTTTCCCCCCAACCCATTTTAAAATAGGACTAATTGAAATATTGTCAGCCATATATTATTTCCTTCCTGAAATTTACTCTTACACTCTTTCCCTGATAAGAGTATATCTTATTTCATTTTTTCCGTAAAGTAGTTTTTGCCTGATTTTCAAACATTTGTTCTATTTGAATATTTTTCCCGTCTGCTTTATGGTGGGCAAGGTGCATCGTCATCTGCTTACAAACTCTTCCGCCTGCCAGCAGCCTGCTTCCGGCAAGACAGATGATGATTGCAAAGAATAAGGCAAAGGGAGATTAAGCAAAATTTAATGAAATTGTGTGTGCGGTTGTGATAGGATAACAGTACCGAATATTATTGATGAAAGGCATGAGATAAATATGCGAAAATACTATGTTGACAATATACGTTGGATTATCATTTTACTTCTTGTTCCCTACCATGCGGCAATGGCATGGAATGTATGGGGAGAACCAAATTACATTTGTTTTGAATGCAATAAAATAATTAGTAGCATTGTTGTATTTTTTAGTCCGTATTTTATGCCGCTTATGTTTTTCATTGCAGGTATTTCCACAAGATTTGCGCTACAAAAGCGGACAGTCGGGCAATATGTGTTGGAAAGGGCTAAAAAATTACTGATACCATTCATTTTTGGTACAATGCTACTTATGCCGCCTATGACATATATTGCCGATAAATTTAATTATGGTTATCAAGGGAATTTATTTCAGCATTATACTGTTTTCTTTACGCATTTTACTGATTTAACAGGTGCCGACGGCGGTTTTTCGGTTGGACAGTTTTGGTTTATTTTATATCTGTTCCTTATTTCGCTTATTGCTGTTAAAATTATCTTATTACAAAGAAAAATAATGCACCTAAAAGATATTGATATACCGCTTGTACTGATTTCCCTTTGGGGATTACCATTGCCGCTTTTTAGCGGATTGATTTCAATAGGCGGAAAAAGTCTTGTAGAATATACTTACATTTTTCTTGTTGGCTACTATATTTTCTCAAATGATGATGTAATCAACAAAGTAGAAAAATGGAAATGGATTTTCTTGTGTATTGGTATGACAGCAACGGTTTTCAATGTATATATGTTTATTTGGTCAGATACGCAACAAACATTGTTAAATACGATTGCCAAATATGTATCGGAGTGGTTTATGTTAAATTCCTTGTTAGGGATTGGAAAAGGGTATTTGGATTTTAACGGGAAAATATCAAAATATATGTCAAAAAGGTCATATACTTTTTATATTTTTCATTTTGTTTGGGTGGTGTTGTTCCAATATCTTTTGTTTAATGTTTGCAATGGTAATATAATTTTGCTATATGTTTTACCAGTGCTTTTGGCATATGGGGCAACATTATTATGTTGCGAGATTTGTAACAGAGTACCTTTCTTCTCTTTCCTTAGATAAGTTAGTATTTTCAAGGAAAGACATAAAAACTGAATATTGTTTACCTTTAATCAAAAAAATTCAGATTATAGCTATAAGAACGAAAACGCCAGCCTGTTTCCTTCCCATTCATTATCCTGTTCAAAATGAACAGCTTGATTTTTCTGATGTAGCAATTTCAAATATTTATCACAGGCTTTACAGTATACCATGATCCCTTCTTCGTTTATCTCATATTTTGGCAGAGGCGCATTATATTTTCGGCAGGCTTCACGGATTTTGTCCAATCCACGCCCCATGCTTCTATCATCCCGCTCTTAAAGAATATATTGGCAAGTTTCGGGTTATACGGCTTTGATGAATGTTTTTGAAACAGTTTTTCCGTTGATGCAAGACTTGCCGGCATTTCTCCATTATTCCATACATAAATCTTATCCGAATATACGCTGATCTGTATTGGGTTACAGGCAAAGGCTGTAAATCCGCTTCACCACAGGGGCGGCTTCCCCGTCAATGATAAAATTTTCGTCCTCGTCCATAAGACAGCCATAAACAGGCTTGCTTGTGGCGGGTTTCCCACTCATGCACAAGGCGGCGGGCGGTTCTGTACTGTGGGTAGTCCATGTAAGGGCGTTTACCGTTCATTTTCCCGCCCCTTTCCCCGTTCCGTCTAATATTCTTCTGTGGTGTCGAATGGATAATGTTTTTCATCTGTGAGGTAGTTAAGGGATAGTTCTCTCTTGTGCTTCCTGCTCCATGTCCGTATCGTTGTGTAGCTGGCGTTGCGGATTTCGGTTGGTTTTGCTACTTTATCTCGGTTTTCCGATAAACCTGATACAGAACAGGCAAAAGAATACAAAAAAGAACAAAATACATCACAAAAATAATCGGAACAGCACCAACTATTTTTGTTCCAATCTGGTATAGATTAAATGTTTTTATTGCAGTACATACTTGCAGCAGTTGGTCCGGAAGAAGCCCCAAACCTTCTGATAAAACAGATATTCCGCTTAAAAAAGAGGGGATAAATAACAAAATAAACGGAATTGTTACCGCCAACGCTTTTGAGTATGTTTTTGCAGACGCTAACATGGACAGAAACAGGATAAACAAGTTCCCTAAATATCCGCCTAAAACTGTCAGCAGGTAATCTTGCAGGTTGGTAATGTTATAGAAACTTTTCCAGTTTACAAAGCCATTTTGAATTGCACAATTAGCTCCGCCGGTTCCCAGTACCGCTAATACAATTCCTGAATACAGTAATATCATTATCCAGTAAACAAATGTTACTACAATAAAGCCTGCTTTTATTTTAGCACCAACCGCTTTGTTCCTGCCTAATCTGGAAGAGAAAAAAATTGAATCTGCCTTTAACTGAATTTCATCCGAAAATACACCAGATACCAAAAACCCAGTAATTAAAACTACCAACATGATAATTGTCGGAGTATATTCTAATAATGCTGTCCACCCGTCTGCATACTCGTAATAAAAAGGCGTTTCAAGTTTCTCATATTGTGTAATCAAGAATTGCCGCTCTTGTTCGGAATAACGACTTTCCTGTTCATCTGAATTTAACCACGCAATCAGATTGTCTGTTCTCCTGCTGTAAAACGAACTGATTTCCTCCTGTGTAACACTATCGGCCCGATAATAGTTATAGTCTTGAAAACCGCCAAATGCCCAATTTATCATTTCTCTTATGTCAGAGAAACCTTGTCGTTTTGAATATGCTTTATTGTTCTCAATCACGTCTGTGGAAAGATATTCTTCGGAGTTGATAATAAGCGCATTTTCTTCAAGTACTTTTCGCAGCACATCATCTGTAATATATCCGGCCCATTCGTTCTTTGCTTCCCGCAATGCTGAAGCTGCTGCGATACCAGTTGACTTTTCTCCATTTTCATCTACATAGTCCGCATATCCAATCGTAAAATAGCTGACAACGCATAGTGAGATTGCCAATATTATAAATACGATTTTATTTACAGGTTTTGAAAAGATTTTTTTCAATTCAAAGCGTGTCATTTTCATCACCAACCTTTTCCCCAAAATAGTATAAAAACACATCTTCAAGTGAGGGCTGCACACATATGGCTGTTTCGCATGGCTTTTCTGCGGAAATAATCCGTAAATTCACACCATGATTTTCGGATTTCATATTGGAAACCTTATATCTTTTTGTGATAGCAGACACCGACTGCTGCGGAACAATACAATTCCAAACCTTTTCCGGCATAGCACGTATAATCTCATCTAATGTTCCCTCGTTTACGATTGCACCGTCTTTCATCATCAATATCTCATTGGCAACATACTCAATATCAGAAACAATATGAGTGGACAGCAATACTAAGCGTTCTTCTGAAAGCTCACTGATTAAGTTACGAAAACGTATTCTTTCGTTGGGGTCAAGTCCGGCTGTCGGCTCGTCAAGTATCAAAATCTGAGGATTGTTTAACATTGCCTGCGCGATTCCGGCACGCCTTTTCATTCCGCCAGAGAATTTCTTTAATTTCTTGTTTGCCACTTTTGTAAGTCCAACTTTAGCAATTAGTTCTTTTGCCCTTTTTTGAGCGACAGCAGGACGTATTCCTTTGATTGTTGCAATATAGAGAAGATAGTCTTTTACGGTAAACTCCGGGTAAAAGCCAAAATCCTGGGGCAAGTATCCCAATAGATTCCTGTATTCTCCGTCCATTTTAAAAATATCTTTTTCATTGCAGTAGATGTTCCCACCGGTGGGCTTCAGCAAAGTACACAACATTCTCATTAACGTAGTTTTCCCCGCTCCATTTACACCCAATAAACCATATACTCCATTTGTCATAGTGAGGTTTATATGGTCTACAGCGACAAACTCTCCAAATTCCTTTGTCAAATTATCTAATACCAATTTCATTTGATGTTACCTCCCAATAATTGTTGCAACCGCGCAATGTTCGATAAACTGTAAATGCCAGAAAAACGAAAGCAATTCCAATAAAAGTAAGCCAAAGGGGAAATGTGAAAGCGACGTATATTTTTTCGTCCAAAATAACCACTAGCCATATCGCACTCCACGCAATGCACATCATCATTGCTGTGGTTTCACTAAATGGATATTTACTACATAAAATCCCAAAACAGATTGCTGTCGTTACCGTCATAGGAAACAGGAATTGTACCAAAAGCTGTGAAAACAAAATATCCATTTTCATAGCAGCAGTCATACAGAAAAGGGTAATGAAAACAATATCCACAATGCCAAACAACAACATTCTCGCCGCATATATTTGGCGTAATGAATAATACGAGGTTGCTTCAATTTCCATTGACTGATAGGTTTTGTTTTTCCATAACTCCGGGATAATCAGAATAATAAACAAGGAAGCAACAACCCCCAATATCCTTTGCACAAGCTGTTCAGTTTTTATGGTTGGCAATACAGCCCATACCAAAATAAGCAATAAAAGTTGGAATAACCACCAACGCTTTTGTACCAGTCGTAATTGCGCCCATAAAAACTCCCAATAGGTCAAAAAGCGTTTCTGTTCAGCTAAGCAGTATGCTTCCATTGATTTTCTTATTGTTTCTGCAACTTTCTGTTCATTCGGAATTATTTTTATGCTCTCGCAATAGTCTTTTAGCTCTTTTTCTAAATTCACAAAATCACTTCTCCCTTAACAGTTTTTCTAACCGCATTTTTGCCTGCCTTATCCGATACTTTACCAAAGGTAAGCCTATTTGCAATACATGGGCAATTTCTGCAAGCTTTAATTCTTGAAAATAGTATAGGACAATTACCTCCCGAAATTCTTCCGGCAAATGATTTAAAGCCGCTTCAATCGCTATTTTGTTAAGAATGTCCTCAGCTTCCGATTGGTGTAAACTACTTTGAATATCTTTAGGGGATTCCTCTAACAGACTTTCTTTTGTTTTTTTGTAATAGTCCCTACAAAGATTTCCTGCTATGGTATACAAATAATTTCTCGTTTTCCCAATATAACGGTAATCGGATATTTTTTCAAAAAAATGCAGAAAAGTTTCCTGTGTCAAATCTTCGGCGTATGATGTATCAAGACAATGATAACTACAATACTTAAGTATTTCTTCATAATGTTTCCGAACAAATATATCAAAAGCATTTTCATTGCCACGCCTCATTTTTTGTATTAACAGCAAATCAAAGTCCACAAAATCCTCCTTTCCCGTTATTGAAAGTCCGTGCGCATTTTCTTTCTATCATGTATAACGAATGAGAGCCCGAAAAAGATAGTGCTATTTAAAGATTTTTCAACATTTTTCTCCCTCTGCGTCAAGGTGTAATTATATGTAGATAGTAGATGGGAATCAATAAACTTTTCCTTGCCAGACAAACAAGTTTAACATTCAAAAATTCGGAATAGTTTGGGCTGCTGCCTATTTCTTGTCCAGAGCGTGTTTGAAAAATGCTTCCCAGCAAATGTGGGGACGCGGTTTTTTCGCGTGCAGATGTTGGAAATGATTTTTCAAACACGCTCTAGTGGTTTTATGGTAATATGTAAAAAAGAAATGGTAAAATAATTTTGTAATGAGGTTAATATTACATATAAGAAAATGAGATATCACATGGCAAAACTAAATGAAAGTAAAAAAATGATGTTGGCATTGACGGGATCTAATAAATATTTTGAGTACATTTGGCAAACTTTTCAATAACATTAACATTGTCTACCCAAAAAGTGATAAAGAAATCAGTAATCTCTACAAATGATTTTCGGGAGCGTTTTTGTAAGGACTAAGTTATAAGCAACGGTTATGAAGATTAAAACCAAAACATAGATAATATGCTTTTCCACTGTAATCCCTGCTCCATTTGAAAAAATACTAAGAGTGTTGATAGCAGAATGAACAATAATGCAAGGGAGCAGACTTCCGCCACGATAAAAAATCGTTACAAGCAAAAAGCCTACCGCAATCGCAAAACAAATCTGGCACAAATTGTTTACCAAGTCCATACCGCTGCCATTAAATAAATTTATCAAATGCCCGATACCAAAGGTTACACTTGAGATAATAATTGCAGATTTTGCATTATCTTTTGCGATTGATACAAACAGGAAACCTCTGAAAATCACTTCCTCTAAAAATCCAACGCAAAGCATACACGCAATACTGCAAACCGTTCCCGCTAACGAATAATTGACAGCAATACCGTTCCAAAGATTTCCTGTTGCTAAGATAAAAAGCGGCACATAGTAAAGGAAACGACGGACAGGAACAGGTGATTTACAAAGCCCATATCGCTTCTGTAAATTGTTTTTTCGGATAAAGGTAAAAAGAATAATGGTCTGCAAGATACAAAAAATAGCGCTTGCAGAGTATTCAACCCCTATTTTTTCATTTAGTGGATTGGCTAAAGATTGCAGAACACAGTAAACCACTATCCATACAATCGCAAAAGCCTGTTCGTTTTTTTCATATAACTTTTTCATTTCGTTTCCTCCTGTATCGCTAATATCCCCCCTGTGCATACCCGTTCCAAATGCTTTTCCATAAGTTTTTCATCATACTCCAATGTATGTGGAACAGCTTAGCTTCTTTGATACTGTCTGTGCATTGATGTTTTCCGCGCCTGTTTTGCGGACAACCTCAAATGCGGCGTCAATAACCATATCTCTTGTGATTTTAGATTTTGGTGACATAGCTTTTCCTTCCAATTAATAATTTACGTTATATAACATAAATTATATTATAGATCGCAATACTGATTTTGTCAATCCTTAGACTAAACTTTCACCTTTCCGAAAAACGGTATAGCGTTAGTGGGAATTATTTTGACTAACTGATAGAACTGTATAGGCTTACTCCGAAACCAGATTGCGTGTCCAAATTGATACAATTATTTCTTGGGTGCTATCGTTTTATTATTCGGGATTGCCGCATTTCTGTTTTTTCAAAGGGAAAAAATAACGATAACCCATTTTTCAGAGAGGCTATCGTTATTTTTTGCACCCAAGGGATTAAACTGATCATCCTTGTTCCCAAATTATATTTTTTCGTATAAAAAACGGAATTTGTCAATTCCTTTAGTAAAACTTTTTAGCTATCTTCATCAGCCATAAGGAAGGAAAAATCCTGCTGACAACTCTGTAAAATTTATAAAATGTACCCGGAGTATATACACTTTTTCCTTTCTCTGCCTTTTCCAATGCCTTCGTTGTAAGTATGTCCATATCCAAAAATGGAAGAAAGTTAATTTTCTGGCCCTGTCTTTGCTGCCCTTTTGGATTCATTTCAGTATCCATATTTCCCGGACATAGAAGAAGAACATTCATTTCTTTTTCCAATAATTCTTCCCGGAGCGCCTTCCCAAAATAATAAATATATTTTTTGGTAGCGCTGTAAACCGTCTGAAAGGGAACAGGTGCAAAGGAAGATACGGAACAGGTGATAACGGTAAAACTGCCTTTCCCCATATAGGGAAGAAATATTTTTTGAATCATCGTC
The DNA here is from genome assembly GCA_947381965.1 of uncultured bacterium. GTDB lineage: Bacteria > Bacillota > Clostridia > Lachnospirales > Lachnospiraceae > Suilimivivens. The sequence goes on from CANCXX010000014.1 coordinate 94,056, forward strand.
ATTCCCTTGACATTGACTGAAATCATGCTTAGGATATCTTCCTGTTTCATATCAGAAAACATACCCGATTTCACATATCCCGCATTATTGATCAAAACTTTTACATGGGGCTTATCCTTTTCCAGTCTTTCTGATAGCTTATCATATGATTTTTCATCGCCTAAAT
>CANCXX010000015.1 GCA_947381965.1 uncultured bacterium
CGGTCCTCTGCTGCTTTCCAGTACCGCAGATTCCCTCCCAGTACCTTTGACCTGCTATTTAACTATGTAAAATTTCCCCCAGTGCCTTTACGCCACTTTCCGGGCTTGTGAGAAATCTGCTTTTTTCCTCTCTGCCAAGTCCTGCAACCGCCCGTGCCATGGACGCCTGGGCCAGTACCACTATCTCATTTTTCTCACCAAGCATACGAAGACGCTCTCCTACTATGCGGTCATACTCCTCCCCTTTCCCGCAGGAAAGAAGGGCGCCGGCGCCTTCTATTACCTCTGTATGAATCTGAATCTCTTTTCCCATCTGTCGGGCCTTACGCTCAATCAGTTCTGTGGTAGGCCCAAGGGTTGAATGCAACGTTGCTGCCACGCCAATCCTTGTGTACTGGGCCGCCTGTTCTGCCATGGGCTCATCAATGCGCAGAACGGGAATGGTTAACAGCCCGCCGCCTTCTTCCAGAATGCCTCCAATTGAGGAACAGGCACAAAAAACACAATCCGCCTTCATTGTCTGGGCAAGCAGAAGCAGCGTGTTTAAACGGTATTTCACGCCCTCTGTAATTTTTCCGGCCTGATTGATTTCCGGAAGCATACTGTCATCCAGAAGGTTTACTATTTCCACATGTTCACAATACTTTTCTGTCAGTTCTTTTATTACCGGAATGGTTACCGGTGTAGTATGAATTACTGCCACTTTTCTTTTCATATTTATACCTCCGCATACCGCAAGCTATGCTTGTAGTACTGTATCCCCCCATGCCGCTTCCAATAAATTTGTTTCCGTTATCCTGCCGTCTTTTGCAATTCGCACAGTCTTAATCTCAAATGGCGTAAAGCTTAATGCAATCTCTTCCTCCCTTTCGTGGAAATACAGCTTCGTCCTGCAGGCACAGCCTGCGGTTTCCACCATTCGAAGTACCAGATCACCGCTCCCATCCTCTGCCTCTTTCATAGCCGTAAGCAGCACATTGGCGTCCTCCACCTTAAGGAGAGAGGCTTTCATGGGCAGCTCCCCCTTATGATAAGTTTCAAATAGAGCAACCGGCTTTTCGTTCATCCCTCTGCCATAGCGCACCGTATCCGACCGCTCCCAGCTTCCGTCATGGGGATACAGACCGTAGGTAAAGGTTTGTACGCCCTGATCAATATAAACGTATTCCAGATCATCTTTCGGCTCATAGGGTTCATGATGGGCATAAATGGGACTGCGCAGAACCGTAATGGCCGCCTCTTTTCCGCTGATGCTGGCACTTGTCTTTCCATCGTTTAAAATAGAAAGGCCATTGATATTGGTATTTAGTCCGGGATTTGCTCCCTCCACATCCAAAAAGCTCTGCATTGGATATTCTTCTCCGTCCGGTTCCCTTTTTACCACCCCATAGGGAATCTCCCAGCTGCCCTTTAAGTAACTCATATTCATTGGGAAAAGAAGCTTTAGCATGGAAAATTTCTCATGCCAGTCCACTTTTGTCCTGACACTGATAAAATCAAGGGCCCGGTAAATGGCAAAATCCTGTACCAGACGAGAATTTCCATAGACACTGATTACCCGTATCACGCGCTTTACCGGTCCTTTTTCCACACAGCGGATGCTCTGCAGGCGGAACTGTCCTTTCTTTTTGTCAAAAATACGAATGCCATGGGCCCAGGTATCCCCATGGTCTTCTATCACCACAGGCACCGCGGCTGGCCTGTCAAAATACTCTGTATCGTCATTTTTCTTTTTCAGGGAACGGATGTACCCTGTCTCTTCGTCAAATGTAATGGAAAACCAGTCATTTTCCCCAAAGGTATCCGTTCCCTCCACCTCCGGGAATACTTCTCTCTCTCTTCCCCTGACAAGCCGGTAGGTACGCCATCCAAGGGAAGGCAGCTCGGCGATAAAGGAAATTCGGCAACGGCCGTTGCAGGACGCCTCCGACTGTACAAGCTGGATGGGGATCTGTCTGTCTTCCTCATCCACAAGCGTCATATCCTCTTTCAGAGAAGGGGCCTCTGCCTCCACCTCAAACTTTCCCTCAAAAGCATTGGGATTAAAAACAACTAAGGGCCGCATTCCCTCTTCCATGGGAATGTCAATCTGCCAGGAAATAGACTGAATGGCCCCATTCATCCCTCTTGCCCCAATGGAAAGGGCCTCTCCATAGGATTCCCAGGCATCCTCATAGGCAGCTGCAAGACTGGTGCCTGCCAGAATATCATGGAACTGATTAAAAAGAACAAGCTTCCATCCTCTTGTATACTCCGAAACAGGATAGCTTCTGCCTGCAAAATGTCCTGCCATCACAGAAAACTTTTCCGCCATAATCAGACGGTTTTCCGCCTTTCGGTTCCATTTCTTTACACCGGAATGGACACTGTAACAGCCGCTGGCATGGTGGAGCAAATCCCCGCTCACTACAGGAAGCGCTTCCCCCCGCTCCCTTACCTTGTCAAAATACGCATCCGGCGTGGAAAGAATCAGTTTGGGAAGGTCGCTTCTGCCCTCCAGCTCATGAATACTGTCAATATTGGCTTTGGTAGGACCGCCTCCATGATTTCCCACACCGTAAAAGCACATGGCAATGCCGTCCTTACTTTTAATTTCCCCGCTGCACCGACAGATATGGCGGAAAATTTCTTCCGGCCAGGTACAATATTCAAAAGGAATCCTATAAGAAAGCACCTCACTTCCGTCCGGTGACCGCCACCGAAACGTTTCCTGCTCCAGCCCCTTTTCATGCCTGCCCGGACGCATAAAAACATAATTGTCCATGCCAAGTTTCTTTAACAGCTGGGGAAGCATCCCGTTATGGCCGAAGCTGTCCACATTGTAGCCGGTATGGGCCATAACCCCAAACTTTTCCTCAAAATACCGCTGGGCATACAGCCCCTGTCTGACAAAGGACTCTCCACAGGGCACATTGCAGTCCGGCTGAATCCAAAAGCCTCCCACAATCACCCAGCGTCCTTCCTTAACCCGCTGCCTGATTTCTTCAAACATCAAAGGTTCATTTTCCTCCACCCACTCATAATAAGCGGCAGAGCTTCCTGTAAAAAAGAAATCCTCATACTCTTTCATCCGATCCAGCACCGAGCGGAAGGTGGCCTTTACCTCCTGATAGCCTTCCTGCCACTGCCACAGCCACACCGGGTCCAGATGGGCGTTTCCAATCATATACATGGTCTTATCCTTTTCCATACACTCCTCCTTAAATTCCTACCCCATTTCCCATTCCAGAAGACTGACTTCCGTTACACTATCCTTCTCTTTATCAATCTTTAAAGTCTTAATCTCATTATGTCCCACAGAAACCGGATATTGCTTATCCCCTATTGTGAGAATACAGGTTTCGTCTCTTCCCTCCGTCTCCAAAAGGCGGACCACAAAAGAGTCGTCGTCCTCGCATTTCTTTACCAATACAAGCTCCACCCCCGGAAGGTCCACAGAAAAGAAGCTTCTGCGCGCTTCCTTCACCTTCCCCGGATGGACACTGTCGGCCAGATAAAGACAGGCGCCGCTGCATTTCTTTGCCATACGGTATGCTTCCCCTTCTTCCAGCCTGCTTCCGTGGGGCCGGAGCAGGAACCGGAAATCCTGTTCCCCCTGATCGGTATAGCGATAAGTTTCTGTTTCATTATACCAGTCCGGGCTGTTTCCCTGTGCATAGATGGCGCTTCTTGACAGGGTAATCTGCAGACGGCCTTCTTCCATGTTAAAGGCATATTTCCCATTATTTGCCACATACAGCCCTGCTCCCTTCTTATCCTTTACATCCACAAATCGCTGCATATAGTATTCTGCATGATCTCCTGCCTCCATATGCCTTCTCACCACGCCATAGGCTGTCTCCGCCTCTGTTTCCGCACAGTTTTCTCCTACCGGATAAGCTTCCTTAAACAAAGTCCATGTATGATTAACCGTAAAATGATTGTCTACCCAAAGCTCCCTGTCTCCATCTCCCAGACAATAAAGTTGCTCAAGCTTTGTCCCGCCCCAGCTTCTGCGCACCCGGATCACTTCTCTTAAAGGCCCGCTTTCCACCTTTTCTATGGAATCCAGCTTAAATTCCTGTCCGGTTTTCTCATAACGTCTGCCCTGAAGTCCCCCCCAGGCGTCTCTCTCATCGGTGTAAATCAACACCTTTTCCCCGCCCAAAAGGGCCTCCTTTAGGGCATCATAACCGCTCTCCTTATCCACCAGAGATTTAAGGCTCCCTGTTTCCTTGTCAAACTCCGCCCGGATAAACTTATTTTCCAGAAGGAAGGCTTCTTTGTTTTCAATCTCCATATGAAGATTAAAGCCAAGCCTTGCTTCCTTTTTTTCCACCCGGTAAAGAGCATAACCAAAGGAAGGAACCTGTGCCTTAAACACAAATCTCCGCCTGCCCCCAAGGGTGGTATGGCGCACCTTTGCGTCTGTATGAATTCTCTGATAAGGAATCTCCTCTCCCTCCGGAGAAAGAATCCGCAGCGGGTCCTGACAAAACCATTCCAGCTCCGCCTCTATCAGACCACAGTAATCCCTTCCGGCGGGATTAAACAAAATCAGCGGAAATCCCTCTCCCTGGGTGTCAATCTGATTTGCTATATTCTGTAGGGCCATAGCCTGAATTTCTCCTGATGCGGCGCATACACCTCCCAGCTGCATCATAGCCTCATCTCTGGCAGAGCGTATAATGGTTCCGCCCATTGTATCATGAAACTGGTTAAATAACAGGATCTTCCAAAGCCCCTCCATTTTTTTGGTCTGTTCCATCCATCCGCCTTTAAAAAGCGCCCCCATGGACATCAAATTGTCCCCATTAAGGAGTCTCTCTTCCGCCATCCTGTTTTTCAGCTTAAATGCAGAATCAATAGAGTAGCACCCCTCGTTCACCTTTTCAAAAGGCCCGGAAAGTACCGGAAGCTCCCACTTGTCAGTGTCCCTGAAAAAATCCTCATAATGGGCAAAGGCAAGCTCCACATTTTCAAAGCTCTCCTGCTCCTTCAATTTCCTGATGCTCCGGATATTTTCAATGGTAGGACCTCCTCCGTGATTTCCCACTCCATAACAGCAGACCATCTTATCATACTCCCTGGTCCTATCTAAGGTCACCTGAATGTTTTTTACTGTAGGATCGTGAAACCAGGTTGTATACTCGGCCGGAAGGCTTATGGCTCTTACCCTGCTGCCATCATCGCTTTCCCACAGAAAAACGGGGAGTTCCAGACGGGGACGCATAAAAATGTATTCCTTCATGCCGCTCTTTTTTAAAATCTGGGGCAAAACAGGATTATGCCCAAAGCTGTCCACATTTGATCCTGCCCTTGCCATTTTTCCAAACCTGCTTTTTAAGTACCGCTGTCCATACAGTCCCTGACGCACAAAAGCTTCTCCACAGGGCAGCTGGCAGTCCGGCTCAATAAACCAGCCTCCGGTGATCTCCCAGCGTCCCTCCGAAACCCGTTTTTTAATCTCTTCAAACATATCAGGTAAAATACCCTCAATCCACTCAAAAAATGCCGTTGATGTACTGGTAAACTTAAAATCCTCAAACTCCTGCATTCTGCTAAGAGCGGAAGCATAGGTTGCCTTTACCTCCTGCATCCCTTCCTCCCAGCTCCAGAACCATACCGGGTCAATATGTGAATTTCCAATCATGTAAAGTTTTTTCATTTCCATTCCTGCTCCCATTTTGTATCTTTAAAAGCGCCATCTGTGCGGAAAAGGCAATGGCACCGCAATGGTTCTCTGCAAGCTTGCAAAGCTCCCTTTGCCCCCTGGCGTCCTTCTTATCCGCCAGTGCCCTGCTTAGAATCAGCTTTAAAATCAGCAGACGCTGTTCCATCCGTTCATCCCCCGCCCCTTCTCCTGCCTGATCGATTTCCCTAAAATCCAAAAGCTGCCCCAGCCACTTGATCCACACAGGGCTCTTTCCATAAACCGAGGCCCTGGCAAAGCTTTCTATATAATGGTAAATACCGCCTCTGATATCCTCATAGTCTCGTTTATCTGCCTGTAAAAGGGAAAGCACCCTCTCAAACACCGGCTCTGCAAAGGGGCTTTTGCTTCTTCCAAGCAAATTCATCCCATAAACCACTTCCGGCATCACCCCATGATCCGGCAAAAGCTGTGCGCACATAACTGAAGCTTTTCTTTTGGGAAGCAAATTATCAGAAAGCTGCCACAAAAGATAATCCCCATATTCCCTGGCAAAGGCAACATCCCCATGCCACAAAAGACAGCCTGCTAAAAGAATCCGGAGAGGAATTTTATCCGCCCCCGCCGCCTCTTTTTCTTCCCTCTTCCAGTCATATGGCCTTGTGTCCCGCTGTATCCTTCCCTTAAGAAGACTGCAGACCAAATCCCCATCCGCTAGCATCACTGTCAGCATCTCCGGTTGTCCCGCCTCCACATAGGTAAAAGGGACATCCACCCAATGGGTACGGGAAGCTTCCCCAAGCTTTTCCACTGCATCATTCAAAAATCCAGGCTTTCCTTGTCCGGCATAGCTTCCTTCCGGCAAAAAAAGCGTATCTCCGGTAAGCTCCCTCACAAAAGACTTACGCCTTTTGCTATCCATCTCTTCCGGTTTCATCTTTTCTTTATGGCATAAAGCAAGCAGTCCTCCCAGCACAGCCCCCTGGTGCATCAAATCCGGCTGCATTCGTATGCTGGGGAATACATTGTGGGTGGCTCCAATGGCCTTTCCCGCTACATAAAGCCCTTTAATCTGCTCTCCATCCTCCCTGCAGGGCAAAAGAGCTGACAGGGGAATTTGAATCTTTGTCTGAGGCGGCAAAACACCACAGTAAACAATGTCCGCATCCAGCTTTCCCTTAGGGTCATAATTGGAATAGCAGGTGTAAAGCCCGTCCTCCCAGGTCCGAAAAGACATTAAATCCTTTAAATCCACCACTGTCTTTGCCAAAAGATGTCTGCTCTCGCGCATACTTACGTACCTGCCATGGTCAAAAAGCTTATCTCCCAGCCTCCGGGCTTTAATAATAAACCGGGTCATATCCAACGGGTCCGCCGAAACCACCATAGTGGAAAAATTATTTTTATATGTCCGGGCATTTACATACTGTGCAAGAGACGCCCAATAGGTTATGCAGTCTCCTTCCGATCCGTACACGGTTTTTCCGCCGCTAAAGACCGCAATATCGCCGTCCCCTGTGGCGTCTATCACAAAATCTCCCATATAAGCCGTAATGCCATTTTTCCCTGCAGCCACCACCCCTTTGGTTTTTGCTATTTTCTCTCCCTGCTGCTCACATACCGCCCCAAAGCACAGCTGTCCATAATGAATTTCCACTCCCGCTTCCAGGCAAAGCTTCTGCAGCGCACAGGCGCGCAGGGATGGATGAAAATCGTCCTGACTGCTCCAGATCCCTTCCCGTCTGTCCACCAAAAGCCGCTTCATCAGCTTATCCGTTTCCCTGTCAATTTCCTCCACGTCCTTAAAGCGGTTTCCAAACCAGTAGGTACTGACCCCTCCTGCGGTGGCCGTACCTCCCAAAACATATTGGGGCTCTATTAGCGCCGTTCTCATACCACCTCTTGCCGCATAAAGGGCTGCCATGGCCCCGGCGGTTCCGCCGCCCGCCACCACCACATCATACCGTCGCACCCTGCCCATTACAGAAGTTTTAAGGACTTTCCTGCCCTTTTCCCCAAGCAATGGATATTTCCCCAGCTTTAGAAATTCATTTCCCGTAAAAAAAGAAATCTCCTCCAGATGCCCTTTCTTCTCCCCTAAGCCTTCTCTGGTCAGCCTTTCCTTTTCAGCGCTTTTCTCCTTATCATCCCTGTCCAAAACCGGAAAAGCATCCGGATTCTTTCTGAAACCTGAGGCATATATTCCGGAAAGAGGCGCATACGCAGAAACAGAATCATTTTCCAGATACGCTTTTGGAGCAAACCGTCCCAGAATAAGTTCACCCCTTTTCTTTTTCTCCTCCAGAAAAGCGTCCATAGCCGCTGCCTGCATTTTTCCCAGAAATGCGGCGTCATCTATTCCCTCCGCCAAAAGCTCCTGCCCCTTTACGGTTTCGGAAACCTTTAAGACCTCAAAGTCCCCCCTCTCTTGCCTGTATGTCAAAACCCCATAAGATACGGTTTCCTTTCCTTTAAACGGGACAGGTTCCGACTCTTTTAAAAGCCCGCCGCAAAGAATTGCAAACACGCCTCCCTTTGCTCCAAACCGGACGCACAGCGTATCTTCGTCCAAATGGCAGCAGTCCAGAAGATAAACGCCATACAGCAGCCGGATTCCATTTTGAAGGCAGAAATCTTCCCCATACTTTTTTCCTTCATCCGGCAAAAGCATTTTTCCACTTTTGGCTGTCTCCGGGAAAAAATCACACATTTCCGGTGAAAGTCCAAAGCGGAAAGTATCTGCCACCTCCGGCAGAAGATAAGACTCCGGCAGGGCAAGAAGTACTTTCTTTTCTTTCCCGGCATATTTCTTTGCCTCAAGCACACTGCCCAGACTCCCCCCACAAATCACCAGGTCCGTCTTTGCCAGTACCGGAATCCCCTGCCAGTCCCACGGCATCCCTTTATATACAGTTATTCTGCCCTTTTCCCATAACTTGTCCATTTTTGACTCCTGCCACAGTGCTTTTACCACGTAAAATCTTTGTCCAAATCCAGTTTCTTTTCCCATCCTGCCCGGTCAATATACCGGATAATAAAGCTTTTGTCCTTAAGGTTCACATCCAGTTCCGCTTTATTCCCATTATCCTTCCACTCAATGGAAAGCATATGGTCCGGCGTGTCCAAAACCTGCATCTGCCCGTCAAAAACCGGATATTCGTTTCGAAACTGCATCAGACGGCAAAGCCGTTGTACCACTGGTTTTTTCACACACTCTGCAATCTCTTCCACTGTATAATTATGCCTGCTGATATTCCGGTCATACCGGGTTTTCTCCATCAGCTCATAGTCGTTAGGCCCTGCTAAAAGTCCCATATAGTAAACCTGGGGCACACCGGGCGTAAAAAACTGGATAGCCCGTGAAATAAGATAGCTTTCATCATCCTCCCCCACTGCTGAATAATAGGAACAGTTAATCTGGTATACTTCTTTCTTCCCCTCACAGCTTCCCCTGTAGTCCCATTTAAAATTTGCCCCATATTTTTCTGTCTGTTCAATTACTCTGTTTAATTCCTCCTCTGATAAAAGGTCTTCCACATCCACTGTCCCTAATCCATCGTGGGTATCCAGTGTTGTGTGCTGGTCCCTTGGGCAAATAGACAGCCAGTGTTTGATTCTCCGGGCGCTCTTGCTGTACAGGGTGTGAAGCGCCATCACTGGCAGTACAAAATCATAAACCGCATATCCATGGGATGCAATTTTAAGCTGCACTCTGTAATGATCATGAATTTCCGGCAGCATGGGAATTCCCTTCTCGTCCAGAATGGCCTGCACCTTTTCCATCATGTCCCACATCTCCGGTTCCAGGAAAAAGCAGGAAGTGTTTTCTTTTTTGGTGGCAAAGGCGAAGGCGTCCAAACGGATCATGGACGCTCCCTGCTCCATCAGAAAACGCAGCCTCTCCTCCACAAACCGCCAGGCCACATCTGACTGAAGATTTAAATCCATCTGCTCATCATCAAAGGTACACCATATCTTTTCCGAAGAGCCGTCTGCAAAGGGGATTTCTTCACAGGGCGCTTTGGGTTTTCTCTTATTCAGCATATCCACCTGCTCCTGTGTAGGTTCCCCACCCTGCCAGAATTTTTTAAAACGCAGAAACATGTCCGCATATTCCGACTGGTCATGTTTTTCCACAAAGTCAAGAAATTCCGGGCTCCTGCGGGAGAGATGATTAATCATAAAATCAAACATCAGCTCATAATCAGATGCAAGAGCCCGGATATCCTCCCAGCTGCCAAAGGCCGGGTCTACCTGCCGGTAGTCTATAGGCGCAAACCCCCGGTCCCCTGAGGAGGGATAAAAGGGCAGAATATGAATCCCATTTATCTCCCGCCGGAACCAGGTATCTATGACCTGCTTTACCTCACGTAAATTTTTTCCAAAGCTGTCCGCATAAGTAATCAGCATAATTTTATTTTTCATTGGATTCCCCCGCTTCGATCTAAAACAATATTATATTTTGTACATTTTCAATTGTAATTTAATAACGATACTCTTCAAAAAAAGTCTTAAACCAGGGATTATAGTAATTGGCAAAAGCCATTTGCGCCTCCTTAAGCCGTCTGTCCGCATCCCCAATCAGCTGCGCATTTACATGACCAAAAGTATAAAAGTCAAAGTGCATGGAGGTAAGCTTGTGAAGGCTTTCCCTCCAGACGGACTCGTCAGAGCCAATTTTTTTGCTGTAACCGCCCCAAATGGCATCTCCGGCAATCAGCAGATGATATCCGCCTGCTTCCACCACAAAGCTTACACTTCCCATGGTATGTCCCGGCGTATAAACTGCCTGAACGGTAAATCCCTCTCCCTGCCAGATATCTCCCTCATTTATTTTTCCATCCACTTTACAGGGCACAGACTTTGTGCCGTATAGAAGGGAGGCGGAAGTCATCTGGGAATTTCCCTCTTCCACCTGCGGAATGTCCCTCTCATGCAAAAACAATGAACAGCCAGACTCTTCCTTCCATAAATGGGCAGCCCCCACATGGTCATAGTGCCCGTGGGTACCGAGAATCAATTGAATTTGCGCCGGGTCCACACCTGCCTTTTTGATATTCTCCTTAATCTGTCCAAAACCTTCCGGCGTGCCGCAGTCGATGAGAAACCAGCCCTTCCTGCCCTTTAACAGATACGCAGTGGCATCAAAACTATGACTTAAGCCTGGGCCCGCCACCTGAAAAATATTATGCAATAATTTCAAAATAAGCCTTCTTTCCAGTACCGCATCTCCCCTCCCAAGGGCCTTTCCCATAGAGCAATTTCCGCACACAAATGGGTGTTGAAATTCTCCGGGCCCTTGTCTGGACCGATGCTGGTTTATATTTTTTAAATTTATATTTGTTCCAGTTCCCGCTTCATGTTTACATTAAAGCTGAACCTCTCTACTGTTTTTGGGGTTCCTTCGTAGCTGCCCGCATCTTTCGAATCCGCGCAGCGGTACAAATCCTCGTATGCCTTTATCCCCACGGAAACCGCCGCATAGTCTCCAATCATCTCTCCCAGGCTTGCAGGCACAATCCGGCAGGCATTTCTTGAACCCCCCAGGGCTTCCTTCTCCAAAACCTCATACATCTTTCCGTCCAGCGCATCCTTCTGTCTTCCGTAAATGCTTCCTATCACAATCACTTCCGGGTTTAAAATATCAATCAAAAGAGCCAGCCCTCTTCCCAGATAACTGCCTACTGTGCTGAAAATCTCTTTTGCCAGGGCGTCTCCCTTTTCCAGCGCCTGGGCGATGGATTTACTGGTAATCTGGTCAAGGCAGGACTCGTCCGGGCAGAACAGAGGCGGTTTTCCTGCAAGGATTGCCTCCTTTGCCCTCATTTTTCCCAGATTGGCAATTCCTCCTCCACTGCAGAATCCCTCAAAGGAACCGTATTTCCCATATCCATACGGGCCCTCATCTTCCAGTCTCACATGCCCCACTTCTCCTGCCATTCCGGTGGAGCCGCTATATAGTTCATTATTTAAAATCAATCCGGCTCCCATTCCCGTACCAAAGGTGAGAAAAATCATATTTCTGCTGCCTTTTCCCGCCCCCATTCTCCATTCTGCCAGCGCGCAGGCGTCTGCATCATTTTGAATCATCACAGGCACTCCAAAGATCTTTTTTAGGGGAGTAAACACATCTGCATGGTCCCATTTTTGCAGATTGGGCGGAGATAAAATCAGGCCTCTCTTTGCGTCCAGCGGCCCCCCGCAGGAAATACCAATGGCCATAAGCTTCCATGCCTCATGTTTCCCCAGTATTTCCCGGATGGCTGCAATAAATTTCTGCATGGCTAAATCAAAGCATTCCACCTCTGTCTCCATTTGTATCTTATCCAGAATTACTATCTTTTCCTCACCAATTCCTGCAAAGGATATGGCACATTTTGTGCCGCCGATGTCAATTCCTGCAACTACTTTCATAGATATACCCCCCAGTCACAATTTAATGCCGATAACGATAGGAAATCCAAATTTCCCTCCGCCCTGACTTTTCGCACTTCTCCTGGCAGAAGGGTAAAATAATTGTCCTCAAATAAAACCCTCTCCCCTTCTTCCCTGGACAGGAACAGGAACAACGCCGCCGTGCTGCCGCAGTTTTCCACTTTCACAGCTCCATCTGTAAGCTGTACATCCAGCACAGGCTTATCCAGCCCAAAAACTTCCGAAAAGTCCTTTCCTTTGGTAAAAAGGTATTCATTCTCCGAAAGGATCAGACCATCCTTCTGCTTTTTAAGACAAAGTCTTAAAAGAAAAAGCCCTGTTTCCTCTTTTTCCGGCTCCCAGAGAACGGTTCCTATATGTACTGCCTTTTGGAAAATCCCTTTCGCTGTCATTGTCCCTTCCCACAAAGCCCTGCCCGCCATATTAAAAAGCCGGGCCTCCACAAGATACCTTTCGTCTTTACAGACAACATCATCAGAAAGATTCCGGGCTGCATAAATCTCTGCGGTAAGCTTCCCGTCTTTCAAAGCTGCCCCTTCAAAGGCTGCGCTTACAAGCCAGGAGGCATATGCTTTTTTTGCCCCATAGTAGGCAGGTTTGGGACTTCCATAATAATCCACCACAGATGTACAAAAGAGATTGGGAAAAGGCTCGTTTAGCTGCCAGGGAAAGATTCCACTGCAGAAATAAGCCCGGCGTCTGTCGGCTTCCATGGCATACTTAAGGCCCTCATATTGAAGATACTGACTGGCTTTTCTTATCTGCTCCACATCTTCCAGCCCACCGCCAAAGCTTTCCTGCACCAAAGGTTCATTATTCCACCAGGCTCCCCGGTGGAAGTAAACGGGATTGTCCTTGCTTGCAGGCAAAAAATGCTCTGGCAGTGTGGTCTTTCTAAGAGCCTTATAGTTTGTCATGCCCTCTACGCCAAACTCAGAATGCAGACGGCACCGTCCGGCATTATAGAGCTTATAATGGCTATTTAACCCCTGATGCTCCCAGGGCCCGTGCACATCAAACAGTTCATCCGGATGCTCCCTTATATTTTCCATGGAATTTAAGAAAACGCCGCCGGAAGGAGAGGTGGGAAGCCATCTGCGCCCCTGGTCCCATTTTTCCACCGCTCCCCGCAGCATCTTAAGCAGAGGATGCGCCTCTGTCAGCGGCCTTCCGTCTAACTCCTGTAGTTCATTTCCTCCGCACCAAAGCGCAAGAGCCGTATGATTCCGCTTTTTCTTAATAATAACCTCCGCCTGCCGCTCCATCATCTTCAGATATTCCTGCTCTTTGGAGGGTCTGTTTTCAATGCCGGAGCTGGATAAAATAAACTCCTGCCATACCAAAATTCCTTCCTGTGCACATTTTTGATAGAAAGCGTCTCTCTCAATCAGTCCGCCGCCCCACACCCGGAGCATATTTACTCCGGCTTTCCTGGCCAGATGGATGAGATAGTCTGTTCTTTCTTTGGTAACGGCGCCATAAAGCATGTCTGCGGGAACCCAGTTGTATCCGTTGATAAAAACAGTCCGTCCATTTAGCTTAAGTAAAAATCTCCCTCCCTCGTCAGGTGTATTTTCATTTTGCTCAAACCGGATTTCCCGGATTCCATACATCTGTCCATAAGTATCCGAAAGTTTTCCTGCCTTATTATAAAGATTGATTTCCAAAGGATATTCGTATGGTTCTCCCTGTCCATTGCACCACCACAGCCTTGGTTCTTTTATCCGGAAAACCGCCTCAAACACACCTTCTTCTTCCATACAGGTAACACTTGCATCCCCAAATCTTACCTGCATTCTGCCTTCCCCACCGTTTACCGCCCATACGGTTACCATTACCTCCGCCTGCCCGTCTTCCCTAAGACTGCTCTTTATTCGGACTTCCCGGATTTGCTCCCTTCCCGTAACTTTCAGATAAACATCCTGCCAGATTCCCTGATGAACCAGACGGGGACAAAAATCCCACCAGTAAGTCATCCTGGACTTATGGGTACGCACAAGACTGGTTTTTCCTACCTGAGGCTGTTCCTGGGGCGCAGGTTCAATCACCACCGCAAGAAGATTTTTTTCCCCATATTTAATTATATCCTCCACAGATACTTCAAAAGGCACAAACATCCCTTCCTGATGCCCCAAGGATTTCCCATTCAGAAAAATTTCAGACTGATAGTCAATCCCCTCAAAGCACAGACTAATCTTCTCCCCCTGAAATTCTTTTGGCGGAATAAACTCTTTTTTGTAAACCCAGGTCCTTGCAGATGTCCACTCGGCCAATTTGGAATTACACTCAAAATAGGGGTCGGGAATCAGCCCGTTTTCCCAAAGATCATGGGCCACAGCGCCGGGCACCTTTGCCGGATACCACCAGCGCACATCCCCTCCTTCCGGCATCACACTGTCCCTCCAGACCCAGTCCAGACCCACAAATTCCTTCATCAGCCAGTCACTGCCGTTTAAACTCCACTTTCCCGGTTTCATATGCTCCACTCCCCTGCAAATTGTGCTGCCCCGGCCGCTGCTTCTTCGTGAAACTCACTTAAATACAGAGGCAGGTCAAATTGTTTTTCTATTTCCTGCCGCAGCAGTTCATTTTTCCGGATTCCGTTTCCGCTGGCTATAATTTTCTTCCGCCCGCTGCGCAGCGCCTCCGGAAATTTCATATACATCCCGTGCAGCTCCGCCGCCATCCCCCCAACATAGGCCCTTACCAGATCGCCGGGATGAAAGTTGGCCTCTGTAAGATTTTCTATGAAGCCTGCTTTTAAATCTGTGCCCGCTAAAGGACTATCTGTAATGCTGCATCCTCTAAAGCCATACAAAGAAGGGTACACCCGCAGGTCAGTTTCTTCCTTCTGCCGCCCTAAAAGCTGTGCCATCTCATAACCATCCGGCTTTTTCTCCACAGAACCTTTTTCCCTGAACAAGTTTCCTATCTCTTCCAGAAAAACAGCCAGCCTTTCATAAACCTTTCCTCCGTTTAAGGACGCCTGCACATACAGATTTCCATTTCCCACAAAAGGGCGGATTTCTCCAACAGAAGTGGAAATCTCCCTTTTATCAAACAGAGAAACCTGGGAACCAGTTCCCACATTGACGCACACCCCATCCTCCGCCCTGGCTGCCGCCCCGAAAAAACTGGCCTGATTGTCTCCCACTGCCCAGAAAACGGGGACGCCTTTATATCTGCCTGCCATTCTCCCCTTTCCCTTTTCCCGCCTTTTTAAGACCGGCGGATAAAAAGAGGTGGCAACGCCTGCCTTTTCCAGGCAAGGCAAGTCAAAAGATTCCTTCCGGGTGCAATATCCTCCGAAGCTGGAGGCTATGGTTGCGTCCACCACAGGCTCCTTCTGTCCGCAAAGACACATGGCCAGATAATCGCCAATGTCTGTCAAAAACCTTCCCTCATTAGGGATGGCATTCTTAAGTCCCAGCGCAAAATGCGTAACCGTTCCATAACCGGAAAACATGGGATACTCGGTGCTCTCTGAAAGATAAGCAGCGCAGCTCATCCCCTGATGGGGCCTTTCTCCACAGGTATCTTTCCATGTATAAAAATCAGATACCGCCCTGCCTGCACCGTCCACATACAAAATACCGTGCATCTGTGAGGATATTCCAATCCCGGCTATCTCTCCCTGCCGCTTTATGAGCTGATCCAGCATCTTCTGCGCCGTATGTACTATTCTGTCCGCCTCCTGCCGGAAGCTTCCTGGCAGGAAATGATTTGATTCCCACAAACTGTCAACAATCTTTTTTTTATCACAGTCATACAACACCAGACAAATAGATGTGGTGCCAATATCAATGCCAATTGTTTTCATGGATTTTCCTCAAAAAGTATTTCCAGCAAAGCCTCCTCCGGCCCGGATTCTTCTACTGGCACCGTACAAAAATATGCCTTTTTCCCATCTCCCTGGCAAATCCTTACCTCAAAAGAAGCTTCCCTGCCATCCACAAGAACCCTTACAGGTCTTTTGACGCTGACAAAGCCTGCTCTGCCTTTATCACTCAGACCCAGAAGCTGTCTATATGGCAATTGTTTCCTGAACAAAATGCTTCCCGGACAAATCAGCTTTTCCAAAATTCCCACAGGCACAAAATCCGCTGCAGGTAATACCAGAAACAGACAGGCGTCGTTTTCCCCAAGTTCAAACGAAAACACCTCTTCGTTAGAAAGGAAGAAGGCCTCTTCGTTTCTCTGGTCATACACAATCCATTCCCGCCCCTTGGTTCCGGGGAGATCTGAAAGCTTCAGACTTCCCTGACTGACTGTCTCATCCCCCATAGAAAAGGCTGCCACCACGTAAGCCTCTCCATAATGATTAAAAAGCTTCAAAATCCGTCCGCTCTCTGCTTCATTCTCAAACAGGCAGTCCAAGGTGGGCATACCCACATTGTCGCAGCGTATTACTGTTCCATCCTTCCGAATCAGAGGCAGAATCAGTTCCGGATCTGTTTTTCCCACCGGATCGCTGGTATATACCGGACCTCCGCTCACTGCCCGGAGCACTGCGTTCTGGCGTCTCTCTGCGTGACTGCTCCAGAACATATCCCAGTCTCCCCAGAAAAACTGCCCCTGCAGCAAAGAATTGTAGCCATTTTGCAGGGCATGTTCCCAAAATCCATGGGGCGCCTCCGGCACGAAATCGTCACTGCTTCTTGCAACTGCGCTGCTTGGACGGTTCCACATATCCTCCGGAGCCATTCCCATACAGTTAATGATATTATTATCAAAATGCAGCGCTGCCGAGGCATTCAATCCCTCCTGAATTGCTGCCGAGGCGCTTCCATATTCCTTTAACCCTTCGTAGAAAAGGCTGATGGCGCTTTGTCCGTCCACCTTTACAAAGTCAATCCCACAGGTATTTTTCAGATATTTATGCCAGATACTATAAAACCGAAAAGCCCCGCCCCCCTGGGCTGCCGGAATTTTCCTTCCATCTGGCAGCTTAATGCTTCCTTCCCGTAGGCGCTTTTCCGCTTCTGAACCTGCTTTTAATCCATTCCAGTATCCCATCACCGCATGCCAGACTCCTACCTTCCAGACCCCGTATTCTTCTTTCATACGGCGCACGCATTCCTGCAGCCCTTCCGGGAACTTATCCGGTGCAGCATCCAGACCTTTTAGCTCCTGTGTCTCATAGTCCGCATCCAGCCATCCGTCATCAATCAAAGCCCAGCCAACCGGCACTTTCTTTTCCTTTAGTTCCTCCAGCTTATTATAAATTCCCTGTGCGGAAACCTTTTGGTAAAAAGCATCCCAGCTGCACCATCCCAGCTTTTCAAACATGGCAGGATAACGCTTGTTCTCCCGCAGCATAGAGGTTCTGCCCATAAGTGTCAAAGCATATTTCACTGCCTCATGGCAGCATATATAAGGGTCCTCTCCCTTTGCGCATACCAGACTGATATCCTCTACTTCCTTTTTGCCTCCGCAGTTTGAGGATACCGTAACCAAAATTCCTTCTCCGGCGCCTTCCATATCGGTCCGGTACTCTCTGCCGCATACAGCCAAAAGGACAAGATACCCGCTTCCTCCCTTCATTAAAAGGAGCTGGGTTCTTGCCGGAATCTGCTGCGTCCCTTGTGGAAAAGCAGGACGCTGCCACCAGTCTTTGTGCTGGTATATGGCCAGCAGCTTCTCTGGCTTTCCCACTCTCACCAGATAACGAACCCCCATTTTTCCGTCCAGGTAAGTCTGGGGGCCAAAAAGCGGCTGCCTTGGCTCCACTTTTCCTTTGATGCCTATTGCCTTCAGATTTCCCTGTTCTTTGATGACAACCTGACAGGACAGAGATACGGCTTCTTCACCGGTTCCAATGAAATCTGTAATTTTATCAGGAAATTCTAAATAAATCTCTTCTCTACACATTTTTCACAAACACCTCATTTACCGCTTCACTAAAAAAATGATCCGCCACAATTTCTCCGGCGCCAATCACGCCTGCATTCTCTCCCAGACTGGATATTTCCAGATCATTTTCCCTGGCCCCCTTTACTTTATGGGAATCCGCCACATCCTTTACAATATCAAAATATCTGGGATAACGTTGAATCAGAATGCCTCCCAAAATAATCTTCTGGGGGTCTAATATATTAATGAGATTGGCTACGGCAATCCCCACATAAAAAGCTGACTGGTTCAAAATGGAAATGGTAAGTAGATCTTTTTTCCCTGCCATTTCAAACACGTCCTCAATTACAAGCTTCTCTCTTTTATTATAAAGGGGATGGTTCCGCTCTGTTTCCAGCTGCCTGCGCAGCTCCTTCAAAATCGCAATGCCGGAGCTTAGTGCCTCCAGACATCCCCGGTTGCCGCAGTTACATAAGGGACCGTTCACATCCAGAATAATATGTCCGAATTCCCCCGCAATGCTGTTTGCGCCTATATTCATTCTTCCATCTATAATCAAACCCGATCCAATTCCCATATCCACATCAATATAGGTTAGATCATAGGTATCCTTTGCATTTCCATACCAGTATTCCCCAAATGCAATCACGTTCGTATCCTTCTGCATAAATACCGGATATCCTGTTTTTTCCTGCAGAATCTCCTTCAAAGGAATGTAACGCAGCATGGGAATGTTGGGCGGTGTTAAGACAATATCCGCCTTCGTATCCAATGGTCCGGGCACACCCACCCCAATACCAAGAATCTTCTCCCTTTCAATTCCGGCCTGGGCCGCTACTTCCTGTACGCCTCCTGCCAGCATATCAATAAAAGCATACTGGCTGCCCATGTCCTCCTCCATACCATAACGCTTAAGCTGCAGAATATCTCCCCGCAGATTCATCAGCGCCACACTGGTGACAAACTTGTTAATATGTATTCCTATAGTATAACGGTAAGCTTCATTGACAGCATAGGAGAGCGCCTTTCTTCCCACTCCTATTCCTTCCAGCTCATCACATCGTATCAGATTGAGAGCCTCCAATTCTTCCAAAATCTTCTTAATCGCCATAAATGTCAGACCTGACGCAGCCGACAGACCTGCCTTGGTTGCCGTCTTGTTTTTCCGGATATAATTTAAAACAGATCTCCGGTTGTAGTTCTTTAGCTGAACCTGTTTGTTTTTTTCTCTCATCCGCCCTGCTCCTTTTCTTTAGCGGCAGAGACTATAGTCTCTGCCGCTTTTCCGGAACAAAACACTCTGCCGTTGCCGGCACACTGCCCTATTCCTGTATAAAGCTAAGGTCAGTTGTGGGAACCTTTAGACTTGTATCCTTAATCCATAACCACTTCCGGGTACTGGTCACGCAGTTCCTTCTTAAAGTTTTCAATGATTGTATCATTGTCCTGACCCTCTTTGATTCCGTTAGTCGCTGACTTCTGGAAAAGGTTCTGGACGGAACGTGTATACTTATCCGGCGTAATGCCCACAATTTTATCACAAATCACACTGTAAGTTGCAAGAAGATTCTGTCCGCCGAAATCCTCTGAGGAAAATCCTTCTGCCAGAGTATCGCAAACGCTCTTGCTTGCAGGTACCTGATTGTGTCTTTCCATATTAATCTTCTGGAAATCATCTGATGCAATAAAGGTCAAAAACTGTGCTGCCAGATCCTTCTTTTCAGAGTTATTGTAAACGCATGTGCCTGTCACACCTTCATAAGAAGCGTTGAAAGGCGCTGCCACTCCAACATTGCCCTTATTTGCTTCCCAGTCGGTAAAGAAATCCCAGGAAGGCATTACCCTGAAAAGGAGCTTGCCTTCATTCCATGCTGCAGCCCATTCAGAACCCCAGCTTCCCAGCTCTGCATTTGCTTTTGAGTCATAGATTTTACGCATATTGTCAATCAGGCCCATCCAGTCATCGGTGATCTCTAACTTGCCGTCCCTAACAAGCGGAGTAAAGGAAAAAGCATCTACCTTTACCATCTCTGCAATGTTTGGCCAGAGAGAAACTTCTCCGTTTGACTTCTCATAAATCTCTTCACCCTTTGCAATAATTGTATCCCAGTCTGTAAGCATTGCGGAAATTTCATCAGGATCACTGGTTCCCAGCCACTGCTCGCAGGCATCCTTCAAATACCAGAATGCCACAGGTGAGGACTGGAAGGAAAGGCACTTAAAGTTCCCTTTGGAATCCTTCATTCCTGCGCGCTGGAATTCATAATAATCCTTTGTC
This sequence comes from uncultured bacterium, assembly GCA_947381965.1. Classification (GTDB taxonomy): domain Bacteria; phylum Bacillota; class Clostridia; order Lachnospirales; family Lachnospiraceae; genus Suilimivivens. The sequence goes on from CANCXX010000015.1 coordinate 20,199, forward strand.
AGTTCGTCAATATTCATATAGGAAAGGTCTGCAATCAGGTCACTGTCCAGGAATTCATACATATAACCTTCTTCTAAGTCAAACAAATCCGGTACGCCGTCCTGACTCTGAAGAGCTGTCAGAATTTTTGTCTTATACTCGTCGCCGCCAAATACCTGTAAATCAATTGTAACATTTGGATAGACTTCGTTAAAGGCTTTTACAAGGTTATTTGCATTATCTGTGTAAGTCCAGTATACAAACTCTCCTGTTACGGAAGCAGGGTCCGCCTTTTCTTCTTCCTGATTGTCTGCCTCTGTGTCTTTGGCGCCTTCCCCATCTTCCTTTGCAGTTGTATCTGCAGGTTCTGCCGCCTGCTCTGTTTTGGGAGCCTCTTCCTTCTCCTCTTTCGGAGCGCTTCCGCAGCCGCTAAGGATACCGGCTACCATTGCCGTACTCAAAAGCACTGCCAATAACTTCTTTTTCATTCTCTCATCCTCCTTAATTTTTGAATTAATCTATCTTAACCAGCTTTACTGGCAAGAAACATATTTCAGCCCTTTACAGCCGCTCCAATTGCAATCTTTTCCATAATTACTTTGGATGCAAAGGCATATACAATTACCATAGGGATAATGGAAACCAGCATTCCAACATACTGGGCGCCGTAATCCGAATGTGTGGAATCCCGCACGGTAGCTATCATCAGCGGAAGCGTAAATTTCTTCTGGTCATTTAAGACAATAAGGGGTGTCAGATAACTGTTCCAGTTTCCAATAAAGGTCATAACCCCCTGTGTTACCAGCGCCGGTATTACCAGCGGAATTGTAATCCGGTGAAAAATTTTAAGCTCCGTGCAGCCGTCCATAACCGCTGCCTCAATCAATTCATTGGGCAATGCCCCATCTATAAACTGTTTATAGAAAAACACAGCAAAACAGTTGGATATTGTGGGAACTATCAGTGTAAAATAATTATTTAACAGTTTCATTGCCTGGATTTCTTTATAAAAACCGATAATTCCAAGCTGTCCTGGCAGCATCATTGCCACCAGCACCACAGAAAACAGAAATTTCTTTCCTTTAAACTCAAACTTAGAAAAAGCATAAGCCGCCATCATGGTAAAGTAATTCTGTACCACTGTCACTATTACTGCCAGCATAAGGCTGTTAAGGATACCTCTCGTAAGGTCAATATTCTGGGTCAGACGTTCAAAGTTTTCTTTAAACTTGTTGCCTGGCAGGACATTAATCTTCGCCACAATATTATAATTGTCATGGGTGGAAGAAATTATCATGACAAAAAAGGGATAAAATGCAACTGCCGCCACAGAAAAAGCAAACAGATAAATCACTGCATGGCACAATGTTCTTTTCATCTTCTCATTCATTTTGATCTCCTCCCCTCCTTTTTCTTCCCGTATTCATCCTTCTTCTCTCCTGTTACCCCCAAAGAAATCAGGCTGAAGAATGCAATAATTACAAAAATACCATATGCCACCGCCGCACCGTATCCAAACTGAAAACGGTCAAAAGCGGAATCATACATATATTTCACCATGGTTGTGGTGGCATTTCCCGGAACGGAAGTAAAGACCAGTTTGGATTCGTCAAACATCTGCAGGCCGCCGATGATAGATGTTACCATAACATAAATCAGAATCGGCCTCATTAGTGGAATTGTAATTTTCGTAATTCTCTGCCATGCGTTGGCGCCGTCCACCTCCGCAGCCTCCATAACCTCCTCTGAAATGGAATTAATTCCGGCTGTAAAATAAATAATATTATAACCAAAGTTTTTCCAGCAGATTGCTATGGCAATAACCAGCCTTGCCAGCATCTGGTTGTTCTGGAAGTCCACCGCCTCAAGCCCCAGCATACTGATTACATTGTTGATAGCGCCGCCCGGATAGGAAAACAACGCTCCAAACAAAAGTCCGATGGTTACCGGCGTAACCAGATTCGGAAAGTAGTAAATATTGCGGAGCAGAAACTTTCCCCTAAACCACCTGTTGCTCAAAATCAGCGACAGAACAAAAGCAATGGTCAGCTGCGGGATAATGGACATAATCCATATCAGCAGCGTGTTGCCAATAGACTGGAAAAAATACCCGGATTCCAGCATCCTTTTGTAGTTATTCAGCCCGATATACGTAAATTTTCCTGACAATACATCCATATCGCAGAAACTTAATACAAAAGAATACAAAATCGGGAACAAACTAAATATTAAAAAAACTATAAAAAATGGTGTAACATAAAAGTATGCGTATTTGCTTCTTTTTTTTGCATTCATAGATTTTTACCTTTCCTCCCATCCTCTCATTTGTTTGATATGTACATTTTACCTTCTCTTACTCCACCACCCCTATACTTTTTGTCCTAAAAACATCATATACCATTTTCAAAAACAAATCAATATAATTATTAAATTTTTTTTAATAATTATATTGTATTTTTTTCCAACCGTCCACAACAGCGGTTACGCCTCACAGGAATTAGCAACTATTCTTAATTAGGTCAGCAATTTATATAATTGCAAAAAAATATCTGATGTCTCAGAAACATAATTTTGAAACTCAGAATATTCAAAAGGGCTGTCAAAACGACAGCCCCTTTCCTTATTTAACTCTATAAACCATATCTCACTGTACCATCTGCGACTGATATACCCTGCTCATCATATGTGACGGTTCAATTGCCACGGCCTGCGCTAAAAATGCAGAAGCCTTATCTGCATCTCCAAGCCCCATATGTCCAAGCGCCATCAGGTAATAGCAATGTGCGCGGTTCCGCACTGTATAGTCCTGGTCAAAGATCAAAAATTCCGGCAGGGAAACTGCAAAATACTGGATTTTTGCCTTATCATCCAGATGCCTTTCTCCGTAGTCAATCAGGCGGTAGAACCTGGCTTTTGCCTCCCCCAGCATTCCCAGTTTCAAATTGGACAGTCCCTGATACAGAATCATATCTGCCGGCTGGTCATTGTAATACATAGCCCCCGCAGGTTCATCGGTTCCCAGGACAGCATTCCTGAAACATTCCTCCGCCTCTGCCGCCCGGCCCTGTCCCTCAAGCGCAAGCCCCAGATGATAATAGAGATGGTTGTCCCTGGTTCCCTCCAGCTTACCCTCCCCCAGATTTTCCGGATAGACAAAAGCTTTCCTTAAAAGTTTCTCCGCCTTTCCATAATCCTTCTGCCGCAAAGCGTCCTGCGCCATGGCAAGGAGCGATAGGGTGTACTGTGTTGTAATCTTACCTTCGCCGCCTTCCCACGGATGGAACTTATGTCCCATAATGCAGCCATAAGCCTTTTCATGATCTCCGGTAAGGTTTACCAGTGTAATATACTCAATATAAAGGTCGTCGCGCCCCTCTAATAACATGGTATGCGCCTCATAATCAGCCAGCCTCTCTTCAAAGCTCCAGCCCAGCTTTTTGTGCAGCTGATCTAGCTCCAGGAAAACTCGTGCGTCAGAGGGGTTCAATAAAAATGCAGTCTCAAGCGCCTGCTTTGCCTTTACAGGCTCCCTGCACTTATTATAGTATGCCAAAGCCAGATTCCTGTGTGCCGTTGGAAACCCGGAATCCGTCTTCACAGACAATTCCCACAGTCCCACCGCCTCCTGCCACTGTAACTTGTCATAATACAGATTCCCAAGATAATACGGCGCTTTTGCACAACATCCCTTTTCAATGGCAAAGCGCAGCACAGCAATATCTTCCAGCTTGTTTGGGAAGCAGTAATCCGGTTTCTGTCCTTCTGCCCCTTCCAGCGTCCGCCTGATTTCTGCCTCCGGGCCGGACTTTGCTTCCAGGTAATACGCTTTATAGTAAGAAAGCATCGGGTGCTGTTTCTTACAGCAGTCAATCACAGAAACCGCCTCATCCCAGGCGCCCCATTCGGCATAGTCCCTCGCTGTCATCAGATAATTATCCACAAAGTCCCGCATCAGGTCATTTAATGCCTGCCGTCTGCTGCCATCACAATCTCCTTCAATCACAATCCGTTCATTTCCGGAAATAAAGTCAAAGGGATCCAACTGCAGGTTTTCCTGAATCTGCGCCTGTGCCTCCAAAAATTTGCCCTGCCTGCGCAACAAATATGCCTTTAATCCCCTTGCCTTGATATTATGGGCATTTTTTACAAGCGCACGCTCTATATGCTCATATGCGCGCGCGATTCGTCCCCGTCCGGTGTCAATTGCCGCCAGATAATAGAAGCTCTTCTCCTGCTGTTCACCGCTCCACGATGCCTTGTAGAAGGCATCATAGCTTTCATCCTCCCGCCCCTGGTAAAACAGACACAGGCCAAGCAGATAATATGTCTCACTGTGATAAGGGTTGGGATTACGCTCTGTCAGCCGTTCCAGCGCCTTGTTAAAACAAACCTCCGCCTTCGAAAACTGCCCTCTCCTCATAAGCAGCATTCCATAGGCATTGTTGATTCTGATATCCCCCGGATCTCTTTTCAGCCCTTCCAGATAATAAGGGTCCGGCAGATAGGTTGCATGGCGGTACTGTTCAATATGCTGGCCTGTCAGATACAGCTCCTCATTTGTCATGATTTCCTCAGGTTCCTTTGCTGCCTTCGCCGGCTCCGGCATCCTGGGAATCCGGGGTGCTTCCGGCTGATACTCTGCCAGACGCTTCCCGTCCGCATATACTGCCAGACGCAGCTGTTCTTCTTTCAGATTTGCACAGGGAACTTCTCTCTCGTAGACGGACACCGGACCAATGGCCGCTGTCTCATCCAGAACCAACTGTTCTTTTGCCCAAAGCCTGATGACGGCATTTTCATAGATACCTGTGGCATAAACCTTCACTGTCGCCTTTTTTCCATTGTAAGACAGGTGCAGCGCCGCATCTGTTGTTGCGTTTTTCACCTGTCCCAGCCCCTTATATGGCATAAAATACTGTCGGAAAACCTTCTCTTCAAAAGGCTTTAGCCATGTGAAGTCCGGCTGGTTATCCGTAAACACGCCTGTCATCAGTTCCACGTAAGGACCGTCTTTGTCTGTCAGATTTCGATCCCACGCTTTTCCAAAATTCCCGCAGCCCCATGTCCACTGCTTTTTGCCCGGCGATATGTGATGGTCCGCCACATGCAGAATGCCTGCGCCCACGCCATAATCATAACCGCCCACAAAATCATACTTTGATTTTTCCGCCATGTAGGAAGTGGGAACCGGAATATTCTTATAACGTGAAATATCCACGCCCTCACTGTAATCCTTTTTGTAATACATCCCCGTTGCAATCGGAAAACGGGAAACATCACGCTTTCCGTGATCCATCACCGCATGCACATCAGGCGGAAATACAGACTGTGTATGATCATTGGCCGGCACCGCCGGATTTGCCCACCACAAAAAGGTCTGGGGCAATGCCGTTCTGTTATACAGCTGTCCGGTAATCTCAATGTAGGCCTTTCCCTGATAGAGGCTAATCTTCGTAATGCTTTTCGTTCCATACATCTGGTCTACATCGTGCAACAATACCGAAACGCTGCCGTCAGGGTTTTCGTTTGTTACATAATCCACCGGAAGGTACGTGGTCGGCCTGTGATGCTGCGGCCAGTTGAACTCAATGCCACCGGAAATCCACGGTCCTGTCAGCCCCACCAGAGCAGGCTTAATCACATGGTTATAGTAAACGAAATCATAATCGTTTGTTTTGTCATAAGCCCTCTGAATACGTCCTCCCAGACTTGGAAGCACCATTACCTTCAGAAATTCATTTTCCAGAAAAACCGCCTCGTATTCCTTATTTACTTTTTCATCACTGATTTTTTCAATAACAGGATACGGATACACTTTTCCCGTACTTCCCTGATAGACACGCTTATCCAAAAAAATAGGATTTTTTTCTGCCTCACCAATCTCGTAGGTGGGAATCATCACCTTTTCCACCCATACTTTTGCATCGCTCATTTTTATTTCTCTCCTGATTTAAATTTCCGTTTACTATAGATTTATTGTTGTCCCAAAATCACCTGCTCTGTGCCTTGGCACATCTTATGTTATAGCCAGTTTACCGCCATTAGCGTCTATTAACAATAAAATAAATTGCCCTCTTATTTACTTTTATTGCTATTGCAGACATCTTCTTACAGTGGTACAATATGATATATTCTATGAATTACAGTCAGGAGGCCAGGCCATGTTATCTAAGGAACCTTTGGTCAGTGATGACTCAAAGTATTTTGTCTATTCCCCCAGTAAAAATGCCATAGAAATGTTCCTGTACCCATTGCAGTGCGGACAGTTTACCTATCTGCCCGGTTATCAGCTCATCCGGGAAGCTTTTGACAGCTTCCTGCTCATGTATATTCAAAAAGGAACGCTCACCCTTGTGACTGAAGATACCTGTCAGAGCACAGACACGCCAGTGACTGCAGGCGCCGGAAGCTTTGTCCTTTTGGATTGCTACAGCCGCCATGCTTACTCCACCAATACCGGATGGAGCTGCCTGTGGTGCCATTTTGACGGTGTCACTGCCCGGCACTGGTATCAAAATATTACTGTCCGTTTTGGAAACGTATTCTCCATCTCCGATATGCAGCCTGTTATCGGCAAGCTCACTGCTATTTACAATACTTTTTGTGAAGGCAGCCCGGTACGGGAACCTCTTTTGTCAAAATACTTAACAGATATTCTGACCGCCATCCTGCTTAGCGCGACCGCTGATACCAAAGCCAATGCCCACATAAATATGTCAGAAACAATAACCACCTATATCAGCGAACATTTTGCGGAAAAATTAACCATAGAGCAGTTATCCTCGCTGGCAGGACTAAGCAACTACCATTTCATCCGCACCTTCAAAAAACAGACCGGTTTCACACCTTATGAGTACATTCTCAATACACGCATAAATACCGCCCGGTATCTGCTGAAAAATTCAGGCCTCTCTGTGAAAGATATCTGCTTCTCTACCGGTTTTTCCTGTGAAAGCATCTTTTGTACTGCTTTCAAACGGATAGAGGGCATGACGCCCGCCCAGTATCGGGAACATGGTTAAATTTACATATACTTAAAAACAGCAGGGAAACTTCTCTGTTCCCTGCTGCCAGACTCCTCCGTTTTATCCCTGCAATGTTTTCGTGTATTTCTCTGCCATTCCTGTCTTTGTCCAGACACCTATCCTTCTTCCTTTTGCATTGGATACCGTAACCTTTTCCAGCCCCGGCATCTCAAAACGCCGTGTTTCTCCCGGACTTAGATCAATTTCTTCCTTCCGTATGCCGCCTGTCCCCTCCAGCAGCACCTGATAATCCTCCATCCCATAACAGGGCAGGTCTTTCCTGCACAGGATCAGACAGGCATCCTCCTTAAAGGCAACGCTGCAGGGTGCACATTCCTCCCGTACCTTCCAGTAGGAATCCTTGGGCTGCCCCTTTAAATCCGTGGAACCATGCACTCTTCTTTTTCTGGAGCCTTCTCCCTCCTCCCCGATCTGCGTCCGGTAATCGTTCAGGCAAAAATAAATGGTTCCCACAATCTCCGGAAACTGACGGTAAATCTCCATTTTCTCCCCAATTATCCGGGCTCTGCGCACATCCCCGCCGGAAAAAGCCGGCTCGCAAAGCCCAAACTCCGAGATCACAATGGGCTTGTGTGGATTCTCCCTGCACACCCTGTCAAGCACCTCTGCCGCCTCATATTCTTCAATCCAGGTTCCCGTGTACTCATTCAGCATCATAATGTCTCCAAACTGCACACCATCCTTCAAAGGTTCACCGAAATAGCTGTTGCTGACATAGCTGGCCAGCCGCGAAGAATCCAGCTTTTTCGTGTATCCGATGGCTCGTTTGATATAACGGATTGTGTCCGGGCGCTGTGCCGTCAGCTCATTTCCCACACCCCAGGAAATCAGACACGGATGATTTTGCTTTTCGCGGACCATCTCCTGTATCTGCTGATAAAAGATCTCCCACTGTGTTTCCCCCGCTGCCTCCGGATCCGGTCCCCAGAACGGTATCTCTTCCTGCACCAGCATGCCATTCTCATCACACCACTCATAGACTTCCTCACTCTGCTGCCAATGGAATCTGGTGTACACACAGTTTGTCCCTTCCAGCACGCCAAGCATCCTGTGAAGCTGCTCAGTCGGCTCTGCCATACCATACTGCGGGTCGGAACCCGGCATCCATTCTGTCCCGCAAAGCCGCACCGGCTCCCCGTTAAACAATAATTGCTCTGCGCAAACCTCTATTTTACGGAATCCGGTTTTCATCTTATAAATGTCCTGCACAACGCCATCACAGCACAATTCCAGTTCAAGCATATAAAGTACAGGCGCATCAAAATGCCAATAGGTTATATTGTCCAAAACCTGCCGTACAGCCTGGTTTTTCCCCGCCGCTACGGGTGCCTCCCCGGCCGCTGCAGGTCCGATGCTCTTCCCGCCATGCAGCTTCCATTTTAATTTCCAGTCCAACTGGTCAAAACACGTCCCCCACTCCCTGCTGTCAAGCTCCAGATCCAATCCCCACAATGCGCTTCCACCGCGCTGCCGCTTTCCTGTCTGTGCCAGAACCGGTTCACAGATTGCACGGACGCCTGCAATCCTGCCCATTCCGGTTTCGTACAGACAAACGTCCCGAATCATGCCTCCATCATTTGCCCAGTCAAAGCTCCGCTTATAAGGAAGCATTTTATCGCTAAAGCTGTTATCGGCACGCACGATAATCTGATTTTCTCCCTCCTTTATGTAATCGGTTATCTCCACAGTAAATGCTGTATATCCCGAATGCAGGTGTTCCCCTGCAAGAATATCATTCACATAGACCCACGCATCGTGATATACCGCGCCAAATTCCAGAAAGAATCGTCGCTCCTTTCTAACTGCAGGCATTGTCAGCTGATATTCATACCAGCCGCTTCCCGCGTATTCATATAACCCCTCATCCACATTCCAGGTGTGTGGAACAGTTACCATTTTCGCATCTGCAAGGCAGTCCTTTGTTTCTCCAATGGCAAATTTCCAGACTTTGAGTTTTTTCTTATTTCGATTCATCTGCATTCCTCCAAAAATCTACAGCGTTCTGTCTCCACTTCCATTATGTCAAATATACCATGCTCTGCTTTTTCATCAATAATTTAAATTGCGAAATCGTTTATATAAATTGCTGTAAATAACTTCACGCGCTGTTACAGATTGAACCTGTTTTCTTATCCCCAAACTGCCTTACCTTCCGCTGCAAATCTTTACGTCTTTTGTAAATTTCCCTACACAAATATTGGCCTCTTCCAGACTTTCCACTCTTTTTCCATCCCTGTAAAATTCTCGAATCTCCACATTCTCCACCACATGTTTTTCATCATACCCACTGATGCTGGAAGGTTCTTCTCCCGGCCCTGTCCTTACAAAAATCCGCTCCATCACAATGCCGCTGATAAGATGCCCCGGTATGGGATTATAATCCCTGTTCCATTTGACCTGTATATCCATTACCTTCCCGTGTTCAAAGGGCTCTATTCTTATGTCGCGGTAAATCACATTGCGCACCGTATTCCCATCTCCGGCGTTAATGGTCATGGCGCCAAGATACTCCGGCTGATATTCATGATGTTCCAGAATATCTATATTTTGAAACGTAATATTTTCAATGGTATCTCCACCCTTTTCATAATCCCCATGGGTTCCAACCATCAAAGGATGCGCCACATCCGCCCAAAGAGTAATGTCCTTCACCAGAATATTGCGACTCCCTCCCCTGTTATCCCAGCGGCTTCCATAAATAGCAATACAGTCATCTGAAGTCCGCAAAAATCCGCCCTCCACCGTCACATTCTTGCAGCTCATGATGTCAATGCCGTCACTCCATCCTTCACAGCTAAAAGACTTGATATGACGGATTGTGATATTTTCACTTTCCCCCAGATGCACCGTATAGTGAGGTGGATTGATAAACATCAGATTTTCCGCCACAATATTGGAGGAATGACTTATCCGCAGTCCATTAACAGAACTGAAACGCTCAAAATCTGCCTGATAAAGCATTCCTCTTCCATAAATATGAATATTCTCCGCCTTATCGCACACCAGCGCGCCTTTTAAAATAGCCCCGCCCTCCAGATAAATCTTTGTATGGGAAGGCAGATGCCAGATAAATTCCCCAATATAATAAATTCCCGCCTCTATATAAACCAGCCTTCCCTCCGGCAAAGCAGCAATCTCCCTGTTAAGCCCATCACCGATATGACCTGGCTTTTCCAAGGAGCCTTTAACTAAAAACACATTTTCCCCATATTTATCAGGCGCTTCTGTAATGGCGCCGGCAAACAGGTGCAGGTTATGGAACCGTTCCTTGTTGATTTCTATGGATAAATCCGCCGCCTTATCCAGATAAAAGGAAACTCTCTTGGGCTCTGTGACAGGTACGATTCCCAGACCAAGAGGCCTGATATCTGCACAATATACCGTATAAAAACGCGGAAAAGTAATTTCCACCTCCACCCTTCCGCAAAAATCAAAAAATGCCATAGAAGAGTGCCTGACATCGTGCATATCTACCTTAACCTGATAAATCGTTACCTCCTGCCACTGCTCTTCCCCCTCCGGACGCACCCGCAGGATATAATCCCTTTGCAGCGCCCCGCCATCCGGCGCCGGGTAAACAACCACCCTGCTTTTCTTCCTGTTATTTCCACTATCTGAAATTTTATCTGTATACATAAAAATCCTCCCATTTTCAAACATCGTTATCTTACTTCAGCCTGCATTTGCGTTCCCAAAAGGACTCCGGCTTTTTCTGCACACAAACACAGATATTCCTTACAAAAAATTACCTTATCTCTGTAATCATTCCCCCATCAATCAGCAGATCAAAAATATGATTAAAAATTACCGCCTGCACATAACCCAAAAGCCCCATAATAAACAAAATGGGAAAATACACAAAAAACCATATAGTAAACAGAGTTAACACTCGGATTACCAGCAGCACAAAGGTCCATCCGGGGTTTCTTACTGCCAGCGCCGCCGCCATACGGATATGCCCTGGGATTGTATTTTCAAATTTTGCCATTACCGGAAATACATAAGAAGATATAGCCGCCGCTGCCATCAGCAAAATGGCAAACACCGCCGTCTGCAGCGTAAACTTCCCCTTTCCAAGAATCCCATAGTAGAACAGATTTACAGAAAACAAAATTTCCGTAATAAGCAACGGCGCCCCAATGGAAATCCCCTGTCTTAAGTTATTTTTATAGGCTTTAAAAAAGCCTTTTCCAATATACCCCTCCTGATCTTTTGCCGCCTTAAGCAGCACCTCGTACATGGCAGTAGTGGAAACGCCTGTGGTTATTAACGGCAGACTGCCAATCAGCCATAGTATCCCCACATACAATAATGTAACAATCTTAAGAATTCCCCTCATCCAAGGACTGTTCATGGTAAAAAAATTCATCTGTAATTCCCTTTCTCACTACAAACGCCGTCACAACCTGCAGGACAGCTTATTGTAGGTAAATCGAGTAAAGGAGCGCCGAGGGGCACTCCTTTACTTCCAGTAACAATATAACTTCCTTAATTTGCATTCTTTGCATCCAAAAATGCCTGAATCTGCGCAATCAGTTCTGCACGGATATCCTCCAGCCCAACTTTTACAGCCTCTTCATGCCATGTATTAATCTTTGCTTCCGCTTCCTCAGCATCATACATGGACAGAGTAAGCTGCAGTTCGTTTGAAAGCGCAGACACATTGGCCACCTGTGTCTCTACATTGGCAGGGTTAAATGCAAATCCCGCAAGAGGGCTTAACTGATAGGTGGACTCGTCGTACATATATGCAAAGCGCTCTTTCAAATCCGCATCGCCGGACACAAACTCACTGTCCCTGATATAGGTAGGATTTAAGGTAAAGGAATAAGTGGGCATAAAATACTGCTCATCCTCCGACATTTCAAGCTGCTTGTAACCGCCATCTGCCGTTGCCTCCCAGTCAACCCCTTCCACACCGTACTGGAACAGGTCATGGGCTTCCTGATTGCCAAACATCCAGTCAAGGAAATACATAACCGCATCTGTCTTTTCAGACCATTCAGGAACTACCAGCCAGTTATTTGTTGCCATATCGCAGATAACGGCGCCTTCTTCCTTATTGCGCTGTGCATCCTCAATAACATAAAAACCAAATTCCGCATCCGGGTTATTTGCTTTTCCATCTTTTACTTTGCTCTCATACTCACTTAACGGACAGTAGGTAATTACCGCAGGCTTTTCAACTGCATCTGTTGATCCACGGGTAGGGCTTAAATAAGGGTTCCACTTCGTACGTTCTTTCGTGTATTCCGTAATGAAATCATACTGATACCCCTCCGGCATCTTTGCAAATTCTTCCTCGGAATCCCCTGCAACCACTGCGTTCAAAACTGTTTTTCCATCTTCGCTAAGGCCTACATATACCCACGTCTGGTCCCCTAAAATATTTACATTATCCTGTGTATAGACATTGTCATGTTTTGCCGAGTACCAGGGAGAATCCAGACGGAAGAAATTCCACAGACTGACTCCCACCATATCCGGTTCGTTCTCCACCACCGTCTGCACATAGGAAAGCAGGCTTTCTTCGTCGGTAATCGGGTCGCAGTTATATTTCGTCCGAAGGTCTTCTCTGTACATAAAGCCGCGGCTGTCCTCATAATAAGAAGCCAAGTTAATGCCAAAAATCCCTTTCTTATAAGAACCGTCTTCCATCAGCACATAAGAGGTCATTGCATCCACAAAGTTTTCTGAAAAAGCACTCTTTAATCCGGGGAAAGCATCGTTATTAAAATAAGAAGACAGATCCGCAAAATTCCCCTGCTGGATAAAGGTGGTAAGCCCATGCCAGCTTCCGCAGAACATAAGGTCATAATCCTCCTGGGCTACCAGCGCCATACTCAGCTTATCCTTGTAATCTCCCCCTGCTACATAAGAGAAATTCAGATGAATATTGCTCATTAACGGGTCGTCCGCCGTCATTTCCTGGTACTTCTCCAATACCCTGTCTAAATTGCGATATTCATTCATCACACGGATGTTAATGGTTGTATCCTCAATTTCAGCTGCCGGAGCCGCTGCCTGTTCCTCTCCTTCTGCCGGCTTCTCCGTATCACTTTCGGCTGAGCTTTCCTGCGTGGAATCTGCCGGCGTATTATCCGACGCCTCCTCCCCTTTCGTGTCTTTCCCGCCGCCGCAGGCTGAAAGCGACAGTACCATAGCGCCTGTCAGGACACCTGCCATCACTTTTCTGAAAAGATTTTTTCTTGCCATTTTTCATTTTCCTCCTTATAAATCTTTTTATCCTTTAATTGCCCCAACTGTAAGACCGCTGGTAAAATACTTCTGTACATAAGGGTACAAAAGCACAATAGGACCTATTGTTACCACAGTGGTTGCCATCCGCAGGGAATTGGTTGGCACTTCCCCTGCCGCCACGCCGGTTGTCCGGGCCATCTCCTTCATGGCGTCCATATTCCGCAGCATCCGCATCAGCAGATATTGCAGGGGGACAAGCTTACTGTCTTCTATGTACAGCATGGCATTAAACCACTGATTCCAGTATCCCAAAGCATAAAACAGGCTTAAGGTGGCAATGCCCGGTACGGAAACCGGAAGAATGATCTTCCATAAAATCTGGAAATCATTTGCCCCATCCATGTAAGCGGACTCTGACAGTTCATGGGGAATCCCGTTAAAGAAATTCCTCATCAGAAACATATTCCAGGCGCTGAACGCCACCGGGATAATCAGTACAAAAATATTATTCTTCATATTCAGCGTCTTGGAAACCAGCAGATAGGTTGGTACCAGCCCACCCCCAAACAGCATGGTAAAATATACAAAAAACGTTATCACATTCCGAAACTTTACCTTTTTCAGGGAAAGAGGATAAGCCATAGTGATGGTAAGAAACATACTGAAAAGCGTTCCCACTACCGTTGTAAAAATTGTAACCCCATAGGCGTGGAAAATCTGTCCGTCCCCCAACACCATCTTATAAGCTGTCAGTGTAAAATCCTTTGGTATAATCGGAAAACCGTAAGTGGCAAAGTTTGCCTCTGTCTCAAAGCTGCTGCCGATAATAATGGCAAAGGGAAACAGGCAGTAAAGGCAGAATATGGCGGCAATGCCATAAACAACAATTTCAAATATTTTTTCTTCCCGCGATTTCTTTATCCGGGAACCTGTTACATTTATTTTGCTCACCTTACTCCTCCCCTTCTAAAAGATTGCCGCATCCGGCTCAATTTTCTTTGTCACCGCATTCGTGGTAAATACCAATATCAGGCCAACCACCGACTGGAACAGGCTGGTAGCCGTGCTCATACCAAGGTTGTTTAGCTGCCTCAGCGCCCGGTACACAAAGGTATCAATTACATCCGTTGTGGGATACAGGCTTGCGTTATCCCCCACCAGCGCATAAATCATGCCAAAATCACCGTTAAAAATCTTGCCGATCCCCATAATCGTAAGCATAATCGCCGTAGTCTTTAACAGCGGAAGCGTAATTTTGGTAATCTGCTGCAGCCTTGTAGCTCCGTCCACTTTTGCCGCCTCATACATTTCCTGGTCAAAGCCGGTAATCGCCGCCACATAGACAATGGTCCCGTACCCTGCCCCCTGCCAGATTCTAAGAAGAACCAAAATCAATGGCCACCATCCCGGCGTGTTATAAAACAGCGGGTCCTCTCCTCCTGCCTCCACAATCCATCTGGTAATGATACCACTGCTCCCAATGATGCCGCTCATAAACATTGCCACTACCGTCCACGATACAAAATGGGGAAAAATCGCTATGGTCTGCACCACCTTGTTATAAACCTTGTTTTTAATCTCCACAAATACCAGCGCCAGTACAATGGAAAGCAGCGTGCTGGTTAAAAGGAAAAGCACATTCAGGAAAATTGTGTTGAGAAAAATTCTTCCCACACCATTATAGTTAAAAAGAAACTGAAAATTATCCAGCCCCACCCAGGGACTTCCCCAGATGCCTTCCTTATAACTGAACTTCTTAAATGCAATTAAGATGCCATACATGGGATAATAACAAAACACCGCCACCCATATAATCGCCGGAAGCGTCATCAGATATAGCAGTTTATTTTTCCAAAGCTCCCTGAATCCGCCTTTAATGCCAAGATGCTCCTTCGGTACATCAGGCACTTTTTTCTTCTTTTTATTACCGCTTACAGACACTGTCACCCACCCTTTCTCACAGGCGTATCCTGGAAAATATCCTGAGGAATGTCCTGTTTTCTTTTCTTATCATTTTACTCTCCCCAGACAGCAAAACCCATAAGAAAAAATCTTGATAAAGGGTAATTTTCGAAACAAACTGACAGTGTTTTGCTCCCTACCTTCCCCTCCTCTCCCAAATCTGTTTCTGCATATTTTCCATATATAAATCAAGCCCCGCTTCCTTTAACGCCTGATTGGTTCTTTCTAAATCTCGCACATAATCGTCTGTGTAACCGCATATCAAAGGCTGGAAATACTTCAGCCTGACCTGTTCAATTGACTCCAGCTCCTTATAAACGCCTCCGGTAAAAAACGTAAACCCTTCAAGGGGATAAGGTTTTGCCTCTCTGCTGATGGCATCACGCCACTTGCCCACCACAAGCACCGTTTCCTGGTACCACTGGTTGTTGATAGGCACTTCCTCACAATTCATCAAATCATCCGTGCACACAGTCCAGCCAAACTTATTGCTGCTGTCAATCCCCTCATGACTGATTTTTCCATCTTCCATTTGATAGTGAATCCCTTCCACCCCATGTTTCATCAGATTATAATACCGCTGGTCCGTATGAATTTTCTCCAGAAGCTTAATGGCTGTCTCCGGCTCTGTGGTCTTGGAGGATATGGATATTACGGAAGAGTCCGCCAAAGTGCCGATATACCATTCTTCATTTACAGAAATATAGGGAAAAAATCCATACTCCCATTCCGGGTGGCTTTTGGTCAGGTCAGGAATATGAACCGCTTCCGCCGACCAGATGGGCACATTGGTTTCACAGGGCTTCCGGTTCTGCATCATCATATTTTTGCCCCGTTCCCCCTCGTTATTTGACATAGCTAAAAGGTCTGATTCCAAAATTCCGTCCTGTCTCCACTTTTCAATATAGGAAAGCGCTTCCTTAAATTCAGGCAATTCCAGCCGGTTCAACACCACATCCGGGTTCCCGGCGGATACCACCACAAAAGGCGTCTCCTGCATACTGCTGATTTCCAGATACTTCCCTTTTGTCAAAAGCAGCCATAAAGACTGCCATACCCGGTTGTCCGTAATCAGCGGTTCATCCCTGTATGGTTCTTCTTCCTTAGCCCGGTATAAATATGCTTCCATCGTCTCAAGATCCTTAATCTCCGGAAGCCCCCACTGTTTTCTTAGATCTTCTCTGTAAAAAAATCCCTCATTTACATTTTTTATCTCTCCCGGACTAAACTGGGGAATGCCGTAAAGTCCGCCGCCGATTTCACAGTCCTTAAGCGCAGTTTTACTGTAAGTGGAATAATGCGCTGTCAGCTCCGGCACAAGGTAAAGATAGTCATTCAAATCCAGAAAAGCATTTTTCCCCACCAGCGTCCGGTAATCAGAAAAAACGCCTCCCGGAATAAAATCATACTCTCCGGAAGCAATGGCAATGTTCAGCTGTTCCCTCTCATTTCCCCAGGGAATAAATTCAAACCGCAAAGTACAATTCAGCTCTTCAACTGTCAGCGCATCTAATTGTGCATACAATTCTTCCAGCCCCTCTTCCGGCGCATTGCCAAGGTAAATTGCCCTGAAATTCACCACACTGTCATTTTCCTGTACCGCACTTTCCCCTTCTTTCCTTCCACACCCGGCGGACATAACAGCCAGACAACAGAAAATTACAGCCCAAATCCATACTCTCTTCACCTGCATTCTCCTTTGCTTTTACTTACAATTCTTTCTTACCGGTATATTGATAATTATACAAGTGCCCACTCCCGGCGAGCTTTCCACCTGCACAGGAATTTCTTCCTGAAAAAACAACTTCAGGCGTTCTGAAATATTGGTCATACCGTAATGACTCCCGTGTCCTTCCGGCTCTCTTTCCTGTGCACGCATACCAACGCCGTCATCCGTTACGCTTAAAGTAATTCTCCCATCCTCCATCCAGCCATTTAAAATTACCATGCCCCTTGCCTCTTCTTTCTCGTTAATTCCATGTATCACTGCATTTTCCAGAAAGGGCTGCAGGGTAATCTTCGGGATCAGACATTCCATAATCTCTTCTTCCACCTCCGCCTGATAACCAATTCTCCCTTTATACCGCCGCTTTTGAATTTCCATATAGGCATCGCACATCTTTACTTCATCCCCAATAGTCACAATATCCTTTCCTTTACTAAGTGTCAGCCTGTAAAAACGTGACATTGCCTGGACGATACTGTAAATATTGTCAATTTCATTTTTCTGTGCCATCCAGTTAATCATATCCAGTGTGTTATAAAGAAAATGGGGGTTAATCTGGGACTGCAGCGCCTTAAGCTCCGCCCCCGCTTTTTCCTGTCCAAGCACATACTGTTCCCGCATCAGCTCTTCCACCTTGTCAACCATTTCGTTATAATGAAGAATCAACTGTCCAATCTCATCCCCATTACTTTCATTCATTTCCAGCTTTCTGATAATTCCATCCTGTGTCTGTATCATCTGGTTCTGCAAAAGCCGCATCCGTCCGGTAACAGACCGGATAATCGGCACAAACGCAATCCAGACAATTACACATACCATCAAATACAAAAATCCCATTCCCATATTCATCTCCAAAAGCTGTTCATCCATAACACTTCGTGGAACCATGGATACCAGATAAGTATCTGTGTCTCCAATCAGCTGACGCCTTGCAAGATAATTTACATGGTTAATGGAAATTTCCCCAAATTCTCTGTCCCCTGCCCGTCTGCTTTCCTTCTCCGGAAAAACAGACGACAGCTCTTCTTCCTCCACATTGGATGCTAGGATCTGTCCCTTCGCCGTTTCCAGATAAATAATCTGCTGCTGTACAGAGCCAATCAGCATCTCTTCCAGAGCCTGCCGCTCCATCAAAACTGCCAGCACGCCTACATCCCTGCTGTAATCGTCCCTGTCCCACAGCTTCCTTGTAACTGCCACAAACGAATGACTTTTATCATAAATATCCTCCTGAAAGCTGACCCAGGTAGGCCTCCCGTTATTACTTTCCAAAAGCGCATACCAGTCCATTTTTTCCGCCTGGGCAATAGAACGGTAACGTCCGCTGTAACTGTTGACCACAGGAAACGACTCGTCAATATAAAACAAAATATTGCCGGACTCAAATGCCATTTCCATACCATAAGTATAAGAATTAATGCTCTCAAAGTTTGCCAGCTGCTGGGCAATGCTTATCTCTCCGTCCCCAAGAGTCAGATTCAAATTAATTGTCTCGTTAACCGCCAGCAGCGTGGATATATTATGAATCCGGGTCATCTTATCTTCTACTACCTGACACATCTGGTTAAATCCCTGGTTCAGCGCATAAAGCTGCTGCCCTTTGGAACGTTCCTGCATTTCAAGAAGAGATATCACCAGAATGACCCCTACAGGAAGAACCCCTGCCAGATATACCAAAAGCACGATTTTCCCCTTCAGAGACAAATTCCGGTACCAGGATACAAACTTTTTTAGCCCAAATCTGCTCTCTTTCATTACCTGCCGCCCTTCTCTTTGCGGTATTCTGCCGGCGAGACGCCCACTGCCTCCCGAAACACTTTTGCAAAGTAATTGGCATTGGCATAGCCGCATTTTTCCGCAATCTCCGTAATCTTGTCATAATCCTGCTCCAGCATCTGCTTGGCCCTTTCCAGACGGTAATGACTAAGATACTGCTTTAATGTCATTTTCTTTTCCTGTTTAAACAATACATTCAGATAAACCGCCGAAAAATGAAGATGCTCTGCAATCTGCACCACACTTAAATCTTCCTCACCATAATGCTCCGCCACATAATCCATCACCCCCCGGATGATACGCCCATACCCTGACTGTTCTTCCTGCTTTGCCTTAAGACATTCCAGAAGCTTTCTGATAAATGCACGGATTTCCCACAAAAAATCCAACCTTCTCACATAAATCTGGATTTCCTCTTCCTTCCAGATACCTGTTTCTGCCCCATAAATTTCAGGGTATTTTTTATAGACTGCTGTCAGAAAAGATATCATCAGCGTATAAATTTGTTCCTTATGATAATATTTATAGCTGCAAAGCTTCTCAAAAAGTCCCTCAAACCATTCCCCAAGCTTTTGCGGCTGTTCCGATAATATCTGCAGAAATTCCCCGTAAATCCCCGGTTCTATATAGTTCCTCTGCATAATCTCTTCGTCAATCTGGAAAATCCGTTTATCTTCCTTAAAAAAAGCGCAGTTAATGGCCATTCCAGCGGTTTTATAGCTGTTATAAACATTTTTGCAGTTTTCCGCCTCCATTCCGGTTCCCAGCCTTGCCTCCGGGAACTGCCCCAGGATCTTTTGATATAACGCAGGCAGCCGGTACCGCTCCCGCTCCGGGTAGGACAATATAAATTCATATTGATGCTTTTCCCTATGATAGCTTCCAATCACCCTGCAAAAAGAAGACCGTATCATTTCCCCGGCCTTTTCCAACTGCTCTCTCCCTCCGGCATCCCTTCCCGGCATCTGTAAAATCAAACAGGTCATACATAAGTTTAAGGGAAAATCTGTCTCCGCCGCTAATTTTTCCAGCATCTTCCTGTCAGCATCCTTGGTGATTAGCAGATTAAACAGTCTTTGCTGCTGGAACTCTCTGCCTGCCTTTGATACTGTCTCTTTTTTATTTTTTTCCCTGATTTCACCTGCTGCACGCTCAAGCGCCCTGCACAAAACCGGAAGGTCAATGGGCTTTTCTATATAATCAATTGCCGCCAGCCGGATGGCGCTTTTTAAATATTCAATCTCCATATAGCCGCTCATAAAAATAATACGGCAGTCAGGGTTACACGAAAGAAGCTTTGTTACAAACTCAATTCCATCCATCTTAGGCATACGCACGTCTGTAAGTACAATATCCGGTCCAAACCAGCTGGCAATGCGCATCGCCTCCGCCCCATTCGCCGCCTGCATCACTTGGTCAATTTCATATTTTTCCCAGTCAACCGCTTCCATTAATCCTTCCCTGGTATAATCTTCATCATCTGCAATCAGTATTTTCATGAGATTCCTCCTGTTTCTTCCGTAATCTTCTGGAAACACTACCCCAAATTTATTATAGTATGACAATAGAAAAGGAAAAATGGTAAAAAAACTGGAAAAAAGAAAAGAAATAAAGAAGTAATGACAAACTCCCTTCAAAATGGTATGATAATTGAAGCTAAATTTGTCCGGAGGGATGCCATGCTGAACAATACAACGGATTTTAATTTGATAGAATACATATTATCGGTGCTGAATGAGATGGAAGAATCTCATTCGGACACGTCTGTTTCAGACATAGATAATCCTATTGACAATTCATCATTACTATCTGAAGCCGTCAGCCGTCAGACAGCACGGGAAGTATTAAAATTTATGGACAAAATTCCCGGCGGTTTTCTTATTTACCATGCAGACGGAAATGAAGAAATTATCTATGCAAACCAGGCCCTCTTAAGACTTTATAAATGTGCTACCTTAAAAGAGTTCCGCGAACTTACAGGCAACTCTTTTAAAGGCGTGGTTTATCCTGACGATTATCAGCTGGTAAGTCAAAGCATTAAAGACCAGCTTTCTAAAAGTAAATACAATCAGGACTATGTAGAATACCGAATCATCCAAAAGGACGGCGAAGTCCGGTGGGTGGAAGATTATGGCAACTACATCCACAGCGATATGGCCGGAAATATTTTTTATGTATTTATTGTAGACGCCACCGAAAAAAAGCTCCATCAGATAGCGGAAAAAACTGCTCTTTTGCAGGAAAAATCACAAAAGGAAAAATACCTGAAAAACCAGATTGAGCAATATAATCAAGAATTAAAGATTATTCACCATGAACATCTGCGGCGGCTGGAAATCATTGAAGGGTTAAGCACAAACTACGAATCCATTTTTCATGTGGACTTAGATGCCAACACCATCCATCCCTACCGTCTAAGCGACCGGGTGGAAAGGCAGTATGGCACAAAATTCCAGGATTATGAATTTTTATGGTTTATCTCAGACTACATCAAAAACTGGGTATGCTCTGAGGATCAGGATATTATGAGAAAATCCACCGATTCCCAATATATCCGCAATACCCTGGCAAATACGGACGCTTACTATGTAAACTTCCGGGTAACAAAGGATGGAGAAACGCAATATCTTCAGCTGCGTATTGTGGATGTGGGGAATAAAGACCATATCTCCCAGGTTGTTATGGGGTGTCGGAGAGTCGATGAAGAAATCCGCCATGAAATGGAACAGAAAAAAATAGTGGAGGACGCCCTAAACCACGCCCGGCTTGCCAACATTACCAAAAATACCTTTCTCTCCAATATGTCCCACGACATGCGGACTCCATTAAACGCCATAACCGGATTCACGGCGCTTGCCAAAGCTCATATAAATGAACCGAAAAAAATTCTGGATTACCTTGGCAGAATAGAAACCGCCAGCGAGCAGCTCCTTGGCCTGATTAACAATATATTAGAAATTTCCCGGATAGAATCCGGTAAAATACAACTGGAAGAAACTCCCTGCAGTCTCCTTGACATTATAAAAGACGTGCAGAAAATTGTCCTGGCACAGGCGGAAATCAAAAATATTGCTTTTTCCATAAATCTAAGCGGGTTACAACATACCAATGTTTATTGCGATCATGAAAAACTAAACCGCATCCTTCTTTGTCTTACCGGCAATGCCATCAAATACACGGAAAATGGCGGAAGAATCTATATGACAGTTACTGAACATAAGGAGGCGGCTTATAACTATGCTGTGTACCAGTTTATGGTGGAAGATAATGGCATTGGAATTTCCGAGAATTATATCAAGCGTATTTTTGACCCCTTTGAGCGGGTGGAAAATACCACCTTAAGCGGCATCCACGGCACCGGTCTGGGCCTTACCATTGTTAAAAACCTGGTTGACCTTATGTCCGGAACAATTGAAGTATCCAGCTCCCCCGGCAAGGGAAGTAAATTTATTATCTCCATCAAGCTTCGCCTGCAAAGCAGGCTTTCTCTTCCGGACATCAATGCGGAGGAAGTTCTCTCCCGGCTTCTTGGCCGAAAAAAGATCCTTCTGGTGGACGACAATGAAATTAACCGTGAAATAGAAGCGGAGCTGCTTGAAAATATGGGCCTGCATGTGGACACCGCCAAGGACGGCAGCATAGCGGTCAGGAAAATAGCAGGCTCCTCCCCTAGTGAATATGCCCTGATACTGATGGACATCCAGATGCCGGTTATGAATGGACACCAGGCAGCCAGAGCCATAAGAGAACTGGAAAACCCGGTGCTTTCAAGCATCCCGATTATTGCCCTGTCCGCCAATGCTTACGAGGAAGACCAGCGGATGTCCATGGAAAGCGGCATGAACGCACATATGGCAAAGCCTGTGGATATTCCCAAGCTGCTGAAACTGATAACAGCCATTCTTTCTCCTTAGCCGCAAGGCATTCTGGAGCTAAAGCCTTATGCAGCAGACTGCAAATCCCATACTTCATGGATTTGCAGTCTGTTTTTGCATTACTCTGTATTTTCTGGGGGTCATGCCAAAATGGGACTGAAACAGGCGGTGAAAATAGCTTAAATTGTCATAGCCCACAGAAAGACCAATATCCGTAACTGTCATTTTAGTGTGCATCAGAAGATATGCCGCCTGGTTCATACGTTTTTCCTGCACCAGCTCTATATAATTCTTCCCTGTTCGTTTTTTTATCTCCTTGGACAGCCAGCAGATGTCATAATTTAATATTTCAGAAAGTTCTTTCAATTCCCCATCCCGGTAATTCTCCTCAACATATCCAAGTACATCAATAATCAGTTTATGGCTTTGATTTTCCCCATTTGTTTCCATCCGGTCCACATGGTTCATCAGCTGCAGGAATAAAAGCCCCATCGTTACCTGATTGATACTTCTTTTATTGGGCAGCCGGTTCCAAATCGTCCAGATCAAATTTTCCAGCAGATTTTGAATGGGTAGAATATCCGCCACCTTAAAGTGCAGATAACAGGAGGTTTCATTTTCCCCTTTCAGACAGTCCACCACAAAATCCCGCAAAAGATTATTCTCTTCTCCCATCATTTTAAGGGTTTTATCAAAAAATTCCGGCAAAATAATAAAATTAATAGCTATATCCCCTCTGCCTGCAGGATAAATTTCCTGTACTGCCTTTTGGTTTAAAAACAAAAGCTCCCCTTCTTCCAGAAGCACATCCCTGCCGTCAATCACATGATGGGTACTGCCCAGACACATGTAAACCATCTCTATATAATTATGGGTATGTTTTGGGAAATGCACGAACCTTGTGTGGGGCCGCACCTGAATCAGTTTTCCGGCATCCAACAGCTTTCCGGCGTCGACCACATTCTGGTCCTCGGACATATAAATTTCCTTTTCAATGGACCGTCTGCCTGCCAGAATACGCTCTTCCTCCAGGGTTATCTTCTCCAGCTCCATCTGCAGTTCCTTTTTCATATCTATCCCCCTGCATACCACAAGCTGTGCTTGCGGTACTGCCACCAATAAATAGTTTGGAAGTTTACTTCCAAACTTTCTTTCCTCCATGCCGGAAATTTTCATATAGGCACACAGGACCGGATTTAACCGGTCCTGTTTTGTATTGCTCAGTTTGTTTTATTCTGTTTTTAAAGCCCGCATGGAATTTAAGATAGCAATCACAGAAACACCCACATCCGCAAACACAGCCTCCCACATATTCGCCATTCCAAAAGCTCCAAGAAGAAGCACCAGCGCCTTTACTCCAAGGGCAAAAACAATATTTTGCTTTACAATCCCAAGGGTCTTACGGGATATTTTCACAACTGCGGCAATTTTTCTCACATCATCATCCATGAGAACCACATCTGCCGCTTCTATGGCGGCGT
The DNA here is from genome assembly GCA_947381965.1 of uncultured bacterium. GTDB lineage: Bacteria > Bacillota > Clostridia > Lachnospirales > Lachnospiraceae > Suilimivivens. Next base: position 44,245 of record CANCXX010000015.1, read on the forward strand.
CCGACCCCATACTGCCCATGGCAATACCTATATCCGCCCTGGTAAGCACAGGCGCGTCATTGATGCCATCACCTGCAAAGGCAAGCTTTTCTTTATCTTTCTGCGCCTTTAACAGTTCTTCCACCTTCGACACCTTATCTCCAGGGAGAAGCTCCGCATGGACTTCGTCCACCCCAAGCGCTTCCGCCACTGCTTTAGCTGCTGCCATCCGGTCCCCGGTAAGCATAACGCATTTTTTTACACCCACCCGCTTCATACTGGCAATGGCGTCCCTGGCTCCCTCTTTTACCGTATCGGAAATCACAATGGCTCCCGCATATTCTCCTTCACATGCCGCATAAACAACCGTGCCTGCAATTTGACAAGGGTCGTAAGAAATATGGCGTTCTTCCATCAGCTTTTCATTCCCAATCAAAACTTCCTTTCCGTCAACAGGGACACAGATCCCCCGGCCTGCAATTTCTTCTGCCTGACCAATTCGTTCCATGTCCAGCTCCCTGCCATAAGCTTCCCTGATGGATCCTGCAATGGGATGGGTGGAATATGCCTCTCCCAAAGCTGCCATTTCCAAAAGTGCTTCTTTTGAAAAGCCCTTTGGAAGAATTTCCTGTACTTTAAATTCTCCCTTGGTAAGAGTTCCCGTTTTATCAAAAACAATCGTGGTCATTTCGGCAACTGCTTCCAGATAGTTGCTCCCCTTTACCAAAACGCCAATCCGTGAGGCAGCCCCAATTCCCCCAAAAAAACCAAGAGGCACAGAAATCACCAGGGCGCAGGGACAGGAAATTACAAGGAAAATGCAGGCCCGCTGTATCCACTCTCCCCATCCGCCCCCTGTAATGAGGGGAGGCAGCAGGGCAAGAAGCACCGCTCCGATTGTTACTACTGGCGTGTAATACCTGGCAAATCTGGTAATAAAATTTTCCACTTTTGCCTTTTTGGAGCTGGCATTTTCCACCAGCTCAAGAATTTTTGCCACCGTAGAATCGTCAAATTCCTTTGTCACCTGTACTTTCAGTGTACCGCTTCCGTTTACGCATCCGCTGAAAATCTCATCTCCCACAGATGCCTTTCTCGGAACCGATTCGCCTGTAAGGGCCGCCGTGTCAATCAGTGATTCGCCTTCTGTCACGATGCCGTCAAGAGGAATCCGCTCCCCTGGCTTTACCACTATAATGCTTCCAACCTCCACTTCATCCGGGTCTGTCTGTACCAGCCTGCCATCCTTTTCTATATTGGCATATTCCGGGCAAATATCCATCATATCGGAAATCGACTGCCGGGACTTTCCCACCGCATAGCTTTGAAACAGCTCTCCCACCTGATAAAAAAGCATGACCGCAACGGCTTCTGAATATTCCCCTACCCCAAAGGCTCCGAAGGTCGCTATCATCATAAGGAAATTCTCATCAAACACTTGCCCGTGACTGATATTTCTTACCGCTTTATAAATAATGTCATACCCAATAATCAGATAAGGAACCAGATAAATAGCAGACAAAATCCAGGGACTTCCTATTCCCGCAAACAATCCCATATGTTCGCATACAAACAATGCTATAAACAAAATAAACGATACTATAATACGCATCATCATTTTCTGTTGCTTTTTTGTCATAACCTACCTCATTTCCAATTCCAGAGTATGTAAAAATGCTCTGAATCCTGCCCGGCTATAAGAGAATTTTGCAGTCCGGCTCCACTTTGGCACAGACCTTAACCACTTCCTTCATTATCTCTTCAAACTTATCCTCCTGGGCGTCAATCGTCATCTTCTGGGCTAAAAAGCTTACATTTGCATCATTTACACCCTGTATTTTTTTAATCGCTTCCTCCATCTTTGCGGCGCAGTTTGCACAGTCCAAATCTTCCAGTTTAAATTTCTTTTTCATTTTTCTTATCCTTTCTTTTTTGTAATCGCTTTCCGCCATATACCTGAACCTAAAGTCCTGCAGCGGCAAATGCAGTCAAGCCATTTTGCATATGCAGATGGCTAACTTATTTTGTGACAGTTCCTTGCGCTTTGTTACAGCTTTATTCCAAAATATGCTCTCTTCCCTGAGCAATAATTGTTCTCACATGTCCGTCTGCCAGAGAATAAAATACAGATTTTCCCTCCCGTCTGCTTTTTACCAGCTTTGACTGCTTTAAAATCTTAAGCTGATGGGAAATAGCAGACTGCGTCATCTGTAAGGCCTGGGCCATGTCACATACACATACCTCCGCCTCAAAAAGCACAAACAGAATTCGAATCCGGGTGGAATCCCCAAAAACCTTAAAAAGCTCCGCTAAATCATACAATTCTTCCTCCTCCGGCATTTTGGCGCTGACTATCTTAAGCAGCTCCTCATGTGTCTGGAATGTCTCACAGCACTCTATCCCATTACGAATCAATCCATCACCTGTCTTTCCATTATATTCATTCATTTGAGCAATTGTTCATATGTTTATGATAAATTACCTTTTGATAAATGTCAACATCTTTTTATATCTTTTGTAAACTTAGTATCTTTATTTTGGACAACAAATAAGAATTCTTTTTCACTATGTATCTGCACGCATCTGTAACCTTGCTTTATTTTTGTAAACAGGTCAACGTATCCTTTCTGTTTTTCATTGCAAATCTCATTCCCCACAACTTGAAAAATGAAAATAAGATAAAATACTAATAGGACAAAAATATAAACACCAAAATTCCAGCACTGCCACGCCTGTCCATGATGGACTGTCAGCTTTGCATAATCCAGTCATAGGAAAAATCAGGCAGGAGATAAAAAACACTCCATGTATCATTAACAGATATTTCAGCCACTTCTCAATTTTCGTCCGCGGTTTTACCGTCAGTCCTGCAAAAAATGTGGCCAATGACATAACAGCATAACCTAATAAGTCATAGTTAAACAGCAGCCCGCATTGCTGAAAATCAAGAAGTACGGCAGCCTGTTGTGTTAAATCATTTAGCCGTACAGTTGTTAACTGTGCAAAATAGACTAATAAAATGATGGCTGTATATACGGCGGAAAAAGCTACCGAAACATAACCTGCTAATTTTTCTTCCTTTTTAGCAAAGTAAGCATATCCACACATCATTAGTACAAAACTAAAGGCAATGAACATAGACGAAAAGTAGCTGCCATAATCAAAGCCAAATAGCATAGACAGCGCAAAGCAGACTACCGCAATGAAATTAACAACAGCGCCATATACTCCAATTTTCTTATTCATCAGCCTGCACTGTCCCTTCCAAAAGAATATCAACCAATTTACCAATATATACGGCTCTGTCTCCGGCTTTCGTAAAATCATAACCAAGTAATTGATTAACTGTTTCACTTCCTAAAAATGCTATCTGCATTGCAGCAGTGAGAATAAATACAAACATAGATTTATCCTCATTTGACATTCCTTTTTTCAGAGACAGCGAAAAACCCTGTTGAGTAAGTACAGAATTACAATTTTTTGTATAATTTTGCAGATCACCTAAAATGGAAACACGCGAAATTGCAGAATGTTCAAACAGAAAATCAAAAACATAAGCAGCACAAGCCGTTAAGCGTTCTTTATCTGTTTCATATTGATTCGTCACCTGAAATTCTGTAACTACTTTTCCGATAATGCGCTGCACACATTCCGTTATCAATTTATCTTTACTTCCAAAGTGATAGTTGATTAAACCTAATCCAACCTCTGCTTTCCCTGCAATCATACGGGCAGTAATGTCTTTAATATTACCGTTGTATTGCTCAATCAATTCAGTTGTGACTTCAATAATGTGATTTTTAACATTGATATTTTTTTCCATATTAAGCCTCTCTTGAACAACGTTCAACTACATTATATTGAACAACGTTCTAAAAGTCAATGGACTTTCCAAACTTTTATCTCATTTTCACCTTAAAAACGCATATCGGTTGATATGCTTTATTTTTCCGCCTCCTCCTTACTTTGGATATGGACTGCCTGAATAATTGTGTTCCGTTCTTTTGCTATCCATTATCTTTTACCCCCATAAATTTCTTAATCTTTCACCGTAAACAACCATCATTTCCAGAATTAAATTCTACATATATTTCTTGTATTTTTCGGCCCTATATGGTAAAAATTTAATCTGTTTGTTGTAAAATGCTTTTTGGAGGTTTTAGATTCCTTTTTGGCATCATTGCATCTTTGTGTCTTCTCCCACTCTTCTCACCAGTTCATCCACATGGTTTATTATTTTCCTCTGGTAATCAGAAAGGCATTCCATCCCATTTAATATATGATTTCCCATAATCCCAAGTTCCCGTTCATCGGTTATTTGAGACATATGATTTAAAAACCCTACGGCATACCCAAATACCTGAACTGTAGACAATACGATTTCTGTCTGCTCCTTTATCTGCTGTAATTCATATTTTATATCCATCATATCATCATTCCCCACTTCCGTTTTCTACCTATAATATCCATTACCATAGTTACTCATTCCTGTCTTACAGTTTCTTTTTCACTGAAAATTCATGTGTCCGGTTATTTTATTTTTAACTTTGGGAAAATTTTTCTTGAATATAATTTGTGATTGTGTTATACTTTTTTACATGCAGATGTAGTTCATCGGTAGAATATCAGCTTCCCAAGCTGAGGAGGCGGGTTCGATTCCCGTCATCTGCTTTGGTTAAAATAGCGGAAACCTTGTTTTTTACTGGGTTTCCACTATTTATGTGTGCTATATCCGGCAGACAGTTGTAGACAGTACCTTGCTACTGTTATAACGCTTTAGTTATGAGGTCAATTGTTTCTTTTTCTATACCACCAATTTATTCTTTCTCATTCATTAACTGCTGTAGTTCTTCTTTGCTTGGAAGCACCGTTTGATATTTGCTCGCAAATATCTGATTATTGTCTTCTGGTAAAGTCATTTCTACCACCGCATCTTTCTTATCTTTACATATAATAATTCCTATTGTTGGGTTTTCATCCTCAAGCTTTACTTTCCTGTCATAATAGTTTACATACATCTGCATTTGCCCTATATCCTGATGCTTCAGCTGACCAACCTTTAAATCAAATAGAACAAAACATCTTAACAGACGATTAAAAAATACAAGAGCGATGTTATTCCGAAATCGGGATAACATAGATTTGCATTTTTCCAAGAAAAGATTTCCTGGCCTCATGATTTTTTAGAAAAAAGCTTGCGCTGGACGGCGGGTCCAAAAATATGTTATACTCATCAGCGATAAAACAACGTCTCTGGAATCCTTCACTCAAGACCGATTCAAAACAGGTCCGCGGCCCTGAAAGGCAGAAGAACATGAAAAAATTACTGATAAACCATAAAAAATACGGCTTCGGGGACTTTTTGAGGATCCCGTTCACGGTGTGCCCGGTGTATGCGGGAATCAAGACGCTCAATCAGGTATTAGTATCCATCCTGCCGTCACTGCAGGTGCTCGCCACGGCAGCCTTCATCGACACCGCCCTGGACATCTTCGCGGGGAAGGCCGGGCAGTTGGCCATCACGACACCCCTGCTGTGCCTGATCGCCATAGTGACCTACAACAACCTGAACTGGCAGCTTATAAGCTACATAAACCTGAAAATGCAGATGCGCCTGGAATTCGCATACCGCACCGGAATCGTCGAGAAGCGGGCGGCGCTGGAATACCGGCATGTGGAGGACAACGATACCTGGGAGCTGATCAACCGGGTCTGCGGCGACCCTGTGGGGAAACTGATCGGCGGATTCGACAATATCCTCGGCGCGGCGAACATCGTCCTGCAGGTGGGTTCCCTGCTTGTCATCCTGATCGCCCAGGTGTGGTGGGCGGGGCTGGCCATCGTAGCCATCTCCGTTCCCCTGTTCCGGTTGGCGGTCAAGGGCGGACAGCAAATCTACGAGGAAAATAAGGAAGCGGAGAAGCACCGCCGCAGGGCAGACTACTTAAAGAGCGTGCTGCAGGGGCGGGAAAAGGTGGAGGAACGGGCGCTTTTCGGTTATACGGAAAAGGTGAACCGGCAGTGGCTGGAAAAATATGAGGCCGCCCGGAAGATCTCCGTGGGAGTGAACGCCAGATATTTTATCCGTCTGAAGGGTTCCAGCCTGATTACAGTGCTGCTCTCCCTGCTGATTATCAGCGTGCTCCTGTTTCCTCTGACAAAGGGGCTCATCACGCCGGGCATGTTCATGGGGCTCATCACCTCCACCCTGAACCTGATCCAGATGATGTCCTGGGAGCTGTCCGACACCATGAATAAAATCGCCCAGAACATGGAGTACTGTAAGGACCTGACCGCCTTCTGCGCCCTGTCCGAAACCCCCGGTGCGCTGGACCTGCCCGGTGCCGGGATTCCTTTCGAAAGCCTGGAGTTTCGCCAGGTATCCTTCCGGTATCCGGGCACGGAGAAGGATATCCTAAAATGTTTCAGCCTTCGCCTGGAATGCGGCAGGCATTATGCCTTCGTGGGCGTCAACGGGGCCGGAAAGACCACGCTGACCAAGCTTCTGACTGGCCTGTATGACAATTACGAGGGAGAAATCCTGCTCAACGGCAGGGAGCTGAGGACCTTCCGCCAGGCAGATTTGAAGGCGTTCTTCTCCGTGGTCTATCAGGATTTCGCCAGATATCAGATATCCCTGGAGGATAATATCGCCCTGGGGAACGTGCTTCAAAAGGACCGGACGAAAATCAGGGAAACCGCGGAGGCAATGGGCCTTGGCCAGACGATTGCCGAACTGCCTAGGGGGATGGAGACCCCTCTGGGAAAAATAAAGAAACAGGGCGTGGACCTCTCCGGAGGGCAGTGGCAGCGCCTGGCCATCGCCAGGGCCCTGTATCATCCGGCGGCGGTTCAGATCCTGGACGAGCCCACGGCGGCTTTGGATCCGGTGGCGGAGAGCGGCATCTATGAAATGTTCGGCAAGATCAGCGCCGGGAAATCCACGATCTTCATCACCCACAGGCTGGGCGCCGCCCGTCTGGCGGATGAAATCATCGTGGTGGACGGCGGGAAGGTGGCGGAACAGGGGAATCATGAAGGTCTGCTCTCCCAGAAGGGCATTTATGCCTCTATGTATGAGGCGCAGAGGAGCTGGTATCAATGAAAAGACAAAACGGGACGAAAAAAGAGAGGACTATGGCAGGCGCTTTTGGAAAGCTCCTGCCGGTGATGCTGAAGGCGACGCCCTTTCTGTTCATGGCAGACATGGTGCTGGCCGTCCTCCACGGCGTCTCCTTCGGCATGGTGACCATGATGCAGCAGCGCTTTTTCGACAGGGCGGTGGACGCGGCGGAGGGAAAAGCAGGAATCGGGCAGGCCTTTCTTGCGCTGGCGCTCCTGGGCATCTCCAATGTGGCCTGTCAGGTGCTCAACGGTGTGGGCAATTTTCTGCCGGACGTGGTGGACGGAAAGGTAGGCGCCCATCTGTCCATGGCCATCCAGAGAAAAATCGCCCGGCTGGATCCTGCTGTCTTTGAGGACACGGAAAAGCTGGATGATATCAATAAGGCGGAGCAAGGGAAGGACAGCGCTTTCTGGTATGTCTCCGACGTAATCGCGATACTGACTTTTTATATCCCTTACTTTATTTTCATGGGCTGGTATCTTTTTTCCCTGAAACCGATTTTGGTCAGCGCCATTGTCATCATCTTCCTGCCCACCGCTTTGGCGCAGCTTATCCGGATGAAGGCCTTCTCCCACCTGGAGGACGCCTCGGCCCCGGTCCGCAGGGAATACGAATACTATGAGGTCTGCATGGCAGGCCGGGAATATTTCAAGGAAACCCGCATCCTGGGAGGCTTCTCCTATTTTAAGAAGCTATATCAAGAAACCCTTATCTGCCTGCAGAGGCTGAAGTTCAAGGCCGCCATGAAATCAAATCTGTTCGAGCTCTCCACCCGCGCCTTCACCGTAGCGGGATACTGCGCCATCCTCTGGATGCTGTATGACGCCCTGATGAAACGGGAGGTGACGGTGGGGGCTTTCGCGGCGGTTTTCAATTCCATCGGCATGCTGTACAACATCATGGAGGAGGTGGTCTGCAGCCATATAGGAGAGATGGCCGCGAACACAGGCCCTATCCGCAACTACCTGAATTTCCTGTCCATGGAGGAACGGACCGGACAACGCCATGACGCGCCGGGCTGGGGGGATATGGTGCTGGAGAACGTAAGCTTTGCCTATCCGGCCGGAAAAAAGGAGGACGGCACCACAGAACAGATAAAGTATGCCGTAAAGGACGTGAGCCTGACGCTGCACAGGGGGGAAACCCTGGCGGTGGTGGGCGAGAATGGCTCCGGGAAATCCACCCTGATCCGCCTGATTGCCGGGCTCTACCTGCCCTCGGAGGGCACAGTAAAGAAAAACGGCATTGATTCCAGAGAGCTTGCCATGGATGCCCTTACATACCGGACCTCCGCGGTATTCCAGAAATTCCAGCGCTATCAGATGACTCTGGACGAGAATATCGTCATCAGCGATCCCGGAGCGGAATCCGGAAAGGCCCGGCTGGACAGCGTATGCGCCATGGCGGGGACGGCGCCCGGCGCGTTTCCTCAGGGCTATAATACCATGCTCTCCCGTGAATTCGATGGCATTGACCTGTCCGGAGGCCAGTGGCAGCGCGTCGCCATCGCCAGGGGCTTCTTTCGCGGCCATGACCTGATTATCCTGGACGAGCCCACGGCAGCTATTGACCCATACGAGGAAACGAGGATTTATAATCGTTTTGCAAAAATTGCCAGGGACAAGTCCGCTGTCATCGTAACCCACCGCCTGGGCTCTGTGAAGCTGGCGGACCGGATTCTGGTCATGAAGGATGGAGAGGTGGTGCAGATGGGCACCCATGAGGAACTGATTGCCCAGGAGGGAGAGTACAAAAGGCTCTACGAAGCCCAAGAGCAGTGGTATAAATCTTAAAAGGCACATCCTTCCTGGCATGCCGCCTGCGGCGTCAGTGCCGTTCCGAACGGCACTGACAATAAATGAAAAGATGTAAGGCCAGAAGAATGGTTCATTCTTCTGACTTTGAATTTTCATCATATTATACAGTTTTCCAAATATCCGAAATGGGTTTTCTATCCTTGGAAATATTTGCAGGCATGTTTTTTTATATAGTACAGCGAAAATTAAGTCTTTGATATATTCGCGCAGCAGCTGAAAAATTAGACAAGTGAATATGTCAGTTACTTAATATTCTCTGTACTAGTACTTCATAAATTAAATATCTAGCCTAATTTTCAATCCGCAAAACTGTAAAATCCGCACATTAATTTAAATATAACAGGACATTTATTAATTATCCAGTGTACTAGAGCATTTTTCAAACACGCTCTAACCTGCAAATGAAATGACACAGAAAGATAAAAAGAACAGAGGAACCAACCTTCTATGGTGCGACATCGCAACAATAGCGTGTGAGTCCGATTCATCAATCCCTGCCATTTTTTGTTTCTAACCATCAACTGAATTTAAAACACTCTGCTTATATAATTGGCATTTTCTTAAACAAATAAGACTGCCCAACACTCCTGTTGAAGATATACGAATGTTCTTATAGGCGGCGGATAAAAAGACCATATTGAATATAATAATATTAAGTGGGATATCCCCACTTCTAACAATGGAGGTGACTGTATGGAAGCAGTAAGGGATTATACGGTTCATATTGATGACAAAAAAAGAATTACCCTGAGAGGTGCATTATATCAGTATTATCATGTAAAAGAATTCCCAAATGGATGTATTATGCTGGAGCCAAGAGAGCTTACCGTCCCAGATTCTATCTCTGACAGAACACTTGAAGATATGGATCGTGCTATTGAGAACTTCAGGATGAATAAGGTTTCAGCACCAATCGACTTATCTGATTTTAGGAGGCAGCCGCATGGCATATGAGATACAAATGGGCATTCCAGAAATGGAAAAGCTATGGAATAAACTAAGAAGAAAGAATAAGGAAGGCACAGCAGGCAAAGCGGAAAAACAGTTGTATAAAAAATGGGGAAATGCCCTGAAAAAGCTTTCCTAAAATCCTATGTATCCAAGTTTAAAAAGCCATAAGATTGATGCCTTATCGCACAGATATGGCATGAAGATCTGGCAGTCCTATCTTGAAAATAAGAAAAGCGGCGAATTCTTTCATTGAATCAGTGAGATTTCGCTTAGCACACAAAACACGTTTCAGATTTGTGGTGGACATATTTAATTCTTTACCAATATATCCAAGTGGTCACAGGCTTTCTCGTAATCAACCCTTTTTAAGATATATATTATAATGTATACTGTAAAATCAAGGCTTCTCATATGGTCCCATATTTAAAATGGCTATTTTTCAATGGATTCTTTTAAAATGAGGGTAAAAAGCAGACAGTTTTGGGCATATCCGGTCACACCGAATTTTCTACCATTAATTCAATAGCATCTTCAGTTAGGCTTTTGTGAATCCCGCCAAAAGTCTAACCGGAAGTAGAACATATGTTCTAATTTTAATATTTGCCATATTATGATATAATTTTAATTATAAGAAATTATTTAGTATATTGGATATAAAGTTTTATTCTAATATTTCAAATGAAAAATAAAAATAACTAGGAGAACAGCTATGAAAACTTGTCCCAAATGCGGTGAACTATTAGGTGATTCTGTAAACGTATGTATTAAGTGCAGGTATGACTATAGGTATATGAGAGTTGTTACACATGACGAACTTATCGAACATCGAAATAAACAAATAGAAGAATCAACCGCAAAAGAAGAACAAAAGAAAAATCAAATATCTAAAAATCCTCTTTTTGAATATCAAATAGTTGTTATAAATGATTTATCTGACGGACAAATCGACGATTATAATATACAAAAAACATTAAACGAATGGTCAGAAAATGGATGGCGACTACATTCCATTTTTACTAATGAGCTTGGAAAAACATCATCCAGTATTTCTATAGTTGGATTTGGAGCTGGTATTAATGCGACTATAGGGCAAACCGTTTTAATTTTTGAAAGATGCATAAAGTCATAAAAAAGACTGTAATAAATAAGGTTATGAGGGAGAGAAGGTAATATCAAAGTTAATTAAAGGTCCTGAATGTAATAAAGAAATATCTGATAAATCAACATCATGTACAAATTGCGGATGTCCAATTAACACCAATAAAGTTGATAGAGTGTGTTTAGACTATTATATAATGACAAAATATGATTCTGAGTTTGACACTAAAAACAGTTAAAAAGTCCCGGAGGCCTTATTTTTACTGGCCTGTAGGACTTTTCTGAACTTTGCAATTGTATATTCCTCTTTCTGTCGTTTTGTGTCGGCAAAAATTTTTTCATTTTTGTGATAGGCATGATTTCTTTGGTTATGCAGAAGTCAAACGCTTCATGGAGTGCATCTGTCAGTTCCGTGCGAGTATAGGTTGGCTGATAGCCTTTCCCTTCTATTTTAATGTTTCTGAAATTTCTTGATAATTTATGCTCCGTTTATAATATAATAATATATTTTGCAAACTATCTTAATAGTCACTTTATATTGACATTATCATCCATGTATAGTATTATAAAAGAGATAACTATTGCGATAGTCATTTTCTAAAGAGAAAGGAACGGATATCATCATGAAAAAAGAACACAGCAATATTCTCCATTTACACACCCCTCCCCAATGCCCTGACAGCAAAAAGTATAAAAAAGCAGCAACAGTTCTTACATGCACTGTCCTTCTGGTTGGAAGTATATTAACTGCTGCTGCCAAAAACCTACAAAAAACTGCCTTCCAGTCTGGTGACAATCAAAACGTATCCGAAAGTCTGTATCAGTCCCTCATATCCTCCAAAAAATTTACCGAATATGAAAAATATGGACTGACTTATGACAAGTCCTGCAGCCGTTTGATGTATGACGGAAACGTTATAGGGTATTTCCATGACGAAACCGCACCGGATGTATACACCCATATTGTGGAAACAGATGGAAATCTTGGTATCAGGGTATTAAGAGACAGCAATTATCAGATTACAGGGTTTGATTTTGTGGAGCGCTAAAACCCTTCCTGCCCTCTGTTCTTCCCATTTGGATGTTATCAAAAATGAAGCTTCCTGTAACGGTTAATGCAGGCTAAAATTTCCTGTTTTCTTGGCCTTGCAAGAGATGCAGATATATCTCCTCTCTCAAATAAGCTTTCCAGTCCGTCTCTGTCTATCTGTTTTTCAATCAGCTCGCCAATCTGCCTGATACTCTTTCTTCCATCCAAAAGCTTTAGCTGTGTATATTTTAAAATCCACGCCAGCGCCCCTGTCTGTTCCTGGTCCTTTAACTGCTCCAGATACCGCAGCTCCACGCTGTCTTTGGAGAGTAAAAGCTCGCTGGTTCCCATGGTTTTTATTTTAATCCGGTCATCCTTTTTCAGCCCCATATCAGGCAGCGGACATCTTTTGTCCAGATAAGCCGGAAACTTTTCATTTTCTCCTGTCATTGCAGGGTATCCCTGGGCGGCCTGCTTTGCTTTTTTTGTGATGTCATACGGCACATATTCTTTCATCTGTATTACAGTATCCGCCACGTGAAAATATGACCCGGAGCTGCCTGCCACAATAATGGAAGAAATGCCAAGGTCACGATAAAGACTGTTTACCCGGCAGATAAAAGGGGTAATCGGCTCTTCTCCTGCCATAATCACTTCCTGCATCAGCTGGTCACGAATCATAAAATTAGTGGCAGAAGTGTCTTCATCAATAAGGAACAGGCTGCTGCCTGCCTCCACGCCTTCCATCAGATTAGCTGCCTGGGATGTGCTTCCGCTGGCGTCCTCTGTTGAAAAATGCGCCGTATCTTTTTTATTGGGCAGATTGCCGATAAACGGGGAAATATCCACATTTGCAATGCTGCGCCCATCCTCTGCCCGGAGCTTTACTGCAGTGGCATCAGTGATTACAAGCTCCCTGCCATCTCCTTTTATATGATTATACACACCGTTTTGAAGAGCCTGCAAAATGGTGGATTTTCCGTGATATCCGCCTCCCACAAAAAGCGTAATTCCCTTAGGGATTCCCATCCCCATCACCTCCCCCTGATTGGGCAGGTTTAAAGTGATTTTCAGGGAATCCGGGGACCGGAATGGCACCGCTCCCTTCATGGGTTTTTCCGATATTCCGCTTTCCCTTGGAAGAATCGCACCGTCCGCCACAAATGCGCAAAGAGAAAGTTCTTCTAATTTTTCCCTGATGTACTCCTGATCTTCACAAAGGCAGACCGCCTGTTTTAACTTATTTCGGTCAATCTGGGAATAGTACAGGCTTTTCCTGACACTGTCCGGCAAAATGTCAAAAAGCATTTTTTCCAATTCCCTTGCATTAATGGTTCTGCCATTGGCCGGAAATCCTGCCTCAAACCTGAGAGTAATGCTGCCCTCTTTTATCTTAAGGGCAGTCCGTTCCAGCACCTGCTGTCCGCATCTTGACACGGTAAGCAGCCCGCTTTTCCCTGAACCTTTTGCCTGAAAACTCCCCCCTGCAATCTCTCTCCCAAAAAGCCTGGTAAGATGATCCTGCACAGTAATCCTTTTGGCATGGGTGTCAAAAAATTCCTTTGGAAAGCCTGCCTTCTCCGCTTTTACCCATACGGAAAGCCGGGAAGGTGCCGCAAAAGGGTCCCCCTGCACATGGTCAATGGAAAGCACATAGTCCTTGAAGTCATACTGGCCCCGCAGCTCTTTATAAGCAGGATACCCTCTATGGTCAATGCTTTTTAATTTATTTCTCAATTCCATCGCTGTCTGCATATCATTTTACATCCTTTCCGGTGCGGAAAAACCAAGCAGATTAGTACAGGTTTCCAGAATATTTCTTGTGAGTAAAAGTAATGCAACCCACCCGGACTTTTTCTCTTCGTCTTCTTCCGCAATAATTTTGGTTTCATGATAAAAACGGTTGAAAGCATTCGCCAGTTCATAAATATATGCGCACACCTTATGAGGCGCAGTCTCCAGATAAGCAGCCTCCATCATGGCATGAAATCCTGCAAGGTTCAGCATCAGCGCTTTTTCCGCCCCGCTTTTTGCTTCTTTCAGGGAAACGCCCTCCAAACAGCCTCCCTGCTCCTTAATTTTGGCCAGAATAGACTTAATTCTGACAATGGTGTACAAAATATAAGGACCTGTGTCGCCTTCAAAGGAAGTAAACTTGTCAATATCAAAAATATAATCTTTGGAAGCCTGATTGGACAAATCCCCATACTTAATTGCCGACAAAGCTACCACCTGGGCGGTCTCTCCAGCCTCCTGTCCATCCATTTCACGATTATCCGTTATCTTCCGGTACATTTCCTCATTAATCTCCTTAATGAGAAGTTCCAGACGCATTACACCGCCCTCACGGGTCTTAAAAGGTTTTCCGTCCTTACCATTCATAGTCCCAAAACCAATATGCAGAAGTTCTGTTTCCGGGGAAACCAGCTTTGTTTTCCTGGCGCAGCGAAATACCTGTTCGAAATAAAGTTCCTGCCGTTTATCGGTAAGATAAATCAGTTTATCCGGGTGGTACTTTTCCATCCGGTCCATAATCGTTGCAAGGTCCGTTGTGTTATAAAGGGAGGCGCCGTCAGACTTAAGTATCATACAGGGGGGAATCTCCCTGGTATCCGTATCCTCTTTGACATCCACCACCAGCGCGCCGTCGCTGAAATACGCATAACCTTCCTTTTTCATATACTCCACCATACCTGGTATTAAATCCTGGACATCTGACTCTCCCTTCCACAAATCAAAGTCCACATTTAGGTTGTGGTAATTTTTCTTAAGGTCATTAACAGAAACCTCCATAATGTGTTTCCATAGAGCCCGGTATCCCCGCTCACCGCTTTGCAGCTTTAAGGTAGCGTCCATGGCGCGCTCTTTATATGCTGCGTCCTCCTTTGATTTGGCGCTTGCCGCCGGATAAATTTCCTCCAGCTCCGTAATGGTAAAAGGCGCCTGTGCCGGATACGCTCCCTCATAACATTCATCAAAATACACCAGCTCCGGTTTCCTTTCCTTAAGCTCCGTAATGATTAATCCCATCTGCAGACCCCAGTCTCCCATATGGATATCCCCAATCACTTCATGACCGGCATATCTTGCAATCCGTTTAATGCTCTCTCCGATAATCGCAGAACGCAGATGGCCCACATGAAGGGGTTTCGCCACATTAGGTCCGCCATAATCTACAATAATTTTGCATGGCTTATCAGGACCATCCAGCCCAAACTTAGGTTCCGAAACCATCCGATTCAGATAATCCGCCACAAAATCATTCCCCAACTTTAAATTTAAGAATCCAGGATTTACCGCCTCCACTGTCTGGAAAATCTTGCTCTCCTGACACCGCTCCGCCACGTCCTTTGCAATCATAATCGGCGCTTTTTTATAAAGCTTTGCCCCTGCCATGGCGCCGTTGCACTGATATTCGCAAAGATCAGGCCGGTTTGATAAAGTGACCTTCCCAAGCTCCCTGTCATAGCCTGCCGCCTCAAAAGCATTTTTCATTTCCTCTGAAATCAAATCCAGAAACTTTTTCATCTTCCTCTCCTCCCATAAAATTGATTGTTTCATCCAAAGCATTTTTTCATCCACGCTTTTGGTTTATTGTGCATTTGCCTGCCTGTCTTCTCTTTCTTTTTTGGAAAAAATACATCCACAGTAGTCCTGCCTGTATAAACCGTATTCTCTGGAAAGCTCCACTGACCGCTTGTACCCGTTTTTCTTTTTAAAATCCGAAGGCAGAAACGCCACTCCCCGCTCTCTGGAAAGCCGCTCTCCAATTTCATTAATTTTCACCGCATTTTTTAAAGGGCTTATGGTTAAAGTTGTTGTAAAATAATCTGCCTGTGTTTCTTTTGCCCTTTTCGCCGTTTCCGACAGCCGGAGTTCATAACAGACAAAGCAGCGTTCTCCGCCCTCCTTGCAGCTCTCAAGTCCCCTGACATTTTCAAAAAACAATTCTTTCTTGTATTTTCCCTCTTCCACCATTATAGGATAGACCAAACCGCTTTCTGCCCCGGCCTTTGTGTTAAATTCTTCAATCAGCCGTTTCTGTTCCGCCACACGCTTCAGATATTCTTCCTGCTCTGTAATGTTTGGATTAAAATAAAATACCGTAATACGGAAAAATTCTCTAAGATACTCTAATACATAACTGCTGCATGGGGCGCAGCAACTGTGCAAAAAAAGCTTCTTTCCCCTGTTTTCAGGATCTTTTATTATTTTATCCAGTTCCATTGAATAATTCCGGTTCATTTTTATACCCCTGCATACCGTTTTTTCCAGATTCTATTATTTTAACAACGGGATTGGTACTTTGCAAGAGTAAAACTCCGCCCATATGCAAATAATATATTAGAGCGTGTTTGAAAAATCATTTCCAACATCTGCACGCGGAAAACCGCATCCCCACATTTGCCGGGAAGCATTTTTCAAACACGCTCTAGTCATAACTTTATTATTAAACAGATTGGAGGAAAACAAATGTTGGTACCTGGTATTTTAGGAAAAGATATGTTTGACGATTTTTGGGGCTTTCCATTTTATGATAACAAAGATTTCAAAAAAATGGAGAAAAAACTGTACGGGCAGCGGGAACGCAGCCTGATGAAAACTGACGTCAAAGAGCATAAAGACAGCTATGAAATGGAAATGGATCTGCCTGGATTTGAAAAGGAGCAGGTAAAGGTTTCTCTTGAAAATGGTTATCTGACTGTCAGCGCCGCAAAAGAAAACGAACAGACAAATGAATCCGGTAAGTATATCCGCCGTGAACGCTATGCCGGAGCCTGCCAGAGAACCTTTTATGTGGGAGACGATGTGACACAGGATGATATACATGGAGAATTTAAGCATGGCATTTTGAAACTTTCCATTCCCAAAAAGGAGCACAGACCTTCCGTAGAAGAGAAAAAATATATTACGATTGACGGATAGTTTTCTGCCTGGATACCCAGAAGCAAAGGGAGATATCAGGTAAACGCAGGATACCTCCCTTTATTTTCTACCAGCCTTCCCTCTGGCTTTTTACTTTAACGGACTTTTTCTGTAAATAATATCGTCCCTGCCTGGTCCGTTGGATACCATCGTAATTGGATAGCCAATCTGATCTTCAATAAACTCTACATACTTCCGGCAGTTTTCCGGCAAATCCTCATATTTTTTAATTCCACGGATATCGCATTTCCATCCGGGAAGCCTGGTAAGCACTGGCTTTGCTTTTTCCAGTCTGCAGGTAACAGGAAAATCCCTGGTCACTTTTCCCTCTATCTCATATCCGGTGCACACCGGAATTTCATCCAAATACCCCAGCACATCCAGCACCGTAAATGCCACATCTGTGGCTCCCTGCAGTCTGCACCCATATCTGGATGCCACACAGTCAAACCAGCCCATACGTCTGGGACGTCCGGTAGTTGCACCATATTCCCCGCCATCGCCGCCTCTTCGCCGCAGTTCCTCCGCTTCCTGTCCAAAAATTTCAGACACAAAGGCGCCTGCCCCAACAGCCGACGAGTATGCTTTACAGACAGTAATAATTTCTTTAATTTCATAGGGCGGAATTCCTGCTCCGATTGCACCGTATGCTGCCAGCGTAGAGGATGAAGTCACCATCGGATAAATGCCATGATCTGTGTCCTTCAGTGTGCCAAGCTGTCCTTCCAGCAAAATGGTTTTTCCCTCTTTTAACGCTTTGTCCAGATATAAAGATACATCGCATACATAAGGCGCAACCATATCCTTATATCCGCGCAGAGTATCCAACAGCTCTTGTGTATTAATCAGCGGTTTATGATACATATGAGCAAGCATTACGTTTTTCTGCTCACAAACCCTTTCCACCTTTTCTTTCAGCGCTTCTTCCTCAAAAAGCTCACTGACCTGAAAGCCAATCTTGGCATATTTATCCGAATAAAAAGGAGCAATGCCCGATTTAGTGGAGCCAAAAGATTTGCCCCCCAGCCGTTCTTCCTCGTACTGGTCAAGCAGAATATGATACGGCATTACCATCTGCGCCCTGTCAGAAATTAATATCTTTGGCACAGGCACATTTCTGTCCGTAATATCCTTAATTTCCTTAAAAAGCACCGGAATATTCAATGCCACCCCATTGCCAATAATGCTGGTGGTATGACTGTAAAATACACCGGAAGGAAGGGTATGCAGGGCAAATTTGCCATAATTGTTCACAATCGTATGCCCTGCATTGGCTCCGCCCTGAAAACGGACAATAATATCCGCCTGCTGTGCCAGCATATCCGTTATCTTGCCTTTGCCCTCGTCGCCCCAATTGGCTCCCACTACCGCTTTAACCATTTGTTGACCTCCATTCTAAAATACTGCAGCCCCACAAAACGCTGCAAATCTTTTCCATTTCCATGCGCAATCAAGCGCTCACGCACAGCTTTACTGACATACTTTCTTTGCGTGCCCCTGCGCATAAAACAACAAAAGCAGGCTTGTAAAAACCTGCTCTTATTATCAGCTTCTTACTATATGATTATACCTGATAGGTAATCATAAGTAAAATCAATATTTATTATGTTTTATATAATAAT
The DNA here is from genome assembly GCA_947381965.1 of uncultured bacterium. GTDB lineage: Bacteria > Bacillota > Clostridia > Lachnospirales > Lachnospiraceae > Suilimivivens. The sequence continues at coordinate 62,794 of CANCXX010000015.1, forward strand.
GACTTATATATTAATTTTCAGTCTGCATAATTGCTTTCATAATAGAAAGAATGTCTTCTTTATTCTTTTCATTTAAATTCTGGTAATAATAAAAAAATTCCCGTTCTGTAAAATCATTTTTCTCCCTATTTTCCTCTCCTTCCTCCTTGTCTGCCAGCTTTGAGGGGCAAACATCCATATGCTCAAATATATCTTCAACTGAAACCCCATAAAATTTTGACATACGGTAAAGGACACCAACTGACGGCTTTATTCTGCCGGTTTCATAGTGGGAATAAGTTTGCCTGGAAATATGCAGATTTGTGGCAACAAAATCCTGTTTATAATGACAGGACTTACGCAGCTGCTTCAAATACTCTGGAAATGTCTGTTTCTTTTCCATATGCGCCTCCCCGCCGGAGTGTTTTTCTATCTCATAATTCAATGATACAAATCTCAACCTTTGATTCATAAAAGTAGCTTTTCTTTATCATTTAAATACTGGAGAATTACACTGTTTTAAAAAATAATGCAATACTAACCCCATCTCCGATGGGAAATATCTTAACTCTGTTTTTATGCTCACTAACAAATCTGTCAACTGCATATTTAGGCCCCTTAAAGTTTTCTGTGAAATAATCATGTACAAGTATAATTCCATTTTCTGTTATCTTATCATGAAAAAAACATAAACCATTATATGTAGGTTCATATAAATCTACATCAAGATTGACAAAACAAAACCGATTCCCAATCCCCTGTGCAGTTTCAGGAAAATACCCTTTATGTATGATGCACTTTTGTGAGCAATACATTTTTTTCAATACAAGTTCAATGGATGTATTATTATATTCTCCCTGCTTTGCCTTAGAATAATTTCCCTCTTTAATAATGTCCCTTTTATCAAATCCCTCAAATGTATCAAATAAATGCAACATTCTATCTGGAAAATAAAAATTTATCCACTTTGCAAAATCTCCTTCAAATACGCCGACTTCCGCGCACTCTCCATCTTCAGATTGTTCCCTAATCAATTTAGAAAACCCTTCCAAAAAGAGTCTCCTGCTTTCTAATGGTGCCTCAACATAAGACGTTATAATCTTCTCTTCTTGAACTCCCATCTGTATACATTGTTCCTTTATAGAAGTCATCCCCGGTGCAGAAGTAATGATTAAACAGTTATAATCCAAGTCGTAAATACATTTTGATGGAGCATAAATTGGTATATCCCATAAAGTTTTTCCCCACTTGTTTTTATCATTATCTGTAAATGCTATAACTTCATATCGGGCACTTATTTCTTTATATAAGCGATACCCCCCCCCAGATGCGCCAAACAATACTGCCTTTAACATATTCCTTTCCTCCTAAAAACCAGATATTCCTGTAAAATTTTATATTCCAGTTTGAGTAAATTATTTAATACTTACTTGCACGTTTCGTAAATACTTGGTGTTATAAATCTGACTTTCACTTTTCCTGCCGTTTTACTTCGATACTGCATTATTAATTTTGTTATTTCTTTATTTATTTTGAAATATGTTATATTTTTCTTTTCATTAGGAAATGTATCATCCACATAATTTTGTTCGTTTTCCTTTAGCCCGTCAAAGCCGGCCAACTCTATTTCCTTAACTTCTAAAATTTTTAGTAAATTTAACAACATCATTGTACTATTATCATATAACATACTGTCTTCTAATATCAGTCTGGAATAATTCAATAAGTAAACATCATCTGTATCCACATGAATATTTGATGTTAATATACATTTTTTTCTGTCAATTTTATCACTTACTTTTTCCCAATGAATTGTGTTCGCATAAAATAAATAATTATAAGGCAGATCAAATGGAATGAAATTAACACAAATAATTAAAGGCTTTTCGTCTCTTATATATTTTAAAATTTTTTCGTGATATTGCTCTATTGTTCTTCCTGGAACCAGCACCAAGCATTTCCTTTCAGTAAACAAGTTCCTGAGTACTTCTAATGTATAAGTATCATCAATTTTATTTGAACAATAATCTTTATAAATTTTATTTATATTATCATAGTCATATCTTTGCCTTGTTTCTTCATTAATTGCAGATATAATATATTTCATGTCTTTGCTGTTTAATCTGTACTTTTCCGTCAAATATATAATATTATTAGGATGTGCCTTATATATTCCTGCCATAAATGCAGGTATAGAATATCCCCATTCCATGCGCCGTTTGAAAGGAGGCAGGTATCCATCTATGGCATCTAAGACAATATCTGTATCATAATCATAATTATATTTTCTCGTAAGAAAATCAACTATTAGTTCCGTATTTAAATTACCTGCACATTTTCCCATTCCATTTAAGGTGGCGTCAATTATCAGCTTTCGACGATTCCCTGTCAATTGAATCAGCCTTTGTGTTAAGGCAAACGACATCTGCATATTATTATGTGAATGAAAGTCAACAGCAATATTTTTATCTAAATGTGTATCAACAATATCCCATATTTTTTCCAAATCATCCAAATACATAGAACCAAAGGTATCTACTATTCCAAACGAAACCGGTTCAAACTCATTTGCCATATATATTAATTCCACAAGCTCACTTTCTTTATAGCCATTTGTATTAACATCCTGGAAATAGACATTATATCCTTTTCGTTTAATAGTCTGTATGTCATTCACAATCTGTTCATAACTTTCATCATAGTTCTTTTTTGTAAATCCATACCTAATGCCACTTACACCAGTTCTATCTGATTCTTCCAATTTCTCAGTACTATATAATCCATAGTCCATAAACAGAACATATTGTTCTCTTTTGGGTGAGTTATTCTTACATATCTGGTAAATATACTGATTTGCAACATGCACTGATGGAAAAAAAGTACTACTTTCTTTATAAAATCCATCTCTTAAAAACCCCATTTCTATTATGTCAATTCCAGCCCTTTTTAACTGCTTTCCTATCCCAATAATTGCATTTTCTCCAAATGCACAATTGATAACCCGCCCCCCATCACGTAAAGTACAATCCAGTATATCAACATTTTTCATCTATTAAATTTCACCCCTTTTTATCCATTCAGCTGCTATCTGTGCCATTCTGTAATCTTCCATGGTATCCACATCTATGGCTTCTATTCGGTCAATAATTTTCATATATGGTTTCATACCTATTCTTTGATGATATCTTTGAAATACTTCACGGGTAAATATGAAAAAAGCTCCTGTCTCCATAAAAACAGGCTCCAGATTTTGAGTTGTCACTATATCCTTCATATTATAATTTAAAGGTTTTCCCTGGTACCAACAATAATCCTTAATTTCTATTGCACTAAATGCAGAATCATACTCTCCGCTGCTCACCTTACCTAGTGCATCTCTAATAGAGTCAGCTCTGGTAAAAGGCTGTGTAACATGAGTCAGCACATAAATATCTGCATCAACGTCTTTTAAAAAATGATCAATAATTTGCAGTCCCTTTATCTCAAACCCATCAAGGTATGGATCCCGTTTAAAAAAAGTAAGCCCCTTTGGAATATACTTTTTTATTGCTTCATCACTGCAATATACATATTTTTCATTTATCTCTTTTATCTGGTTTACAGTTTCAAATATATAGTCACACATTAGTTTTTCTCCCAAAGGTAACGTATTCTTTCCTGGAAGTCGTTGATTATTTAGTTTAATAGGAATAAATGATACTATTTTTTTCAAATTAAATTTCCCCCATATTTTTTCAAAAGCATTTATACTTTTATTATTATTTTTCTAAATAAAGAACCATATAATCAGCTACTCCCATTGCACAGCACTCGCTTTTCCATACATTATCCAATGAATCTGTAATAAATGATTCATCAATATCTGAACATGGTTCTTGTTCCTTCAGCCATCCCAATAAATTTCCAATACCATACCTCTGAAAATATTTAATTTTAATATTTTTAAATCCGGCTTTTTCTGCTATCATTTTTAAGTTATTTTCTGAAAAAATCCATAAATGCTGTGTACTTAGCAAAAGCTTTTTTTCATATATTTCCCCTAATAACTTTCTCATAACAGGTGCATCTGTCGGCGTCCCTATTATTCCCTTCCCCCCCTTTTTTAAAAGCTCAAAAATATCTTTCAAAAACATCAACGGGTCCTCTACATGCTCAATTACATCAAATGAGGTTATTACGTCAATCTTATTTGACCAGTCTGCTGTAGCTTCTCCAGCATAGGCATATGTATTAAATCCTTTTTCATCCATGATTTTTCTATATTTCTCAGATGGCTCAACTGCTATAACCGTTTCAGCCACACCTTTTAAAAAATCAAGGAAGGCCCCGCCGCCACAGCCTATATCCGCTATCACCTTATGTCGAAAAATATCTGTACCTGTATATTGAAATTTTGCCAGTGTCTCCTTGTCATGAAGAGTATAAAAAACATCAATTTCCGAACTTTCTTCCAATGAATTTCTGTAGTTGACACTTTCATAATATTGCTGTATGTCATCTTTCATTAAATCATGCCAGATAATATTACACGTTTCACATTGCCACATCGTTACAGGACTTTTTGTATATTTACCAATTCCTCCATCCCGGATTAAACCTTTATATACTTCTTTTACACGATTACTGCTACATAATTTACACTCCATGCTCTATCTCCTTAATTTAATACCTCTTCATAAATTACACTTGGAAAATAGCCTGTTTCCTGTTCTTTACTTATTGTCTGTCATAAATTACAGACCTTTAATATATTAAAAAATCTTTCTCTAAATAATTGGATACATAATCTTCTATGCCCTCAGTCAGGGAGTGAAACCGCTTCTTATAACCCGCATGACGAAGTTTTCCAATCTCCGCCCTTGTATAATATTGATACTTTTTCTTTAACTGTTCCGGCATATCAATATATTCAATTTGTGGCTCTCTGTTCATTGCCGCAAATACTGCATATGCCAGCTCATTAAAACTGCGCCCCTTTCCCGTTCCGACATTAAACAGCCCATTCTCCCTGCATTCATCCAGAAAAAACCACAACACATCACATACATCCTTTACATAAACGAAATCCCTAAGCTGTTCTCCATCTTTATAGGAAGGATTGCCCGACCTGAATAATCTGATTTTTCCCGTTTTTTTAATCTGCCCGTATCCGTGAAATATCATACTGGCCATACTCCCCTTAAAATATTCATTTGGACCATAAACATTAAAGAATTTAAACCCCGCATAATGTGGCGGCTTCTCTGCCTGCCTTGCAGTCCACAAATCAAATGCCTGTTTGGAATACCCATATCCATTCATTGGCATAAACCTGTCAATTTCTATCCTGTCATCAAATCCTGATTTTCCATCTCCATAGGTTGCTGCACTACTTGCATAAAGAAACGGAATCTGATTCCTGACACAATAATTCCACAGGTTCTTTGAATAGCCAAAATTATTATTCCAAAGATAGTCAAAATTTTTTTCGGTAGTTGAAGAACAGGCCCCCAAATGTATAATTGCTGTAATCCCCTTATAATTCCCTTCTTTTAGCTTTTCTAAAAAAATGTCTTTATGGATATACCCCCCCCCGATTTTTTTATTGCGTATATTCACCCATTTATCAGTGTCTGCAATATTATCAACAACAATAATATCCTCTATCCCCTTATCATTAAGAGTTTTTATCATGCAGCTGCCAATAAAGCCTGCTCCGCCCGTCACTACAATGCTCACTGTTACACCACCCTTTCATTTTATTAATAACGATTCCACCCCTTCCGAATAAACCCATATATTCTACGCAGCATTTTTCTCTTCCTGCCCTGCCTGATACCTGATACATCAAACCTTCCTGCATACCCTAAAAATGCTTTACTCATATGTGTTGTTTCAAAATCAAGTCTCTCCCATCTGGGTGGGTTATATAAATTTTCTGCAGTAGCAGGGGTTGGAAATTTATTTTCTGTCAATGTATTTTGTACAAAAAAGGCATTGGCACCTGTCATATTGGTTCCAACCAGTTGATAACCTTTTTTTCTTCCCAACCTTTCCATAGCCTTTAAAGTGGCCCCCTGTCTGTCAGAGCTATCCCACACATAACCTGCATCATAAGGCATTACCCAATCACATTCAGGTGGAAATTTTGCATTATATTCTATAATTACCACTCTCGGCTGCACTGCCGATACGGCTTCCCATATATGATAATCATTACCGTCAATGTCAATACTTAAGAGATCTACCCCCCCCCGGTAATCATTTTCAATAAACAGCTTATTAATATTTTCTGCTGTAACAAACGCATTCACCAATTGCAGACGTCCCTCTTCTAATACTGGTTTAAACCGTCTTCTTAAATCTGTACAATATTTTTTATTGCCCTCTATCCAAAGGCCTTTCCAGCCCTTCAGCAAAAGGTAATGGCAATTTGATTCCAGTCCATTCTGTACGCCAAATTCAATAAAACGCTTATCCGTAACCCCGATCCGGTTAAAAATTTCACTAATAATTCCATCCTCATCATTTTGCGAATAAACCTTAAATCCATAAGGTTCCAGATACTTTCCTTCCTTTGAATAAAATCGTTTTTCCGTTTCAATATCCCACCTAACTCCCGATGTTCCATTCGTAAATATATTAATACTCATAAACTTATTTTCTCCTTTACCCTTTTTATATTGGTAAATACAAAACAGCTTTTTTATCTGCACCAAGCATAAAGTTTCTTTGGCTCGTGATGTATAATATAATTTGGATTTGCCTGTTTAATAATTTTTTCAAGAACCTCCGGATCATCGGGCAGATGATAAGTACAGACAGATAATTTAGGTGCAAAATGTTTTAAGACCCATATGGCTCCCCTTAGCATATCTCTTTCTGCCCCTTCAATGTCTGCCTTAATAAAATCTATTCTTTCCAGTTTTTGTTCCCTGGCATAATCATCTATTGTGGTAACAGTTACCTTTTCTGTTCTTTTTCCATCTTCATCCTTTAATCTGGAATGCCCCAGATCTGTCTCTTCAACAATAAACTCCGCTTCTCCCTTTTTATCAGACAACGCCCTATTTACAACAAAAATATTAGGATTTTGTTCTGCTGTAATATGCAAATATTTATCTACAATAAATTTTGATGGCTCAAAGGCATATACGGTTCCCCCTTCTCTGGATGCCACTGCTGAATATAACCCCAAATTTGCACCGCAATCTAACACAACATCCCCTTTTTTCACAGTCACATATGCCGGGTTTTCATAGGAGCCTTCCCCTTGAAACGCACGAAAACGCTCTATGTTTTCCAGGCCAACAATATAATGCAAAGCAGCATCTGTAAACTCTTCCGCAAATATACTTCTCTCATTCCCTCTGGGGATAGGTACAACCATTTCTTTAATCCGCATAGCCCTCTTTTGTGGAAAAAGTTCAAACTGAAGAATGGATTTTAGTTCGTTATATAATTCAATGTTATACACATGTCGATGTCCTCCCCCTTTAAGAAAGATATCTCTTTTTTTCTTATACACAGCTATCATCAACTTTTGCAAAACAGGGTCCTGTTCCTGTTTTATCATCCATTTTTGTACTCTTAATGCCTCATAAAGCTCTCCTTCAGGCAACCTTCTCTTTATTTTTTCAAAAATTTTTTGCATCTCCTTATTCCTCCCCACAAACCTTTAAGTTCTATACAATGCAATTTTATAAGAGCCATAACACTGATTAAATAAATAACCATCCCTGCAAACTGATATATCACCTCTTCCCTGTAATAACACCCGCACAAAATCAAATACACACATAGTTGTACAACTGTTCTTATCCAAGGAAATGGAATATCTTCACATTGATACATAAAAATATACCGGAATATAAACAATCCAATATACGACACCAGAGTAGAAACAGAAGCCGCAAACAATCCTATCCTGCCAATCAATGAAAAATGTACTGCTAAATTAATAACTGCCACCAGTAATGTGCCTATTCCCATCTTTCCTGATTTTTTATGAGCAAGAAGAATATAACCTGTAACTGCAGATAATGTGTACCAAAATGCCGCATATACAATAATAGGTATATGGTAATATGCGCTTTTATACGCCTCATTAATAAAGCGGTTAAAAATAAAAGGCAATACTGTAACTATCCCGGAAACAACCAGAAAATAACCATCCATAGACAAGCAGATGATTTTCTGATAATATACTTTATGGTCTGGCTGCTGTACCACCTTTACCGCCGTCTCTGCCCATGCCATGGTAAATCCGTTTGTCAGCACTATCAGTATCGTATAAAATTTATTTGCCAAAGAATAAATTCCATTCATGGCGCTTCCTAATATAAACACAATAATCAGCCTGTCTGATGAAGTAGCTACCCACCCCATTACATTATTCAAAACCAGCGGCAGAGAATACCCCAGCATTTCCTTAACAATGTCTTTCTTCCACCTGAATACAGCCATAGATCGTAATGGCAGGCATATTAACAGATATGCACATACCAACGTATATGCTGTTATTGAACCTGCCAGAACACCTTTTATTCCAAGCCGCAACCATACCACAAAAATAATGTTGAAAACAGCCATAAGAATAGTCCCAAGTGTAGTTGCCACTGTATATATTCCTGTTTTTTCCATTCCTCTAGCAATATGTATCAACAAGTAAAACAACCCATAAGAAAAATAATATACATAAAGCGCTCTGGCATACTGAAACTTCCAAATTATACTACCGCTCACAAATATTATGCTGAAAATTACCATCAATCCGGCCGCCAATACCAGCCCGGTTGAAAAGTATTCCTGTTTTTTTTTCACATCCCTCTCAGAAACGCAAAACCGGAATATGGACTGCTCCACACCCAAAAATAACACACAAACAAGAATCGTGCGCAAAGTCACATACAGGTCTGCCTTTCCATATTCCGTTGTGGATAATACGGCAGTATATACGGGCAAAAGCAGAAAGTTAACTATCTGTGCAGAAATCTGCGCCAGTGATATCAGAAAAGTATTCTTTACCAGTTCAGAATTTCTTGACATTACACTTTACACCTCATGCGGATTTATGGCTTTTGCTACACCAAATTCCCAAATAATAAACTGCAGGCAGCACCGAAAAAATATTTTGACATCCATTTTCAAACATTCCCCTGAAAAGAACCAACAAAAAGACAATCCCCAAAAAGGAAACAGATGCCTCATATCCTTTTATCTTTCTTGTGCCCAATATTAAAAGAGCCAGATACGACAAAAACGCAAAAATTCCAAAATTATATAATGTTTCTAAAACATAATTATGAGTATGTCCTCCACGCAAAGCATAATCAAACCATGTTGTATCCCCCCATTGTGTCCTGCTTAATGTTGATGCCCACCCCCATAATGGGGATTTCAACCACATTGAAATAAATCTGGTCTGTAAAGCAAACCTGACAGTCAGTGAACTGGCCTTGCCAAATAAATAATTATTTATAAATCCCTGAAGTACATCCAGTCTTGTAAATAAAAGCATAACCAGTATGTATGCACCTATCATAATTCCCAGTACAATATCATGTCTTATTTTCCATATTTTAAGCTGTGGCGCAAAATAAAACATGAACACTAATCCCACCAGTAAAAAACTAATAGCAGTCAGTCCGCCAATTTGTCTGTAAACTCCCTCTGTCATTGTTAGAGCAGTTAATAAAAACAGTTCCCTGCTAAACTTCTTCTTTTCCAGTACCATAACAACGCAACAATAAAAAATGGCAAACAGGTAATATTTACCAGCCTCATTATCAAGACCCAAAAAAAACGTGTTGCCACTTTTGGCTGCTACTTCCCATCCAAGTACCTGCGTCATCAAATTTATTAGACATAGCGCTATATAAAATCCATAAATCGTCTTCATCATTACAAGGCAGATTTGTTCCCGTGTATCAAACACAAGTTTTATTATCACAAGTTGTCCTATAATAAATACTATTCTTGAAAAAGCAGTATACAGATAAGCCACATTGGAATCTGTTATAATTTTACCGGAAAATCCTGCATGAAAAGCACTGATAAAAATAGTTATACAAAAGAATAAAGTAAGGACATCAAAGCTGTTCCATTTTACTTTTCTTTTAAAACAACTAAAAACTACCATTACTGTGCACAACAGACGGCAGATAATAAATAAAATCCTTATAACAGCAACCTCACGAAATGCATAAGGGGTGCTCATGGATATTAAATATATCAACAAAAATGCTGATGCTTTTACTTCATCCCTCTTTAAAAATGCCCACATTATAAACACCCTCTTTATTTCCTTAGTTTTTCAATCAGCTCTGTTGTTGACTTTCCATTTACAAAAGGAATTATTACCACATCCCCTCCGTTCTCGCTTACAATATTATGTCCAGCAATTTCCTCTATACGATAGTCCCCACCCTTTACCAGTATGTCTGGTTGTATCGCCTTTATGATTCCAACTGGTGTATCCTCTTCAAAAGCAACTACATAATCGACAAACTCTAATGCCGTTAAAAGCATCACTCTATCTTCTAATGAATTTACAGGACGCTCCTTTCCCTTTAGCCGTTTAACAGAGGCATCACTGTTTACCGCAATCACCAGGCAATCCCCAAGCGCGCGGGCTTTACGAAGGTATTCCACGTGACCAGTATGTAAAATATCAAAACAGCCATTGCTGAACACTATCTTTTGTCCCTTTTCTTTTCGTCTCCATAATGCTGCAAATCCATTTGGTTGGTAAGCGTTTAAAACTTTATTTCTTCTTGTACCATCTAGCTGACGTATCTGTTCTACTTCCTTAAAGCTGACCGTGCTTGTACCAATTTTGGATACCTGAACACTTGCCGCATAATTTGATAACTCCATAGCTTCTTCTATGGATAAGCCTTTGGCCAGACCTGCTGCCAGATATGCCAAAACAGTATCACCAGCTCCAGTCACATCATATACTTCCTTTGCCACACTTTTTATATGTCGGACCATACCATTAATATCAGATAAAATCATCCCTTCTGCTCCTAAAGTGGTCAGCACATACCTACACTCTGCTTTCCTGCAAAGTGACATAGCTGCCCTGATTACCTGATCCTTTGTTGCCACTGGCATCCCAGAAATTAACGCTAACTCCAAACGGTTAGGTTTCAAAATATCTGCTCCATAATATTTTTTTTCATTCTTACCTTTAATATCAGCCAACACTAAAATTTCTTTTTTCTTTGCATAGTCTATTATGTAACGGCAAAGCCTCTCTGATAAAAAACCTTTTTGATAATCAGACAAAATTACTACCGAATCCGAAGTAATTTTGTCACCCAGCTGATGGAGAATTTCTTCTGACAGATATACATCCGATTCTATAATTTCTTCCCTGTCCACCCGTAAAATCTGTTGATGATTCTGTCCCATATATCGCAATTTAGTTGTAGTCACATGATTTTCTAGCTTAATTATTTCGTCTATTCTGATATTTTTTTCCTTAAGAATACTTTTAAGAATATCCCCATTCTGATCATCTCCTGTGAACGAAAAAACCGTCACTTCCGCCCCAATTTCTGCAAGGTTACAGGCCACATTGGCTGCGCCTCCCGGTGCATAACGAATTCCTTTTTCCACCTCATGAAACACAGGCACAGGAGCTTCCGGAGAGATGCGAATCACTTCCCCAAACTGATATATATCAAGCATGATATCGCCAAGAACAAAGATTTTTTTATTTATTTTCATTATTATCCCCCGCATATCACAGGCAGTGCTTGCAATATTTATCCCATACTAATTTATTTATCCTCAGAATATTTGCAAGCCTATTTCTTTTGCCAAAAGATTTATTTCTTTTTTCACATCTTCCACTCTGATCTCACTTAAACAATTAAATGGCTTTCCATCAAATATATCATCCACACAGTGCATATTTTTACACACAATTTTATGCCGCTGCATGCTGGAGGCGATCAGGCAATCGGCACAATAAGGCGTTTGCTTTGCCCAAATTCCTCTTGGCACATAGTCATCGCTTCTAACAATATCCAAAACATATGGGTGAAACCCTTTGTCTTTATAAGTCATCAAACACAGCGATGGTATTCCCAAGGAAGCGGCAATATGAATTGTTCCTGTATCATTTCCAAAAACAAACTTACTCTCAGATATAATACTGAATAATACATCAAAGGATGTTTTGCCAATTAAATTTATAACTCTTTTTTCCTCGTTAAAGTGACTCTTAATTACTTTTCCTATTTTTTCCTCATCTTCTGCCCCTGATAATATAACTGACAAATTATATGTACACAGAATATATGAAATAATTTTAGTAAACTTCTCTACCTCCCAGCGTCTGGCTTTATCCTGTGCGCCAGGCACTACCACACAGTAATCAGCGCTTTCACCTATAATGAATTTTATACCTTTATCCAGACTCCTAACCCCACTTAGTCGTCCAATCCGGCTCTTATAATCAGTCATTCCTATTTTATGTAATAATCTTTTTTGGGCGCTAAAAGCCATTTCACCATTTTTCCAGAATACAATATTACTACATGATAATTTTAATATTTTATAAATTATTTTACTTTCTCTACATTTTTGCTCTTTCTTTAAGTAATAACTTTCATTACTTTTTAAGGATACTAATAAACACACCCCTTCCCATAAGCTCTGAAGCGCAATTATTTTTTCCGGCTTATACATACTTAGATAACGATATAGTTTATAAAAACTTGAAAATTTAATTGCTTGTTCTCTGTTCCATGTGTCAAGTAACATATATTCGTCCAATTCATATCCACCATACTTTTGGTAAAGTTCTATGTTAGATTTATTTGCTATAAATCTTATATGATATCCATCCTTTGAAGAATAATACTCCCGCAACGCCTGCATGCAATCCAAAAATAAAAGACTGTCTCCAATATGTCCAGTAATAATAACTATTATCTCTTTAGAGCTTGATTCACCACGAATAATTTTGTTTATAATAATTCTATATATACTAAACAGACAAATAATCATTTTATTTATATAAGTATTTATCTTATTACATACCACACACATCTTTTTTCTCCATATAAGCATTTATCTACTGTTGTTTATTCTTTACATCTTCAAGTTTTACTCTTTCAAATACTTCCAGTTTACCTCCCCGTGTAGCATTATATATATGAATATTATGTATATCTGCATAATCTCTGTATACCTGATAACACTGAGTAGCGGCATCCACATAAATATAATGCAGGCTTGAATCTGCCGACCCACCACCTTCAAAATGATCTTTTATACTATGATCCACTACTTTTTTTCCATTTTTATCAATTGTAATTGGGCAACTATGATCCACTCCCAATAAATAGATTTCTTTAAATCCCATATAAATTGCAAATTCTATTTCCTGGCAAGTAACCGTACTTGATGGAGAGAAATATTCATGGCATTTAGTACTTATGCTTTTTTTTATATGCTTACGTCTGTCTAATATAAACCTGCTGTCATACACCACGGCTTTATGCAGTTGATCTTCTTTCTTTATAGAATACTTTTTTCCTATAGCTCCTATGAATTTAACAGGTCCCTGCATTTTTTTTATGTTCTCAAATTCTTCAATCAGACATTCCGGGTCTAAGCACATCCAAAAATCTGGTCTCCATGTTGTTTGTGGAAAAATATTGTATATTCTGTTACATGCAAACGAAAGTTCTCCTTTTATTAAATCCAGATCATTCCCTGTAAGGCTTGGTCCATTTCCAATAATAAAGCACCTTTTTCCCTCATATTTTCCCTTAAATTGAAGAATGAAATCTGAATCCCTACTTTTCTTAAAGCGTTCCATTACAATACGCGCTCTTAAAATAATATATGGCGCAAAAATAATGCGTATAAATTTATTATCTTTTAAATTGCGCATTTTACCCAGACCTGTTTTTTTCATATTCGATTTACCCTGCAACCCGATAACTTCTTTTCATTCATATTTGTACAAAGAGATCTACCATCAAAAATTTAGATTTAAATTATTTCCATAAAACAGCTTTTATACCATATTGCTTTGCTCTTAAATAATCTCCTAATGGATTATCTCCAATATGCATTATCTTTGTGGGTTCCACTTTTTCCTGCTGTAAAACATATCGAAATAATAAACCACTTTTCTTTGTGTATTTACTTTGATTGGATAAATATATACAAGAATAATTATAAATTCCATTTTTATTCAGTATTTTTTTTATAATTTCTTTTGGTAAATACATGTCTGATACAAATATAATCTTTATTCCGCAACTATATATATTGTTATAAAATATCAATAATTCATTGTCTGATATAATACAATGTTCAAATTCCTCATGAATTTCGAGTTCCTTAATATACTTTGCCGTCTCCACACTTATATTACATTCGGACCGAATTACATCATAAATATCATCTATTGTAACTTCGTATGGATAATTTATACTTCTTATTTTTTTTTCAGCTTCTACTCTTATTTGCATGAAATTATCTATTCCAATATTCATTTGTTTAACTTTTTCATCTACTAAAGCAAAAATACTAGCCGGCTCCCCTGTGTCCCGTATAATTAAAGTATCAAATATATCAAATGAAAGAATCTGAAATTTATTTTTATATAGTATTTTTTTGATCTCTCTTACATTTTTCCCCAAAACTTTTCTTAAGATAATTTTTGTTTTTCTTTTTATATTCATCACATTGCCATCCTCATTAAAACAGAAAAAATTAAATGATATGGCATAGGAATTTTAAACATTTTTTTCAGAAATCCTATTCTCCACCTACTCTTGTACAAATCTTCTTTAAACATTCTTATATGTGTTAAATTATATATAAGCGAATTTGATCCTATAAGGTAAGACTTTGTACCATTGTTATAAAACTTAAATTTTCGGAATAAATTTACATCTTTTAATCTGGGATGGTTCGCAATTTGATTTAGATTCTGAAAAGCTGTAGCCGCATTAAAGTTCAGTTTTCTTAAATTAGTTTTTTCACAGTCTATTATAAAACGCAATGCTCCCCTTTGAATCTCTGTCATTGCATCAACTTCACTGGTATATTTACCATCTATAAAGTATTCAAAATCATACAATTTAGGTTTCACTAAACCATCCTTGCTTTTCATATACTTTTCCACAGAGCCTTCTACTTTTAGAAACATCAGCTCAATTAATCCAACATATCCTCTTAGTAAGTCACATCCATTACTTAATCCATCCACATTCCCCAAATAGCCATACGCATCCATTCCTTTTATCATGCTGCTGGATAATGTGATATAGTATCCGCGTACAGGTATATCTAAATCCATCATTTTCAGCATTTCTGATAAAAAAAATTGCATAGATCCTCTCCAGCCAATGTCTACTACCGCCACCTTTTTCTTAAGATCAAATTGCTCTAAATAACACTTTAAATTTTCATACTCTACCTTGGAGTTATCTACTACATCCTCCCAAATATCGTCAAGCATAGATACGATTTTCTTATTATTACTAATTTCTGTATCTTTAATCACTTGCTCTCTTTTTAGTCCATATTTTTCTAATATATTTATATATTTTGATACCTCAAGACCAATAGAGGAAAATAAATCTTCTATTGAAATATACTTTGTGGCGCATATTGCCTTTTCTCTATACTTTTTTTCTGCTTTCCATAATAGAGGGACTCGCAGGCTTCTACGTGACACATACATATAATCTGTCTGAAACTCATCACTGCCCTCTATCAAATTAAATGCTTCTCTTATGATATATCCGTCTCTTGAGAAAAAAATAATCCGTTTAATTTTGTTTTTCTTTAAATCATCCCTTAACCATTTACAAAATCCATAAAGAATGATACCAAATGTTTCATATCCAAATGAAAAAAAAACACTATCCTTTTCGTTATAATTACTTTTGCATAATTTTTTAAATTCACTATAAAATTTTTCATCTTCCTTATATACAGAATGTTTTTTTCTTATAAAAGGAATCCTTTTTTTTCCTTTATATCTCATTTTCTTCAAAGACATACCTTTTCCCTAATACGCCCCATCACCGCTAAAAACAGCCGGAACCGTCTTTATAATCATTTTTATGTCTGTCCATATTCCCATATCTTCTATGTAATCCAAGTCCATCTCTACCCATTCTTCCCAGGAAATATTCGCTCTTCCTCCTATCTGCCAGTAGCAGGTAAGTCCCGGACGAACCAGCAGCCTTTGTCTTTCATATTCGCTGCATTCATCCATCTGAAAGGGCAGAATCGGCCTTGGACCTACAATGCTCATATCTCCCTTTATAATGTTGATAAGCTGGGGAAGTTCATCAATAGACACTTTACGGATAAACTTTCCAACCTTTGTAATCCTTGGGTCATTCTTTATCTTAAAGGCATGTCCTGTCTGTTCATTTTCTTTTAAAAGCTCCGCCAGCCGTGCATCTGCGTTCACATACATACTGCGGAATTTATACATTTTAAAGCTTTTCCCATTTCTGCCAGCTCTTGGCTGGACAAAAAATGCCGGTCCTCCATCTTCCATTTTAATTGCAGCTGCCGTAATCAAAAATACAGGTGACAAACCAACCAGTGCAATACCGGACAAAAGAATATCCAACATCCGTTTCGAAAATTTATATGCCAGACTTTTTCCCTGATAAACTTCAAGCATATGGTTTCTGTTCACCCTGTGCATCTGCGGCATTGTATGAACTGCTGTATCTGCCAAAACTTTCTCACTCATCACTTTCACCCTCCCGGATATCCCCAAGTTTATTCATTTTATGAAACGCACCGCCGTACCCAGCGGCGGTACGCATCATCTCCACACCCGATATAACACTCATAAGATTTTTGACTTTATCCTGCTGCCGGATTAATTTGCCGCAGGCACTTCAAAAAATGCAAGCGTTCCAAATGACGTCATATTGACTACCACATGGTCTGCTCTGATTTCCGTAACAGTAAGAGCTGTCCACTGTCCGTTAACCAGCTGGTAAACTACAATATTCTGTCCGGCTTTTACACCAGGCATATAGAAGTTTACTGTTGCTGTGCTAAAGTTTACAGATCCTTTGATCTGTGCCACATTTAAAATTTTGCCGCCTAAAGCTGCCGCCTGATTTTTTGCAGCGCTTACGCTTGCTGCCGTAGGTTTTAAAACTGAAAATACCTGATTGCTGGGCGCTCCGTTAATAATAACGTGTCCACCCTGCCCTAAGGGGGTAACGCTGGTAAGACCTGGTACGGATGTTACTGCGTTATTCATGTATTCACCAACTGTTTTTCCCTCTTCTGCTGCAGCTGTTACCACTGCTGACGGTATAGATGAAGCTACTACCGCAGGCACTGGAGTTGAATAAACTACGCTTTCTTCTGCCGGAGCTGTTGTTCCAGACGCTGATGTTGAAGAAGATACAGAGCCTGCCGAAGGGCTGGTTGCCCCTGCGGAAGGACTATTTGCTGCCATAACAGGCATAGAAAGCATCATGGTGCCTGCTAACGCTAACGCGATTAATTTTTTCATTGGAAATTCCTCCTTTCCTATACTTGAGTGTGGAGTCAGACAGATACATTCACTTTAGAACCCACCTGTCTGCCAAGTGTGGTTTTTTATATTTACGCCATTTGGCGGAAATACCTTTTTTATTCAGCTACTACTCTTTCGATTTTTCCGGCGGCATCTTCTATTAATATTGCCACCACCACAAATTGTCTGTCCGGGGTTTCCTTATTTTGCAACGTAAGTGTGATTAAAAAATGATAGGGACTTACATTCTCCCATCCTTCCCTGATTCTCATATTCAAATTTCTGGTTCCATACAAATCATTTAAAAACTGGTAACACCCGGATAAATAGGTAAAGTCATAGCTTCTAAGCAGACTGGTATTTTCTCTTTCATATGCGGCAAACACTTCATAAGTCAGTACATTGTCTTCCATATATAAATATACTTTTTCATGTGTATCAAAGTAATCCGGGTCTGCAAATTGATACAAATCCCCAAAAACGTTTCTTTCCTCTGCCCCATCCCCGCAGTGTATTACTGTGTTAAAATCGCACATACTTGCAAGATTGACAATTTCAATATAGGCTGCTCCCAGCCCATCCTCATCCCCATAAGCATTATGGTTCTGATAAAAATCATCTCCTCTGGAGCTTTGTAATACCGGAACGTCTATTCTGGTATCCGGGACATATATCCAGGCAAAAATATCCGAATTTTCTTTTTTTAATGTATAAAAATCAACCTGTGCGTCCTGTGCGCTCTCCCCGCCGATACCTGTTCCTTCCACTGCCGCCGCAGAAATTCCGGAGCCGGAAGATGAATCATTTTCCTCCATACCCTCCTGGGGCTTTCCGCAGCCTGACATAATGCAGACGGCTGTGGAAAGCATCAAAACCCACACTCTGTATCTCTCCTTATATTTCTTAATTTTTATCATCGCCATTTAACTCCACTTTCTCATAAAAAATATCCAAAAGCATTTCCCTAAGGGCCTTCTCATCCGGATAAAATTCTTCAAACCGCTCTCCCATAACCGTCTCTCCCTTTAAGAAGTAAAAACTGCTCTCTCCAAAATGGTAGTCCACAAGAATTGGCGCTAAGTAAGCCACTTCGTCCAGAGAAACATTTGTTATCATCTGACGGCTGACTGCCTGATATAAATCCAGAACAATTGATATATCCTTTTTTGCTGCCTGTTTTGCTGTATCTATAAAAACATTCAGGTATTGTTTCTGCCTTTCCAGACGCATATCAGCCGATGCAAAAATTTTGGTGTCCCGGTATTTCACATACCAGAAGGCGCTCTCTCCCATCAAATGAACCTTGCTTCCTTTGACAAGTGACTTATCTTTTTTGGTCAAATCCTCCAGCACAGTTACTTCCACGCCCCCCACTGCGTCATTGATTGTGGAAATAGCGCTCATGTTGACAGCTGCATATCCATGAATGGGCAGCCCGTACAAAAGTCTTTCCACCGCTTTCAGCTGATACTCACAGCTTTCTTCCACCCCATTTCCATATCCATGCTGGACGGCAATTTGTGCTGTCACAGTATTTACATAAGCGCCTTCTTTATCATAAATATCAATGTCCGTCATAGTGTTCCGGTTGATTCCAATTACTTTTATGCTCTTGTCCGCCGGATTTAGCGCCACCAGAAACAAAGCGTCTGCCTGTCCGCCATTGGTTCCTTCCTCCACTTCCTCTGCGTCACTGTATTTATCAATTCCCATAATAAGAAAGGTAAGCATCTCGCTGTTATACTGATAAACAGTTCCCTGATACTTCACCCAGTCTTTCTGCCATTTGTGTTCTTCCTCACCTGTTAAATCCTCTTCTTCCATTACAGCCTGCAAATCCGGATTTTCCCGTTCTGTCTGGCGGAGCAGACGGCTTTTTCCCACTGCTCTCAAAATTCCCACTCCTCCCAAAAACAGTGCAAGGAAAACAACCAAAGTGCTGACCGTCAATACAATTCCCTTTCTCATTCGGATTTTCTGCAGGATACGTTTTCGGCGTTCCCTGTCTTTCCTTCGTTTTACCTGCTTTTTATGTTCCAGAATTTTACTGTATTTATCCTGTTTCTTTTTTCCATATCCTTTGAAAAAAAGGAATCCTGTTTTTCCCAATTTCCACATTTTTCCCCCATATGGAATAAATCTAAAAATTTTAGGCAGTACTATCTTTCGTAAAATATCCAATTTTACGAAAAGCGCAAAGAATCAATGCCTTTTCCCTGTAAAGATGCGCCCTCATATGCTCTTAGCTTTTTTCATGACCATAAATCTGACGGTCTAAAGCAGGAACTATAATTCCTGTTCCTCTTTTCTTTGACAGTCATGGGGGCAAAATTGATCCATCAGGCGTTTCTTTTGCTGCATCGTGGGATGAATATAGAGGGACAGGGTAATCTGTACACTGCTATGCCCCAATATTTCGCTTAGACTTTTTGTGTCAAACCCCATGGATACGCATCTTGTGGCAAAAGCATGGCGGAGCATATGGAAGTTGAAATACTCAATGTCGCATTTTGCCAGAATCCTTTTAAAGCGGTACTGCAAAGTACGTGGGTCCATCCATGGGTTTTTAACTCCTTTAATAACGAAGCCGTCGCTCTCCTTCCATTTTTCATCCAAAAAAGCAGACAATACCGGAGGTATCGGTATCATTCTTGAAGAGTCAGCGGTTTTAGGCGGCAGCGCTATCATTTCTGTTTTATTTTTTTCTCCTCCCAGAGTCCGTACTCTCTGCATATTTCTTCTTACATAGATCACGCCCTCTTCCCTGTTAATATCCTCCCATTTTAAAGCACATAGTTCGCCAATACGCATTCCTGTATAAATGGCAAGGGCGATGCCAAGGCAGGTATCTTCCTCTTTATTTTCCCAGATATACTGTTCAAGGGAAGATAATGCCCACTCCCCTGGCGGCGTAACCTTCTTTAGTTTATTTTTAAGAACAGGAAGGTTGGGAATGCGTATCTGACAATCATGTTTTTTCTTCATATAAACCATGATGCGCGAAACCAGTGCGCAAATATAAAACTGATAATTATTTGAAAGCTCTGTTTCTTTATTACCTGATAAACCCTTTTTGAAATTTTCCATTATCTGGTCATTTATTTCATTAATTTTCAGGTTTCCCAGGCCCGGAATAATATACTTATCCAAAACCTGACGATAAGTTTCACAGGTAGTAGGCTTCCAACAGGTCCTTTTTTCATTCATCCAAATCTCACAGGCCATTTTCATATTATAAGAACACGATGTCGTAACAGGCGGTCTCTTTTTGTAATCCTCCATCTTTCCTTTTACTTCCTTATATGACTTCCCATAAAAAGATTTCCTTTCCCCGCAAGGTCCGGCGCTTACCCGTCCTTCCCATCTTCCATCCTTTCTTTTGTAAATGTTTTCTCCTCTTCTTGGCATAAAAATCCTCCTTCCAGTCTGACGGCATCTTTGACGGTCTAAAAAATTATTAACCAGCTTTTTTGCCGCTGCCTCATCCTTTTCCATCACAGAAATCAATTTTCAGGTCATGACATTGAACACATGCAAACTTACGCTTTAATGGTTACTATTCACTGCCTGCGGGGTCTTTAATTTCCATGATTTTCCTTTAAATTATTGTTGCATTTTAATCAGTCTTATGGTATCTTATAACAAGATGTTTATCTGGAAGCATAAAATATGACAAATACCCATATATTTTGCAGATGAACCAGTCTTTTTTCTTTCGTGAAATTGGATACTTTACGAAATTTTCAGTCACACATGAAAATGGGATTTTGGATTTATTTTTTTGTACACAAAAAGGACAATAGATTTCTCTATTGCCCTTTTTTTACTTTCTATAAAACAATTTTTATTTTTTAATATCCAAATATCTCCACTGCCTTCTTCATTTTGGGGATAATATACACACCAAAAGGACAGTTTCTTTCACATCTGCCGCATGCAACACATTCCCCTGCATGATGAGGCAGCAGCTTATAATGATCCGCTACCGTCTCCGGCACCTCTCCCTGGGCTAAACATAAGTTCAGATATTTATTGACATCTGCCACATTAATTCCCACACTACAGGGAGCGCAGTGACCGCAGTACATACAGTTGCCATGAAATTTAAACTTATCCATTTGGGAAAGTACCAGGGAATAATCCCGTTCCGTTTGGGAAGCGTCATAATAAGACACTGCCTTTTCCATTTCAGGTATACTGCGGCATCCGGCCATCACCGCCACAACTCCTGGCCTGGTCAGACAATATTCAATACACTGATATTCATTAAACACCACACCAAATGGCGAAAGCTCTGCTTTTAGCATGTCGCCGCCGCCAAAAACCTTCATAACATCAATTGCCACATTTTCCTTTTCGCACAATTCATACAGGCTCTTTCTTTCCGGGTTCATCCCTGCAAATCCATTCCGGTAAGTCGCAGGATCAAACAGGGCGTTACAGTCTTCACTGGCAGGCTGCATATCATAAGCCGCATTTACGGAAAACATCAGCACATCCACCAGCCCTGTTTCCACTGCTTTTCTGGCAATTAAGGGATTATGGGAACTTAAGCCTATGGCCCGAATTTTTCCCTCTGCTTTCAGTTCCTTACAATATGTAATAATATCACCGTGAAAAACCTCTTGAAAATCGCTTTCACCATCCACATAATGTATCATTCCAATGTCCAGATAATCGGTACCAAGCCTGTGCAGCTGGTCCTCAAAAGCTTCTTTTGCTTTTTTCAAATCTCTGGTTCTAAGATATTGGCCATTTTCCCACACAGCGCAGATATGTCCCTGCAGTACCAGCTTTTCTCTTCTCCCTGCAATGGCTGCGCCTAAATTGTCACGAAATCTGGGATTAGGCGTATACATGTCGATAAAATTAATGCCAAGGGCAAGGGCCCGATCAAACATTTCCCGGAATTCTTCCGGCGTTTTTTCCACAAAGCCTTCACACCCAAGCGCAATTTCACTTACCTTCAGATTTCCACATCTTTTTAGTTCTCTATATCTCATAAATCATCCTCCTTATGTAAAGATTTCTATCACATCATAGAAGGCACAAGACCTGTATCCATACTGCCTGACCGGAATCCTTCCAAATCCAGGGTAATATAAATATATCCTAGCTCTTTCAGATAAGAAATAATTTCATTTTTATATTGCATTACTTTGGCAAACTCTCCTTCGTCCACCTCCAGCCTTGCAATCTCCCCATGCACCCGGATTCTTACATTGTTAAAGCCAAAGTTTTTCAGATACGCCTCTCCTTTTTCCACCAGCCTCATTTTTTCATAAGTAAGCGCCGTTCCATATGGAAATCTGGTGGCCAGACATGGGACAGAAGGTTTACCGGCAGCTCTTAACTTCCACTCTGCAGCCATTTTTCTCACTTCTGCCTTTGTCATGCCTGCCTGTGCCAAAGGACTTACAATACCCAGTTCCCGCAAAGCCCTGATGCCAGGACGGTACACATGAAGGTCATCTTCATTGGTTCCTTCTATCACCACATCCGTCTGAAGAATCGCTGCCTGTTCCAGCACTTTGGAGAACAAATATCGCTTGCACAAATAACACCGCTCCACCGGGTTATCCAAAATTCCTGCTTCTTTCAGTTCATCTATATGAATAACCATATGTTTTGCACCGATTTCCCGGCACATGTTTTCCGCTTCTTTCAGTTCTCCAGTTGGGTGAAGTTTTGTCTGTACCGTAATACCATATACCTTCCGTCCGGTTTCTTCCGCCGCCTTACAGGACAGCTTCAGCAAAAGGCAGCTGTCCACGCCTCCGGAAAAAGCTACAACAATATCCTTCTGTGCATACTGTCCCATCATTTGTTCCAAATATATTTTTTTATTTGTATAATCCTTCATGTGCACCCATCCTGAAATTTATGGCAAATAGATAAATTGGTTACTATGAGCGTCCTTTATTCCTTGCGGAGCATATTTTCTTTAAATTCGTTCATCACTTCCTGAAAAGAAGCTCCACTTTCCTGGGCCAGCTTAACCACGCTTGTATACTCCGGGTAACATCTCACTTTTCCGTCTGGAAGTATACACTTTTTTACTTTAATTTCTCCCTCTTTAAGGACTACTGTTGCCGCTTCTCTTGGCAGCGTCGTCCGTTCCATTTTTACCCGGCGGATGCCAATGGTGGTGGTTTCCTGAAAAATAATCCTTTCCAAATCCTTTACACGGTCCCCGTCACAAATTACTACCAGCTCATAAGCAGGCCTGTGTTTTTTCATATAAACAGGAACAAAATGGACATCTCTTGCCCCGGCGTCCATTAGCCGCTCCATCACATATCCCAGCGCTTCCCCTGTGCAATCGTCAATATTGGTTTCCAGCTTATAAATCATATCCTTTTCCCTGTTTGCCTCTTCAGGCACAGGATTTTCCTCTTCAATCAGCATAGCCCGGAGCAGACTGGGCCTTTCATAGCTACGTTTGCCTGCTCCCAGCCCTGTTTTAATTATACGGAGCTTTTCAGGGAGATGGGAGGATGTGCGTATGGCTGCTGCAATCGCCGCCCCTGTAGGCGTTACCAACTCTCCCTCCACCTGTGTAAATTTGACCGCAATACGGCTATCCTCCAGAATATGAACTACTGCCGGAACCGGTACCGGCAAAATTCCATGCTGGCACCGCACAGTTCCCCCTCCCTCACATAGAAAAGGGATAATTACTTCTGTAATGTCCAAGTTGTCAAGACAAACCGCAGCCGCAACAACGTCAACAATTGAATCCACAGCCCCTACTTCATGAAAATGCACTTCACTCATTGACACTCCATGGGCCTTGCTCTCCGCTTTTGCAAGTATACGGAAAATCCTGGAAGCAGTGGTTTTCGCCCTGTCACTTATCTGCGCCCTGTCAATCACTTCCATTATCTCCATAAGCCCTCTGTGTTCATGGGAATGCGCAGGGGATTTGGCATCATGGGTATGACTGTGTTCCTTCTGCTGTTCTATATCAAGACTATGGCTGCATTCATTCCGGAGGGCTGCATCATGAACATGACTATGTGTATGTCCATGGAGATACTCCATATCGTGGTCATGGTTTTCATGATCATGGTCCAGTTTAACAAAAAAGTCACAGGCATCCAGCCCGGCCTTCTTTACCCTGCTTATCTGTATTTCAAATCCCTGCACAGAAAGGCTCCCCAAAGCCTTTTCCAGCGCTTCTCTGTCCGCCCCTAAATCCAGCAGTGCCGCAACTGTCATATCACCGCTTATTCCTGACTGACATTCCAGATATAATGTTTTTCCCATTCTTTCCTCTCCCTTCTACGCCTCTTCTTTTGCAAGCCTGTTAATCTGTGTTGCAATATAACCTGCGCCATAACCATTATCAATATTTACTACTGCAACGCCATTGGCGCAGGAATTGATCATTGTAAGCAAAGCAGAAAGCCCATTCAAACTTGCGCCATATCCTACGGAAGTGGGAACAGCAATTACCGGTCTGCTTACCAGACCTCCCAGCACGCTTGCAAGCGCGCCTTCCATCCCTGCAACAGCCACCACACAGTTTGCTTCCTGTATCACATCAAGGCGTGAAATAAGTCTGTGCAGACCGCTGACGCCTACATCGTAAATTCTTTCCACAAAAGATCCAAAATACTCAGCTGTCTGCGCCGCTTCTTCCGCCACAGGCACATCCGCTGTCCCTGCTGTGCAGACCGCTACTTTTCCATATTTTTTCTTATCCGGCTTCTCAATTTTCAAAATCCGGGAAACCTCATCATAAGATACCTGCGGCAATATTTTTTTCACCTGCTCATACTGATGCCTGTCCGCTCTGGTTCCGAACACCTCTCCATTTTCTTCAAACAACCGCTGATAAATACCAGTCAGGTACGGGTCCGGCTTATTGCTGCAATAAACCACCTCCGGAAAGCCTGAACGGACTTCCCTGTGCGTATCCAGCTTTGCATACCCCATCTCTTCATATGGCTGTCTTTTGAAAAAGCGCTCCGCCTCATCTATGGATATGATCCCTTCCTTTACCTGCTGCAGTACTTCTCTCGCCTCCATATAACCTCCTGTTTAAAGTTTCGATTTTTCTCTTAATACAAAAAATGCCATCTGCCATGCCGCCTGTATTTATATTTTCCTAGAGCGTGTTTGAACCTGATAACCATTATATCGGGAATGGTTTCAATTAACAATTAAATTTTTGTAAACTATTTTTATCAATTAGCTGTTATTTATTTTCCGTACTACATGACATGGATTTCCCACTGCCAGTGAATTTTCCGGGATGTTTTTTGTAACAACACTTCCGGCGCCTATCACCGTTCCTGCACCTATGGTTACGCCCGGAAGGACAATTACTCCCCCTCCCAGCCAGCATCCATTTTCAATTGTTATGGGCAGCGCATATGTACGACAAAAATACTGTTCCACTTCCGGGTTCCAGTCCGGGGTTAGTCTTTCGGACAATTCAACCGGATGTGCCGCTGTATATAGCTGCACATTTGACGCAATCAGAACATTATCACCAATTGTGATTTTATTACAATCTACAAAGGTACAATTCATATTAACAGATACATTATTTCCTATGTAGATATTCCGCCCATAATCACATACAAAGGGAAGTCCCACAGATACATTTGTGCCAATTTTTCCAAATAACCGATTTAATATTTGTGTCTTTTCTTTTTTCTGCTCATAAGAAAGCGAATGATATTCTTTCAATAAATTTCTTGCATTACTTTTAAAATCTAAAAAGACCTTATCATGGCAATTATAATACTTTCCAGCCATACATTTTTCCAATTCTGTCATTAATTTTCCTCCAGCATCCCTTTGTTTTTGTATCCTGTTGTGCAGACTGTTCATCTGCCAGTTGACAGCCCCTATAAAATTAATCAACTAAGCCGCACCAAAAATTGAATATACACCAAAACAACCTGTTACGTATCAAAAGTAACAGGTTGTTTTATATCCAAAGCAACAATGGCTTCTCCGAACTTTAATCTATTAAATGGTATTCCTTATATAATTGTTTCCTTTTGTCTTCTTCTGAAATACTGTCAAGCTCATTTAACCTGCCATCTCTCTTCAGATAACCGATTAACGTTGCAAGCAATACTTCTCCCTGCTGTATTCCCTGCTGTATTCCCTGCTGTATTCCCTGCTGTATTCCCTGTTCTCTTCCTTGTTGCATTCCCTCCTGTATTCCCTGCTGTCTGGCATCTCTCATAATTGACATACCTAATCCACTCAAATCATCCACCTCTTTCTGAACAGCCTCATTCTTTTCAATATCCACATATTCTGTAATCTTTGCCTTATCACATTGAAATACTCCTGCCAGATAATCAAATATAGGTGCATCCCTTTTTTTACCCCTGCGGATGATTACAATACTCATCAAATCATAATCTTCTTCCGGCTCCTCCGCTTTCCCAATAATATCCGATTTTTTTATTGAGTACATTGTTACCGTATTCTGCAGGTTTTGTGGAATCCTCTCATTACAAATCCATATACTGTAAGCTTTCTGGATATCCCCATAATTTGTCTGCTCTGTCAGTATTCCAAGCTGATAGCTGATTTCCCTTGCTGCATAATATACCCCTCTTTTGATAATGGAATAAGTGGGGTTGGAAGGCTGATAATTATTCTGAACTTCTAAATCAATGTGCAGATGAATGCAAAGATTTTCGTCACTAAGCATAGGATTGACCGCCTTAAAATGTGTATCATACCGAATCAGCTTATCACTGACAGACCCTATCTCTGTATTTAGTTGTTCCGCTCTTATAGAAATATCATCAACAGGTATATCCTTAATGCTGTCTGCATCTATAAATCTGATTATCTCCTCTACAGTGGAATTTCTGTACTCTGGCACTACTTCCTTTAACACAGGCGCGATAATTTCTTTGTTTTTAAATAAGTTTTTACATGCCTCATCATATTTACTTCCCACCGCTTCCGCAGCAGCTAATTCAATTTCCGTTTCTCTTTTCACATCATCCTCTTTTAGTATAAAGGCTACTCACTATTTTACTTCCACAACCCAGCCTTCCGGGGCTTTGATGGTCCCCATCTGTATTCCGGTAAGTGTCTCATACAGTTTTTTTGTAACAGGCCCCATTTCTGTCATGCCACTGGAAAAGCAGATTTCCCTGCCATGGTCCACCACCTTCCCTACCGGGGAAATAACTGCTGCAGTACCGCATAAGCCGCATTCTGCGAAGTCCTTCAATTCATCTAAGTAAACCTCTCTCTCCTGTGCTTCCAGTCCCAGATACTCTCTGGCAACCTGCACCAGCGAACGTCTTGTAATAGATGGAAGGATACTGTCTGATTTAGGCGTTACCACTTTACCATCCTTTGTGACAAACAGGAAATTAGCGCCTCCTGTTTCCTCCACTTTTGTTCTGGTAGCTGCATCCAGATACATATTTTCATCATACCCCTGCTTATGGGCGTCCACAATAGCATGCAGACTCATGGCATAATTAAGCCCTGCCTTGATATGCCCCGTTCCCCTTGGCGCCGCACGGTCAAAGTCACAGACCCGGATGGTAAGAGGTTTCACACCTCCTTTAAAATATGGACCAACCGGTGTGGTAAACACACGAAACTGGTATTCCTCCGAAGGCTTTACCCCAATTACAGAATCGCTTCCAAACATAAATGGCCTTACATATAGAGTAGCTCCACTACCATAAGGCGGTACATAAGCTTCATTTGCCTTAATGGTTTTAAGCACTGCATCCACAAATTTTTCTTTGGGAAACACAGGCATTTCCAGACGCGCCGCACTTTGCTCCATTCTCTCCCCGTTTAAATCGGGGCGGAAGGTTACAATCCGTCCGTCTGCTGTTGTATAAGCTTTCATTCCCTCAAATATGGTCTGTGCGTACTGCAGAACACCTGCACATTCATTGATAACCACATCCGCATTTTCTGTCAAAGCCCCTTCTTCCCAGGCCCCGTTTTTATAATTAGAGACAAACCGGTAATCTGTCCGTATATAACCAAATCCAAGATTTGCCCAATCAATATTTTTCTTTTCCATCATTCCCACTCCCTCTTAAGTTTTTCAGCCATTCCATTATCACTGCTGTTACTGATTTTTTTATTATTATACTTTTCACCATAAAAGTCAATAGTCTGGCCCTTTACAGAATCCGCTCATACTTGATAAAGTGATAGGTAATGTCAAAGTATGTCTGCTCATCGCTTTGAGCCGTCACTTTCCACTCCGGCATCTGGTCCAGGTTGGGAAAATAAGAATCTGCCGAATATGCATGGTCAATTTTCGTTACATGGGCAACATCACAGTAAGGCAAAAGCTGGCGGTATACGCTTTCCCCGCCTATAACATAAACGTCCCTTGTATCATATTGTCTTAATTCCTCCAATAATTCCTCAAGGTCATGCACTACAACCGCGTCCTTTACCTGAAATGTGCGGCTGGAAGATAAAATAATATTAATACGGTTTTTAAGAGGCAGCCCCTGGGGAAAAGTTTCCAGCGTTTTTCTTCCAAGCACAACCACTTTCCCTGTAGTTTCCTGCCGGAAAGCTTTATGGTCTGCCGGAATCCTGACCAGTAAATCTCCACCGTTGCCGATGGCCCAGTTTTTATCTACCGCTACAATTAAATTCATTTCTGTAATTCCTCTCTTCCCCAATTATTCCGTTAACTACAAGTCCTGTTTAAACAGCAATCGGAATATTTTTTATTTGTTCTCCTGTTACATAATTTTCCATGCTCACATCTTCTTTAGTAAACTGATAAAAATCTTTGACTTCCGGATTCAGCCTGAAAACAGGCGCCGGAAACGCCGGTCTTTCAATCAGCTCCTTTACAATAGGAATATGTCTGTCATAAATGTGGGCATCTGCAATCACATGAACCAGTTCTCCCACCTTCATACCGCATACCTGGGCCAGCATATGTACCAACACCGCATACTGGGCTACATTCCAGTTGCCGGCCGTAAGTACATCCTGGGAGCGCTGGTTTAAAACCGCATTTAAAGTAAGCCTGTCCTCTCCCTTTTTCTGTGTCACATTAAAGGTCATACTATAAGCACAAGGATACAGATTCATTTCATGCAAATCCTGATGAACATAAATATTGGTCATAATCCTTCGGCTGAAAGGGTTGTTTTTCAAGTCATAAATCACCCTGTCAACTTGATCCATCCATCCTTCCTTATACTGATGTTTTACTCCCATCTGATATCCGTAGGCTTTTCCAATTGAACCATTCTCATCTGCCCATTCATCCCATATATGGCTGTGCAGGTCATGGATATTATTAGATTTTTGCTGCCAAATCCAGAGCATTTCATCTGTGGCTAGCTTAATTGCCGTTTTCCGAAGGGTCAGTATGGGAAATTCTTTCGACAGGTCATACCTGTTTACCACTCCAAACTTTTTAATGGTATAGGCAGGTGTGCCGTCCTCCCAGTGGGGACGCACCTTCTCGCCTTCTGTACTGGTTCCGTTTTCCAGTATGTCCCTGCACATACCAATAAATATATCATCTGCCATACTCATTTTCCGTTGTTCTCCTATTTATAGTTCCGCTCCCTTCCATCCAGCGCCCTTTCCATCAGAGCAATTCCAGCCCATTTTTCATGGTCTGTAATTCCTCTGCGCGCTTCCTGGACGGTCCCTGTCTTTTATAGTTCCGCTCCCTTCCATCCAGCGCCCTTTCCATCAGAGCAATTCCAGCC
>CANCXX010000016.1 GCA_947381965.1 uncultured bacterium
GAGTGGAATATATTGTCAGAATATTTCCACAACTTCAAGTTTCGCAATTACCTAGAGCGTGTTTGAAAAATGCTTCCCAGCAGATGTACGTCACAATTTGTGGGAGATTTGTGCCAAATGAAGGGCGCATAGCGGGCTATGTAACCTGAATTTGGCGCAAATATCACGCAAAGTGGGGCGTGCAGATGTTGGAAATGATTTTTCCAACACGCTCTAGTACAGCATTGCCTCCTTTCTCCGCCTTGTCCTGACACAAATATCAGGCACTGTTTTTCACCGTTATTTTGGCAATGCTGTACTAGATACTTACAAAAGCTTCTTTACTTTATACACTTTTACCCCATGGGCAGGCACTTTCACCCTGATTTTTCCGTCTTCTGTGCTGCAATTATCTTTATCCCAAAGCTCATACAAAGATGCTTCCTTCCAGGTTCCGTATTCCTCTCCCAACTCATGGAGGGAAATTGCAAGCTCCCTTTCCGTATCGTCCAAATTAAACAAGGCAGCTGCCATCTCTTTATCATCATCATTCCCATCTTTTTGTATTTTCTGGACAAATTCGTTTTTCCACACTGCCATATGCTCCGTTTTCATCACCTGTCCCCCCCGGCGCTCCTTTCCAAGAAGGGAAAGAATCTCTTTGTTGGTAAGCAGGGAAAGGGTCCAGTCGTCCAGACCAGGCAGCTTTGCACCAACCATTAAGGGCGAACGGAACATGCACCATAAAGTCATCATGGTCTTTTGTTCTTCTTTTGTAAAATTTGTCATCCGCTCCGCCTGAAAGCCTTTTCCCACCTTTCCCAGGGGAAGCATATCACAATCCGGATAACATCCCGTTTTCACATGATCCTGCCACATTTCACAGCGGTCAAACATCCCCTTAAGCAGTTTCCAGTCATCCCAAAAATCGTCGGTAATCCGCCACATATTGGCATATCTGCCATATTCCCACGCCCTGTCAATATGGGCAGGGCCAGGGGAAAGGCTAAGCACAATGGAACGCCCGCACTTTTCTATTGCACGGTGTATCATCCGCGTTTCCTCCCAGCCTGAAAAGGAACTGCCCGGATACAGCCTGCTGTCACAGATATCATCGCACTTGATATAATCCACGCCCCACCCGGCATACAGGGAAAGAAGAGAGTCATAGTAAGCCTGTCCCCCTGCCGTATGGCGCAGGCCATACATATCAGGATTCCAAATGCAAATTGAATAAGGGTCCGCCACCACATCCGCCTTATCTTCAGTACCAAGAACAGGCAGGCGCATTTCCGCCGCTTTCCTCGGAATTCCCCTCATAATGTGAATGCCAAACTTAAGTCCCAGACTGTGCACATAATCTGCCAAAGGTTTAAAGCCCTTCCCTCCGGCCGAAGAGGGAAAACGGGCGGGAGAAGGAATCAGTCTTCCCCATTTATCCATCTCCACATCGTCAAAAGGAATGTACTGGTGCTGGTCCCTTTTGCTTCCTGCATCGTTGGAATACCACTGAATATCCACCACCACATATTCCCAGCCATATTCCTTTAAAAAGGCTGCCATATAATCTGCGTGCTCTTTTACCTGCTCTTCCGTCACTGTAGTGTCATAATAATCAAAACTGTTCCATCCCATGGGAGGCGTTTTTGCAAAACTGTTTTTGTTCATCTTATTTCCTTTCCTTTTCCAGCTTCTATGTTGCCAGTCTTCGTCTCATGCCACACAAGCCTGTCCTTAAGGCTGATAATGTAAAATGAGAAACATTTTCTGGTTTTTATCTTAACATAAATGAATGTTTAACACAACATAGCGCAAATACTGTATTTACAGGAAGTCCAAAGGGAGCAATCCCGATTTTACCGGTCATTTTGCTTGAAATTCTGCATGTATCCCCATAAATCAGGGCTTTCTTGGAATAATCGTCCAAAAACAAAACGTGCCTGAAAACTATTTTCAAACACGTTCTGTCCATTACGCAAAATTATTTAAACACTACTGGTTTATCCACAAACTCCGTCTTTATTACAATATAAGGGTAAGACTGGGTATTTTTTTTTGGCGCAGCATCTGCCGGGTCCGGTCCAATCAGTGTTGTGTCCACGTAAATCGCATTTTCTGTAAGATATAAATCATTCACCGTAATACTGAATCCGCCGCTTACCTGCTCTCCATATCCAACACAGATATATAAAAATCCGTTATCCTGATAGGTTACTTTAAAAGCATTCATTTTCTTTTCTTCAATAGCCTTCTTAAGCTCTTCCGGCACATTGTCCTCTGCCAGGACCGTAAATTCCAGGTCCTTTATTTTCTCCAGGGGATCTTTCGCTTTTGCGCATCCGGTAAACAGACACAATACTATAATGCCAAGCACATAAATCCCCAATTTATACCTCTGCATACCGCCAGTTTTACCTAAAGCGCTGCCATTATAGGGCGGCTTATCTCCCTGCCTGCCCCAGACCGGCCTGCAATGCGGCGCTCCTGATGAGCTTTTATTCCCAAGCACAGCCATTTTTCATTTTCCTCCATTCCTGCCTCAAATGAAAATATGTATATTACCATAATTTCTTTCTACTAATTTATGAGGGGGCAGGAAGAAAAATTACCTGCAAACTTAAAACCTATGCGCCTTTTTTTCTGATTTCCTCCCGTATCACTACCTGGCCTGTACAGGTCATTACCGGATCCTGTGTGATAATTTCACCTACACTGTCCACAGTAATCCTGCCGGACCTTGGATTTTTAATGGAAATCACATGACCGCATATATCCGCTTCCACATCGGAATACTCAAAGGACAAATCCGTATCCTCCATGGTACAGTTATCAAGAGTCAGATTTTTGCAATAGCATAAAGGCTGCGTGCCAATTATTTTACAGTTAATCAAAGTCAATCCATCAGAAAACCATCCCAGATATTCTCCTTTTACAACGCTGTCCTTAACGGTTACATTTTTGCTGTGCCAGAAAGCGTCTTTGGTATCCAGATCGCAGTCGGTAATTTCCAGATTCTCCATATACTGAAACGAATATTTTCCTTTCATCTTTACACTGGTCAGCTTTACGTCTCTGCTGTCAAGAAACAGATATTCCGAAACAATATCGGTGTCAATAAGAGTAATGTTCCGGGATTTCCATCCAAACTCCAAAGAGTCCACATAGCAGCGTTCCAGACGGATACTGTCACATTCACGGACAGCCTTAATCCCTTCCAGGCGGCTGTCTGTGATAAGGCCCTCCCTTGCATACCAGATAGCGGCACGGGTTTTTTCATCCATGGATGACTCTGTCATGGTAAACCCTTTTACATGCCAAAGGGGATAGCGCAGGGAAAAACGGCAATCCCACAAGCCCACATCCTCTGACTCCTTTAATGCGGATTCACCGTCAGCAGGTCCGTCAAAGACACAGTTTTTTACATCCGTATGCTGTAAATGATACAATGCCCTTTCTTCATCAAATTGTTTTCCAATAATATTATCTCTCATGCTTTAATCCTCCGTCGCAATTATATAAACAACTGTAAACCCTAAATCAGATAACTTTTCATTTTCCATCTTTCCATGTGATGAACCGTTTCTTAATATAGTATATATAAAAATTCCTCAAATGACAAATGCCTATATTAAATATATCTCCATAGGTTTCACGAATAACTTTATTCACGCAATATTAACAGAGTGATACCGATCCGGCATCACTCTGTCTGTTATTGCCTATTATTGTCTGTTACTGTACGTTTCCTGAAAGCCCCAGCGTTACTTCTACTGTTTTTTCTTCATAGCCTGCAGGCCCGCCCTGCATAATTGTCAGCTCAACCGTACTTCCGGCCTCATAATAGGAAAGTTCATCCTTAAGCTCTACCATTGATATGATTTCCTGACCGTCAATACCTGTAATAATATCTCCTCTTACAAGGCCCGCCCGGTGTGCGCCGGACCCTTCGGTTACGCTGGAAACAAATACGCCCTGTGGGAACCCATAAAGCTGTACGGAATCCGCTGTCACGTCAACACCTGTAATTCCAAGAAACCCTCTTTTTTCCTCTGCCACCCGGACCCTGGTCTGTTTGGTCATCAGGTCCTCAATAATTGGTTTTGCATCGGAAATAGGAATGGCATACCCCATGCCTTCCACTGCGGAACCGCCAATTTTGTTGGAATTAATTCCAATCACCTCGCCTTTAATATTAAGCAGTGCGCCGCCGGAATTTCCCGGATTAATGGCTGCGTCCGTCTGGATAAAGGTGTTAATCTCCGTATCCGTATTCTGGGACACTTCCCGCACGGAAGAAGCTGCTATGGCTCTGTCCAGCGCACTGACCACTCCGGTTGTAACTGACTGTCCATATCCCAGGGAGTTTCCAATGGCAATTACCGGTTCCCCAACAATAAGGTCATCAGAGCTGCCAAGATTTGCAATGGATATTTTGCTCATAGTCTCATTTGTGATATCTGACAGCTGTACCGCAATTACCGCCAGATCCTTATTCATGTCTGCCCCTTTCATCTGGGCATTTACCTGACTGCCATCCACAAACTGTACGGTCAGCTCCTGCTCATCTGCAGATTCCACCACATGGTAGTTTGTAACAAGAAGGAGCTCACTGTCATTTTTCCCCACAATAATTCCTGAACCTGAACCGCCCATCTCCTGACTGTATTCCTGTCCGAAAAAAGTCATTTTCTCAATATACTTATTTGTGACAGATACTACAGAAGGCATTACATCCTGCACAACTTTTGTCACATCCGTTACCGTACTCTGTACAGCTGGCGTTTCCAGCACTTCTGTGACAGCTTTGGCTGCTTCATCGCTTTCCCCTCCGGCCTCCATCTCCTTTGAGGAATTTTCCCCGGCTGCATCTGCCCCCTCCGTCTCCTTGCTGGTTTCCGTCCTGGCCTTTAGCAAATCAGAAGCAGAATCCACCGCCTGAAATCCAATTCCTGCAAAAACACCGAAGAACAGGCCGCAGCTTACGGCAATTGCCGCCTTTTTGCCAAACCCGCTTTTTTTCTTTTTTTCCGGTCCGCCATATCCTCCCGCACCACTGCCATATGCTCCGCTCATACCGCTGAAGGTTCCATTTGACTCATAATGATAGGTACCGCTGCTTCCCTGCCCGTAATCCGGGCTGCTTGCCGAATTACCTCCTGCTGTGTCCTGATTATAGTTGTTTGGATAATTATTTTCGTACATAACAATTACCTCCGTTTTCTTTCTCTTGTTGATGAAACAAGTATAACTGGCAATTGTGTTCAATTTGTGACAAAAATTTGATGATTTTGTTTACAAACTACAATTTTTCCAATAATCCCTGTTCATGGAAAGGCGCCGCCTTAATCCCTTTGGCAGCCGTTTATACCTTTTTCCCAAAAAATACCCCAAATATTTGCAGCCACTGTGCCACACCAGTTTTATTATCAGCCAGGGCTTTCCCTCATGACATAAATACAGACAGGTTTTCTTTACCAGCCGTAACCCTTCCGACTCCGTCGACAGGTCCGAAAAAACTGCCGGATAATCCGCATGGGATACCCCCAGATCAAAATTTCTCCTAAGCTGCCCCATACCGCTGTAATTATGGGAGTGAACCACCTGGGCCCCGGATACGTATGCAATCTTATATCCGGCATTTATCATACCTCTGGCATAAATCATATCTTCATTAAATATGGTATGATTAGTAAATCCTCCTAATTCATCAAAAATTTCCCTCCGGTACGCTGCACAGACGTTGGAAGCAAAAAAAGCCTTTATTCCCATGGTCTTTAAGTCTTCTTTGCCCTTTATGCAGGAAGTCTGGGGATAATTGAATGAACGGGTATAACGCTCAATCCTTCCACAGTCTTTTAAGGGAAGCTGCCTTGCATAGGACATTCCTATCCCTTCCTCTGTTAAGGGAGCCGTAAGACGCTCCACCAAATTTTCATCCACAGGCACCGCATCGTCCGTCATCATAATAAAGTAAGGCGCCTTTGACAGGCTCACTCCATAGTTTCTGGTTCCTCCATGGTCAAAGGCATCCTTGTTGATATGTTTGACTACAATATTCTCATATTTTTCCCAAAAATCCGTTCCGGCAGTAAATTCATCAAAATACCTCTTTTCCGTATTTACCAGAATCAGACGCTGGACCGGAAGTGTCTGGTTTTGCAAACGCTCCAAAAGGGCCGTTAATTTTTCAGTGGGTTTATAAACCGGAATAATAACATCCACTTTTATCATAATTCTCTGACACCTCATTTTTAAGAAAAAGAATTGCCATGCGTAAAAAGGACCAGCTTTACGTTGGTCCTTTTTAAAAGCATCCTATTTCTTAATATACGGACTGGTATCCGCTTTAACCTTTTCACTGTATTCCAAAACTGCTGCAGAAGGTGTGTACTCTTCGTCCTTAAACAGAAATTCATGGAGCCATTGTACATTATCCGCAAGATCAACCGGTATAACACAGCTTCCCTTAGAGCCAATAGTTCCTGTGGTGCGCATGGTTTCTTCCGGAAAACCTCCCTGATCTACAATTTCATATTTGGTAATATCCGCAAGCAGCTCAAGAATTTCCGCCAAATCCAGTGATGTGTAAATCTCATCCTTGTCAAATATGGCATTGGCAACCTCGTTTAAAGTTGAAAGAGACGCGCTTTTTGCTTTATCCGCTACCGCCATCAGCACTTCCCTCTGACGCTCCGCACGCTTAAAGTCGTCGCCGGCCGTATAACGGATACGACAGTAAGCGGTAGCCTGAAGGCCGTCAAGCAGCTGGTATCCAGTACTTGCAACAGGCGTATAATCTCTCTTTAAATCATTTGCCATGGTTTTCTGATAGTTATTAATATGTTTCAGCTCTGCTGCGTCCACATCAATCATAATACCGCCCAAAGCGTCAACCGTATCCGCAAGCCCTGCAAAGCCTACCGTAACGAAATCTTCAATGTTCATATCCAAATTCATGTTCAGCATATTGATTGCCTGCTTTGGCCCGCCTTTGGCATAAGCGGAATTACATTTATTATAAGAATCGTTGCTTAAGTTCAGGTAGGTATCACGATACACGCTGACCAGTCTGCATTCTCCGGTATCAAGATTAATGGAAGCTATCATAATGGTATCGCTGCGGGTATTTTTGGTCAGTGCGCCGCTTGTGGAGTCCACACCAAACAAAGCAATATTCCGGTAGCCCTTCATCGTGGTTGCTATCTCTTCCTCCACCTCAGGATTGATAACAATCTCTTCCTTAGGCAGGTCCATTTTCCCAACCTTTTCAAATTTCAACACACTGTAAAGAACAACCACCATAATCAAAAGTACAAATATTTCCAAAATAAAGAGAAGTATCTTACCTGTTTTTTTCTGGGACTGCTTTTTTGCAGCTGCCGGTGTCTTTTTCTTCTTCTTTGCAGTAACAGGCGCTTCATATTCTTCATACCTTACCGGTTTTTTAGAAGCAGGTTTCTTTCCTGCCGGACGGCTTCCCGTTGATGATTTTCCGCCTGCCGGACGACTTCCAGAGGATGGTTTTCCCGTGGTATAGCTTGCTGATGCCGTTTTTCCCGCCGGACGGCTTGTGGGCTGTTTATTGACCGGACGGCTTCCTGCCGGTTTCTTTTTCACAGGTTTTCTTGGTTCTTCTGCCATATATAAATCTCTCCCTTTTATTCAAACATATATCTCCTGGGCCTTATCATCTGTGATTTCTCACAAGACATTATTTTCGCACAAAACCAGCGTTTAAGCAAGCCCCTTAATATTATTTTTATTTATCCTTAAGATTTGTAATTTCAGGACATTATATACACTGCTTTTATCAATACGCATTTTTGTTTATAAAACCTTTAAAAATAGTTAAAAACATAATTTTAATGTCCAGACTCATGGTCCAGTTTTCTATATAAAATAAGTCGTACTCAATTCTTTTTCGTATAGAAGTGTCCCCCCGGTATCCATTAATCTGCGCCCATCCGGTAAGTCCCGGACGCACCTGGTGCTTAATCATATAACGCGGAATTTCTTCTTTAAATTTTTCCACAAACAATGGCCGTTCCGGTCTAGGTCCCACCAGTGACATTTCTCCCACCAGTATATTAAACAGCTGGGGAAGCTCGTCTAAACTGGTGCATCTCAAAAATTTTCCTACCTTTGTAACCCTTGGATCATCCTTTACCGTCCAGGCCTTTTGCTCTGCGGTAGGTTTTTGCACTTCCATGGTACGGAATTTATACATTTTAAATGTTTTATTGTGAAGTCCCACTCTCTCCTGATTAAAAATCACCGGTCCCCGGCTGGTAAGCCGCACTGCTAAAGCTGCAAGCAGCATAACCGGCGAAGATATTAAGATGCCAAGTGAGGCGCCAATAATATCTACAGCCCGTTTGGAAACCCAGTTTAAAGTATTGGTAAGGGGAACATACCGGATATTGATAACCGGAAGTCCCATCAAATCCTCCGTATAAGGATGGCTGGGCACCAGAGAGTTGTAGTCCGGGATAAACTTGGTATGAACGCCTGATTTTTCACATAGATCCACAATATATTCCAAATGATCATAATCCTTTAAGGCAAGGGTAATCGCAATTTCATCCAGTTTGTTTTCCGGCAGAATATATTTTATATTTGCAATTCTGCCTACCACTTTCACTCCCTTATAGATCGTACCGCTGGGAACCCTGTCGTCCAGAATGCCCCTTACCACATACCCCCATTGGGGATTGGCATTGATTCTGGTAATATACTCCTCCGCCGCGCGGGAATAGCCAATCAGTAGAATATATTTCAAATTGTAGCCTTTTTTTCTGAAATAAAGAAGCGTATTTCTTATCAGCGTCCGGCATATAATGGTAAAAGCAATATTAATCACAAAAAAAGCGCCCATCATAAAACGCGAGAAATGCTCCTGCTTAACCAAATAAAGAAACACAATAAAAAGCGTAATGCCTACCGTGTTGGCTTTAATGATTCCCTCAAGCTCATACTTGCGCCTTGTGGCACGTTTGGGTGCATACATATTGAAAAAGTAGTACAGAATAATATATTCAGGTACAACAAAATAGAGGTAACTAAAATAGATCCTCGTATCAAGTGCACCAACACCAGGTTCCGTATCGGCAAATATGGTGCAGAACTTTATATACCATGCAAGCAAGTAGGAGATGGCAACTATAACGGCATCTACCAACAAGTGCAGTCTATTAAAATACTTTTGATTGTCCTTAATCATATCCTGCTACCTTCTTGCAAATATTCTACAATATTATTCCAAAAAGTACAACTAAATTTCCTAAAACACCACGAAAATCATCTTCTGAAAATATTTATCCATAATTGTCCCTGTATCCATAAGTAATTTTTAAAATTCTTAAAGGAAAATTTCACCTTATTTTTCCGCCCGGCGGAAAAAATTAGTTTGAATCCTTCCAGCAGGCCCTTCAGGTAAGCGCCTCCCAAACCTTTTATGGTAAAAAAAAGAAGTTTGGTCAGATAACCTGCAAGCAGAAACGGAAAGTTTAACAAAACCTGGATAAGGGGCATATTTTTCCAGATAAGATAAATGCTGTTCCGGGCGGAGAGCTTTACCTTAAAATTGTTATGTCTGGAACCGCTGACAGCGCTTCCGGCATGATATACAACTGCCTCCGGCACATATCTATTATAATACCCATAAATATTGGCCCGATACCCAATATCCACATCCTCCAGATAGGCAAAATGATTTTCGTCAAAATATCCAATTTCTTCAAATACCTTTCGTCTGTAAAGGGCTGCTCCTCCACAGGCAGAAAAAATGCGGCAGGAATTTGGATAGGCGTCCGCTGCTTTATCCTTTCCTCTTGCATAAGCCCAACCCAGGGCGCAGTAAAGGTCCCCTGCTCCGTCCAATTTATCCGGTTCATGCAGGTTCAGCATTTTAGCGCCGACAGAAAAGATTTTTTCATTTCTCCTTATGGTTCTTTCCATATACTCGATCATATGTTCATCCGATACCGTATCGTTATTAAGAAGAAGCACATATTCTGTGGAGGACGCCTTGATTCCTGCGTTGACTGCCTTGCAAAACCCTGTATTTTCCGTAAAGGTAATCAGCTTTGTTTTCGGATATTTTTCCTCCACCAGCCTTGCGCTTCCATCTGCGGAACCATTATCAACTACAATAATTTCCGGCTCCAAGGTTCCTTTATATAAGGAAGATAAACACCCATCCAGATAATTTTTTCCATTATAATTGGGTATTACTACAGTGGTTTTTGCCATTCATCCAGTCCTCTTTTCTTATCTGCCATCCCATTTACCTGTCAATTTTCTCCGTCATAGCCGGATCCCACACAATCCGCCATCCCCGTTCCCGGATTTTTTCGCAGAACCGGCTGCTTAAGTCTTGATAGTCCACATTTTCATTCAGACAATCCTGCCAGTCAAACCGCCCGGTTCCCGGATGGGGCAGATAGGGAAGTCCTATCATTCCTTCCAGTATAGCCTCCGCTTCTCTGGACACCTTCATACACCGCACATCCACCATATCCGCTTCCTGCTGCAGGGACGCCCTGTGCATATAGCCGCTGTATTCCTTATGCAGTCCCTTATAAAGAGAGTCGCCCTCCAGCGTATAAATTCCCCCAGCAACCTTTTTTTCCTTGTCAATCAGCTTTCCTCCCACCACAGCCACATCCGGCCGGTTCAGCAAAAGATCCGGCTGATAATTCACCCGGTAAAACCCCAGATGTCTTAAATGAGCCACAGTCCCCTTCCAGCCCCTGGCCCGCAAAAAATCCTCCACTGCCCGCTTTCCGGCATCATAAGCATACTGTTTGCTTGCCGGATTTTCCGCTGTGGATTTTTCATGGCAACGCCAGTGATAGAGCACCTTTGGAATATGGGCAATGGGCAGCTCCTTTTTCGTGTTTCTCTGTCGGTCTTTCCCCAGCATCATATTTACGCTGCGAAGCACAATATCATAATCCTGTGCGCCGTCGCATACCGTGCGGAAGGCAAGTTCCTGCATCAGCTGACGCTTCATCACCATAAAATGACAGATATAATTATTCGATAAAATCAGGTCAAGATTAAATTCCGGCTTTCTGTTTACCTCAAAATAATGTTCCTGAGAGCTGTCGCATTTGTCCTCGTCAGAGTATAAAAGAAGCAGCTGGACATTTTCCTTTTCTGACTCTTCAATACGAAAGGCCATTTCATAAAGGGCGTCCGGCGAAAGCACATCATCATGATCAAGAAGTCCCGCATAATCACCGGTGGCATACATAAGCGCCTGATTGGTGTTTGCGGAAATCCCGGTATTTTGTTTCAGCCGCCGGTACATAATCCGTTTATCTTCATATTCCTTTACAACCTTTTCCACCCGATTTGTTTTACTGGCATCCGCTAAAATCAGCTCAAAATTTCCATAGGTCTGGGACAGCACAGAATGAATCATTGCCCTTAAATGCTCTTCTTTTGTCTCATAAGCCGGTACGAGAATGCTAAATCTGACAGAAAACCCTTCGCTTTCCCTCCGCTGCCTGTCTAACTCGGATTCTGCAGGCGGTATATAAGAATAATCCTCTTCCTTTTCCGCTTCGATTCTCTCCTTCATGGCGTAATATGCCTGCCGCAACCCATTTTTTTTCAAGTACCGCACTGTTTTTTTCAGATTGCTTATCTTAACTATTTTCCCCATATTCAAGTACCTCTGTTATCTGCCGCCTGGAATTTTTACCATAAATCCAAGAATCGTCCTGCCCAGGCAGGACGATTCCAGTTTTATAGATTTATTTGTGGATTACTATAAGTTTTAGAGATAAGCTTTAAGCGCTTCCGTAAGTTTTTCCACTCTTTCGCCTGCATCTGCAATGCTTGTTCCCTTTACGCCCATGTAGAATTTAATCTTAGGCTCTGTGCCGGAAGGACGGGCACAGCACCAGGAATCATTTGTAAGGTCAAAATAAAGCACATTGGATTTAGGCAGACCGGTAGGACCTTCCTCTCCTGTTGTCAGGTTCTTTGTCACATTCCTGTCGTAATCCCTGAATTCCTTTACTTCCAGCTCCCCAAAGTTTTTCGGAG
Source organism: uncultured bacterium (assembly GCA_947381965.1). Lineage (GTDB taxonomy): Bacteria > Bacillota > Clostridia > Lachnospirales > Lachnospiraceae > Suilimivivens. The sequence continues at coordinate 12,037 of CANCXX010000016.1, forward strand.
GATTGCTGCGCAGTTTGTCCATCATTTCCCCAATCTGCTTAGAACCGTCAATTCCCTTTAAAGTAATGGCGTACTGTGTCTCCTTAAAGTATCCGTATTTATCATAAAGATTCAGCATCTGATCCCATACGGTAATTCCATTCTTTTTGCACCATGCCGCCACTTCGCACAGACACATAACAGCCACAACCGCGTCCTTATCCCTTGCATGTGTTCCTGCCAGACAGCCATAGCTTTCCTCCAGGCCAAACACATAGTTATTGGAACCGCTCTGTTCGAAAAGCTTAATCTGTTCCCCAATATATTTAAAGCCGGTGAGAACTTCAATAAACTTCACGTTATAGTCTTTCGCAATAGCCGCTGCCATATTCGTAGTAACAATGGTTGTAACAAGGGCAGGATTTTCCGGCATCTTTCCTGTTGCCGTTCTCTCCCTTAAAATGTACTCTGCAATCAGCATACCAGACATATTTCCTGTAAAAGGAACATACTCTCCGGTTTTCTTATCCAGTGCATAAATTCCAAGGCGGTCTGCATCCGGATCTGTTGCCAGAACGATATCCGCATTTTTTTCCTTTGCAAGGGCAAGGGCAAGGGTAAATGCCTTAGGATCTTCCGGATTGGGATAATCCAAAGTGGTAAAGTCAGGATCAGGAAGCTCCTGCTCCGGCACCACATAAACATGCTTGAATCCCAGCTCTGAAAGGATTCTTCTTACCGGAACATTTCCTGTGCCGTGGAAAGGAGAATAGACAATTCTGATATCGTCAGCCACTTCCTGAATAATTTCAGGATGGATAATCTGCTTCTTTAATTCTGCCATATAAGCGTCGTCAATTTCTTTGCCGATTACCTGGTAAAGTCCTGCTTCCATGGCAGCGGTCTTGTCCATAGTCTTTACTTCATGGTAATCTGTAACTTTCTTTACCTGGTCAATGATTTCTTTGTCTCTGGGTGCGGCAACCTGTGCGCCGTCCTCCCAATAAGCCTTATAGCCGTTATACTCCGGAGGATTATGGCTTGCGGTAATAACAATACCGGAAATACATTTTAAAGTGCGCAGTGCAAAGGAAAGCTCCGGTGTAGGCCGAAGGGTGTCAAAAACATATGCCTTGATTCCGTTTGCCGCAAGGCACAATGCCGCCTCATCTGCAAACTCCGGAGACATTCTCCTGGAATCATAAGCAATAGCAACGCCTCTGTCCTTCCCGCCCTGGCTGATAATATAGTTGGCAAGCCCCTGGGTTGCTTTTCTTACTGTATAAATATTCATGCGGTTGGTGCCGGCACCGATTACGCCGCGAAGTCCGCCTGTGCCAAACTCCAGCTCTTTATAAAAGCGTTCTTCAATTTCCTTCTCGTCCCCTGCTATTCCCCGCAGTTCCTCCTTGGTTTTCTCGTCAAAATAGGCATCTTCCAGCCAGAAATCATATTGTTCCTTGTAGCTCATTTTTAACCCTCCTGATTCATCAAAAATTTAAAATCCGATTTTCACCGCATTACCTATATTCTACCATAGTCTCCCTATATTTTCAAAGCAAAGTCGCTTCTGTCCAGAGAAAAATTAGGATTATAGTACGGATCGCCTGCCTCCAATGTTTCCCGCCACTTTTCCCGGAATTGTTCCGACTCCCGGTTATAGCGCTGGGCCTTTTCTCCGTTATCGTCTAACCCTCTGGATACAGATTCAAAATGGTAAAGCTCCGCAAAAGGAGTAAAAACATTCAGGTATCCCATCTGCCGCAGCTTTAAGCAGAAATCCACATCATTTAAAGAAATGGCAAAGGCTTCTTCCAATCCTCCGGCCTGCTCAAAAAGATCCTTTTTCACCATCAGACAGGCTCCGGTAACTGCCGACACATTCTGGGCATAGCAGAGCCTGCCCATGTATCCTAAATTTTCCCGGTGCTGTTTATAGTGGCTGTGTCCGGCGGTTCTGTGGGCTCCCAGCCCTAAAACCACCCCTGCATGCTGGATGGTTTTGTCTCCATAATAAAGCTTGGCCCCCACTGCCCCCACATCTTCTCTCTGGGCGTACATTAACAGCTCTTCTATCCAGTTAACGGTAATCACCTGGGTATCATTGTTTAAAAGAAGCAGATATTCTCCTTTTGCAAAGGATACGCCCAGATTATTTACTGCCGAATAGTTAAAGGCTCCTTTGTAAGTTACCACCCTCACCTTCTCTTCTTCGGAAAGCTCTTTATAGTAATCAAAGGTTTCCTTCTCTGTACTGTTATTTTCCACCACTATTATCTCAAAGTTTTCATAAGTGGATTTTTCAAAAATGGAGGAAATGCAACGCCTTAAATCCGCCACATGATCCTTGTTTGCTATCACAATGGAAATCAGAGGACTTCCGGTTATCTGATATCTGATTTTAAAGATCGTTTCAAAGGCTCTTGTTGAGGTGATTTGGAAATGGGTAAATCCATGCCGCTTTAAATGATCCGCCACAGCTCCCTTAGCCGCCTCCACTACATAAGGCTTTGCCTCCACACCGGATGCAACGCTGCCCGGATGGTTCCGCCAATAATATAGAAGCTTTGGAATATGAACCACCTTTTTAGCCCTGTCTGTCAGCCTTAAAATCATATCATGATCCTGGCTGCCGTCAAACTTGGGACGGAACAGCTCCATTCCATCCAGAAGTTCTCTGGCAAACACGCTAAAATGACAAATATAATTATTGGCCCGGAGGTTGTCTATGGCATAATCCGGTTTAAAGTGCATAGTCAGCATTTTATTAATATCGCCGCTTTTAAAAGTGGTTTCATCACAATAAAGATAGTCCGCTCCCTGCTCATTGATTGCCTTTACATACTCATACAAAACACAAGGGTGCAGAATATCATCATGGTCAAACAGACCAACATACTCTCCCCCTGCCATTTTCAGACAGTGGTTGGTATTGCCTGCAATCCCTTCATTCCTTTCCAACTTTTGGTATCTGATAACAGGACCGTAATCCTCCGGCATTTCTCCGTTATAATGGCCTGCCTCCCTTAAAAGGCATTTTTCCCGTTCTTCTTCCGCCTTTTTTTGATACTCCCTGACAATTCTTCCTACATAACCGTGTTCCCCGTCAGAACCGTCCCCTAAGCAAAGCTCCCAGTTTTCGTAGGTCTGATTCATCACTGACTCAATCATTTCCCGCAGGAAATCCTCCGGTGTGTTAAAAAGAGGCACAAGAATACTGATTTTTACCATCCGCAAAAAGTGGCTCTCTCTCTGGGCTTTTGCCTCCTGCAAAGAGGGAAAGCTTTTTGTCCCGTAATTTTCCATGGCCTTCCGCTCTATTTTCTTATACTTGATTTTGGACAAAACACCTTTTAGATTCCCGCAGTTTTTCACCCTGTTCTTCTGACGGAGTATAAAGTGCATTCCCCTGCGTGCAGGCGCAGACATTTTCCAGACCGGATTTGTTTTAATCCGGTTTAACTGAAAAGAAAGGTCGTCACATCTTGCTTCCAAATCTGCAATGCGTCCTGCCAGATCCGCATTCCGCAAATGTTCCTTTTCATATTCGGCACGGTAATCCGTTTCCTTTGCTTCCTTTCCAGAAATTTCATTCCTCATCCTCTCCCACCTCCAGTACCCAGTTGCTCCAGTTTACCAGCTTCTGTCTGGAGCATTTATCCTCCGCCAGCATACCAAACTGATAAACCCCCAAAGGAATATCTTCCTTATATATTCTTGCTGCAAAACCAGTCAGCTCCACATTTATCTGATCTTCCAGGTTATTTTTGATATCCTGACGATATCTGTCATCCACAGCAACGGACCATACCTGCCCATTTTCCTTGTTTTTAAGAAGCAAATGTCTTTTATAACATGCGTTATCTGCCCCAATGACAAAGGCATACCCCTGAAAATAAAACCCCTTCTCAGAAGAGGCTGCCATGGCTCTTACTTTTTCCGGCGCAGCTGCATACTTTCTTTTGAAAATATCCATAGCGCACTCCATACCTACCACCAGACATTTATCCTCTCTGGCATGTTTTAAGGCTTTCTTACAGAGAACCACTTCCGCACATGGCATATCAGGCGTTATTTGATAATGGAACAGGGGAGAATACTCCGATTCCAGTATATCTGTGGTCAGATATGGATGGTAAAAGGGATCCTTTCCATATATATTATACTGACGTTGATAAAGTATCTCATTTTCCCTGATAAGACGAAGCTGTTTTTCTTCCGACTCCCCATCCTTTCCACGGCTCAAAGACTCATGATGATACAGGGTTACATCATTGCGGGCTATATTGTAATACCCCAATCCATATATAGTGTAACATAAGTCCACATCATTAAAGGCCACTGCCAGTCCTTCATAAAATCCGCCCGCCTCTTCAAATACACTCTTCCTCATCATCAGGCAGGCTCCGGTTGCCGCCAGCATATTGTGCACCCCTCTGTTTTTTCCAAAATAATGGACCTTTTTGTCGCTTAAAAACTGAAGCTTATGGGCAGGCCCAATTCTTAAATTGGTAATTCCTGCATGTTGAATAATATCAGAATCCGGATACAAAAGCTTGGCTCCCACCGCTCCCACATAGGAAAGCTCCGCCTTTTGGACCAAAAGTTCCATCCAGTTTGGCTGAATAATTTCCATATCATCATTTAAAAAAAGAAGAAGCGCCCCCTTTGACTCCTGCGCCCCAAGATTACACATTTTTGAAAAATTAAATGGCATGGGCCTGTACAGATACCTACATCCCTTAAATATACCGCCATCCTCGCCTGCTGCGTCTTCCCCTGCCGTCCATTTTAAGCTTTTTACCTTCTCCTGTATTTTCTTCCTGTTTTCCTCCCTGCTTCCATTGTCTACCAGAATAATCTCAAAGGATGTACTGGTACAGGTTTTTTCCATCAAGGAATCCAGACAGCAGAATAATGCTCCCGGATTGTCTTTGGAAGGAATAATTATGGAAAGAAGCGGAGCAGACTCCTTTGCTGCCTTTGGGTTCAGAGTACCCATTCTGCATAGCAGCTCCTGTTTTGCTTCTTTGGGCAGATGGCAGTCCTTTATCTGCTCATAACCATCTGATCTGTTATGATACAATACCTGTCTGACATGAAACACAGGATTTTGGGCGGCTTCATGACCTTTGGCAAAGCCGCCCTTTCTAAGCAGCATTTCAAACAATAGCCGATACAGCCACCGGAGGGCGTTATGCGCCTCCTTCTCTGGCTGATAAGGAACTATCCGGTTATCTTTCATACCACTTACATAGGCTTCCCTTAAGGCTGATCTTCTTACCGCCACCAGAGCGCCAAAATAAAAACAGGACATAAACCGGTCCGGGGACCAGTCTGGTTTGAACCATGGATTTTCCCGTTCCACCTCTCGTCTGGTATCCTCGTCTCCATAAATCAAAAGATTTTTATCATTTTTCGAAAATCTTTCATACAATAACGGATATGCAATCTCATTTATCTCTCCCTCATACTGCAATATAAGAACAATATCCGAATCATATTTATTCAATAAAGCGTCTATATTATTACAAAATAAATTTATCCCCGTTATCAGGAATTTCATTTTCCCCTGATTCTGACTGTTTTTATCAATAACCTGCACAATCCGACAATCAGAAATTCCTCTTGCATTTTTCCCTTCATCTTCTGATATTCCTCTGTCATTTCCTTCCATTTTTAAGTCATTTGTCAGACTTTTTTTGTTTTTTAATGTAATTGCATGTGCATTAGCTATTTCACGCTCTTTTTCCCTTATCCAGGAGTCATAAGTCAGATTTTTGGCCACTGCCTTTTCTTCATATATTCTATGCTGTTTATCAATTAATAATTGTTTTAATTTCCTTCTTAAAGATACCACTTATATTTCCTCACTCCAAAGACCATACCGGTCAATTTAAAACATCTTCTTCACTGCGTCCATCACATCCTGCGCCATATCCAAGGGCACAAGGGACAGCTCCATTTGAATGGATACTGTATTTTTATTTACCCTGGAAAGCTGGGATACATGAATAATGATATTCGGATCCGGTGTATCAAACACATAGCAGCCCGCCTTCACCACCCGGCCATTGGTTTCAATATACTTTTTCTTTAAAGGAATTTCCGTCTTATTTAAAACCAGCTCCGTAATTTTAACCATGCAGGCACTCTCGGCAGGATCAATTCTTAAAGCTTCTACATTGCCATCCATGGGAATCTCGGCAGCGATGCTGTTCTCGTCTTTGTAGATTTCATACATATAGAGGGAATCTTCCTCCCCAAAGCCATTTCCTCTGTCATAAAAAATCTGTATACGGCGTTTTATCTTCCTCTGATAATCCTGTTCTATCAATGCCTGAGGATTATAACACCTGTTACCGATTGAATCACGGATTTCCCCCATAGATTTCCGTTTTCCGGTAACCAGTCTCTGGAAACGCTTCTCTTTCTGACGGTATTCTTCCGCTGTCTGCTGGCTGACGCCTATTTTATCTAACAGAAGGTCCAAATTCAGTTTATTCCTTTTTTCTTCCTCAAGTATGTAACAATACACAGCTCTAAAAGCAATTTCTTTTGCCGGAACATGCTTTTTCATGGTCCACTCATAATCAATCACTGTCCATTTATCACCATTTATCAGAATGTTAGGAAAGGTTAAGTCATAATTACTCACTCTCTTATCTTCCCCATAGGAGATCAATTCATAATACTTGTCAAAAAGCTGATAAAAGCCTTCCATATCATCCTTGGAAAGACATTCATCCAAAAGGGTTTCCAAAGTGGCCCCTTCTTCAAAAGGGAACTCCACATATTCCTTATTCTCAGACAAAATACATTCATTGACAGATAAACCACTGCCCTCGTACCGCTCCTTCAGCAGTTCACAGGAGCGTTTCATTCCTCTTACATGTCCTGCCGCTTCTTCATTTAAGGGTATCTTTCTCACCCGCCTGCCTTCCGGCGTCTCAACCACTTCTGTTTTAAGGGCATATTGGGGCGCTCTGTCATTGGAATACTTTACATAACTGACCTGCGGCTGCTTTCCAATAACCGCCAGATATGAATTGGAAAAAGCAGCAAATAATCCATCCTGCACAATACTGTCAAAAACATACTTTTCATTAAAGAGAAGCATTCTGTCACGGTCAAAATTACACATGTTATTTGTCAGTTCCCCAGGCCCTGGCAGCCTTCTGTCAGAATAGATGACTGTGGGGAATTTATAATCCGGGTAAGGATAATAAAAGGAATATTCCTCCACACCGCAGGCTTTAAATATCCGTTCCAGCCCTGTGCGGGTAAAGGTGCGTGCGCTTCCGCCTTCCGGGTATCCTTCCAGTCCGGAAAAATAGGTTCCCAGATGATCTTCCTTACAGCCTGCCCAATACTTTAATCCTAACTTATTTTCTATGGCAATAACAATACACCCGTTATTTTTTACATGCTTAAGCATAATCTTCAAAAAATCTTCATAAGGTGTTTTCGTATGGATATAGGATTGTCCATACTCAAATACGCCAATCATACAGGCAAAGTCAAAATCGTCAGGAAGAGAAGGCTCTATATCGCTGAAATTCCCCACATGAATTTTTATGTTGTCCCTGTTATGGTTTCTGTGGGCATTGATATGACTTCGTTTCGCTGAAAGATCCACGCAGGTAACACTGCCTGCTTTTCTGGCAAGGGTTTCTGTAATTGCGCCGCACCCGGACCCGATTTCCAAAACCTTATCTCCCGGCTTAATGGGAAGCCATTCAACAATATTCCCCCGCAGGGAAGATAAATGGTATAAAACCGGCCAGCTTTTCCTGTTTTCTATAATGGAAGGATATTCAACATGAGCCGCATCCTTTACGATTGAAAGAAGTTCGTCCTCAATGGCTCCGTCACTATACAAATCCCTGCCCGGATAACATGTATAATCCAGGTCTATATCTCCAATCTTTTCCGGCAGACGCGCCAGTACTTCTTCCTGTGTCAAGTGAATCGGTTTTCTTATTTGTTCTTCTGCGCCCATAGATTTTTTTCCTTCCCCTTCCCTTCAGTAGCCGTCTAGCACCTTAATTTTTGAATTGGCGTCATAATAGCCAACCGTATCTTTATCGGATATTACCGTCAGATTCAACACATCATACAGTCTGTGATAGACCTGAAAATTTTCATTTTCATATCCGGTCACCCCAAGGGAAAGCAGATATTCCCCTCCCTGCAAATCCAGCTTCTGTGTAAAAACAATGTGCTTTACATTTCCTGCCGTCACCGGTTCCAAAAAGGCTTTCTCCACCATGGTATTGGTTCCGGTAATTTCCACACCTTTGATATTTTTAATGGTAAAAGCAAAAATCGGCGCCGGAATGTCCTCCAGAAAATGTACAGACATATGTACACTGCACTCCTGCCCTTTAATAATAGCGCTGCTCTTACGGCCTTCCCCATCCATAATAAAATATTCTTCTATCACAGCCGCCTTTGTGCCATATTCCAGCAAATCCGGGTTTGTAAGATTGCCTCCCTCTTCCTCCAAAGGGCCTTCCTGCTCTTTGATTTTTTCCCCTTCATTGCTCTCTTTTAATTTTTCCGATTCTTCCGGAACCGGATACTGCCCCACCAGAACCTGCTTGTAGGCATCAATCATTTCCTTGGGACTTCCCTCTCCCAGTTTGACCCCCTTATTAAGCAAAACCACCCTGTCACAGTACTTGCTGACACTACTTAAGTCGTGGCTTACAAAAAGGATGGTTTTCCCCATTTCCTTAAACTCTTCAAATTTATGGTAACACTTGGCCTGAAAAAAAACGTCTCCCACCGACAGTGCTTCATCTACAATCAGTATTTCCGGCTCAATGTTAATTGCCACTGCAAATGCAAGTCTCACAAACATACCGCTGGAATAAGTTTTTACCGGCTGGTATACATAATCACCGATGTCCGCGAAGTTTAAAATTTCCTCCAGACGTTCGTCTATTTCCTTTTCAGAAAAACCAATCATGGTTCCGTTTAAGTACACATTTTCAATCCCATTATACTCCGGGTTAAAACCGGATCCCAGCTCAAGAAGAGCTGATATTCTTCCTTTCACCTTTACGGAACCGCTGGTAGGATTAAGAACACCTGTTATTATTTTTAAAATGGTAGACTTTCCCGACCCGTTTGTCCCAATAATTCCTACTGTTTCTCCCCGATAGATGGTCATATCAATATTTCTTAAAGCATAATGTTCCTTATACCTCTTTTTACCGGAAAACCCAAGAGACTCCTTCAGTCTGTCGGAAGGTTTATCGTAAAGTTTATATATCTTCTCCAGTCCCCTTACCTGTATGGCAATCTTTTTATCTTCCATCTAACTCTCTCCTACCAGACCTTTTACAACACATCCGCAAAATGAACCTTCAATCTCTTAAATATCAATGACCCAATACAAAATAAAGTTACCGTAAAAATCCAAAAATATGTGGATGAATAAAAATGTTCAAAAAACCACTCATCCCCATAAATCGCATTCCGGTACCCATTCACAATATAAACCAACGGATTTAATTTAAAAAGAGTAATCAGCTTATCATCGTTCAGCATGGTAATATTCCAGAGAATGGGCGTTGCCCACATGCCTACCTGCAGACCGATATTGATAATCTGTGCCAAATCACGGAAAAAAACCACCACCGCACAGGTACAATAACTCATAGCAAGCACAAGAATAAACAGACAAAAGCTGTAATAAAACACCTGCAATGTATATACGGTGGGATAATAGCCATAGGCAAATGCAACCACTAAAAGCACTGCCACAAAGAACATATGAATAAAGGTGGCCGCAATCAGCTTAATAATAGGAAGAATGCTGATATTAAATACCACCTTTTTAACCAGGTAACTATACTCCAAAAGCGCATTTGTGCCGCTTGTAATTGCCTCTGAAAAATAAAACCACGGAACCAGCCCCGCCGTCAGATGCAGCACATAAGGCACTTCCACACCGCTTGCTACCATCTGCGCCCTGGTCTGAAAAACCTTATCAAACACAACCCAGTACATCACTACCGTCACTACCGGCTGCACCAGCGCCCACAAAAACCCCATATAAGAACCTGCATAACGCTTTTTAAAGTCATTTTTTGCAAGCTTCCAAATCAGTCTTCTGCTTTGAAACAGTTCCCTTGGAATGATAAACATTCTGTCATAGTAAAGTCCAAAAATAATACATGCCAGTAAAAGCAGGGAACAGGCACAGAATTTTTTTAAGTTTTCCGTATACTGGTCAGGCGCAAGGGGATTGCTGTGGACCAGCACCATAACCGCCACAATAAAACAAACCCCATAAAAGATACTGATGCCTACAGGTTTTGGCAGCCGCCTAAGGGCAGACCTCTTCTTTGCTTTCCCTTTCCCTCTCATATCCCCTGTCCGTTCTCTCTGCTTTTTGTATATTCGCTGATGCTGCTCCAGTTCTTATCCCGGTCCACCATCACAAACTCTGTTCCAGAAGCCACAGGCCACTTAATTCCAATTTCCGGATCGTCAAACCGTATCCCGCCTTCATCATTGGGATGATAAAAGTCAGTACACTTATAGGCAAATTCCGCATAATCGGAAAGCACCAGATATCCATGGGCAAAATTCTTAGGAATAAAAAACTGCTTTTTGTTTTCAGCTGAAAGTCTGACCCCATACCATTTTCCATATGTGGCTGAGCCGGGTCTTAAGTCCACTGCCACATCAAATACTTCCCCAACCAAAACTCTGACCAGCTTATCCTGGGGATAGTGAATCTGGAAATGCAGACCCCGCAGCACATTTTTACCGGAAGAAGACTGATTATCCTGCACAAATATCTGGTCGATGCCTGCCGCCTTATAATCATTATAGTTATAAGTTTCCATAAAATATCCTCTATGATCGCCAAAAATGGCAGGCGTAATAATTTTTAACCCTTCTATCTCACATGTTTCCACCGTTATCTTTCCCATAACCGCAACACTCTCCTTCTCTTGTCATTGTATCTTTACAGCAGACCTTTTGTCTGGGGGAATCATAAGCCGTCCGCCACATCTTTCATATACTGTCCATAATCAGTCTTCATCAAGGGTTCCGCTAATTTTAAAAGCTGCTGCCTGTCAATAAATCCTCTTTTGTATGCGATTTCCTCAATGCAGGAAATATAAAGACCCTGACGCTTCTGGAAAGCAGACACAAAATCCGCAGCTGCAAGCAATGAATCATGGTTTCCCGTATCAAGCCACGCAAAGCCCCGGCCTAAGGTTTCCACATGGAGGGCCCCTCTTTTCAAATATTCATTGTTGACACTGGTAATCTCTATTTCTCCCCTTGCTGACGGTTTTACATTCGCCGCAATTTCCACTACCTGATTGTCATAAAAATAAAGCCCCGGAACCGCATAGTTGCTTCTGGGATTTTCCGGTTTTTCCTCAATGGATAAAGCCTTCCCTGTTTCATCGAACTCAACAACCCCATATTCTCTGGGATCACGCACATAATAACCAAAAATCGTGGCGCCCTTTTCCCTTGAGGCTACTTCCCGCAAAACCCTGGAAAAGCTTTGTCCATAAAAAATATTGTCCCCAAGCACAAGGGCAACCCGCTCTTTACCTATAAACTCCGCTCCAATAATAAAAGCATCCGCAAGGCCCCTTGGATAATCCTGAACAGCATAAGAAAACTCCATGCCCAGCTGACTGCCATCTCCTAAAAGCTCCTCAAAAACATGCACATCCCTGGGAGTGGAAATAATCAGAACCTCCCTGATACCTGCCAGCATTAATGTTGACAATGGATAATAAATCATGGGTTTATCATAAATAGGCATAATCTGCTTGCTGATTGCCTTAGTCAGGGGATAAAGCCTTGTCCCTGCTCCTCCTGCCAGAATAATTCCTTTCATAGTAACCTCCATTCTTGCCCAGCCCGCTAATTTGAGCGCAAGCGCAAATTGCCTGTGAAAAATTTATTTTTCACAGTATCCTCCATTCTTGCCCAGCCCGCCAATTTGAGCGCAAGCGCAAATTGTCTGTGAAAAATTTATTTTTCACAGTATCCTCCATTCTTGCCCAGCCCGCTAATTTGAGCGCAAGCGCAAATTGCCTGTGAAAAATTTATTTTTCACAGTATCCTCCATCAAAAACTGCCTGATATATCAGCGATCTTTATACATTTCCTCATAATAGTTCTGATAGTCGCCGCTGGTTACATTTTTCATCCACTCTTCATGTTCAAAAAACCATTCTATGGTGCGTCGGATTCCCTCCTTAAACATTGTTTCCGGCTCCCAGCCGATTTCCGCCTTGATTTTATCCGGTGCAATGGCATATCTTCTGTCATGGCCTTTCCGGTCCTCCACATAGGAAATCAGATTTTCACTGACAAGTTCTTTTCTTGGATCCCCTTCAGGCAACATTTCCTGTAAAGTATCCAGAATAATATGAATAATTTCAATGTTCTGTTTTTCATTGTGTCCGCCCACATTATAGGTTTCAAAAAGCCTTCCCTGCTCCTGCACCATATCGATGGCTTTGGCATGGTCTTCCACATAAAGCCAGTCACGGACATTTTTCCCATCCCCATAAACAGGAAGCTTCTTTCCCTGCAGGGCGTTATTGATTATAAGGGGAATCAGCTTTTCCGGGAACTGATAAGGCCCGTAATTGTTGGAACAGTTGGTAATATTGGCCGGGAACTTATAGGTATCCATGTAAGCCTTCACCAGCATGTCCGAAGACGCTTTGCTTGCAGAATAAGGGCTGTGAGGCGCATAAGGCGTAGTTTCATAAAAATACCCTCCGTCTTCTTCCAGTGATCCATATACTTCATCTGTTGACACATGAAGAAATTTTTTATCCGGTTTGAAGGTCCCATCCTCATTTTCCCAGGCTGCCTTTGCACAGTTAAGCATAACTGCAGTTCCAAGAACATTGGTCTGTATAAACACTTCCGGCGCCTTGATGCTCCGATCCACATGACTTTCCGCCGCAAAATGCACGACCCGGTCAATCTCGTTTTGTGCAAATATACGGGAAATAGCCTCTTTATCGCAAATATCCGCCTTTACAAAGGTGTAATTCTCCCTCTCCTCCACATCCTTTAAGTTCTCAAGATTTCCGGCGTAGGTGAGCGCATCCACATTAATAATCCTGATTTCGTTTCCATACTTTTTAAACATATAATGAATATAATTGGACCCGATAAATCCGGCGCCTCCTGTAACTAAATATGTTCTCATTCTGTTCCTTTCCTTTCACTCATTTAAAAATTCCATCAGCTCTGTTTCACAGACAGACTGTCCTGATACCAGGCGAATTTGAATAATACTTTCTGTCAGATGTGTAAATCAGTATCCCATATAACTGATATTCATATCAACATTACCGCTAATGCCAGCCACTTTTCCTTTGGAAGAATACTGCCACATATCATATCTGGTTCTGTTATAGCTGGGCGCTGCCGCATACTGGGCAAGCCATATTTTATATCCGGTCAGGCTTGGCGTGTTAATATGAGTGGTAAACCATGTCTTGTTTGCATAAATACCTGCTTTATAGCCTGAATTCTGTATCGTCTGGCAAAAAGCGTTGCAGACAGCGGTTCTGGTATCGACACTGATACGGTCTGCCCGTCCGTTATTGCCATTTGTGGCTTCCACATCTAAAAATACCGGATATGTAAGATTATAACCCTTTATCAGACTAAGTACCATAGAAGCTTCTTCCACTGCCTCCACTTCATTCACTGCCTGGGTGAAAAAGTAAACGCCCACCTTCAGTCCTGCGCTGGAGGCTCCCTGAATATTTTTTCGGAAAGCGGAATCCTCCACCAGCGCTCCGGTAGCCGAGCCTCTGTAACCGCATCGGATAATCACATAAGAAACCCCGCTGTTTTTCACTGCATTCCAGTCAATATTTCCATTATACCGGGAAACGTCTATTCCCATGTGCCCGGAACCGGTATTTAAAGATCCATCGCTGTTAAAATTATATTTGGCTCCCTGAATGACCTGCTCTCCGGTAACTTTGTTTCCATTTTTATCAAAATAGAATGTAGCTCCGTCAATCTCCTGCCATCCGGTATACTTGTACTCTCCTTTGGTCTGTGTAACCTTCCTGAAAAACTCTTTGATATTACTGTTATAATAGTCGGCGTACTTGGCCTCCACATATTTTCCATCAGCTGTTTTAATATAAAGAGTTTCTCCGCTGGTAGTCTTTAAAACACTCTTTGTATCCGTCCTTGCGCCTCCCGGCGTTGCCGTGGGAGAAGAACTGGGTGTTGCTGTCGGCGTTGCTGCCGGTGTTTTTGTGGGAGATACGGCCGCTGTAGGCGTTGCTGTTGCTTTACTGGTAGCTGTCGCTGTGGCCGCCGCCGTAGGCGTTGCCGTTGCCTCCGGAGTTGCCGTAGGCGGCGCTGTTGCTTCTGGGGTCTGTGTAGGCGCTAATGTGGGAAGCGCCGTAGGCTCATTGGTAGGCTCCGCCGTGGGTTCCGGCTCCTTTGTGGGAACTGCCGTGGGTTCCGGTTCTTCGGTGGGATCCGGCTCCTTTGTAGGCTCTGCCGGTGCCTCCGGCTGGCTGTCGCCGCCTCCCCCTTCCCCTTCTTCGTCTATGGTTTTGTCGTTGTCATTTCCGGTTTCGTCCACCGTCCTGAGAGTGGTGTCCGGTGCCGCAAGCAAACGAAAACCGGCATCCGCCTTCTGTTCCGGATCCGCGATTTTGCTTCTGTCTACCTTTTCATATTCCTCAACCGTAGACCCGGTTCCTTCAATCAACGTTTTAGTGGACTCTACCCATTCCACCGTATCCTTATTGGTGGATTCCACCACCGTTTCATTTACCTTGGTGTCCTCCACCGCTACATTTACCTGTGATTCTGTCTTTACTTCATCTGCAATTTCCACCTTTTTGTATTCAATGGTATCTTTTACCGTAATGGCCACTGCTTCAGAAGAAATAGTATACTCGTTGTCTGACACAGGAGAAGTGATTTTAATCTTATATTTTCCAGGTTCTATATTCGTCTGGTAAATGATACCGTCTTTGTCTTCGTCCTTCATGGTGTAAGTTCCTCCCGAAGGCTTTTCAATTTCCACTTCAAAAGCTATGCTGGGTATCAGTTTTCCAGATTTTTTATTTACAAATTTTATCTTTAAATCCTTCTGAATGGAAGTCAGGTTTAAACCTACCTCTGTCTTTCCCGATGTTTGTCCGTTTTCTCCTTGCTCCTGTCCCTTTTCTGACTCATCCCATTCATTTTCATCCTCTTCTATTCCGGCTGCCATAAGCTTTGCTGCCTGGGCATCTGCAACCGCAATCAGACCGCTCTCTCCAATTACGCTGATGTCTTCCACTCCTGCCCCAATCTCGGCAAAGGTTTCCAACTGCATCTTATTGCTTCTGGCAATAAAATAGATAGAGCCTGTGACTACCGCCAGAATTAAAACCGCCGCACCTGTAAGCGTCACAATATGATCCGACAGGGACATATTCGTAATTTTATCAATTACCTTCCTTATCCCTTTGTCTTCCGCTTCTTCATTTTCTTCGTCATACCCTGTTTCGTAATCCTCTTCATCTTCTTCATCATCATAGACATCTTCTTCGTACTGTTCTGATTCGTAATCCTCTTCTACTTCATACCCGTCTTCATAATCCTCTTCGTCTTCGTATTCTTCTTCCTCATAGTCCTCTTCGTCTTCATACTCTTCTTCGTACCCATCCGGTTCGTACTCTTCGTAACTGTCCTCTTCTACCTCATATCCGTCTTCATAATCCTCTTCGTCTTCGTATTCTTCTTCCTCATAGTCCTCTTCGTCTTCATACTCTTCTTCGTACCCATCCGGTTCGTACTCTTCGTAACTGTCCTCTTCTACCTCATATCCGTCTTCATAATCCTCTTCGTCTTCGTATTCTTCTTCCTCATAGTCCTCTTCGTCTTCATACTCTTCTTCGTACCCATCCGGTTCGTACTCTTCGTAACTGTCCTCTTCTACCTCATATTCGTCTTCATAATCCTCTTCGTCTTCGTATTCTTCCTCATAATCTTCTTCATTTTCATAATCGTCTTCATCAAAATCAATCCACTTTGCTTTTTCAGATTTCCTGCCCTGCTTCTTCCCTTTATTCCCCTTCTGTAGTTTCCGCAGTAACTTACTCATTTATGTAAATCCTCCTGTTTATTTCCTGCCACCTGCCCAAAACAGTTTTCAAAATTGCTCTGACAATTCCATTGCTTTTGCTTTCATCTGCACAAATCTTTCGCAAATTTCTGGTTACATCTTTTGGTATTATAACATTTCTATCCTACCAGCACAATTATTTTGTCTTTTTCCATCCATAAAAAATATCTATCTCCAAATTACTGTCATTTTACATAATTATTTGCGGCTTTCTGTCGCTAAAGTACGGCAAATATTACCATATAAGTTATTGACTTTTTTCGCAAAAACTGTAAACTTAATTACAAGTTTACAATTATGCTTGTTTAGGAAAAGGGGAATTTTTATGATGTACATGCATTACTGCAAACGCTGTCACCGTATTTTTATGCTTAACGGGCATAAAATGATATGTCCCAAATGTACCAATCCATTGACGGAACTTCAGATATCTTATCTGGACTACGTTGAAATGGATATGGCCGAACGGGAAGAATTCAAAAACAGTTGCGCCGACGACGCTCAATTGATGAAAATGAAAACTACATATCGAATGTACAAGTACAGCAAATGGTATAAAGAGCTTCAGTTACAGAATGAAGATAATCTCCCGGTTACCACGTTGCTGGCTTCCATGATTCACCGTAATACAAATGACTGCGATTTGCAACAAACACACTGAATTAACCGTTAGGCTCACAGGGCCGGATACATTCCGGCCCTTTTGTGCGCCTTTTTATCTTTTCTTAGAGCGTGTTTGAAAAAAGCTTCGCTGGAAAATCGGGCGCATGACGGGCTAAATTCCTTATCTGTAATATACAAAAATCCCACAAAGAATAACCACCATTCCAATCAGCTTCCGCCAGGTAATTTTTTCTCCAAAAAACAGATAGCTTAAAAACATCACCACCACATATCCAAGGGACTCTATCACCGGAACATTGGAAAAATCCAGTCCTCTGTAAGCAAAAACCGTGATAAACATAGAGATAAACATCATACCATATCCGCATATTACATAAAGGTTCAAATATTCCTTTATGGGAGAATCATATGTTTTTTCCGCGCTCTTCTTTAATAGAATCTGCGCAAAAGATGCTATCACCACTGACAGAATCAGAATTAACAGATAACCGTTCATGATTTTTCATCCTCCCCGCCATTTAAAATAAAGATACCTGCCGCAACCATCAGGATACCTGCCGCCTTAAAAAAGGATATCTCCTCGTGGAAAAGAAAAATTCCCCACACAAGCGCCCACAATAAAGTAACCGCCTTATTTGCATAAGCCACTGAGAGTTCAAACTTTTTAATCACCTGCTGCCACAGCAGTGCATAAACGCCCAGCACTAAAACATCCAGTCCATAAAAGAGAAGAAAACCTATACTAAACAGTTCTCTGCCTGATGCAAATTTGGATACCACACTGGAAATACTGTATATAAAAAACACTGCCTGCAGCATAAGAATGTCTTTCCAACCAATCTTTTTCTTCATGCCATCCCATATTCCTTTACATATATTCTGTTCATTGCCAGTGAAAACAATTATAACAGACAACATCCAGCATGTCATTAATAAATTGTGTTCAATTCCGCCCAACAGATCACACGCTTATGGCATTAATTGATCTTTCCTGTGTCAAAAGTCCGTTTCTTTTGAGGGGGGATGAAGGCGAATATACTATAGGGAATTGCCAAACACATGGATGCGAAACTATTCTGACACAGTACAGGAAGCGCTGCAACACTAGAGCGTGTTTGAAAAATCATTTCCAACATCTGCTGGGAAGCATTTTTCAAACACGCTCTAAGGCAAATAAAAAAAAGAACTATCAGACAAATCTTATAATAAACGAAATTTTGAAAAAATATATTTGTAAACATAGATCGCTTTTGGTGGGAAAAAGTGCCCATCGGCAAAACACTGTCTTTATATCGGGAACCTGCATCAGCTTATCTGTTATTCATCCTGTTTTGACGGCCTTTTTCTTTCATTAAGCATTTTTTTCAGCTCATTCGCCTCTTCTTCGCTTATGCTTTCATTTTCTTTACTGCCTAACAGAGATGCAATAATTCCTGCAATGTTAGCCTTCTCTACCCCAAATACGCTTTTCTGCAGGCGTTTGTATTCAGCAGCAAGATACTCTTCCCGGTTAAAACAGGGACGGTAAGCTCTTGCATACACACTGGCAACCAAAACGTGGTCAATTACCACCACTGCATTCTTAGCCGTCAAATGATTAATCGCCTGAGTAATTGAGGCAATACTAAGTTTCTTTTCCTTTATTCTTCCTGAAATTTCTTGTATTGTCAAATTTGCCTCTGTACCCCATAACACCTTCATAATAATTACTTCCAAATCCGTTAAACGCGGTATAGCTTTCATATTATCTTTCTCCTCTAAAAATAATTAGATAATTAGGTAATTGCGAAACTCGTAAACTTGCTGAATATTCTGACAATATATTCTGCGAAAAGCCTTATGCACCATGAAATCAAGACCATAGAAGGCAGGAGGGACGCTCCCCGACTGTCTTCTGTCCTGCTGGGCTTGATGGAATGCACGGTGCAACAGGATTTGAGTGGAATATATTGTCAGAATATTTCCACAGCTTCGCGTTTCGCAATTATCTGTTTAAGAATAATAAAAGTCATTATAAATGTCAATATAATTGTCTTTATATTTTAATATTATTTAACCAGTTTATTTTTTTATTAAACAATTCTATAAATAAAATTCATAAAATCACAGACTCAGCATATATTAATTTTTTATGAATAAGTGGATTTTTCATCTGAATAATAGTAGAATAGCAGATAATTGGAAACAGTTAATACAAAATCCCCTAAAGATAAACCAAAGGAGAAGCTTATGAGCCGCAATAAAAATATAAGCAATAAAAAAAGGACGCCTGGCAGGGAAAGCGCCGGCTTGAAAAATCCAGCCCGAAAATTTTCCAGAAAAGAATTGGATGACCTTGATTTTGAAGATTTGGATTTAGAGGACGAAACAGAAGAAATTTTTGAGGAAGCTATTAATATAGAACCACAGGCAACTACTGATAAACCAGAGGATTCCCATCATCGTAAGGCTGATGCAGTGGACATAAATGATTTGGATTTAACCGCTAAAGATTCTGATTCAGACTTTGAAGAGAATGAAGCGCTGACCACTGACAGCTGCCATTTGGAAAATGACGACGATTTAGACTTTATCACAGACGATGAGGAATCAGAAACTGAAGAGGATGAAGCGGATGAAGATATAGCGGACGAAGATACAGCAGATGCCCTGTCCCAATCCGCAGCGGGAAGAGGAGCCAAAAACGTCCTCTCCAAAAGAAACCTTCGCCTGAACCTGCACCTTATTTTAGTTGCCGCCATTTTCCTTATTGCAGTCACTGCCATATACAGGCTCTATCGCTGGAATAAAGGCACACCTATAGATGAAACGGATACGGAAGAAGTAGACCCTTCCCAGTTTGATGTGGAAACCCTGGATATGATAATTCCCATGGACGCCTCTTTATTGGAAGGAAGGGAAGATGACGGTGAAACCATCATTTTATGTCTGGGAAATAATCCCTTTTCCGATGACCGGACTGAGACGGGACTGGCCTCCCAGATTGCCCAAAAGACAAACGCAACTGTTTACGACTGCTCTTTTCCCGACTCCTCCGCCGCCTGTCGGTATCCTACCTACAACCCGGAGTTTACCAGGGACCATTTTAACTTATATTATGTGATAGAATCATTCCGCAATCAGGAGTTTCTGCCCATTACCACAATTGCCAGCCAGCAGCTGAACCCCAAATTTCTGGAGTCGGCGGAACTGATGCAGACAATAGATATGGACAAAGTGGACATTCTTATCATTATGTATGACAGCACAGATTACAATATCGGCACGCCCTCGGACAACCCGGACAACCCTTATGATGTTACAGCATTTACCGGCGGCCTGCGAACATCCATCCAAAACATTAAGGATACCTGGCCGCACATCCGCATTTTTGTGATGTCCCACACCTACGCCCAGCATCTGGACGACGATGGCAATCTGCATAACGGCACCATCACTGACCTTGGCAACGGTACCCTAAATCACTATCTGGTCAAAGAATCAGAAGCGGTTATGGACTGCGGCGTCTCCTTTGTTGACAACTACTATGGAACCATCAACGAAGATAACTATCAGGACTATCTGATAGACTACATGCACTATAACAATGAAGGGCGGGAAAAACTGGCCGACCGCATTGCTGATATTATTAATAACCAGATGGCCACTGTAAACTCAACGACTCCCAAAGACTAAAAATTCAAAAAATAGAGCGTGTTTTGTACATGCTCTATTTTTTTGGAAATTCCGGTTCTAAAGCTTCAAAAGACGGCAGCTTCACTTCCCCGCCAGCAGCCCCTCAAAGTCAAAGCTTTCCACAATTTCCCTCATATGATCTAAATATTCATCTATCCCCTTTCCTGCAGCTCCCTCCTTTGCCACCAGACAGGTGCCATCTGCAAAGCATTCTGTCATAAACCGGTTATAGCGTGGATGATAATGGCTGTAATCCGCATAATTATCCAAATCACAGATTATCTCCTCCCTGTCCGGGAAAAAATAAACTTCCACATTTTCATATTCATTCAGCCGCTTTGCAATATAACGGTATTCTTCCATGGTAGCCTCCAGATGGTTTTCCTTCAGCACATCATTCCAAAACAAAATACTGTAGGGAGGAAAAAACACTACGAATTTTGTATCAGGATTATTTTCTATATAAGGACAGATATTAACTGCTAAATTCTTCTCCGCCGCCTCAAGATAAGCGTCAGGAAAGGTTTCTTCCTTCACCTGCTTCGGTGAAGCATAATTATGCAAAACCCATGTCTCGCTGTAATATTCCTCTGTCCACCAGCTTGCATACACATTGGATAAATCTGTAGGGTCCGGATCTGCCACAGGGCGCAGGATATAATTAAGCAAAACATCCTTGTTCAGCACATAGGCAATATCGTTCAGATAATTGTCGTCATAAAGATACTCCGGCAGCGGATACTTGGTTTCGTCCACTCCTCCGGTATAGGTAATCACATCCACTCCTAAAAATACTTTTTTTACTCTTTTCCCATGCCTGTTATTGCCGCTTTTAAAAATTATATCCATTATATTGGCAATATCCTTAGGGAACGCGCCGCTGTAACTAAGCTTTATGGTGTTTAGATCCATCAGCTCCCCAAACCATTTTGTCTGAAAATTCACCGTCATGGAAGAGCCTAAAATGACGCTGTCGTAATCCATATGAGCTGCCATTCCCGGATTTTGGGACAGCTGGTTATCCACCAGATAAGGAAATCCGGGCAGTGGTTTATGATAGTGAAAAAACGGGTCCACGTATACCACCAGCGCCGTAGCCGCTCCACACGCCATCCCTGCCACCAGCAAAAATCCCACAATTGTCCTTTTAAAAGGGTTCCTGCATTTATTCACTTTTTTACTCTGTTTATCTTTTTTTTTCATAATCCCCGCTTTTCGATCCTAAAATCTACCATAAATATCACACAAGCCATACAGACAACATCACTTTTAAAAATTCACGTACAGAAAAGAGCTGACGCCTGAAAAAGACAGTATGCTCCATACAAACAAAACCGCCATAAACAGAGTATGACCCCACCCAGGTTTCACTTTTTTGGTATACGACACCGCATCTGTCCCGAAAAACACCAGTAAAAGCAATGACAAAAGAATCAATGTCATAAGGATATAATGAGCATACTGCCACCCATCTATCCCCAGCACCTTAATCACATACCAGAATTCATCCAAATTAAAACACCCGGCCAGATTCCAGTTGATCCTTCCAAAAGAAAAACTGCCAATGGTTTTTATCAGAAAAAGTCCCTCCTTCACAGAAGGCGCCCGAAAAAAAATCCATGCAATATTCACATACAGAAAAGTAAGAAGCACGCAAACCCCATGCACCGCCCGGTTCCATCCCCCGGCCTGGCCGCTTCCTGCTTTTCCTTTCCTCCAGTCCTTAAAGGCTCTTGTTATCACATAAAGAATGCCGTGCATCATTCCCCACACAATAAACTGCCATCCCGCCCCATGCCACAGGCCGCTTAAGAAAAAAACTACCAGAGTGTTAACGTAAGTCCTTCCCCTTCCTTTCCGGTTCCCCCCCAAAGGTATATACAAATATTGTGTAAAAAAATGGGTCAGCGTAATATGCCAGCCTTTCCAAAATTCCAGTATATTGGCAGCCTTATAAGGCGAATGGAAATTTAAGGGAAGATCGAATCCTAACATTCCCGCTATTCCCATTGCCATGTCACAATAGCCGCTAAAATCAAAATAAAGCTGCAGGGTATAAGAAATCATTACAATCAGCCCATCCCCGGAATTTAATGCGGACAGACCTGTATAACCAAAGTCCACAGCTTTTCCCAGAGTGTCGGCTATCAGAACCTTTTTAAACATTCCCAGCACAAACAAATACAAGCTCCTGAATCTTCTCTCCCAGCAGACTGTCTGTCCTTTTTTTTCAAACTGCCCCATCATTTCCCCAGGCAGCGCAATAGGCCCCTGCATAATTTTGGGGAAAAAGCCCACATACAGACCATATGCCAGAGGCTTAACCTCTTTTATCCCCTCCCGGTAGCATTCCATCAAAAAGGCAATCTGGGTAAAGGTAAAGAAACTAATCCCAAGGGGCGCCGGATAGCTTCCCCCCAGGTATTTAAAACAGGCAAGCAAAGCCAGATTCAAAAACAGCCCGGCCGCTAAAACCTGTTTTTTATGGCAGAGGCTTTCCATCCGTCTGCCAAGCCCGTAATTTACCGCCATACTTCCTATAAGGATCGGAAGGTCTCCGGGACGGGACCATCCATAAAAGAGAAGGGATACGGCAAACAAAAACATTTTTCCAAGTCTTCCGCTGCCCTCTCCTTCTCCCAGCCGTTCTTCTGCGCCCAGGCAGATAAAATATCCCGCCATTGTCAGCGGAAAAAACAAAAAAACAAACTCATAAGAATTAAACAGCATTATTCTTCATCCTCGTAATAGCTTTGCCACTGCTTTACCACCTCTGCCGTTACCGGATCTTCATAAATCCTGTAACCATCAATCTCCGCCAAAAGAGTAAGGCCGCTCTCAGTCGGGTCCTTATCCGTTTTCTTTCCCTGTGCCATCACAATATACTGGCAGTACTCTGCTCTGGTAGCCGCAAGAAGCGCTTCCATGTCCACCACCTCCGGTTTTTCCATGGCCTCATAAACCCCATTATAATACCCCCACCGCTCCACCAGCATTTCCCTGCCATAGGGCATATTAATTGCCGCATTATATTGTCTGACAAAGTGGATCAGCTCAGGAGGCATAACGGCCGACACTCTGTTATCCGGGTTGTCCGGTCCAATCCGATCACAGATTTTAATCACCGTATCCGGGATATGGTACAAATTCTCCGCTTTGGATATATACTCACTTTTATATACGTACTTTCCGCATAAAATAATCAATGCGCCGCACACCACCAGTCCAATTCTCTGATGTCGGGCAAAAAAACGACAGCCTCCATAACAGGTAATCACTCCCATAGGAATGGTCCACAAAATCCTGTAATAGGTCTCCCCGTCCAGCCCGGCCGCCACAAAAGCCTTTCTGCTTAGCGGAAAAAGAAACAGTATGACAATTATCACCGGCGCATAAACAAGCAAAGTCCTCACCTTTTTATCCTTCTCTGTTTTCAGCAGAAAAATCCACGAAACCAACGTAAGCAATAGCAGAAGCTTAAGTCCTGTATATAATTTAAAAATCACAAAGCTTTCCATAAATATACCAAACATCCCTTTATACCCCTTTCCATAGGACGCCGCGCCAAACGCAAGTCGCCAGTTTCTCTATGGCACCAGTATCCCATGCGTCAGCGCCAGATAAAGCATTACATAAACGCCGCCCGGCACACAGCTTCCCCCTGCCTTTAATAAAATGACAGGCTTCTTCTCCCTGACGGCAAACAACACGCCAAAGCCCATGGTCATCAGACAGCTAAGCAGTATCGCAAGGGAACTGCTTGCTCCCCCTGCAAAATTCAAACATGCAAGCAAAAGCCACAGCCTTTGTCTACCTGGAGCCTCCTGCCCAGCCACAGCTCCCCTTCCTTTTCCTTTCCGTCTTTTCTCCCCTTCATCAAACAGACATAAAAACAGCCAGATCACCGCTGGTATCACAAAATTTCCTGCAAAAGACTTTCCCTGCCAGGTTCTGGTCAGAAAAAACGTCTCTGTGGTATAAAGAGAAATATTCCCAAACATCTGCCATAACGCTATCAATGTCATAAACATGGGAAGCTGTCTCTTTTTCCCCCGGAACAATACACGTCCCGTCTGATAATAAAGAATATAAGTAAGCGGAATTAAAATCAGGGGAACCACACTATGGCTTACGATTGTGGCATGAACGCCGCTCATCCTTCCAATATAGGCTTCCCACACAGGAAACAGGGCAAGTCCATGTCTCACATCCAAAGGCGCGCTTCTTCCCGTATAAGGATTAATCCGGTACAAAGTATCCACCTGCTGGGCAATCAGGGCCTGTACGCCATAGTAAGCGTCATCCCCGTCAAAAGAAGCTCTTGTAAAAGCCATATAAAGCTGAAAAGCTGCCAGCGCAATAAAGAAAATCCAAAAGATTCTATCTTCCCAAAGCATTTCTCCCGCTATACCGCTTCTTATCCATCTTATCCCCTGCCCCCTTTTTCCCCTTCGGTACGTTACAAACACACCTCCAAGGGCTGATAAGGAAATAAGCACAGTAAACCATATGGTAAAGGTTGTAAAGCCATTATAAACGCACAAAAGCACCACCGGAATTCCCACCAGCTCCAGCAGGGTAAACAACAGAATATATCCCCCCGCAAGGGCCACTCCCGGCGTGCGAAGCCGCTTTTCCAAAAGAGGCAGCAGCAAAAGCCCCATGCAAAAAGGTACAATAAGAAGCCATACAACCAGACTAACTACCTTTAATATAATCATTGCTTCCTCCAAAAATCATTTTATTTCCGCCCCTGTTTTTTATTTGTAAAACGATAGGTTCCTGACTGCAATTCATATTTAACTTTTTCTCCGTCGTTTTCTGTAAACACAATGCCCTTTATCTTGTCAGCCTGCTTTCCGTTTATCTCATAGGGACAGGCGCTCTGTGGCAGATACAGGGAGGCGGTGGTATTGGCCGGAATTTCAAAACAGTATTCCAGCCCCTCTTCCATTACTCTCCATTCTACACTAATTTTTCCATAAGCACCAGTATAACTTCCTTTGGCAAAGGTCAGTTCTCCTCCTGCCTGAGGCTCCAAAATAATATGCTTATATCCCGGTTGTTCTTCATCACACCGTATCCCAAGCACATCCGTATACAGCCATCCTGCCGGCGTTCCATAAGCATAATGATTTAAAGATCCGTCCAGCCGGAAGCCGTTCTCCTCCTGCTGATACCCAAAAAGCGATTCCCATGTGGTAGTAGCGCCATTATTTACAATATACAGCAGCGATGGGTATTCTTCCAGAAGCAACATTTTGTATGCCGTCCGGACCATACCATTATCGCTAAGTGCGGTCAGAAGACAGCCTATGCCGGAATAGCCAGTCTTTATATGATAGCCCCCATACTCTGCCAGCGTTCTCAAATGTCCCGCCGCCGCTTCTTTTAATTCTTCCGGGAAAAGCGAAAAAGCAAGCCCCAGTGCATAGGAAGTTTGTGTATTACAGCTTGTCTGTCCATCCGGAAGCACATATTGATTCTGCCATGCCTGCTTAAAGTTTTCATAAATTTCCCTGTAACGCACCGCGTCCTCTTCTTTTCCCAGAGCCTTCGCCATCCTTGACAGTAAATCCGCCGAATGAGCGCACCATGCCGTGTCAGACAAGTCAGAGGGTGTATCTTCAAAAGCCAGATGATCTCCATACCCTCCCCAGGTGCGGACATAATTGTCGCTGGTAGATACCAGCATATCCACCCACTTACATAGGGCATCATAATTTCCCTCAAGAATCCCTTTTTCCCCATACTGTGTATAAAGATTCCAGGCAATGACCACCGGTGCGTCTCCCCAGCAGTTATTGGAAGCGCTGCCGCCTGTTCCATCCCATCCCGTTCCAAAATTTCTTGGCGCCATATCCGGGAAAGAACCGCCCTCCGACTGGATCAGTCGTAAATCATTGAGATACTTCTCATAAAAATTGTAGGCGTCCATATGGTAGGAGGCTGTCTTTGAAAAAATCTGTGCATCCCCTGCCCAGCCATGACGTTCATCCCGCTGAGGACAGTCCATGGGATTATCCATAAAATTGCTTTTCAGGCTCCATACTGTATTCTGATAATATTGATTCATTGTATCGTCAGAACACTGAAACTCCCCTGTCCGTTCCAAATCCGAAGACAGCACAATTCCTTCCACATCCTCCACCTGCAGTTTTTCTCCAAGACCGTCAATTTGCAGATACCGGAATCCATGAAAAGTAAACTCCGGTTCAAATACCTCTCCCTGGGCGTCTCCCTTTAACACATAATAATCAGTGGCTTCCGCCGTCAGCAGATTTTCCGTCCACACCGTTCCAGGCACATCGTCTTTATTAATCATAGCCTCTTTGTTTATTTCTTCCCCATAACGTAAAGTAACCACCTGCCCCTTTTTTCCTTTCACCTTTATCCGACAGGTTCCGGCAAAATTCTGTCCAAAATCATATACCAAAACATTCTCCTGCGGTTTTGTTACCTCCACAGGCTTTAGGATCTCCACACAGGAGATGGGCTCATTCTTTTTCCCTACAAGAGGAAGGGACAAATAGACCCCATTCACCTGATTTTCCTCTGCCGGGTACCACCCTTCCATGGAATAATCCGCCTTATCAAACCCCGTTTTTTCACAGTTGGCGTCATAAAACTCCCCCTGATACAAATCGTCGTCCCTCACCGGCCCGTCCGTGCAGCAGTAAAAACTGCCATCTGTTACAATTTCCGACACACTTCCATCCTGATACCGGATTTCCATTTTCCCCAAAAGTGCGTTCTTATCTCCCCAGGGATTCCATATTTCCGGGTAGCCCACCCCACGGTCATACCAGCCATGAAGCAGAATAATCCCAAGGGCATTTTCCTTCCCTCTCTCCAAAAAGTCCGTCACATCATAGGTCACATAAGAAAGCTGTTTGTTGTATGCAAGCTTTCCGGGACTAAAATAATCTTCCGAAACCCTTTTTCCATTTACCGAAAGGGCAAAGCAGCCAAGCGCCGTCATATATACCCTGGCGCTTACAATTTCCTTATCCTCCACCTGAAACGCCCTTCGGAATAAAGGCGCCGGGCTTTCAAAGCCCTTGGTGAGCATAAGGCCGCTGCCAATTTTAAGTCTTCCCCCTTCCACCGGGGTGTAATAAGGCGTAAAAATGTTTTCTTTTTCTTCAAAGTCCTCCTTATATAATATATCTCCCGTCCTGCTGCTTACCAGAATGTCATCCAGCCAGGCATAAGATACCCCTCTTGATTTATAATACCCAATACTTCCTGCCGGTACAGGCAGGATAACAAAGGTTCCTGCCTCTTTCCCGTTAATCTTTACTCCAAGTTTTTCCTCTTCCACAGAAAGCTCAGCCTGAAACAAAGACTGTCCTTCTGGCGCGCAGTCCGAAATGTCCACACTTTCTTCTGAAGAAACAGCCCCTTCTTCCATCCGTTTCAAGGTAAAAAGCTTCTCATCCCCCTGATTTTTAATCTCGCATACATAAAGAGAACCATAACGTCCCTCCTGGGCCCCAAAAATAAATCCTGCTGATGTGCCTGAAACCTCCATCTGATATCTGATGGTGTAAAAAAGCAGGTCCTTTTCAGATTCTGTCTTTGTCTCTTCCTGCCAGGCTGAAATCCATTTTGCCCCGGACATACCTTCTCCCATAAGACCTGTCTCAAACCAGGCTTCTTCTGCGGCTTTGTGACACCTGTCTGATTCATCCCACACCTCCACCTGCCAGAAATATCGATGGGCTGGCGCCAGGGCCTCTCCCTCATATACAATTCCCACAGATTCACTCCCGGCTACCTTCCCGCTGTCCCACAGGAAATTACCCTCTGCCAGATTCTTTCTGCCATCCGCAACGCAGACACGGTAAGCGCTCTGGGCCGCTCCCTGTCTGCCGCTTTCCATCCGCCAGCCAAACACGGGCTGTTCCACATCTATGCCCAGCGGATTCTTCACATGACAAACCTTTAGCCCCGTAATTATACATACTTTTTCCCTGCCTGCTTTCTTTCCGGCAAATATAAACACTGCCGCCAGCATAAGCAGCAGAATCCCCGCCATATATATCAGATAAATTTTTCTTATTCTTTTCATAACAAAATGTCCCGCTTTCCAAATTCTTTCGTTTACTAATAGTATATACCCGATTTTTCCAGTCATCAATGTATAAGCTCCATATTAAGTGTCATACTTTTTGTTGCCTTTAATTAGACATTGTTTTATAATTTTTTCTAAATTCATGTATCCCATTAGAGCTTATTCAAAACATGTATGAAAGGTTGTATAATTTTATGAAAAATTTTTTTAATCAGAATTCATTTGAGAAAATACAAAAATGGATAACTCCGAAAACACTGTCAGTGTTTTTAACAATTGTTTATCTTCTTAGTCTCCTTCCAATTCTTTGGATTGGATGGTTTAATTATCCCAGTGCAGACGATTACACCATAGGCAGTAACTGCCGGTGGGCATGGGTTTCCAGCCATAACTTTTTTAGCGCTCTCTGGGCGGGAATTGTAAGAAGCGTGGAGGACTACCTCCACTGGATGGGTTACTTTACATCCAACTTTCTGATGGCAATGTCTCCGGGCAGCTTTGGAGAACGCTTCTATGTGCTTACCGTATGGATTATGCTTCTCATGCTTAGCTTTTCAACTATCTATTTGTTAAAGACCATTTTTACAAAAGTCTTTATGGCAGACAAATACACCAGCCGCTGTGTATATATGCTTGTTCTCCTTATCACCGTACAATGTATGGTTGGACGGGTGGAAGCATTTTTTTGGTACAGCGGCGCCGTAAATTATATGTTTGTGCATGGCATGTCACTGTTCTTCTACGGACTTTTAATCTCCGCAGTTTATGAGGTTGGAAAAAAACGGACTGTAAAGCTTGTGGCAGCATCTTTTCTGGGCTTCTTTACAGGGGGCGGCAATCAGATGACCGCGTTAAATGTATGTATTATTTTAGCTGTTGCAGTCATTTTCCTTATATATAACCGGAAGTGGAAAAAATATAAAGCTTTTGCTGTTCCCATAGGAATGTTTTTTTTGGGCTTTCTCTTAAATGTGGCATCGCCGGGCAATCTGGTACGGGCAGAAAGCGCAAGGGGAATGAATCCCGTAAAGGCCATACTTGTCTCCTTTTATTATTGCCTGGATTACTGCATCAGTAAGTGGACCGGCTGGCCGGTTATCCTGTTCGTTATCGCCCTGGTCCCCTTATTCTGGCACATGGCAGAAAAAACTCAGTTCCGGTTTCCCTGTCCGTTAGTGGTTGTGCTTTTTGGATACTGCATTGTCTCCGCAATGATAACGCCGCCTGTTTTTGCACTGGGAAATATGGGCGCCGCACGGCTTCAGGCGCTTACATTTACCATGTACCTGCTGGTGCTTACCCTGTGCACAGGCTACGTAACCGGATGGGCAAGAAAAAAGCTTTCGCCATTGCAGTTCCCAGACAGGCTAACAGACCGTCCGTTTACCGCCAGTGAGATCTGGTGTTTGCTTGGCTGTCTGCTTTTTTTGGGGGCCGCATCATTTATTACAGTTATACCGGAACCTCACTACTTTACAGCCTCCTCCGCCATAACAGACCTGATAAGCGGCGATGCAAAAGCATACGGCGACGCTTTAAAAGCAAGAACCAGACTATATAACAGCGGGGAAAAAAATGTGGTTGTGGAACCGCTGCCATGTTATCCACAGCTTTTATACTTTTCGGACATTAAGGAAGACCCTTCTGACTGGGAAAATCTGGGGATATGCAGGTTTTACGGCCTAGATTCCGTTATAAAAAAGGCGCCGGAAATTCCCCCTTACACCTGAATCAGGTTCTCACGGAATGCGCAGCCAGTGCGCATTCCTGACCTGTGAAAAATAACCATAACCTTCAGCCCTAACGGACCTTGCGGAAATGTATATTGACGAATAGAAAAGAAGCGGATAAAATGTACGAAGCTGAATATAAAAACGATTCAATTTTTGGAGGTGAAAAATATAAAGAACTACAGAAGCGAATGGAAATATTGCGAGAAAGAAGCGGATTTACTTGCCATAAAGCAACGGCTGTCTGCAATATTAGACCGGGATCCTCATGCTGGGGAAAATGGAAGATATTCAATTCACAGTTTATATTTCGATGACTATAAGAACACATGCGCAAGAGAAAACGTAGCAGGTGAAGGAAAAAGATTTAAGTGGCGCATACGGTATTACAGTAATAACTCCAGCAAAATATGGTTGGAGAAAAAAATAAAACAAAATAGCTATTGCCATAAAAGGCAGTGCCTTCTTTCCATCAAAGAATACCAGGCAATTGTTGATGGAAGAGCAATGGACGTTTATTGGGAAACACAGGAAAATTTACTGAAGGAATTTTGTATAGATATTGCGACAAAGGGGTTTTCTCCTAAGGTTATTATTGAGTATGAAAGAGAAGCATTTGTAGAAATTATTTCCAATGTCCGGATTACTCTGGACAATAATATTTCAGCCTCAGATGAAATAGACCGCTTTTTATGTGGAGATTATTTTAGGATTCCAATTCTGGAAAATCATAAACATATTTTAGAAGTAAAATTTGATGATGTATTGCCTTCTTATATCAGAGCTGTACTTCAGTCCAGCGTACTTATACAACAATCCTTTTCAAAATATTATTTGGGAAGAGTCGCGATACAGGAAAACCGAAAATACTGTAAGATAATGTAAGGAGAATATATAAAATGGGATTTATAGACGCAATTGGAAGGCACATAATGGAAGGTTTTCAGCATAATGAGATTTCAACTTCCATGTTGTTGGCAACGCTATGTATAACTGGCGTGCTAGCATTATACGAGTTTATCGTTTATCAGGTAATTTTGCACCGTTCTTTGTACAATAAAGCATTTAATATCAGTATTTCAGTCCTCCCTTTTTTCATTTCCACAATAATTTTATGTTTACAATCAAATCTGGTCATTACACTTGGCACCATAGGCGCATTGGCAATTATACGATTCCGAACTGCTGTAAAAGACCCTGTCGACCTGATTTTTATTTTATGGTCCATTCATATTGGCATTACTTGTGGCTGCCAGCTGTATGAAACTGCAATTGCAACTGCGTTCATCGTAACTGTCATATTGATCGTGTTAAACCGTATGAATATAAAAACAAAGTCGCATATTCTTATTATCCATTGCGCTTCGGCAGATTGTGAAGCTGAAATGACAGACTTAATAAGAAAAAATACCCAAAAATACCGCGTAAAAAGTAGAAATTATACAGAAAAAGGTATGGATTATGTGCTTGAAATTATTGTAAAGGAAACAATGCCTCTGGTTAACGGTATGGAAAAATTTTCGGGTATTGAGCGTTTTTCTTTAATGGAGTATGATGCAGATGATATTCTATAAAAAAAAGCGCAGAATATTTTGGTGGGGCAGCGTACTTGTAATCTTTATATTAGTATTATGTGAACTGAAACCCAAAAGCGGCGATGTGATTTCCACAGGAAGCATGGATTTGATTTTTTCTAAAGAACCCGGATTTTATGAGGAAGCGTTTGAGCTGGAACTGATAACAGAATCCGGAACAATTTATTATACTTTGGATGGAACGACGCCCGATAACCATTCTATGAAATATGAAAGCCCTATTCTGATATCCGACGCCACTGAAAATGATAATCTATATTCAATGCGGACAGATGTTTCCACTGGATTTGAGAAAGAAGAAATAGAAAAGGTCAATTCCGATTATCCTGGATATCAAATTCCTGATTTTAAAATAGATAAAGCAACGATTGTATGCGCCGTTGTATATGATGACTTTGGAAATTACAGCGATGTAAAGACAGCAACCTATTTTGTGGGATATTCCCATAAAGATGGATATGAGGGAATGAAAATATTAAGCATTATAACAGACCCGGCTAATTTGTTTGATTATGAGAATGGTATATATGTGACAGGCAAGACCTATGATGAATATGTAAAGGAATATAGAGGTAAAGAATACTACTGGAGAGAAGAATTCTGGACATTGTGGTCAGCAAATTATAGAAACAGAGGAATGAAATGGGAAAGGAACGCGACCTGTCAGTTTTTTAACGATAATATACTGGTTTTAAACCAGAAGTGTGGAATCCGCATTCACGGAGGCGCAAGCAGAGGATATAATCCTAAAAGTTTGAATCTATATGCCAGGGAATCATATGACGGAAATAAATATCTAAATTATGATTTATTTGGAACCGGTTATTATGCTTCAGCCGTTACCCTCTCTCAAGGAGGAAATGATACACGAACAAAAGCAAAAGACTATCTGGTGTCTGCTTCAATAAAAGATCTACAGATAGCTGCAATGAATTATGAACCATATATTCTGTTTTTAAATGGAGAGTATTGGGGAATGTATTGGCTGAATGAAAAATATAATACGGATTATCTTGCTCAATATTATAATGTCAGCAAAGACAATGTTATAATGATTAAGGAAGGTATCCTGGATGAGGGCGATGAGGAGGATTATAAATATTATTCTAAGATGATAGAATTTTGTTCTAAAACCGATACTACAAAAGAGGCAAATTATAAAAGAATTTGTGAATTAATTGATATAGAAAGTTATACAGATTATTATGCCGTTATGCTGTTCATTGGCAGAAATGCAGACTGGCCGACAGGAAATTTTGCATTGTGGCGGGTGAAAAAGAGTGAAAGCGGACCATATGGAGACGGAAAATGGCGTTGGATGATTTTTGACTTGAATTCCCCTGGATTTAGCCCGGAATTTGATTCCATACAATATACAATTGACAATGATGCAATGTTTAAAAATCTAATGAGAAACGATATGTTTCGCACACAGTTAATATGCAAAATAGAGCAGCTGGCAAATACCTCCTTTTCTGGGGAAGTAATGGGGAATCGAATAAATGAATATATAAAATTTGCGTCCGGACCAATGAAGGTAAATGACAGACGTTTTTTTAATGATGATTCTTTAGATATTTTTTATAAGGAAATGGAAGAATTAAAAATTTTTTTTGTAGAACGAATGACATACCTTAATCCTGTATTAGATAGTTATAGATAGAAACAACCGGTCAGCGGTAAAAATTGTACTATCATCCAACAGGATATGTTGACGTGACTTTTATTAAATGCTATGATAAGAAAGTTAGGTTTTAAGATAATCAGATTGTATTCAAAAACACTTCCAGACCTTGCAGATATGGAGGAATAAAATGTCAGTTAAATATCATAATTTTGGCGGAAGACTTGGATGGAATCTCCAAAAGCGGTTTCCCAAATTGTCTTCCGAAAGTTATTTAAAGCTTCAGTTTTTAATCAGAAACAAACTGCAAAAAAAATATATTGCCCATTTTTATAAAGACAAAATGCCGCCCATGCCCCTGGTGGTGAATTTGGAAACCATCAACCGCTGCAACAGCACCTGTTCCTTTTGCACCGCTAACAAAAATGCTGAAAAACGTCCTTACAAAAAAATGGATGAGGCGTTGTTTTACAATATCATTGACCAGCTTCGCGACTGGGGATACAAAGGACATCTGACCTTATATGGAAACAATGAACCCCTTCTTGATCCCCGTCTGGTAGAGTTTCACAAATACTGCCGGAAGCAGCTTCCCGACTGTTTTATCTTTCTTTCCACCAATGGATTGATTCTGACTGTGGAAAAAGTAAAGGAAATTATCCCTTATGTAAACCAGCTGATTATTAACAACTACTGCCGGGATATGAAGCTTCATGACAACGTCCGTGAAATTTACGAATACGCCAAATCCCACCCGGAAGAATTCAAAGATGTGGAACTGCTGATTCAGATGCGTTATATGGACGCAGTTCTTACCAACCGGGCAGGCAGCGCGCCAAATAAGAAAAATAACCGGAAAATCATCCGTGAAACCTGTTTGATGCCCTACACAGATATGTTTATTTTTCCGGATGGCCGGATGGGTATCTGCTGTTGTGATAACTTTGAGACTACCAACCTTGCCGATTTAAATGTAACTCCATTAAAAGAAGCCTGGAACAGCGCTGAATACCAAAAACTCCGACAGGCTATCCGCACCAGCCGGGGAGATTATAGCTTCTGTAAATACTGTGATTTTATTGACGCAGGACTGCGCATGGATATGGTGGATGACACATTAAAAAACAGAAATGTCCAGCATGGCGCCAGACAATCCCTGTTCCGTAAATCATAAGCTTAACAGATTATATCTATAATAAATTTACTGCCAGATCAATAAGCCTTTCCGCTGTATTGTCCTGGCAGTTTGCTTTCCTTACCCTATTCCCTTTTAATCAACCTGGGCCTCATTTTCCTTTGCTTCTTCATGGTATTCTTTTTCCGTATTTACGCTCCAGATATTGGACTTATCCTTTCTGCCGGACAGGATATTGCCAACAGCCTCAAAAGAAGTGCACATGGAATGGTCAATGTTATTATATCTGTGCTGCCCGTTTCTGCCTACACAGTACAGATTATCAATAGTGCTTAAATACGCCACCAGTGAATCAATTTCATCATAAGTGTCAAAGTAAGCCGGATACGCCTTTTTCACCTTTTCCATATGAGTGTCAAGTACCACATCCGCACGGTCAATCAGACCCAGCTTTATCATTTCCGCTATTCCAACTTTGGAAAATTCCTCTTCTGTCATCTTCCAGAACTCGTCTCCTTCACTTACAAAGTATTCAAGTCCCAGCCATACGGTATGCTCCAGATCGTTAACCATATAAGGGGACCAGTTATTGTAAATCTGAAATCGTCCCAGCTTCACATTCCGGTCCTGCACATACACCCAGCAGTCCGGCACAATATTGCCCACAGTTTTCATATTTGTTTTGTTCTTTAGATTAATTTTGGGAACAAGAACGCCCAACGTCATATAATCCCGGTAAGGCAGTCCGGCGGCAATCCGGGCGGCGTCCGCCGGCACATCGTTCATGCCGCCCACCAGATCCTTAACGGGCATGGAAGAGATAATGTAATCCCCCTCCATCACATATTCCTTCCCTTCCTTCTCGTAGGTCAGGGATGTGATTACATTGCTGCTGTTTTTATGAACTTTGGTTACTCTGGCGTTTTTGATAATCGTTCCGCCCAGCTCCTCCACACGGGAAGCGGTAACCTCCCAAAGCTGTCCGGGTCCAAGCTTGGGATATTTAAACTCTTCTATAAGCGAAGTTTCCACCTTTCGGTTTTTTTTGTTTAATTTTTTTTCTATTATATCCTTAAGGATTGCCATAATGGACAGCCCCTTAGAGCGCTGTGCCCCCCAGGAAGGGTCAATTTCCCTTGGATGGCGGCCCCACAGATTTTCCGTATAGTATTCAAAAAACATGGAATACAGCTTTCGTCCAAAACGGTTAATATAAAAATTCTCCAGACTGTCCTCCGGCTTTTTATGGATAAGGGATGCCAGATAACTGAATCCCACCTTCATTGTTGTCATAAAGCCAAAGTTTTTTAATGTCTCCATTTTCAGGGAAACAGGATAGTCATAAAATTTATCATTAAAATAAATCCGGGACACCCGTCGTCTTGTGAGCATTGTGTGGTCTTCCTTTTCCGGATTGGGCCCGCCTTTTTTAACAGGCACCTTGCGGTTTAAAAGGATATCATCATAGGCAGGGGCCCCCTGCATAGGGAGCATCTTGTCCCACCATTCATTTACTTCCGGTATTTTAGAAAAAAACCGGTGCCCCCCCATATCCATACGGTTTCCCTTATACTCAACGGTTTTGGATATACCGCCAAAGCTGCTGCTTTCTTCAAATACAGTAACTTCAATGTCCTTAGATTTCGTCAGTAACTCGTATGCGGCTGTAAGGCCCGCAGGACCTGCACCTATGACAAGCGCTCTCTTCATGCTGTTATCTGCCTTTCTCGTAGCTTTTTAATCCCTTTTTTTTATACCATTTATATTGTACATTATCAGAAAAAACATAACAAGTACTATTCATCAATTGTTCCCTGACTGCCTCTACAAAATTGTTACTATTCACGGCCTGGGAGCCGCTCATAGTAACAATTCGGAGCGATATTCCAAGTTTTGCTTCGCAAAAATCGCCCCTCACTCCTGCATCATGTTCTCACGGAATGCGCAACAAGTGCGCATTCCTGACCCGTGAATAGTAACACAAAATTTACACTTACCGCAAAGTGTTCCGACCTCGCCCCTTCCAGGCCCCATATTTCCTTATCTGCGCACCCACTTGCCAAACAGCGTCTTTTTATATTTAAGCAGTTCGGCCTTAGCCTCCTGGTTGCCTTCCGCCTTCTTCAGATATTCCACACCCTTTTTAATGTCCTCCGGCACGCCAAGGCCCTGTCCGTAGATTACGCCCAGCATATAAAAAGCCTCTCTGTTGGTCCAGTCTACCTGCTCCAAAAGCTCTCTTGCCTTCACATAATCCTGCTGGGTACCCCAGCCTCTGAAATAACACTTGCCCAGATAGCAGACCCCAAACTTGGTATTGTGCTCATACCCATATTTAAGAAGCTGAAACGCCTTGGCATAATCCTTCTCCACACCATTTCCCTCATAATACAAAGACCCCAGGCGATTGGCGCAGCCAATCCTCTTTCCGGTATCCTTTTTCTGAGTCAGCCCCTTTTCATAACATTGTGCGGCATAGGCAGGGTCTTTTTCCGTTCCCCTGCCTTCCTCGTAAGCATACCCAACGCAAAACCAGCATTCCAGCTGACCGCCACAGGCTGCCTGTTTATACCAGTAAAGCGCGTCCTCATACCGCTTTTCGTTCTCCAGCTCCTCGGCATAAATCCACTGATGAACAGGATAGCCCATTTCCGCCCCTGTCTTATAAAGGTCCTTTGTCTTCTCCGGGCGGGGCGCAATAATATCCTCATCCCCCTGCTCATAAAAGCGGTTTAAATTGTTGGCCGCAAGGTACATGCCGCCCCTGAATGCTTTCCAGAACCAATCCTCGCATTTGGAAATATTATCCCGGAGATATTCCTTGTATTCTCTTTCATTGGAAAAAGACTCTCTTCCCTTTCCCTGAATCCGCAGAAAATCCCACCAAAAGTAAGAGTTAGCCACCGTATACTGGCAAAAGGCATCTCCCATTTCCGCCTTCGCAGCCACACACTCAAAGGCCTCCTGAAGATTGTCAAAGGGCATTTTTTTCTGCAAAGAAGGGGTAAGCTCCCCGGAGCGGAGGGCAACCATCACGCCTATTGCGCTGCCCTGTTCCACTGCCTTATGTAACAGCTTTGTTGCTTTGTCATCGTCCTCCGGGAAATCATGTCCTCCCCAGACATACTGGTTTCCACAATAACACCGGGCTAAAATACAGGACGCGTCCCCGTCTCCTGCCGCTGAAGCCTGCTCCAAAAGCGCAAGTCCTTCCGCGCCTTTTCCTGCCCGCAGATCATAATAAATATACTCAAGCGCCTTATCCACCGCATCACTAAAAACTTTTCCCATTTCTGTAATCTCCCTTTCATTAACTATTTCTTTTTATATTCTTTTTCTGCCTGTCTTGTATAATCCTTCCAATCTTTCCAGTCCGGGTGAAAGGTTCCCTTCGCAAATGCCACCAGCCAGGCTGCAGCCTGTTTATGGGTACAC
Source organism: uncultured bacterium (assembly GCA_947381965.1). Classification (GTDB taxonomy): domain Bacteria; phylum Bacillota; class Clostridia; order Lachnospirales; family Lachnospiraceae; genus Suilimivivens. Next base: position 50,073 of record CANCXX010000016.1, read on the forward strand.
TGATTTTTAAAGTATCGGAGCTTATCGGAATCCGCTCTGGTTACTGACACCTTGCAGCGGCCGTCTGACTTATCTCCGCCCTGAATGCGCATCCACAAATAGCCTCCCGGCAAAGTCAGATCTATCAGCTGATAGGTTCCCTCTTCCAGTCCCTCTGCCGCTACTTCCACATCTTCCAACGTAAACCTCTCATGGCTTTGAAAAACGCCCTGAGCAGTCATAAGCCCCAGATGTGGCGGCGGAATCTCCCGCTTCTTTTGCTGCTCCTTTTTTTCAAAAAGCTGCACATCCTCCCATTTCTCCAGATTGGGAACCTCCCCCTGCAGCCATGCCTTAAGAATCTCCTGCGCCCTGGGGATATCTGTCCAAAATTCTTTACCATACTGAAGCGTCCTTCCATCCTTTACAGATGTTATCTTAAGGAGAAGCTCCGCCTCTCCCAAGTCCTCCATCTCCTGAGCGGACGGTTCTTCTATTTCCTCATAAAAAGCGGCAAAGCATTCCATTCCCACATAACGGACATCTCCCTGTACAACAGGGCATCCTGGGGTTAAAAGCAAAGTTCCCTCTCCCTGCTTTAAACAGTCCATCAGTGCCCGACCAACCAAATCCGGTGTCACTCTTGAAGTTACATCGCCATCCGGGAAAGTAAGGGTCATGTTCTGTTCTGTAACCATACCGCCGCTTCCGGCGCCAAACGCCGCCATTTCCCGCTCCCCCTGCCTCACCCGGTATTCCCGGAGCATGTCTGCCCACTCCATATCGGACTTCTGGCACCAGACCGTGCACTCTCTGTACGGCCTGCACAAAGCGTCCGGCGCCCGCAGAGAAATGCAGTCCAAAAGGGGCTGCAGCTCCCTGGGATTGCGAAGTGTAAAAATGTGGCGCTGCTTCCGGTCATCCAGTATGTGAAGCTCCACAATCCGTGAAGTGTTTGTGCGCTCCCCGGAGGTGTGGGTGCGGATCTCGTCCCTTCCAAAGAATAATCTGATACGCGGGATATAATTTGCCTCCTCCCCAAGCACCCATTCCTTTCCCACAGCCACCTTGTCAAACCACTGACCGTTTTCCTCAATATCCTTATCCACCATGGCAAATAACTCCCCTACCTCCGGCCCGGAGTCAGGGTATGGCAGCTGGGACCGGATGGAACGGGCCAATGTGCTTTTCTGGGGCCAAAAGGCATCCCGGATGGCCGTATAAGCTGTAACAATTCCTGAAATTGTCAAAAGGATAGCACCCAACCATCCTACCGCCAGCTTTATATACTCCATATAGCTCCAGTCTGCTTTATCCGCCACAAGTTCCATGCAGCCATAAATGCCTGCCAGCCCTCCCAGCAGCAAAAGCAACAGCGCCAGCCATAATGACAGCAGCCTTTTTTGGGTTATTTTCAGGCAATAGCTTCCTCTTACCGCCCCTGGATTTTGCCCCTTCAACTCTCTTTCCTCCCTGCCCTTCCAATGTTAATATGCTTTTTCTCTTATTTCTTTTTCCCCATGATACTCCGCTGTCAAATTTCAAGAGGCGTTTCTGTTGATGGGATCAACGCATTTTGTATGCTTTCATTATCTGCACCTTGGCCCTGTTCCTCTTCAATCCACAAAATGGCATCCCATACCTCCTGGCCATTGTTCTTCTGTTTTGCGCCGGGCGTGCTTCTTCCGTTGCGTATATAGCCTGTCAAAATCTCCCGCAGCTTTGCTGCTGTCTCAGGGTGCTCCGGTAAGACATTTTGAGTTTCTCCAATGTCCGCCTCTAGGTCATAAAGCTGGAATTGCAAAGAGCCCTCCGGCTCCTTGCCAGGTTCAGGATACGACCAGCCGCCAGATCCCGGACACATCTCCAATTTCCATTTTCCCTTTCGAATAGACAGAGAGCCGTCTATACTCTGATGTACAATATCATTACGCACTTCCGCACATTCCTCCGTCCACAGTGGAAGATTGCTTACGCTGTCCTCCCCTTCGTTGTCCTTCAGGGGAATATGCAGGCAGTCCGCTATGGTGGCCAGGAAATCTGCCAGACATACCACTGCACCGGATACACTGCCACCTTTGATTTTCTCCGGCCATTGTACGATATACGGAATCCTGTGACCGCCCTCATAAATATCCGCCTTAGCGCCTCTGAAATGGTAGCTGGGGTTATGCCCCTTTCTCTTCAGCTCCTGGAAATCCACAATAGGGCTGCAGCCGTTATCCGAAGCGTAGGCTAAGATGGTGTTCTCCAGCAATCCCATCTCCTCCAGCTTTTTGCTGATTCTCCCTACCACATCATCACAGTGAAGGACAAAGTCCCCGTATTCGTTTGTCCCGGATTTCCCCTGAAACCGTTCAGCCGGCAGAATGGGCGTATGGGGGGCAGGCATGGCAAAGTAAATAAAGAAGGCCTCTTCCTGGTATTCCTCTATCTTTTCTAATACCTTACCACATAGCTCATCCAGCACATTTTCATGAAGGAATCCGGGAGCGGTGGGCCCCTTGCGCCAGAATTTTTTGCCCGTACTTTCCGTCACCCGGTTCGGCAGGGCCGTAAAACGGTCGTTTTCAATGTAAATATAAGGCGGCATGTCCAGAGAACCGCTGATGCCATAGTAATAGTCGAAACCGTGCGTTATGGGAGAGCCTTTAATCTCCCCGGAATAATCAACCCCATCGCAGGCTGCAAAGTTTTTCTTTTCATAGAAGCCCTCTGTCCTAGCAAAGTCCATCCCCAGATGCCATTTCCCCACCATACAGGTACGGTACCCCTCAGACTGCAGCATGCTGGCCACCGTGGTTCGCCCTTCCTCAAGAATGGGAGCGGAATATCCCCCAATTACCTCCGACTTAAGAACCGAACGCCAGTTGTACCTTCCTGTAAGAAATCCGTACCGGGAAGGAGTGCATACCGCCGCAGTTGCATGGGCATCCGTAAAACGCATTCCTCTTTCACACATCCGATCCAGATTGGGCGTGGTAAAGGGACATTTTTCATTAAAAGCGGAGATATCGCCGTATCCCATATCATCGGCCAAAATAAAGATAATGTTTGGTTTTCCGTTTACTCGGTTCATTGTCCTTCCTCCCGTCCTTTTTCATAACTTTCCGGAATCTAAAATCCTTATTTTATAAGGATTTCAGCCGTCAAATTTCAATCGGAATCCCATTCATTGAGATTCCGATCCATTCTATCATTTCCGTTTATTGTATCACAATTACAGAAAGAAGACAATTACATCTGCCATATGTGCAGCCAGCCACCTGGATTCACGGCCCAGGTTTTGCAGGAATTAAAAGGTCACTTCCCCGTCATGGGATACCAAAGACACACTCTCCACTCCTTCCATTTTTTCAAGGGCCTGCATCATCTCATATTCTTTCATGGCCCGCAGCTCTATAACCAGATTTAAACGCCCGGAAGCAATGTTTCTGGATTTTACTTTGTAATATTTACAGTACTCTCTCACCTTTTCTGTAAAAAACGGTTCCTGCTGGGACCTGGCAAGATTTGCCACCAAAATCATAGGCGTCCGTCCCCCAGGCAGGCTGTCCAGGCAGGCCACCAGTACCGTAAGCACAACCGAAAGCACCAGCGCAATCTCCGCCATATGCGCACCGCAGCAGATACCTACCGCAATAGACCAGAACAAAAAGCATAAATCCATAGGCTCCTTGATCGCTGTCCGGAACCGCACAATTGAAAGCGCTCCCACCATCCCCAGCGATATAACTATACTGGACTGGACCGCTAATATAATTGCCGCTGTGATTACCGCAATCACAGCAAGAGAAATATTAAAACTTTTGTTATAAAAAGTTTTCTTTGTAACCAGCCTGTAGACAATAAAAATATAACCGGCTATCAGCGCTGTAATCAAAAGCACCGCCGTAATATGCTGCACACTAATGCTGCCGCTGGTGTAAGCTGCCAGAAAATCCCCCTTAAAAATGTCAGAAAAACTCATCGCTGCTCCTATCCGCATGTTTTTACATGCACACATTTCATCCTGTGCCCGTTATTTAATTTTCTGTTGCATTTTCACGTACCCTTTTCTGCTGCCCATCTTTTCACAAAAACATCATTTCCATGCGCCCGGACCATCCTTAGGTCTTTTACATACAAAAGCTGCTTTCTTAAAAGCCTGGCACTAACACAAACTGATTTCTTCCAAATCATACCGTTAATCACTTTTATCAGTATAACACAAAAAAAGCCTTTTAAAAGGCTTCTTTAAAAAAATTTTGATTTATTTTTATAAATTATGAAACTTTCTGCACAAATAGTATTTCGAAAAGGTACTGGCCGTAAGCCCGTCCAGATGCAGCAGTGTATATATTTCATCCGGAAGGAAACTATCGAACTTTACCTCCATTAAGGCCCTGCCCACAGGCATAACCCCCCTTCCCTGTATTTTCTCATCCAAAAAGGTAGTTATATCACCTGCTGACATCAGGTTGCAGTCAAAGGTGACTCTTACATTGGCGTCCTCTGACCGGTAGGTATAGGGAAACCTGTCATAGTCCACAATAACCACCGGACGCATCAGACGCACTGCCATCAGATATGCCAGCTTATGAAGGGCCTGCTGGTCTGCTCTGATATCTCCCGGTATCTTTCCTTCCATCAGCTGTCTGCACTGTGAAAGAGAAATCAGGCAGCACCGTTTGCATGTTTTTCCTCTGCGCTTCTGTTTCACCTCCAGATTTATCCGTTCTGTACTGTGATTGTAAATACGGATTCTGAATTTTTCCCTGTTATCCACACCGTTTTCATTATCCAGATAACAGCCGTTTCCCATATCGTCAAAATAAAGGCTTCTGATATTATAATATCCTCTCTCCCCTGCATGAACATCCTGATTCATAACCCCCTTTAACCTGGCCTGCTCCATCACAATCTGCCCACAGGTTATGGGATATTTATATTCATGTCTGAAACGTGCCTGCTCCATGTATTTCCTCCCGCCCATTTCCTGCTCCATAACATGTTTGAAAACCGCTTTGAGCAGTATCTTAAAAATGCGTTTCATGCCCTGTGGGTTCCTGGGACTTACTATTGGATGTTCTGACTATGCAGGGAAATTACCACAAACTCCCTGCCTTTCTCCTGTTCGTCCAGCGCTTTTCTAAGCTTTTCCTCTATACTTTCCCCATATTCTCCGGATTCCAGCATTACCTCCGCAAATTCCCTGCGCAGGCATAAGTATTCTGAGCCATAGTATGTCTCCCTTATCCCTTCAAAGGTATCCAGGGGGCTGATGGTTCCCTCTATTACATCCGGGCGGTACCAGGAAGAGCGGAAATCAATGTCATTGAATATCACCACCGACTTCTCCGAAATTTCCCTGTAGGCCTCATCCCACTGACCGGAAAGCTGGTCAAAATATTTATCCTCTGTGTCCATGCCGCCGTTTTCATAAACAGATATCACAGAAAGCAATATAAGGGCGGTTACTGCACCTCCAAAAAAACGAAATCCACTCTTACTGCGAAAACGGGGCAGCGCCATTCCTGCAAGTCCAATAAAGATCAAAAAGCTTGCCGGTTCAAAAAACCGGAAATAAAAGGTATCCATAGATGAAAAGTACCGGATCACAATAAAGACAAGATAATATATGGTTCCCATGGCAAGCAGAACAAATTCCCTGGAACAAAATCCAAGATACAAATTCTCCTGTCTGTCCCAGGTTTTGCCCAAAGCGCCGCCACCGCCTTCCTTCCACCCGGACCTTATCACAAACCATACGATACCCACAAAAAACACTGCCAGTACAAACACCTTTATATGATAGGGAAAGCCCTCAATCCGTTCCGGCACCTGCAGGGAAAACGTATTAAATATTTCAATCAGGAGACTTTCTATCAAATCATTGGTCAGTTTTTCATAATCGTCCCACCACAGTGTCCTGCTGACCCCGGAAGCCATACCGTTCATACACTTATTTACAAACAGATACGCCATAGAAAAACACCCTGCCAAAAAAGCGGTCGCAGTAAGACCTGCCGCTTTTAAAAGGGTTTCCCTATTTCTGTTTTTCCAAAAGTCCCAAAACAGATACAGGATATAACAGCCTGCCACCATCCAGACATAAATTCCAAAATACCGGGTGAGGAAACAACATACCCCCAGCGTTCCTAACAGGAAATACCATTTTACCCCTGTCTTTTTTTCTCCCAGAATTTTGGCAAGCGTCAGTGAAAATCCCAGCATAAACAGCATAAAAGGAATTTCACTCCATGTATAATATGCTAAGTTCAAAAATCCTATATTCGTAAGGGAAAGGGCATACACCCAGGCATCTTTTTTAAAACAGAACCGCATCAGGAGCAAAAGAATCCCCACTAACAGCATTGTTAAGATTTTTGACGCCAGATAAGCGTTTACTTTTGTGACAAGCATAACGGCGGCAATCATCGCCGGATATAGAATCGGCCAGTTGGCAAACCAGGAGTGATATCCTGCCATCTGGTCGTACCCAAATCCATTTCCGTTTACCAGATTTACCGCCTCCCGAAGATACCCTGCCGAGTCCGCCGATATGTAAACACCCTTTAAGTATGCCCTGGAATAAATGCTCACACACACCGCCAGATACAGCAAAAGCAAAAACAGGTCATTTCCATACCTTTCCAGAAAAGCCGCAAGGGGAATTCTTCTTATACATTCCCACACCCTTTTCCATCCAAACAAAATGCAGACAATAAGAATCACCGCCGTAAGAATACTTACCGGAACCGAATAATACAAAATTTCCCCATAAGTTACAGCCACCTCTTCCACTACAGAAACCCCAAGAGAAATTCCGCATGTCACAGCCTCCCCTTCCTTAGTCACAGACATGTCAAAAGGAAGACTTGCGTCTCCGCCCTCCGTCATCTGCATAAAGTAAGGTTCACTGCCGTCCGCTAAAATGGATAAAGAGTATTCTTCCCCCTTTGCAAAAGAAATATCCGCAGGAACCGTAAACCATTTGCCGGGGGTAATGGATTCCGCCGGTATCACCTGGTTTACCAAAAGCGCCCCACTGCCATCTGATGCAGCCACCCGCACTGTGCCCCTGCTTTCTTCTGAAAGATTCACAAGAAGCAGCCGGAATCCGGAAATGGAAAAATCTTCACGGGGACGAAGCGTAACCCCAAGGGGGCTGCCCTCTTCACACTCTACATAGACCGGTTCACTGACAATTTGGGGAAGTCTCTCCGTTGTCCTTCTGCCCTTTTGCGCCCTGTGGTTTAATACCAGCATTGCCGCCGAAAGCCCCAGCAGTACCAACAAAATCGCTGCAATTTTAAAAGATACTTTAGATCTTTTCATATTTTCCCCCCTGCACAAAAGCTTCTGCACACGCTGCCGCTTTCTCCACCACCACATCCGAATTCAAATGGGAGTGCTCTCCCCAGCGCCCTGTTGCGTAAATATTTCTGGAACTGCAAAAATGCAGCAGCTTTCTCATAATTTCCGGTTTTTCCACTGTATTTAACGGGTAGGCATAGGTATTGACATAACGGTACCTTGTATCATCCGGTGAAAACATTCTTGTTCTCTCCTGTCTGGTTTCCATCCAGTATCCCCTGCTTTTCCCACAAAAATTGTGACGTACCAAAAGCCTGTGATAAGGCTTTTTTAAATCCGGCACATAAATCCACTGTGCCCCTGTATCAAGATTTTGCGGAACATATCTGGTTTCAATGGCGCTGGATTTCAGTTTCTTTACAGAAAGTGTCATCTCCTTAGGCATGCCGGAAATATCCCTGTACGTTCTCCATGGGATGGTCGTAATAATCGTATCCGCTGCAAAAACCTCACCAGAAGCCGTATATACTTTCCGTTCCCAACAGTCAATTCCGGTAACCTCCATCTGATAATACACATCCGGCGCAATTTCCTGCGCCATCCGCCGCCACAGCTCCCCATATCCATATTTTTTCGGATAATAAAAAAAGGCATGCCCCGGCTGGCTGCCATATGGCCTGTGTTCCCTGCAGGATGCAAGGGTTTCCTCAAAGCTTACATTTGGAAGCTTTTCCAGCCAGTAAGTCCCAAGCTGGTCAAGCTCATCCGCAAACATTTTCTGGTTATAAGGAATCATATAGTCATTGGCAATCCTATCTCCCAGCTTCCATAAGATCCAGTCTACAAACTTTTCAGGCGCCGGTATTCCATTATTGCACCCTGCCCTGGAAATAGAAGCTAAATAGGCTTCCTGCTCTTCTTTGCCAAATTGCCATATATTTGCCTCAAGGGGATGTCCGATCCTTTTCCCATTTATATCTATCCGGCTGTCACGTTCAAAAAGCTGCCACTCATTTTCCGGCATATAGTCAAAAAGAAAATCGCAGACTTTAGGTCTTTTTACATCCAGGAAGTGTCCCCCTCCAATATCAAAAGGGCTGCCATCCACCATCACGCTGCGGCATAATCCCCCGGCCTCTTTTTCTTTTTCCAAAAGAAGATACGAACGCTCCCCATTTCTTTTTAACATATTGGCCAAAGTAAGGCCGGCAGGTCCGGCACCCAATATCAGATACTTTGTTTTTATCATCTTAGTTCCTTATTAATATTTCATGTTGTTTTAGCATAAAAAGAATTTTAAGCGCTTCCGTAACAGAGCTGCCCTTTAAACTGGACGCACTGCCTACATAATGAATTGGCACTTCAATGGTATGTAAGTTCCTGCAATAATAACGCATCTCCGTCTGGTACATATGGCCTTTGGAAAGAAACTTATCCAGATTCAGCTTTTCTAAAACCTCCCTCTGAAATCCCTCAAATCCACTGGTCATATCTTTTAAAGTGGTGCCCAGCACAAAATTAGATAAAAACGTCCCGCCCTGGCTTAACGCCCTCCGGTAAAGGGGCTGCTCTTTCATGGATCCGCCTTCCATAAAGCGGGAGCCCCAGACACAGTCATACCCTTCCTCCAACCGACTGATAAACTGGGGAATTTCTTCCGGAAGATGGCTTCCGCCCCCGTCCATCTCAATAATCCATTCCGCCCCGTCTGCAAGAGCCTGACGGAACCCCTCCAGATAGCAGGTAATTACGCCTCTGGATTCTTTATAAAAAATACATTTCAGCTTATCGCTCTTTTTCTCTCTGTTCCGTATAATCTCTTCCGTACGATCCCTGGAATAACTGTCGATTACCGGATACAAGTAAAGATTGTCATAAGGCAGGCCCAAAATTTCATCTATAATCTGCCCCATAGTTGCTTCTTCATTTGCTACCGGCATCACAATCACCGTTTTTTTCATCTTTATCCCCCTGCATACCGCAAGCTGTGCTTGTGGTACTGCACCAATAGACAGTTTGGAAGTAAACTTCCAAACCTATCCCCCTGCAAGTATCCCTTTTTCCTTATCCTTTGTATGCGTTGCAGGCTTCGATGACCATTCCGGCTTCCTTATCTGTCATCTCCGGGAACAAGGGCAGCGTTACACAGTGGGACGCCAGATATTCTGCATTGGGACAATCTCCTGCTCCATAGCCAAGGCTCCGGTATGCCTTCTGCAAATGACAGGGCACCGGATAATGCCTGTTGCATTCCATTCCATTCCTCTCCATATAAGTGATAAAATCATCGGGATCTTCCACTGTAATTACAAACAGGTGGAATACCGGATCTGTGTTTTCAGGATGGGCCTGCATGGTAAGCAGCGGATTTTTCATCTCCCTGATATAACGCCATCCAATTTCCCTGCGTCTTTTGGTCCATTCCGGCAAATATTTCAGACTGACGCTTAACACTGCTCCCTGTATCCCTTCCAGCCGGTAATTGTATCCCAGCACATCATGGTAATACCGAACCTGACATCCCTGGTTTTTTATGGTGGTAATGGCATCAAAATATTCCCTTTTACAGCAGGTAACGCTGCCCCCTTCTCCAAAGGCGTACAGGTTCTTGCCGGGGTAAAAGCTAAAGCATCCCATTTCTCCAAGGCTTCCTGTCATTTTTCCTTCATAAAGAGCGCCGTGGGACTGAGCGCAGTCCTCCACCACATAAAGTCCGTGCCGTTTTGCAATCTCCTTCACCTTGCCAAATTCAAACGGCTGTCCATACAAATGAACGCCAATAATGGCTTTGGTTTTATCTGTAATCCTTTCTTCAATTTTATCCGGATCAATCTCCCAGGTATCCGAAGTACAATCCACAAATATCGGTACCGCTCCCGTATAGCTTACTCCCCAGGCAGTGGCAATATAAGTGTTGGCCGGAACGATTACCTCATCCCCGGCGCCAATCCCCAGCGCCATCATAGCGCAGTGCAGGGCGGAAGTTCCATTATTCACTCCGGCAGCATAAGGCACACCGCAAAAGGCGGCAAATTCCTTATCAAAAGCATCCGCAAATTTCCCGCCGGAAAAAGCTGTCTCATTGCAGACTGTCTCTATGGCCGCTAAATATTCTTCTCTATGTTTCCTGTAATCCCTGCTCAAATCAATTCTCTTTAGCATTTCCTACCTCCCGTATCATTAAAAGATAAGTGTGAATTACCCTTTCCTCTTTCTTCTGCTTTTACAGGCCCTTGCTTCCTGCTTAAAAGTTTTGCGCAGCCGGCACATCTGCACCAGATAATTCTTAATGGTTTTCCACATCTTAACTGTCGTGTTATAATCCTCCTGCCATTTTACAGGCATATCATAAATCACCACACCCATACGCTCCGCCCGCAGAAGAAATTCTATGGTATAAAACCAGCCGTTATCATTTCCGCAGGCAGCCACCAGAGACTTTGCCGTTTCTTTTCTAAGAAATGTAAAACCGCACACGGCGTCTGTTGCTTTCATGTGGAAAAATACCTTCAGCAAAAATACAAGTCCCATGGAAGTAATCTTCCGGTACCATTTTCTGCCTCTTGTATCCGACTTTTTACTAAATCGGCTTCCATTTACATACTCCAGCTTGGGATGTTTTTTAAACAGCTTTATGGTACGCCCCAGGTATCTGATATCTGTGGACAGATCAATATCCATATATCCTACTATCGCGCATTCATTCAGCTCAATTCCCTTACGGAAAGCAACGCCCACTCCCTTTTCCCCTACCCGGACATAAGAAACCTCCGGGTACTTTTGGGCCAGGGCTTTTCCTATTTCCGGCGTCTCATCCTCTGAACCATTGTCCAGAATCGTAAGCTGATAAGGAATAGAAACATTTTTCTTTAAATAAGCCATTGTCCTGTCAATTCCGCTTTGGAGACGCAGTCTTTCGTTTAATACCGGAAACAGGAGATTTATTGATAATTCTTCTGTATTTGCCATGATTTCCCCCATCTGTTAAACCTTTACCACCTTTTCTATATCTGAAACCAGATACCTTTGCTGTCTGAAAATCAAATTCAGCATCACGGACAAGTATTTTAAGATAATTGTAAGTAATGCAAACACGCCAAAAAAGCCAAGGGATAGAAAGCCCATAGTGGAAAGCCACCCTTCCACTGGTTTTGAACCGTTGGATGCCTCAAAAACAAGATAAATCCCCATTCCAACCGTAAACACCAGAAACACACAGCAGATAATTGCGGAAACCCGTTCCAATATATTGGTAAAATAAATAAACGAGTCAAAAGCAAGCGAAGTTCTCTCTGATGCCACTGTCTTGTTTTTTATCCTTGCATTTACATCCTTACTGTCATAGAAAATTGTATCTGTTTTCAGCCCGCAGTTCATATATACGGCCTTCCGGTAAGGAATGTACTGTCCCATGGATTTAATCCGGTTAATTGCTCTTCGTGATACAATACGGAAGGTTTCCGGCCCTATTTTTCCCATTCCTTTTCTTGTATTATTATAAAGCGCATAAAATACCCTGGAAGTAAACCGCAGCTTTCCCTTGCTGCTTGCCGCTACAATGTCATACCCTTCTAACAGCCGCTCGTACACCTCCATCAGCGCTTCAGGTTCATAATCCACAAAAATATCGTCAAATTCATAGACAAAATCACCAATCGCCATATCCCGGCCTGCATTCATGGCGCTTTCCAGCCCCTGGAAAAAGCTCATATGAACCACATTGACCATTACGCGCAGCTGCCTTTTCTGCACATAATCCTTTAGCACCTCCACGGTGCCGTCCCTGCATCCATCATCCACACATACCAGCTCAAACTGTTCAAAATGCTTCTCACATACCGGAATAATGGTATCCAGGAAGTATTTCAGATAAGCCGCCACATCATGGAGATAAACTACCAGTGATATAAATTTCTTTTCTTTTTTGTTCGTAATTTTTTTCTTCATAAACAACTCTCCGTCATTAATATCCCCTGTCTGCAGCCTGAGCGCCAGCCCCTTGGGGTATCTATCTTCAGCCTCCGTCCAGAATCAGATACTCGTCCAAATCATACACCGTGTTAATTTTCCCTGAAAGCACACTGACAAAGAATGGCTCCTGGCTAAGCACCCGGATTGCCGTAGGACGGGAATCGTCCACCTCAGAGCTTTTCAGTATTGGTTTCATGGAATACAAAGATTCTTTATAAGTATACGCATACTCCGGCTTTAAATATTTATCCGCCAGATGGGACATATAGGGCCATGCCGAATCCGGCTTATTGACACAAACGCTGCAATTGCCAAGATGGGCCGGGGTACACCCTCCGCTCCCTGCCTGACAGGAAAAGGACGGCTTTATATCGTAACTGGTCATGTGGGGGGTAAAAGTAACTGCCGTCAGGGAATGAAGCCCCGTCTTTCCAAAAGGCATAATGGAGAAAAACGGTCCGTCCATAACCGTTATTCCGATATTCTCCAGTTTAGGAGAAGGATGGCACAAAATAATTTCGCACAATTCGTATTTGATATCAAAAAATTCCTTTTCAGCCCCCTCCACCATATCAATCACCTGGTTCACAGACGCATAAGAGGCGTTCAGCACATAAGGCGCCTCAAAGCTTTTGCCGTCTTCCATTTTCACCAGAAAGGTCTTCTCCTGCTTTATTATTTTCCTGGTGCGGGCATCAAAAATCATATCCACATTGGGGGTTTCCTTAAGCTCATCCTCAAAATACTTTTGCAGGATTTTGGCGTCATAAGTGTATTCCTCTGTCAGAAACGCGCCGTCGCACATATCCGGTTTAAAAAATCCGGACACAGCCGCTTCCTCACATTTAATACCTGCCGCCCGGCAAAACTCCATAAACTGTCCGGCATTTGTCCAGGAAAACTTATTCGAAGTGGCATATATCTGTTCAAACCTGTCATGAATACAAAATCCGAAATCCTCCACAAACCGCCGAAAATATCCGGCGGATTTTACTGCCGTCGTAAGACTTCTGGGATAATGATATCCCATGTGAACTCTTGCCTGATTAATGTAAGTGGCTCTCTGAAAAGGCTTTCCGTCATATTCAAGCACCAGAACACGCTGCCCTCTCCCGGCACAAAATCTGGCAGCGTACAGGCCATACAGCCCTGCTCCCACAATAATCTTATCATACCGCTCCGGCATACCATTCTCCTTTCCCATCTGTTATTGTCATTCTTATTTTGCCTTAAAACCGTCTTTTATATTATCGCCCATAAGGGTGCTCCGCTCCAGCATAAATTCATAACAGGTTCCCGGAAAAACATGGTAACTGTTTACCTCTCCGGCAACGGAATAGTAAATCCGGTTTCCATTGATTTCATAATAATCTTCCTCTGCCTGGTCGTAATCCTTTTGCACAAGATAATAAGGTTTCAAAATATTCTGTTTGATAAAAACCCCCGCATCCGTTATATAGCGGTCCCAATAGGGACTTAGGGACATTACAATGCAAAAAACAACACTGCCTGTTAAGATACTGTAAAATCCTCTTTTCTTTTCGCTAAGATATTCTCCCACCGCAAGCAGCGGAACTGCAAGCAGAAAGCTAAGCCCATACCGGATAAAAGGGGCCATAAAAAACCACAACCCAAGACAGGCATAAATCACCCCCACCAGCGTTATCAATTCCCATCTGATTTTTTTGCGCCCTATCCTCTTTGCCACAAACTGGACCAGGAGAAGAAAAGAACCGGCCAGCACTGCTCCCATCAACATCTGCTCATACCGCTCCTGTCCTTCCCACCATACAGGAAGCCACCTGAAAACCGGCCAGTCCACCTTTGTCACATCATAAAGGCATCTTCCCCACACCTTTATCTGGTCCGCATCCACCAGCAAATACTCTTCCGGCACTTTCCATTCCACACCAAATATATCTATACCATTAAATGGATATAAAAGCCAGCCCGAAATCAGATAATTTCTGACCAGAAACGGAATGACAATCATTATTCCACATCCCAGGTAAAGACCAATTTCCCTCCACCGTTTTTCCTTTACAAGGTACACAGCCGGATAAACTGCAAGTAAAGAAAGCAGACAAGCGGAAAATTTTAAGGTTAGAGTAAACACAGCCGCCACCGATAGCAGCCCATAAGAAGATATGCTTCTTTTTCCTTCTGAATTTTCACACCAGGCAGTAATGATAAAAAGAGCAAAATACATGGTCACATAATCTGTGGCCGGAGAAATGCTTCCGGTAATAATTACCAGGGTATAAAAAAGAATTCCAATACGCATCATGTCCGTCAGATGGCTCCTGTGCTGCATAAAATCCTTCAGTCCATGAAACGCGTAGAGACACATAATCACCTCTATCAGTCCGGTAGTGGTATGAAGGGACCTGCCAAACAGCCATTGCAGACTGAAAACAGAGGCAAAGGCAAGATAAGAGCTGTTATATGCAAAGTGCAGCTGCAGATTTCCCATTCCCTTAATCAGCCCATATTCTTCGTACAGCCGGATGGTCTGGGCATGATAAATATTGGTATCCGTGTGGAAGGCGCCTCTTGAAGTAAAAAATGCAATTAGAACTATAAAGCAGACATAAAAAAATCCTTCCCAGGAAAAAACCACCGGCTTGTATTTCTCCCAAAGCCGTATCAGTACTTTCCTGCCCGCTATCCCGGCGGCAGCTGCCATAACCAGTGCCAGTCCGTGGGCGGGTGCGCCTATTTTGCCAAAAATACTGAAGATTTCCGCATACATAGTAATTCCAATTATCCCGGCTATCAAAATACGAGTCATGGAAAAGGAGCAGTCTTCCTTCCGGCCCTTCCAGTTAATCAATCCCGTCAGCAGGCACAATATCCCCACACCAGTCAGCATACAAACCAGCCCAATATATATCCAACTTGCAATTACTGCAGCCATATACCTTCCTTCTCCTTTAATCAGAAATAACAAACATGTCTTATCATACCATAAAAATGCCGGTCCGCAAAGTGCGCCGACAGGATTTTATTTTTTAACTGTCCAAAAGCAGACGACGACGCGCAGCCTGCGCCCCACGGGTCTGCACATAAAAAAGGACATCTGCAGTATCCGCAAATGCCCCATGTACCAAACAGCCGCCTGTTTTCTAATTATTTTTTGTTTCCTCATAAGATAAAATCATCCTTGCAAGAGCGTCTGCATATACCTGTCTCCCTTCCGCAGTCAGATGCACCCCATCCTCCAGATACCTCTCAGCTGAATAGCCATCAATGCCCAGATCCTGATAAGCATTTAAAAACAATGTCTGGTACTCATTGGATACATATTCACAGATCCCTTTATAGTCAAATAATGTACCATACCCATTATTAATACTGTTGCCATCTCCAATCATCCAGCTGCCATTGTAAAACTGTGCATAGTTGGGTGCGCACAAGATTATTGTGGCATCCGGCGCAATCGTTCTCAGATTGGTTACTGCAAACCGCAGGGCTCCCGCATAGGTTCTCAAATTAAAAATTTCCCCGCTTTCACTGTCTAATGGTGCCGCACTTAAGAAATCGTTCATTCCGTACTCCACAATAAAATAATCCGTATTCGAAAAATCCACATTGGGATTATCCAGAATTTCTTTAGTGACTTTTCCAGCAAAAATATCTGTCGGAATATTCCCCATCATTGCATTCACCACTCCTGCCAGACTGGTGGAAGTCCAGTTATCAAATCCCGACTGCTCATCATACTCAATTGTTGCGCGGGTGCCGCCAATGGCCAGATTGTAAACGTCCGCCTCACACTGGACAGCGGTCAGGTAGGGAATGCCTGTGCCGTCCCTGCTGGTGTCAAAAATACTGTCGCCCAAAAATACAAGCTGCAAATCCCTTCCCTGGGGTTCCCTCTGGTCCTCCTCCGTGATCACCTGTTCCGGCTCGTTTACTACTACCTGTGTGCCGTCAGCTAATACCAGCGGCGCCGCTGTAGGCGCCGGCGTTGGCGCTGTTGTAGGCTGCGCCTGTTCCTGTGCCTGGGGCGTCTGCGTTGCGCTCCCGGCCGGCGTGGTATCTGTCACAGGTGTTGTCACTGTCTCCTCCTTTTCCAGTACTTCGCCAGTTTCCGTGATAACTATGTTTTCAGACATGATATCCCCGCCTGATTCTTTTTCCACCTTTCTGCCGCATCCTCCCAGCAAAACCATAGCAAAGACAATGCCTGCCAGCCCCCCGATTTTCTTGTAACGATTTAAATTTTTCATATCCTGCACTCCTCCATCTTTATACTGCCGGCTGCGCCTGTGGCATTTGTATACTGCCCATGCAGATAAATTATTACATGTAAAGAATAACACATTTTTCCATTAAAGCCATACCTTCGGGCACATTTTAAGATTTATTTCGTCAACCTTAAAAAATTCTTAATAACTTATCTGGAAGGAACTTCCAAACCTATACCCGATAATAGTTTATTCAGATTTTTGCATTATATTCCAAACTCATCCTTTTTAAGGCATTGCAAAAGATGTTTTTCTCATATATACTTGATTACATAAATTAGATGATACAGCGGTAAAATGCAAAATTGTGAAGCCCTTTTGCAGATTTATGGCTTCACGGTTGTCTGTTTATAATGATTATTTATTTTATGATAAATGATAAGGAGCTCTGCCATGCAGAAAAATGAAACGCTCTCTGTAATTATCCCCTCCTTTAACGAACAGGATAATATTCAAAGAACATTCCATACCATCAGAAAGATACTGTCCAAGGGGCATATCCCCTTTGAAATCATTTTTGTGGACGATGGCTCTAAAGACGATACTTTTAACAAAATAAAGGAACTCTCCGCCCAAAACCAGGAAGTAAAAGGGATTTCTTTTTCCCGGAATTTCGGCAAAGAATCTGCCATTTTTGCAGGTTTGGAGTCCGCCTGCGGCGCCTGCTGCGTGATTATGGACTGCGACCTGCAGCATCCTCCTGATGTATTGCCCGAAATGTACCGCCTCTGGCAGGAAGGCTATGAAGTTGTGGAGGGCATTAAGACCTCCCGTGGCAGGGAAAATCCTGCCCATACCCTTTTTGCAAGGCTTTTTTACCGGCTTATCAGTAATGCCACCGGATTTGATATGTCCAAGGCCTCTGACTTTAAGCTGCTTGACCGCAAAGCTGTGGACGCCCTTCTTTCCATGCCGGAGCGGGCCCCCTTTTTCCGGGCCTTGTCCTCATGGATTGGCTTTTGCTCCATCTCCCTGCCTTTTGAAGTACAGGAGCGGACATATGGTTCTTCCAAATGGTCTTTTGGAAGCCTTACCAAGTATGCCATCCGCAATATTACTTCCTTTTCCGGCATTCCCATGCAGTTTGTAACTCTGATGGGGTGGCTGATGCTTTTCGCCTCCCTTGCCCTTGGCATCCAGTCCCTTTATAAATATTTTTCCGGCACGGCGCTTGAAGGCTTTACCACCGTTATTCTTCTGCAGCTTATTATTGGCAGCGTGCTTATGATAAGCCTGGGCATTATAGGACACTATATTTCAAGAATTTATGATGAAATCAAGGCCCGTCCCAGATACCTGGTTGCCAGAAAGTGCGGCTTTTAAACCGCACTTTTATTCCCCAGGCATATCCTCCACCAGCCTGCAGAAATCTTTTAACGCCATAACTTTCACGCTTTTAGAACGCAGCTGGCTGCGGACGCCTGCATTTATGGAATCTGTCTCAATATCCCACATCCGCTCTGCACTTAATTCTTCTACGGCCCTGTCAGTTAAAATCACCTGCCCGTCAAATACAGGGAAAATACTCTGGGCTCCCCAGCCAAATCCTTCTTCATTTAAAAATAATATTACCTCCATCCCTTCTTCCATTGCATACCCATCCGGCTTCCGGATATAGTCTGATGTTATACCTCCCATTTCAAAGTAGGTGAAATACCCCTCTTCCGGCGCTCCCTTTAACACCTGAATTGCCTTCAGCGTTATGGGCGTTACCGGATAACCGACTGTGTCAGCTGCCTCTTCAAAATCTTCAGTTAAAGAAGCTGCTGCCTCATACATATATGTATCCCCCACATTTTCTACTCTGGCATATAAAATGCTGTGCGCCTTTTCTTTCAGTTCCTGCATGGTAAGCGCAGGATACAGCGCTGTGCTCTCTAAAATGGGACGCTCCCTTTTTGCCAAATGATTTCCAAAAGCTTTTCCGGCAACGATAACTGCCGCAAATATACATCCTACTAATAACATATAAGTTGATTTCCGCATTTTCTCATCCTCCTGTCCATATGCGCCCCGCTGGTTGTTCACATTATATAACCTTTACTTTTCTCCACTATAACACACCATTCCCCAAATGTCATATCAAGTTCCCAATAAAAATTCTTTACTATTATGGTCAATTTTCATATCAACGGCTATAACTAAAAAGGGACCGTCACACTAAAAATAATATGCTCCCTGCTAAGTGGAAAATTTAAGTATTTCACTTGTCCGCCTAAAAAGGACTAAAAGTTACAAAACCTGACAATAACTTATACAAAAATTGATGGCAATCCCCATCCCCCTCCAGCCTTGTCTGTGTTATGCTAAATACAGTCAGACATCTGTCAAAATATATGAGCATCTCTATAAAGTACGCACTTTCTGTCAAGAAAAAAATTTACAACAGCCCTATCCTGTAATTATCATAAGAAAAATTTTCACGGCTTTCTTATGATAGAAAGGTAAAGCTGTATCCCAGGCGCAGCCTGCAATATGTGGAGGTATCGGCATGGATCACACAAATCTGATTTTCCGTTCCCTGACGGACATTGAGGAAAATATACATGAAAAACTGACTGTGGAAAGCCTTGCAGCCAGCATCCATTTATCCAAGTTTCATTACCAGCGTATGTTCCGTGAAGCAGTAGGAGACAGTGTCATGAGGTATGTGACCAGACGCAAGTTATCCTTAGCTGCCAAAGACCTGGCGGAAACAGACGATAGCATCCTTGAAATTGCACTAAAATACGGCTATGACTCCCATGAAGGCTTTACCCGCAGCTTCCGGGCCCATACGGGCGTATCCCCAAAAGAATACCGGAAGTATCATCTGTCAATTAATTCCCCACAAACACAGAAGGAGAGAAATGCTATGTTTTATTCGAAGACCACTGATGAAATCATCCAAACTTTAAACAACATGATTGTACAAATCAAAGAAACGGCAGCATACACAAGGCAAAGCAAAGCAACGGCGGAGGGAGACGCTGCGGCGTTTTATTCCGGGTTCTGGGAGGCTATTGCCGCTAATGCAGATGTCCTGGGAGATGAACTTGCCATGGTTTTAAACCGTGTGTCTGACATCCCCCGGCGTCCAGACGAAATATCTGCCCGCTTTTTGATTGTAAAGGCCATTGAGGATACTGCATTTAAAGCCAATATCATGGCCTTCCAGATTAGGCTTTTTTTAGCAAGAGCAAAACCGGAACACCGTGCCGCCTATGAGCCGATATGCGGTAAATATGTTGACCTGGCCCGGAATGTCCAAATAAAGGTCAGCAAAATAGTGGAATTTTTCAATGAATTATCCTCACTTATCTTTCAGGATATGCGAAAAAATGGAACCCGGAAACTACAAGATGCAATAGCTGCAGGAAATATGGCTGCCAGAAAGCTTTCAGAAGATGCCACACTTCCCTATCGCTATATTGCTGATGAAATAGATGAAATCACAAAAGAACTCTCTTCTCTTTCACTTGAAGATATCAGTATATCTGTTTTGGAGGATTATCTGTTTCGGCTGGATATCATTGCTTCGGCCGCAGATCTGGATATACTGCGTATGCCCGCCCATAAACCACTGCTTGAGGGCATCCAACCCTTTAAAAAACAGCTGGAAGAAGCGGTTTCGTTTTTCCAGAACCTTTCAGAGGATGTGATTGGAGGAATGACAAAATCAGGCCAGGAAATCCCTCTGGATCGCACCACCGGTAAAAAGTACAGTGACCTGGCCTTTCAGAATAAAATTCTGCTCTTTTACCTTAAAGGTGAAATCCAGAAGCTTGGGGAAAAATTAAGCCCGGAACAAAAAGCCGGATTTGATAATATCTGTAAAAAGATGAATCTGGCAATCCAGCTGGCCAATTGTGCCGGAGATGAAACCTCTCCCTGGGAAATTGCTGAAATTCTCCAATGGGTATATAGAGAGTTGACAACAATCGCAGACTCCCTGGGTCTATATGGATCCCCCATCCGGTTCATCGGGGAAGAAATCATGCACCTGGCAAATCATCTTTCATAATCCTCCATTAAAACCGGGCCGGACTATTTGGCCTCCCTCCATGCAAGAAACCACCTTGCAAATTCCCCCAGCCCATCCTCTATAGATGTTGCAGGCTTAAATCCAAAATCCCGGATTAAGTCCTGCACATCTGCATAAGTTTCATACACGTCTCCAGGCTGCATGGGCAGGTATTCCTTCTGTGCCTCTCTGCCCAGACACTTTTCAAGGGTTCCAATAAAATCCATTAATTTTACAGGCTGGTTATTTCCTATATTATATATTTTATAGGACGCGCCATTTTCATCCGGCTTTGGCGGATTACAGAGAATGTTCTCCACCCCCTCTATAATATCGTCAATATAGGTAAAATCGCGCATCATATCGCCATTGTTATAAACCTGAATGGGTTCTCCTGCCATAATTTTTTTGGCAAATTTAAAGTACGCCATGTCCGGTCTTCCCATAGGACCATATACAGTAAAAAAACGAAGTCCTGTCAGCGGAATCTGATAAAGTTTACTGTAAGAATACGCCATCAGCTCATTTGATTTCTTTGTGGCAGCATAAAGGCTGACCGGCTTATCCACCTGATCCTCCGTGGAAAACGGCACCTTTTTGTTCCCTCCATATACAGAGCTGGAGGAGGCAAAAACAAGGTGCTCCACCGGGTAATTGCGGCACGCCTCCAAAATATTATAAAACCCAACTATATTAGACTGAATATAGGCGTCCGGATTATCAATACTGTAACGTACCCCTGCCTGCGCCGCTAAGTTAACCACTATCTGGGGCGAAAATTCTTTAAACCCCTTCTGTACTGCCTCTTTATCTGCCAAATCCGCCTTTATAAAACGAAATCCCGGATATTTTTTTAAAAGAGACAGTCTCTCTTCCTTAAGTGACACTTCATAATAATCATTCAAATTGTCAATCCCCATTACCAATGCTCCTTTTTCCAAAAGGGCCTTGGACAGGTAGTAACCAATAAATCCTGCGCTGCCGGTAATCAGGCAGCGTTTTCCCGGATCAAATGCTTTCATAAATTTACCTCATAAAAATTTTTCAAACACGCTTTTAACGTCCTATGCTGTAATACTCCACACCTGCTTCTTTCATCTTAGCCGGATGGTAAAGATTCCTGCCATCATAGACAAGAGGCGTGTGCATGTTCTCTTTAAATTCCTCTGGCGTCACCGCTTTGATTTCCGCCCATTCCGTAAACACGAAGCAAATATTGGCGCCTTTTAAAGCTTCTGTAATGGAAGAAACATACTTCATGGTTCCCTCTTCTGTTTTTCCTTCCGGGAAAAGCGCCTTTGCTCTTTCCTCCCCCTTAGGGTCATACGCATAAACGTCTGCTCCTGCGCCTAAAAGCAATTTTAAATTGTCAATAGAAGGAGCCTCCCTTAAATCGTCTGTGCCTGATTTAAAAGTAAGCCCAAGCACTGCCACCTTCAGTCCGCTAAAAGTAATCATGCGCTCCTTGGCTTTCATAAAAAGGCGCGTTTTCTGGGTGCTGTTTACATCCACGCAGGCCTCCACTGTCTTTAACTGATACCCATGCTCCCTGGCAAGAAATTTCAGCGCTTTGGTGTCCTTCGGGAAACAGCTCCCCCCAAATCCAATTCCGGCATTTAAGAAACGGGCGCCAATCCGTTCATCATAGCTCATGCCTTTTGCCACATCCGTAATGTCTGCGCCTACCAGCTCACAGAGATTGGCAATGTCGTTCATATAAGAAATCTTAAGGGCAAGAAAATCATTGCAGGCATATTTTATCATCTCTGCCGAACGGCGCTTAACAGAAACAATGGGAAGGCCAAAAGGTTCATAAATCTTTTTAAGCAGCTCTTCCGCTTCCCTGCTCTGTGTCCCAATAATAATTCTTGCCGCATACAAAGTGTCGTGCACCGCCGTCCCCTGGGCTAAGAACTCCGGATTGGAAGCGACCTCCACCTTCACATCATGTACAAGAAAATCCTTGATAAACTGTTCTACCTTGTCGTTGGTGCCCACTGGCACTGTGGACTTTACCACCACCAGACAGTCCTTCTCAACCACCTCTGCAATCTGCCGTGAAACCGCAGCAATGTAACTTAAGTTTGCGCTCCCGTCAGGCATTTCCGGCGTACCTACCCCTATAAAAATTGCATCTGCATCTCTGTAGGCATCTACATAGTCTGTAGTAAAATGGAGGGTGCCTCTTTCGTTATTTTTCTGCATCAGCTCTTCCAGCCCTTCTTCATAAATGGGCGAAATCCCCTGACGCATCATCGCAATCTTTTTTTCATCAATATCAACACAAGTTACATCATAGCCTTTTTCCGCAAAGCACACACCTGCCACAAGCCCTACATATCCTGTACCTGCCACTGCAATTTTCATATCCAACCTGTACCTTTCTTTTTATTGTACAGTAAACGCCATAAATATTTCCTCATGGCGTTTACTGTAAGATTCCCTAAACCTGTAAAATCATTCTGCCCAAAATATGTAATTTTCATTTCCTAAAAATATAATAAAGCCATTCCTAACATGTGTCAACCTTATCCGATTTCCCTGCCTTCAAAGATCTGGTCCAGATACCGGAAACCGCAAAAACCCCTTTCCCCGCAAAGGCCGGCCACATCCGCCCCTGCCGGAATGGTAACGGTATATAGCGTTCCCTTATACCTGTAATTGACAGTAACCGCCCTCTCCGGTCTTTGGGAAATGGCGTCAAACACCATCTGGTTAAAGCTGACCCAGCGCTGTGTTTCAATCAGGGCCTCCCCTTCCTGCGCACTTAAAATGCTCTTTACTGCTTCCAGTAAAAATGCGGCATACGCTGAATTGGGCACATAAGAGTAAGACAAAACATCTCCGCAAAGACTGCATACCCCTGCCAGTACCGCATCCTGTTCCGGATCTGCTTCCTGCTGGATTTCATATTCTATACTGTGGGTGCAGTCCTGCCTTTCATAAAATGACCCATCCTCATCCTGCTGTCCATCCCTCTGCCCGGATTCATCCGATTCCGTCTTATCCTCTGCCCTTCCCACATCTTTATCCGATATATCAGAAGAAGGCGCCACGATATAGTTTTCCCCATCTTTTGTCACATGGTACAGCGAAGAATCTGTAAAACTGACGGTTGTCAGACTGCCGCCCTCATTTTTTCCTACAATAACAGTGGCTTTGTAAATTCCTGTTTCCACTTTCCGGCCTTTTGTGTATGCTGCCCCGGCGCCTCCGTCCGGCGCAGGGACGCAGACAGCGTCTACCTCAAAAACAGCGTCGTCCTCTCCTACGCCATTTAAAAACAGCTCAATCTGATACTCGCTGCTTCCATAACCGGAAAATTCGCATCCGGCGCTTACTCCGCCTTCTGTCGGAACAACACTTAAATTATAAACGGACGGTGCCTGTGCCGCTTTTGCCTCAAGTATCAGCTTCTGTCCGCAAATACCCCCCCCCGAAGAAAATTCCCAAAAACAGGATGACTCCGGTTACTATCTTTGTTATAATTTTTCCAATTTCGTTTTTCATTCTGTAAAGTCTCCTTATCAAATTTTTAATTTAAGGTAATTGCGAAATTCGTAAACTTGCTGAATATTCTGATAATATATTCTGCGAAAAGCCTTATGCACCATGGAATCAAGACCATAGAAGGCAGGAGGGACGCTCCCCGACTGTCTTCTGTCCTGCCGGGCTTGAGGGAATGCCCGGTGCAACAGGATTTAAGTGGAATTTATTGTCAGAATATTTCCACAACTTCAAGTTTCGCAATTACCTATTTTTAATGTCATCAGGCCCGATGCTGCTTTATTATCCGGCACTTTGATAAGAGAATTACACTTATGTAATAATTGGATGCTTTGTATGTAAAAAATATCTTAAATCTCTTTTAAAGCCTTCAAAAACTTTTTCTTAAAGGCCATGCCCAGTTCGATTTGTCCATATTCATCTTTCAGTTTAATATACCGGTTTACCGTATCAACCGCCTCTATGAAATCCCTGTTTACAATCAGGTATCTGCTGCACTGTATAAACTTTTCAGAATTCAGTTCTTCCAGTATCACCTTGCTTGGTTTATACTGCAGCGTCAGTTTTCCTCTGGTGAAATAAACTGTCTGCCCTGTTTTGGCATTTTCAATATATACCACTTCCGAAATATCCTTCTTAAAAATAATGCCATCCTTTCGGAAATAGACGGCATGAGGCGCATCTTTTATCTGGGGGACCCGCAATGCCTCCTCTATTACCTGAAAAGCCTTTTTTGCATCATAAGGCTTTTCCAGATAATAGTAGCAGTGCATATCGCTGTAAGCAAATAATCTTGCATCCTCTAACGCCGTAATAAAAATCATGGGCGTATACTTGTATCTTTCTACCGTTCTTATATAATCTGCAAAACGCATACCGGAAACATCTCCCGGATTTTTGGTGTCCAAAATAATATCTATCAGAAAAAGGTCAATTGTATTTCTCATGGAAAGTGCATAGGCTTCGTCCTGATTAGGCGCTTTAAATACCTGCACCTCCTGGTCTATTTCATTTACGATTTTCGCCAGCATCTCCATGCTCAGCGGATTGTCCTCAATGATCAAAACCGATCTCATCTCATGTATTTCCTTTCTACCACATTTCCCAAAGCGTTTTAAGGCACGCTCTAAAACTCAATCTCCTTCAGATACCTTTCCAGCGCATCCTTCCAGTGGGGCAGGGGCACAAATCCATTTTTCACAAGCTTGCTTTTGTCCAGCCTGGAATTAAAGGGCCTTTTTGCCTTTGACCGGCCGTATTCTTCCGTAGTTACAGGAACGACGTTAAGGCGTTCGGGCGCATACTCCTTATGTCCCATTTCAAGCCCCTGTCTGAAGATTTCTTTGGTAAATTCATACCAGCTGATATAGCCGCCCTCATTGGTAACGTGATAGCATCCATACTTTTCGGTTTCTATCATATCCACCAGAAGCCTTGCAAGGTCATAGGTATATGTGGGGGTGCCGATTTGGTCATTGACCACTTTTATTTCATCCCTCGTTTTTCCCAGATTCAGCATCGTCTTAATGAAATTTTTACCGTTTATGCCAAACACCCAAGCAATACGAACAATAAAAAATTTTTCCAGGTTCTCCTCCACTGCCTTCTCCCCTTCCAGTTTCGTCTGTCCATAAACATTCAAAGGGGCATATTCCCTGCAGTCCGCCTCCCAGGGCGCTGTTCCCTGCCCGTCAAAGACATAGTCCGTGGAAATATAAACCATCTTACATCCTGCCTTTTTGCAGGCTTTGGCCACATTTTCCGTTCCAAGGGCATTTACCGCCCGCACCTTTTCCACATTTTCCGCCTCTTCCGCTAAGTCCACTGCTGTCCAGGCAGCACAGTGCATCACCACATCCGGTTTTTCTCTGTCAATCTGTGCTTCCACAGCCGCTTCGTCCGTAATATCCAGCTGCACATATGGCATCCGGGTTACGGCTGTGCCGTCCAAAATTCCGCTGTATTCAGGCGCCAAATCTGAACCTGTTCCCTCATAGTTTCTTTTGGCCAGTTCATTCATTACATCATGGCCCAGCTGACCGCCTACACCTGTTACCAGTATTTTCATTTTCCTTTTCTACCTTTCTACTTAATATTTTAGCAATTCCCCGTAAACACATGGGCAAGATATTTTCCGGCTGCCTGCGCTAACTGATATACCTTCTTTACCTCTGTAGGCTGCCTGTCCATCATATGATATCTTGGGAAAAAACGGGTCACATGAAGGGGGATTTCCCTGTTTATAGATCCAATCCAGGCTGCTTCCTCCTCCATTTCCGCCACATCGTCATTTTCTCCCGGCACAATAAGCGTGGTAAGCTCCACATGTGTATCCTTTGACGCACGGACAATAAAGGCCTTTACCGCTTCCAGACTGCCTCCCAGCTTTTGATAATATTCTTCCCGGAAGCCCTTTAAATCAATATTCATGGCATCTATAAATGGCAGTATTTCTTCAAGCACCCAAAGGGCGGCGGTTCCATTTGTCACCAGCACATTCTTCATTCCCGCCTTTGCCGTCAGCCTTGCCGTATCCCGCACATACTCCCAGCCTGTCAGCGGTTCATTGTAGGTAAAGGCTACGCCGATATTACCCTCCTTTTGGTATTCCATTGCTTTTTGAGCCAGTTCCTGGGGCGAAAGAAAGGCTGCCTGGGCCTGTCCGCTTCCTGCCATGGAGATCTCATAATTCTGGCAAAAGGGACATCTTAAATTACATCCGTAACTTCCCACAGATAAAATCATGGCTCCCGGATAAAACATTTTCAGAGGTTTTTTCTCTATTGGATCAAGGGCAAAAGAAGTAATCTGTCCATAGCTTTCACAGACAATCTCACCATCTACGTTCTTTCTTGCCCTGCAAAAACCCTTCTGCCCAGGGGATAACCTGCAATGATGTATACACACCTGACAAACCTTTTCCATTTCACAGTCTCCTATTCCAGTACCGCATCTGCCCTCCTGATGCCTCTTTCCTTCAGAGCATTTCCGGCCGCTTTAAACCTGCGTCCGTAAATGCTCTGGGCTTCCTCCGGGCTGATGCTATGTTTCTTCCAGTACCGCATCTGCCCTCCTGATGCCTCTTTCCTTCAGAGCATTTCCGGCCGCTTTAAACCTGCGTCCGGGAATGCTCTGGGCTTCCTCCGGGCTGATGCTGTTTTTCTTCCAGTACCGCATCCGCCCTCCTGATGCCTCTTTCCTTCAGAGCATTTCCGGCCGCTTTAAACCTGCGTCCGGGAATGCTCTGGGCTTCCTCCGGGCTGATGCTGTTTTTTCCAGTAACCCATCCACTCCGGTTTAGAAATGGCGCACTACCTCAAATCTTTCCAGCTGTACCGCCTCTTCCTCTCTGATTCCCGCTTTGCGTTTTGCGATAGCTATCTGGTCCTCCACAGTGTCCACTCCTTCCAGATTGGGCAGGAGCAGTCCCCGCTTTCTTCCTTTGGTAACAATCACGCCATACCGTTTAACATCCAGTTCTTCCTGCGTATCTATCTTTTCCGTATCCCCCAGCACATCCACGCTGATAATCAGCTTGTCCAACTCCTCCGGTTCTATGGGAGAAAAACGGTAGTCCCTTGAGGCGGCGCTTATGGCATTACTGATAATTTCCTCCCCTATGGAGCTTTCCACAGGCTGGATAGTGCCGATACAGCCCCGGAGCCTGCCGTCCTCCTTGATGGATACAAAAACCCCCGCCCGGCGGTTACGCACCTCCTCCGGCGCCTCCTTGGGCATTTCTATTTTGTTTCCTGTGCGTACAAAAGTTTCTATGGTTTTCCTGGCAAGCCTCACATAAGCGTCTTCCTGCTCTCGCCGCTGCATCACCCGGTTTTTCTCCCGCTGCTGGTACTGCTCTTTGAAATTTCTTCCCGGCCCGGCTCCACACACCTGATAAGCGCAAATGCCGTAGCCAACCCCAAAGGGTCCTTCATAAGAAAGCATTTCCGCCTGCACTTTCTTTTTGTCCAGCGCTCCCGCCATAATGGTGAAAGAACGGTGCCCGCACTCACCTGCCTTTTCACAAAAATCTTCGGAAAAATCAAAAAGCTTCCCAAAAGCGCCTTCCCCCATAAGGGCCATCAGCCGGCTGTCATATTCCGGGCCTTCTGCCTGATAACCATAAGGACCTTCCGCCTTTAATCTGTGGGATAAGTCGCCGCTGGCAATAAACACCGTCCGCCGGCCCAGCTTTTCCGCCGTCTTTCCAATTGATTCTCCCAGCTCATAATGCTTTATAAGAGACAGTCCTGATAAACCAATCCTTACCAGTTTGTATTCCTTAAAAAACTGGTTTACAAAATATAAAGGCACCATGGCGCCATGATCAAGCTCCCGGCTCCTTTCCCCTTCTGTTCCCGCCGGAAGGTTCCTTACTTCCGGCATGCTGCATAGCCTCTCTACAAACTCCCTGTCATAGGGAACCTCTATCTTTACCTGCCCGGCATGAAACTGTGCAAAATTCCCCTTGGCGCCTGCTCCAGGAGAAATGTGGAAATAATCTGAGTACATTACCTGATGAGGCGTACAAAGGACAATGGTATCCGGCTTTAAATTGCCGATTCTTCGGGCCACTTCCTTGTAAGCGTCAATTGTTTTTTGGATTTCTTTCTCCTGCCCCCTGCCGATATCCGGTAAGATAAGCGGCGGATGGGGCACCATAAAACCTGCTAAAATTCCCATAAAATTCCTCTCTTCCTAACGGCCATTTTGCCTTTTACGGGGACGATGGACAAACTGGAGCAGCACCCTGCATGTCCTAAGTCCGTCCGCAAACGCCGCCCCCCTAATCCCATTATCCCTAAGCGCCATATGTCCTTCCTTTAAAGACACCAGATAACTGCCTGTGCCGGAAGTACTGGTTCCCCCATAATACATACGGATAATGATTTCTGGCAGATAAACAAGCTGATTCTCCCTGTCTTTTAAAAAACGGATCATAAATTCATAATCTGCCGCAATTTTATATTTGGTATTATATAAACCATACTTCTCATAAATTTCTCTTTTTAAAAAAAGCGTGGGATGTCCCGGAAGCCACCCCAGACGGATGCTTTTCTGGGGCCCCATTTTCCAGTACCGGACTACCTTCTCGTCATCCGCATAAATAAGATCCGCATGAGCCCCCACACACTCCGGCACAGACTCTATCAGCTTCATCATCCGGGAAATGGCATCTTTGCGTAAAAATAAATCATTAAAAAATACGATAATGTCCCCACCGGATAGCTGGTATCCCTGATTCATGGCATCATAAATGCCTCTGTCCGGGCTGGAAATCCAGTTTACCCTGTTATGGCTGGTACTTTTGTATTTTTTAATGATTTTCAGTGTATCATCCACAGAACCGCCGTCCTTAATATTCACTTCAATTTGCGGATAATCCTGCCGCTCAATGCTGCGGAGCGTACGGGTTAAATTTGCGGCACTGTTATAAGTGGTGAGGATCAGGGAAACTGTTTTCATAAAGCCTCCCTGCCTCCGGTTCCATTATTTTTTCCAGCCATATACTTCTGTGTCTGTTTCGCCGTAAAGTCTCTCATATCTTCTTTTTGCAAAAACCGGTAATACCACTCTGCTGTCTCTTTTACTGTCTGTTCAATTTTCCATACCGGCCGCCATCCAAAAATCTCCTTCACCTTCCCACAGTCCAGTTTCAAAAGTCCCGCCTCATGGGGCCCATGATCTCCCTGAGCTACCCATTCTTGTCTTTTTCCCGATAATTCCTGCCACTTACCGCAAAACAGTCCGGCGATCTTTCCTGATGTAATACTGTCCTCTTCGTCCGGCCCAATATTGTATGCGCCTGCTAACGATTTATCCTGATATTGTGCCCTGGCTGCCATAAGATATGCCATCACAGGCTCCAGTACATGCTGATAAGGCCTTATGGAATCAGGATTTCTTATTATAATATCCTGCCCCTTTTCCGCCGCCCTTACACAGTCCGGAATTATTCTGTCCCTGGCAAAATCCCCGCCCCCGATTACATTTCCGGCCCGAAAGGTTGAAACTGCAATGTCCCTGTTTTCAAAAAAGGAACGCTGATAACAGCCTGTTACCAGTTCCGAGCAGGATTTACTGTTGGAGTAAGGATCATATCCATTTAGCTCCTCATTTTCCCTGTAGCCCCATACCCACTCCTTATTCAGGTAAACCTTATCGGTGGTCACATTGATAAAAGACCGGACGACATCTGTTTTTCGCACCGCTTCCAGAATATTGACTGTCCCCATTACGTTGGTTTCATAGGTATAAACCGGATTTTCATAGGACTCCCTTACAATAGGCTGGGCTGCCATATGAATTACAATTTCCGGCCGGCTTTCCTTTATTGCCTCTGACAGCTTTTCCCCGTCCCGTACATCCCCGTCTATAGAATTCATCTGTTCCTTTAGCCTTAGTATATCAAACAAAGCAGGCTCTGACGGCGGCTTAAGGGCATAGCCTGTAACCTGCGCCCCGGCCCCAAGCAGCGCCTGACACATCCAACTTCCTTTAAATCCGGTGTGTCCTGTAATAAACACTTTTTTCCCTTTATAAAAGCTTAAATCAATCATTTTTTTTGTCAAACTCCTTTGTGATTTCAATAATACTCTCCGCCATATAATCCAGCATGGGGTTAGTCATTCCCGGATAAACCCCAATCCAGAAAGAGTCCCTCATAATCCGGTCCGTATTCTTTAAGTCCCCCACAATCCGGTACCCACGTCCTTCTTTGCGCATCTGGTCAAAACAAGGGTGTTTTGTCAGGTTTCCGGCAAACAGCATCCGGGTCTGAATCCCCCGCTCTTCCAGCTTCTGTACAAGCACATTTCTGTCTACTCCCTCCCGGCAGGTTATCAGAAAACCAAACCAGCTTGGCTCCCCTCCCTTACAGGCCCTGGGCAGAATCAGCTTATCAGACACTTCCTCCAGCTTATGGTACAGACGGGCAAAATTCTCTTTTCTTTTTATTACAAATTCCGGGAACTTCCGAAGCTGCGCGCAGCCCACAGCCGCCTGCATATCCGTTGCCTTCAGGTTATATCCAAAATGAGAATACACATACTTATGATCATACCCCAGCGGCAGCTCTCCATACTGTCTGTCAAACCTGTGCCCGCACAGATTGTCCCTTCCGGAGGGGCACACACAATCCCTTCCCCAGTCCCTGAAAGACCGGATGCACCTGTTTAACAGCGGATCGTTGGTATACACCGCCCCGCCCTCTCCCATGGTCATATGATGAGGCGGATAAAAGCTGGAAGTGCCAATATCCCCAACCGTTCCTGTAAATACCTTCTCTCCGTTCATCTCATACATGGATCCAAGGGCGTCACAATTGTCCTCCACAAGCCACAGATTATGGGCCTCGCAAAACTCCTTTACCGCCTTAAGGTCAAAGGGATTCCCCAGCGTGTGGGCAATCATCACCGCTTTTGTTTTTTCTGAATATGCCTCTTCTAACATATCCACGTCTATATTATATTGGGGAATTGTTACATCCACAAACACCGGATGAGCGCCAAACTGGATGGCCGGGGTCACGGTTGTCGGAAAACCGGCCGCCACCGTGATCACTTCGTCCCCTCGCATAATGGCACGCTCCCCCAGAAGCGGGGACGTTAAAGCCATAAATGCCAGCAGATTGGCGGAGGAACCGGAATTAACCAGTGAACAGTATTTCACATGCAGGTATTCGCACAGCTGTTTTTCAAACTCTTCCGTATACCTTCCCGAAGTGAGCCAGAACTCCAGCGCGCTGTCCACCAGATTCTGCATTTCCTTTTCATCATAGACCCTGGAAGCATAGGGTATCCTGTCCCCCGGTTCAAAGTCTTTTGTATTTTTTTTGTAAGTATGATAATATTCTCCTACCAGCTCAAGTATCTTTTCTTTCGCCTGCTGCTGCGTCATTTCATGGAACATTTTTATTTTCCTTTCTTCTTTTTATTTTTTATATCTTTGACGGGTCCCCCATTCCATGGCTTTTCGGAATGCCCCTCCAGCTCATTTTCCAAATCTCTTATACGCTTTTCCATCATGCTGATTTCCTGAATCAGAATTTTTATTTTAAGAGTCTGTCTGGAGGCAATGGACGTAAGGGCCATCAGGATTGCTATTATAAAAGAAAGAAGCAGAACATACAGACCGTTCATATTGCTTTCTATGCCAAGAATCCTTACAAAACGGACCAGCAGCTCCGGGAAAAATACCATAATCCCCATCACCAGCCCTGCCACCAGCCATAGCAGCGTATACTTTAAATCCAGCATTCTCTTTTTTAAATAATACAAAATAATAATAAAATAACAAATTACCGCAATACAAAGGGTAAACCGCAGTGTAGATGGAATCATGCTATCCCTCCTGTCTCCTGACACCAAAGCTGATACGCCGGACTATCATAGCCAGCGACACCTTACACATATAATAAATGGATTTTTTAAGGGTAATGGAACTTTCTCCCTTTTCCCTCTCCTTCATAACCACCGGATACTCCGCAATCCTGCCACCGTACACAGACGCAATCACCACCGCCTCAGGCTCCGGATAATCCGCCGGGTAATCCTGGGAAAAAATCTTTATAAACCGCCTGTCAACCACACGGAAACCACTGGTAATATCCTTTACCCTGCTGCCTGTAAGGAGCCATCCCAAATTACTTAAAAACCGGATGCCTACCCGCCGGAGCCATGAAGACTGAAACCCTTCCTTTTCCACAAAACGGGAGCCAATCACAATATCAGCCTGTCCATCTTCCAAGGGCTTTAACATCTCTGAAAGAAAGGACACATCATGCTGTCCGTCTCCGTCTATCTGAACGGCAGCCTCATAGCCATTATCCCTGGCATAGCAATATCCCGTCTGCACTGCGCCTCCAATTCCCATATTAATAGGAAGGTTTAGTACCTGATAATGATTTTTGATACAAATTTCCTCTGTGGCATCTGTGGAGCCGTCATTAATAATAATATAGTCATATTGGGGATAATTCTGAATCAGATTATCGACTAACTTTTCTATGCTTTCAGCCTCATTGTAGGCTGGTATTATAATTAAACATTTCATCAGTAAATTCCTTTTTCTGGCAGACTTTTATGCCGTTCGTTATAGTATAGCATAATTTTACCCACAAATCAAAAACTCTTTACTTATTGTTCCTTTGTAAATTACAGCTTTTTTCCTGATGTAATAAACAGCTCTTTTCCATGTAATAATCAGGCTCTTTGCAACGCCGCCTGTATATTGTCGGTTTTTCAAAAAACATGGTATAATTTGGCAGTAAACTATTTTTGATAAATGTAAGTTCACGAACCCGCCGTGCCTTTTGTGTTTTCTGTTTTACAATTATCAAATTAGTCCGGACATAAGGAGGAAAAAATATGTTTAAACGATTTACAGATGTACTAAAAACCTGCTGGAAGGAAAGCAAAAACTCCAACAACCAGGAAAAAACACAAGTAACCTGGAATAATATTGCCGGACTGCTTACCAGTATTATCGGTTTGATGGGCTATATTTACATAAGTCCTGGCTCTGCTGAATCCCAGGGAAATTCTGCTATACTGATTATTGCAAAAATTGTATTTTGGATTCTTATTTTAAATATTATCCGTGAACTTTTACATTTTCCATTTCTTCAGCCCTTTTTGCACTTTTTAAAAGCTATGGGACTGCAGACATTTAAAACGTCCTCTTTACGTCTTCGCACCTTTTACCATAAATCCAGGACAGGCTTTTTCCTGTCCACAGGCATATTCCTTATTCTGATATTTTTGCTGATTACGGCCTTCTGCCGCTTTTACCACAAAACAGAATACTTTGCATCTGTAACTGAAATCTACGGCCTTCCCGCCGGAATCGGAGCTCCTTTATCTGCCTCTGAACGGAAAGAGCGGGCCAGTTACTGGAAAATCGAAAATTACGCCTTTGCAGGCCGTATGGAACTAACCCGCGAAGATTCCTACCGTCAGCCTGAATTAATGAGACAGTACTCTACCGCTTACAGCATGGAATTTTTCCAGCCTCCGGCCCGCATAGTCTACAACTATACAACTGACCAGGGAAGACAGGAGCCTTCCCAAATCTCTTATTACGATTATAACGGAAAACAGCTTTTAGTCCTTTCCAAAAACGCACACGACAGATTTGAAATTACCAGTTATTCTGCCGATGACCAGCCACAATTGTTAAATTCCACCCTTATGCGCATACCAGAAGAACAAACCGTTGAAAAATCCGCCGCCTCCCAGCTGGAGGTGGTCTATAACACTGACGGCCTGCCCGAAATGCGCAGATTAAGCCCTTATATTTACAATCTGTATGGCGTAAACGGCGAGCGTTATACCTACAATGGGGAAAAACAACTTACGGAGCTTTGCTATCTTGATATAAACGGAAATCCTATTTGCAACAAATTAGGCATTATGACTGTTACTTTTGAATATAAAGAAAACGGGCAGCTTGGCAGCATTTGTTATTATGGCGATAAAGACAAGCAGGAGGCAACTGAAGGCTTCCAGGGTGTGTTTAGCGAAAAATTTTCCTATAATGACAATGGCAATCTTATTGAACGTAAACAGCTAAACCGTAAAAATGACTGGCAATTTGATTCCAATGATGTTTATATCTACCGGTATGACTATAAAAACGGCGCTCTTGTCCAGGAAACCTTTCTGGGATTTAATGACGAGCCCGTAAAAGACAAACGCCTGCAAAGCCACACGGTTTCCTTTTCCAAAGAAAAATCGGACGGCACTCATATCCTTTCCATTTCTCTGGATTGTGCGGGAAATTCTTTGGAAGAAGAAGCTTATGTTATGGAAGATTCTGACATAACAGACTCTGATTCCAGCGCCAGCTATACTGCTTCTGACCCTTCCCTGGTAGAAACGGTTCTATCAGGAGCCGATGCCATGCCTGTGGCCTTAGCCGGACGCAATACAACATGGATGCCTGCTTTTCAGGAAACTGCCGCAGCAAAACGAAGCGGAATACAGGACCGGCAAACCAATCCATCTTTCAACTCATCTGCCGCCAGCTCTCCCGCTTCGGATGAGGACGATGAATTCACCCGAAATTATTCCTATATCCGGCACACGATAAATAAAGAAGGAAACATTTCCAAAATCAGTTACCATGACGCCGAAGGAAACCCTGCCTTTTGTGAAGATGGATATGCAGTAAAAAATCTTGAATATGATGACCAGTTCCGCATCCTCAGCGAGTCTTATTTAGGAACTGACGGCCAGCCTGGTCAGGCGGACGGGGGGTATTCGCAGGTTAAGTATACCTATGGCTCTGACCCGTTGGATAAAGCCACAGTGATAGAATATCTTGACCGCAATGGAAACTTAACCCTTAACACCAAGCTTGGATATGCCTATATTCATTACGATCGTCCTGATCAGGGAAGGAGAATTATCCGGTCCTATTATGACGCATCAGGCATGCTGATATCCCTTTCCAAATACGGATATGCCATTATGGAACAGCTTTATGATGAAAGGGGATTCAAAATCCAGGAATCTTATTATGATACCAAAAGGAACCCCACCTGTCGTAAAGATTACCGGATAGCGGAAATCCATTATGAATACGCAGACAACGGAAATCAGACCCGCATCTGGTACAATGATGTCAGCGGACAGCCTGCCAACCGCTTTGATACCGGTTATGCAGTGATTTATCAGGAGTTTGAAGCCGGACGGCTGACCAGCAAACGCTATGAAGGCTGGCAGGACCAGACTTTTAAACCTGTTCCTGACAAAACCACCGGCGCTTCCGCCACCCATTACATCTACAGCTTTGGACAAAAAATGGAAGAACGCTACTTTGATGAATCAGGCGCCCCTGTACTTAGAACCGATATCGGCTGCGCCGTCCAGCGTTATACATATGACAACAGCACCGGCCGACTCTCCTCCCGGCATTATTTCGATACCGACGACCAGCCGGTTATCAGTTCCAAGTACCACTGTGCAGGCTTTCAATACGAGTACAACAACAAGGGGAAACAGGTTGCCACCCTGTATCTGGGAACAGATGGAGAACCCATCATCCGGAGCGACCTGGGATATGCCCGCGTAAACTCCGAATATGACAGCAGGGGCAATGAGATAAAAGTCTGCTATTTTGATGCCCAGGGAAAGCCCGCCCTATGGAAAGAAGGCGGATATGCCTCCCGTGAAAATACCTATGAAAACGGGCGCCTGACAAAAGTCTGCTACTTTGATACCCAAGGAAATCTGACCCTGCGGAAGGATTATGGTTATGCGGTCGAAACCTATACTTATGATGAAAGGGGACAGGAAATTTCCAACCTCTTTTTCGACACAAATGAGCTTCCCATACTAAGTTCCAGGTACCATTGTGCCGGTTTTCTGTATGAATATGACGATAAAGGAAACCGGATTGATATCCGTTATCAGAATACAGACGGCTCCCTGATGGTACGCAGCGATTTAGGATATGCACATGTTACCAGAGAATATGATTCCGCGGGAAATGTGGTCAAATCCAACTACTACGATGCAAAGGAGCTTCCCACTACATGTAAGGAGGGCGGATATGCTTCTTATCAGTCGGTCTACACCGACGGCAACTGGACGGAGTCCCGTTATTTTGACGCACAGGGAAATCTTATGCTGCGAAAGGATAGCGGATATGCCATCATCACTCTCCAATATGATGAATTTGGGCAACGGATTTCCGAATTTTACTATGATACTGATAACCAGCCTGTTATCAGCTCCAAATTTCAGTGCGCCGGCAATGTAAGCGAATTTGATCAGCTGGGAAATAACACCGACATCAGATATTTATCTCCTGATGGTTCTCTGATGGTCCGCAGGGACTATGGATATGCCCACGAGCACAGAGAATACGACCTGCTTGGCAACAAGATAAAAGAATCATACTATGACTCCAAAGAACATCCTGTTACATGTAAAGAGGGCGGTTTTGCATCCTATGAAAACAAATATGAAAATGGGAAATGTATGGAAACACGTTACTACGATACCCAAGGCAATCTGACCCTCCATAACGAATATGGCTATGCAGTCAGAAAGCTTGCTTATGATGAACATGGACAGACCATTTCCTCTTACTACTATGACACAAACCACCTGCCCGTTGTAAGCTCCAAGTACCACTGTGCCGGTTTTGAATATAACTATGATATCCTTGGAAACGAAACAGATATACGGTATGTGGACCAAAATGGCAAACCCATGATACGTAACGACCTGGGGTATGCCCAGTACCATAAAGAATATGATTTGCTGGGCAATGTTGTCAAAGCCACTTACCTGGACACGGAAGGAAAACCTGTCATAAGAAAAGAACGGGGATATGCTTCCTGTGAAAACCGCTATGAAAACGGAAGGCTGACAGAAGAGCAGTACTTTGACACACAAAATAATCTGGTTTTAAGAAAAGATACCGGGTATGCCATTCTGACCCGTCAGTACAATGACCATGGGGATTGTATTTCAGAATTTTATTTTGACACCAAACGGCGGCCTGTTATCAGCTCAAAATATTATTGCGCCGGCGTTCAGTATACCTATGACGACCGGGGAAACAAAACCGATAGCCGTTACATAGGGACAGATAACGCTCCCCTAATCCGAAGGGACCTGGGATATGCCCATGCCCACATGGAATATGATCATTTGGACAATCACATACTTGAATCCTATTTTGATGTTGAAGGGAATCCCACCGTATGGAAAAAAGGCGGGTTTGCCTCCTGTGAATTTCAATATGACGAAAATGGACGCGACGTAGAATCACGTTATTATGATATTGAGGGCAATCCCATACTGAGAAAAGATACCGGATATGCCAGTATCACTTCCCAATATGACTCATTTGGCCTGCTGGCTTCCCAGTCCTTTTATGGCAGCTATGGTCAGCCGATTATCAGTACCGAATACCACTGCGCCGGCTTCCAGTTTGCTTATGATGAAAGAGGCAACCGAACTGACAGCTGGTATCTGGGTCTTGATGGCAGCTATATTCTGCGCAGCGATTTGGGATATGCACACAGCCATATGGAATACGACCGTCAGGATAACCAGATTCAGAGAGCTTATTTTGATACAGATGATAATCCCACAGCAAAAAAAGAAGGCGGATATGCTTTCTGTGAAAACACTTACAAAAACGGAAAATGGATGGAAGGAAAATATTTTGACGCCCAGCACAATCCGGTCCTTTGTAAGGATACCGGATATGCTTCCATAGTCATTGAATATGATGCCCTCGGCCAGGATATTGCCGAATATTACTATGGCATCAACTCCCAGCCTATTATCAGTTCCAAACACGGCTGCGCCATCCGCCAGTTTAAATACGACTCATCCGGCAATCAGACCGATATCATGTTTGCCGGCGCCGACGGCTCCTTAATGACCCGGAGTGATACAGGGTATGCCTGGATACACAAAGAGTTTGACGCCTGGGGAAATAAAACAGAAGAATCTTATTGGGACAGCGCCAAAGCGCCTGCCTCCTGCAGCGATGGCGGGTATGCCTCCTTACGAAATGAATACAGTGACACTGGCAAGTTAATTCGTTCCCAGTATTTTGACGAACAGGGAAATCCTGTTTTGCGAAACGACACCGGATATGCCTCCACCGCTTATACCTATGATGAATATAACCAGACCGCTTCCCTTTCCTACTATGACGCAGACGGGCAGCCAGCTATCAGCCCGAAATATTTCTGTGCAGGCTTTGCATACAATTATGATGAAAAGGGAAACGATACCTATTACTGGTACAATGGTCCGGACCAGAAAAAAATAATGCGGGAAGACCTGGGAGCCGCTCTGCATTTCAAAGCCTTCAATGCTTACAACAACCTGACCTGGGATGCCTACTATGATTCTGATTTAAATCTGGTAATGCGAAAGGACCTGGGCTATGCCGGCATATCCTACACCTACAACGGCACTCATATAAGTGAGAAAAAGTATACGGACACTGAAAGAGCGCCTGTTATGTACAAAGACCTTGGCTATGCCATCTGCAGATATGAGTATAACCAACAGGAGCAGCTTGTTTCCGAAACCTATTACGATGAAAAGCAGCAGCCTGTCAATAATAAATATGGCTATGCAGTGATAAGATATGAATATGCCCCTTCCGGCATCATCGAAAAACGTATATACCTTGACAAAGACGGAGAAATAGTAGAAAGATAAATTCAGAAACTTAAAAGGTCTTTCCATGCCAGAAGAGGCTGTAAAAAATCTTGTGTCTATGGATGAAAAATCTTTATTGATATGAATC